>JBEKWS010000020.1:0-88350 GCA_049512815.1 Bacteroidales bacterium | reverse complement strand
AATTTGGTTTTCACGAAGGGATGGTCGATGGCCACAGGACCGGTTGCAGAAACCGTAACATCGTACCAGATACCCATCCCCCTGTCGGGCGTAGCAGGGTTCCAGTCGACCCAGGTGATGGTAAGGTCCATACCTACAGGGGGATAGATCTCCAGCGCGAGGCAATTCTTCTGCCCGGCTTTTGCATATTGCGCGATATCGAAGGAATACAGACGGTATGCACCCTCCATTTGGGTGGAATCGGCCACCTTATACCCGTTTACCCACAGATTAGAACGGTAATTCACGCCATGGAACTTCAGCCACACATGCTTGCCTGCATAATCGGAGGGAAGATCGAACTCTGTGCGGTACCACCATGACGAACTGAAGGGGTCACCTTCGGGGGAGTCCCACTTACGCATGCCAGGCAGTTCCATAAGGTTATTTCCGTAATATGGATCAGGGTACACATTATTTTTTACGAGCGCGGCAAGCACAGTCGAGGGTACCGAGGTAGGATACCAGTCCTTCACGTCATAACCGGGTTGGGATATCACTTTGCCGTCATCCACGATATGCACCTTCGGCATTAATTGGCCTTCAGCTTGATTGGTAGATGACCGGATATACCAATGGTCGCGCAGAACAATACAGCTTCCTGAAGATGTTTGCGCGAAAACATTCAATGACAGGAAAACTGATAGTAGTAATAATAATGAAAGAACACGTGTTTTCATAAGTGCAGTGCATTTGTTTTTAGGCAATTTTTGAAGAGCGTGAGTTTGTGTTGACTATTTATTTGTAGTTTATCCACAATCATTTGCGTTCAATTTAGGCTAAATTTTGAAATGACGACTGACACGGATTCGACTTGCCCCGCTTTAACTGTCCATGTCAAACGGTAGTCTTTCGCGTCAGGCTGGCCGGAGACAGCTCCGGACTCGACGCCGAGCCTCCACATCACACCATTGGTGTCTGCGGCTTCTGCGCCGTCGTGCATATCCAACCGAACTTCATGTTTCGCCCGGGAATCGTGAACAAACGGATGCATATCAGCGGTCCGGAAGCGTCCCGGGTCGACCCGATCGACTTGTTGTGTAAATGCGGTTGATACAATCAGACATAAACCGAGTATTAGAAATTTGCCAAACACCTGTATATTTCTCATATAAAGAATTAACTCAAAAATTCGACTTCATCGTCTCTTCATATCATTTTCCATGATATCTTTCAAATTGTTCACAGGTCGGTCTAAATCATAGGGGATTGGTTTCCTGCTGAATTGCTGGAAATAAAGCAGGCAGCCATCTTTCCATACCTGTGCATTGATACTTTGAGTGCGCAGCTTACTTTGAACAAGGGTAAATCGTTCTTTATCTACATAAGGTTCTGTCTTGTCCCAGGTCTTTTGAAACTCCCGAACCTGCTGCAGTCCAATCTCATAATGGTAACAGATATCATCCCATAAAGTACGCCCGTTCTTCATTTTATAATCCCACGGAAGATGATGGAACCACAACAAGTAAATTTCCGGACAGGTATTCAAATCTGAAAACCGGGAATTGAGCGGCTCATGGTACTGGTTTACTGCATTGCTGCCTGATTGGGTACGATCAAACCCGAGTCCAAGGGTGTCGGCCTTGTGATAGTATGGAGGAGTCCAATCAGGTCGTAAGCCTTTTGGTGCATACCAGGGACCAGGACCATAATGATGATCTCCTGCAAAAATATGATGAAGTCCCAGCGGCATCATATAGTTTACAGCTGCTTCCCTGCTCTCGAGCATCATTTTCTTAACAGGATTCAGAAAATTCTCTGTCCAGCCATTTGAGAAATCAGCATGACCAGTGTTTCCTGAAGTGAATTGAGAAAACGTGAGTTTAATCCATTCATCAGCAATTTGTTCGCTTGTCAAATTATTGTTCCATGCCAGACGGCCAAAAGCATACCAGTTTGCCTGAGCAAAAAGGTGCCCGCACCAGTTCGTATCCAATCCTATATTTGACACACCTGCAATTGCAGTATGTTTCTGCGGGAAGATGCTTCCGTCGGTGCAGCGGGCAACTGTACTTCCAGTTCCCTCCTGGTAAGTATCGCTTTTCAGGCATTCTTCCCACATTGTTGCCAGGAAAACCAGATGAATCGATTGTCCCAGGTATTCCTGGGTTATCTGAAATTCAGGCATGACGGATGTTTTTTTCAAAGCCCCGAAAAGCGGACTGAAGGGTTCGCGCGGCTGAAAATCAACTGGCCCGTTTTTGACCTGTATGATGACATTGTCATGAAACTGGCCATCTAGAGGCATAAATTCATTATAAGCTTGTTTAACACGATCCTGATCGGTCGGATTATACACAAAAGCACGCCACATAACAATCCCTCCAAAAGGCTTAAGTGCATCAGCCATCATGTTTGCCCCATCTGCATGAGTACGTCCATAATCCTGAGGTCCTGGTTGCCCTTCACTGCTGGCTTTTACCAGAAATCCTCCAAAATCAGGAATAAGCTTATATATTTCTTCAGCCTTCGTTTTCCACCATTTTATCACTTCCGGATTAAGAGGGTCAGATGTTTTTAAACCACCAATTAATGAAGGAGAAGAAAATTTAACTGAAAGATAGGTTTTAATCCCGTATGGTCGCAGTACCTCAGCAATAGCTTTCACTCTTTCAAGGCATTCAGTAGTTAGCATCAATTGTGAAGCATTGACATTATTGAGCACAGCCCCGTTAATTCCTATCGAAGCATTGGCTCTGGCATACTCTCTCCAAAGAGTTTTATCATTCTCAGTGACAGAGAGTGAATCTATCCCATGACGCCAAAAAATTGAATGCCCTGCATATCCGCGTTCAATGGTTCCGTTCAGGTTATCCCAATGGTCCAGCAAACGCCGTTCATACGATGGATTAATAGTCTCCTCTTTTATACTCTCGCCGGTCTGCTGGCGACGCAGGAGTTCGTAAACACCGTATAATATTCCCAGATCGTTATTTGCCTGAACCCCGTTTAAGGTTAATTTAAAACCATCTCCTTTGATTGATTTGTCGGGTTTGACAGTAAGAACCACCGATGCCTCTGCTTTCCCCAGCCAGCCTTTCAGCAATTCCTCATGTGCAATATCTATGGTGGCTGACTTCTTTGAGCAGATAACATTTACCGGTGAAGTACTTTTTGCTCTAAGCCAGAGATTATGTCCATCTTCAGCCTGAAGGAATACAGATTGAATTAAAATTATTGCACAGAGTATAATCTTCATATCTTAAGCAATTAAAAAAAAATATCATAAACACTGCGATTCATATCTCCAAAAAGTGGAGAATGCCGGGTTTTTACTGAATGGTTACCATCGCCATTTTCAGATCCCTGACATCCGAACTGTTACCATACCATATTTCATACTCGCCTAGACTGATAGCCATTTTGCCGCTTGTCCGGTCGAAGAACTCGAATGAAGCAGGAGGCAGGTTAACAACTGCCTGACCCGATTTTCCGGCAGCCAATTCAATCCTCTTGAATCCCTTCAACGTTTTAAGAGGTCCATCCGTATCATTTACTTTGTGAACATAAACCTGGATGATTTCTGTTCCGGTCCGTTTCCCAGTGTTTGATACAGGAATAGTAAGTTCAACGTTCCCATCCTTGCTGATCTTATTTCTGGAGATTTCGGCAGTCCCGATTGAGAAAGTCGTATAGCTCAGTCCAAAACCAAAGGGAAAGAGAGGATCAGACATATAGCGATAAGTCCGTCCTTTCATCGAGTAATTCTCAAAATCGGGCAATTGTTGCGAGTTCTTGTAAAAAGTGACAGGTAGTTTACCCGATGGGTTAAAATCGCCAAAGAGTACATCGGCCACAGCCTGACCGCCGGATTCTCCTCCATACCAGGCCTGAAGGATAGCATCGCAGTTTTCGGTTTCAGGAATGAACCCTATTGCAGATCCTGAACAATTCACAAAAATGACTTTCTTTCCAGACTGTTTCAACGTTTTGATGCAATTACGTTGTACGGCAGGTAATTCGATATCTGTACGGTCGCCACCTTTAAAGCCCGGGAATGACACCGGCATTTCTTCTCCTTCCAACGCATTTGATAGGCCGCCAACGAACACAACAACATCAATTCCTTTCAGCTTATTTAATAATCCGGAATAATCCAAATCAGCCTCTCTTCCAAGGTTAAATTCGATGGCTGCCTGCCAGTTATTAAGCTGTGTAAAGCGTATTTCAATTTTATATTTCTTACCCTCTTCAACTTTAAAGGCAGTCTTTGAAATCAGTGTCCTCCAATCCTCAAATTTTGTGACGGATGCGCCATTTACCAGCAACTCAAAAGAACCGGCAGCCCCGTATTTGAATAAAATCTCTTCAGTTTTAGATGGTGTGAACTCGGTTTCAAATTTTGCAGAAAATCCTTCAAGCTGCACTCCGGGAGCTAATGCACTCTTTCCTTCTGTTGCTAACTTTAAAGGACCTGCAAGCTGTTGATTAGCAACAGCATTGCCAGTCATGCTTTTATTATTCCAATAAGTGGCTTTGAATCCCGGCTTCCCGTCTATAGAACATTTCGTGATAAAACTTTCAAGTACTTTATTGTCAACAATATCACATGCTTTGTCATAAAATATCTTATCGCCTGATACCTTTGATTTAATACCGTCGAGAATCGTTATTGTGTGGATAGGTGTTCCATTATAATTACCCCATAACACTCTGGCATTATCAGCATTAGGCCCAATTACAGCAATTTTTTTACCGGATTTATTCAATGGAAGAATATTATTTTTATTCTGTAGCAAAGTCATTGTTTCATGTGCCATATCCAGGGCAAGTTTTCTATGCTCTTCATTGTTTATAACAGAAGCCGGAATTTTTGTCCACGGTACAATAGCATCATTATCCATTTCACCCAGGTCGAAACGTCCGATAAGCACTCTTAATAAGTTTTTATTTATATCCGCCTCTGTGATCAAACCCTTTGAGATAGCTTCTGGCAGTTTTTTATAATTATAATCTTGCCATGCGCATTCCACGTCAGTTCCTGATGGAATGCTTCTTGCTACTGCATGAGTGGCATCAGATGAGAATTTATGGCCATTATAAAAGTCGGCTATCGCATCGCAATCGGAGGTAACAAGATATTTAAAGCCCCATTCATCGCGGAGTATTCTTTGCAGCAATCTTGAGTTACCACAACATGGTTCATCCTCCAAACGCTGATAAGCACACATTACTTCCCTGACATCTGCTTTCTGAACTAACGCTTTGAAGGCCGGCAGATAGGTCTCATACAAGTCTTTTGGATCTACATTTTTGACATTAAGCGAATGACGGCTCCATTCAGGACCAGAATGTACTGCAAAGTGCTTAGCGCAAGCGAGAAGCTTTCTGTACCTGGCATCGGCAGGCCCCTGTAAACCTTTTACAACTGAAATACCCATACGTGAAGTAAGGTAAGGATCCTCACCGTAAGTCTCCTGACCTCTGCCCCAACGTGGGTCGCGGAAAATATTCACATTAGGTGCCCAAACCGAGAGGCTGAGGAATCGTGTGTTTTCCTGCCCTTTTTGCATTGCTTCATTATATTTGGCACGGGTTTCATCAGAAACAGCATTGAAAATATGATAAGCCAGAGAGTCATCGAATGAGGCAGCCATACCTATCGGTTCAGGAAAAACAGTAACTTTTTCATTATTGGCAAGGCCATGAAGGGCCTCGCTCCACCAGTTAAACTTTTTAATCCCAAGACGAGGGATGGCATCGGATTGATCGCACATCAACTCGGCTTTTTCTTCCAATGTCAAACGGGTTATCAGATCTTTGGCCCGTTCTTCAGAGCTTAAAACAGGATTTTGATATGGAAATTTCTGTCCCCAAATACTTGAAGTCAGAATAAATCCCAGGGTAAAAAATAAAGCTTTCTTCATAATAATTGTATTTATAATGTCTGTAATGAATAAGATGGATATATTTATTGTATTCGCTTCAATTTTGCGGCAAACCCTCCCCTGCGTAATAATTTCACGCTTACAGAGCTTGATTTATCTACTGCAATATACTGTGTGGCAAATTCTTTATCGTGTTTACCATCAGATATCAGGGTCAGTTTATAATTAGCGCCTTCCGGCAAAAAATCAAATTTCAGGATCTTTGTTTTTTCAAATCTTTCGGCATTTAGTCCTCCAAGAAACCATGAATCACCTTTCTGACGGGCAATAATTATATCGCGGCCGGGATAGCCGTCAAGCAATTTCGTATTGTCCCAGGCATTAGGGACTTCTTTAAGGAAAGTTCTGGCGGCATCGGGTAATTCGTAATAACCCGACGGCCGGTCGGCCAGGTGTTGAAAACCTGATTCGAAAACAACGCTCAGTGCAAGCTCGTGTCCGTACGATGTAATATGCGGGTTCTGGGAATCAGTAAAGGTCACCGGAGTATAATCCATCGGACCGACCACGTTTCGTGTAAATGGAAGTATGGTATTATGTTCCGGGGCTGTTGTAGTGAATTCAGGACCATTATTGTACCATTCGGCACCCCGTACTCCTTCGTGTGTCATCAGGTTCGGATATGTGCGATCCCAACCTCGGGGTACTATACATCCATGAAAATATACCATCATTTCAAATTTGGCTGCATCATCAAGAATATCAAGGTAATACTTGATCATGTCTTGTTTCTCGCTTTCAAAAAAGTCTATTTTTACACCTGCAACTCCCATCTTCTTCAATTTTGTGAATTCTTCAACTCGGTTTTCATGAGTAAGCATACGGTCGCGGGGTGTTGCAGTGACTCCAGTATGTTTCCCGCCTGAGTTATACCACATAAGGGGTTTTACGCCTTTTGAAAGTATATATTTCACAGCATCATCAAGATTTCCTCCATTGCTCATAGCATCCCATTCCCAGTCGAGAAGGGTGTATGGCCAATCCATGCTGGCAGCGAGATCAGCAAAATCGCATACAATTTTGTAATCCTTTGTACCATGGTTACTCGACCAGTAGTTCCATGATACAAGACCTGGTTTGATCCAACCGGTATTCTTTATAACTGAGGGAGGGCAAACATCTTCTGTAAGTGTCGATTCCACAATATCTGAAAGGCTGCCTAAAATTATTATTCTCCATGGCGATTCCCATGGAAGGGCAATGGTTGGAGCCGATTCCCCCTGTCCATTACCATCTTTTGGATCAGGAAATGTGATTTTAAACAAGGATTTATCGACAGCGTTACTAAGTTTTGAACCGCAATAACCACGGTTCACATCTGCTTCGTGTATCAGATACCAGCAGTTGTTATCGGGTAAATTAAATAGGGCAGGATAACACCAGCTTTGTTGCGTGTTATCGTCGTTCATAGCAATATAGAGTCCTTCATTTGCAGTGTTCCACTTTTCCAGCCATCGTTTCGCAGACTGGGGTATGCTATATGAAGTAAACTCATCTTTAACAACAAAGGAACCTTCTTTCTCAGGAAACTCATAACGGAATGCCACACCGTCATTATATGCTCTTATGATTAAATTTAGTTTTGCTTTGCCTGGATTTTCAAACGAAATTACTGTCTCGTAGGCAAGGTTGTTACATTGGCTTCGTTTCCCATGTAAAGCAGAATATTGCTCCGTTATCAGGATTGGTTTCCCCGCTTTCAGAAATTTAAGGTCTTTCAAGAAATCCTGATCACTACGTGACAACCCCAAATTAATTTGAGGTATAGCTTCGCAATTATTGCCATTGCTTATATAGTTTACTTTAAGATACCATTCGCCAACGTCTTTGTTTTGCTGGTTATAAAGAGCAATGCTTACTTTTTGGTTTGGAGAGACAACAGTTATTTTCTGTGGTAACCCTGTTAATGTAAATAAGATAAACAGGCCGGCTAATATTTTACGTTTCATTTGTTTAAATTAAGATTTAATGGATACTGTCAATTACGTTTATTTTTTATCCGTAACACAGTCAGTGACATGGCTGGAACAGGACAATACCTCCACTGCTGTGTCCCGGAGCACCTATTGCAGCCAGTGAAGTGTATTTTGCTTCCCGGAACCAACAGTATACCTGAATTTGATGTAATCATTTTCCATCTTTTTTTCTGACCTGACGAATATAATAAACCGGTCCGGTTACTCGGTAACATTGACTTTATAACCCATAATAGAAAGCATTTTAGCCGCATACCGTTTGCCAAACTTCCGATATCCTTCTGCATTGAAATGCAGATTGTCGCGTGAATCGGTGCAGCCGGCCGAAGAAATGACGTATGAATTGTGAATTGTCTGTGGCAGGGTAGCAATTATTCTATTCATACTCGCACACACGCCTCCCTGATCTTCATTCACTACTTCTCCGGCGAGAAGTGGTACTTTTCTGGCTTTAAGATGAAGGTCTTTTATCAGGTTGCTGTAAACTACTTTGACTTTTTTGGTCCACAAACTATCATTCGTATTTGACTCTCCCTGATGTAACAGGATTCCTTTTATAACTCCGTCTTTCTGGGCTAATTTTGCTATCTCGACAAGCTGAGCATAGGGATTTCCTCCGTATTCCTTGATTATGTTTGTCATCCACGAGGGAGCTGTTGATGCGTATACCTGAAAATTATCCCTGTCGAACAACTCAATTTTGCAGCCTGCCACTGAGACGTTAATAACACCTACGCTGATATTTTTTGGAAGATAATCAATCAATGTTCTTCCAAAATAATCTGCAGGAGTAAGCCCGGTATGGCATCTGCACAAAGGAGGAACGGCCGTATACCACTTACCTTTTATTCTGCCGAGGTTGGGACAATAAACCGTTTCCAGTACCTTAAACCGGTCATTCACCGTTGTGTCTTGAGGTTCAATTTTTGCATTCCCCTCCATGTTTGACTGTCCAAAACACAAAAAGATATAAAAATTCGGGTTTTGTGAATAAGTTTTTACAGTTAAAAGAAATCCTGCTATCAGGAGCAATCCAATTTTAGTTTTCATCTTTTGCAGATTTAAAGTTACTTATATGTTCTATTTAAACAGGAGCTGGGCAAAATTATAGAGGTTGTTCCTCCATACCGGCCAGGTATGCCCTCCAGGATATTCGCTATATATGTACTTCACCTTCAGTTCATCCAGTTTTTTCAGCAGTGCCTGGCAGTTATTGTATGCTATATCCTCTTTACCGCCCACTCCTATCCAGAGAAGATTAAGATTTTTCTTAATCTTGTCGTTATTAGTTTTCATAAAATCATACTGCTTATTTGCAAGGTCGTTCTGTGCGGGCATTATCCATCCTGAACTGAATACACCGAGATATGAAAATAATTCAGTGTTATTAATTCCTACATAAAGAGTTTGTATACCGCCCATCGACAGCCCTGCGAGAGCCCGGCTCCTTGAACCCGTTTCAGCACGGTAATTTTTTTCGACAAAAGGAATTATGCTTTGTTTCAACTCTCGTTCAAACATCCTGAGTGTATTTTCGCCAAAACCCTGTCCGGTTACATTTCCGTCAGGCATTACAATAAGCATAGGTTTAGCTTTGTTAGCTGCAATAAGGTTATCGAGGATCAAATCTGTTTTTCCCTGTGTTGCCCATCCTCTTTCATCTTCGCCACCACCATGCAATATGTACAGCACAGGATATTTTTCGTTGATATTAATGTCATAACCAGCAGGTTTATATATATAAAACTGACGCCAGCTGTTAAACACAGTCGAAAAATAACGTTTTATACAGATTTCACCATGAGGTACATCTTTTTCTGCATAATAACCATCTCCTTTGAAAGGTACTTCGATGCCGCTGGCCATTCTTCCCATTCCGTAAAATGTCTCACTTGCAGGGTCCACCAAAGCCAATCCATCGATAAGGAGGGAATAATAATGAAATCCCTCAGTTAAGGAATCCGTTGTCACCTCCCATATTCCCTCGCTGTTTTTTACCATGTCGTATTTCTTTGTCAGGTCGAGCTGAACCTTTTGGGCATCAGGGGCTTTAATACGAAATATTGCACGGCTGTCAGGGAGTATCTGCGGGTATTTAACTCCTCTTATATTTGATGAAGGCGGTATCCCGACAACACTGTATTTGTTGAATTTCGATACATCCACAGGTTTGAAAATAAGCTGTGAAAACATGAATAAAGAATTCTTCCAGACTTTAAAGTCATGTACCCCAGGTTCTATATAATAGATATGAGGGACATCGTTAGCGTTAAGGTAATCGTGTGTACGCTGGCTGAATGTAATCAGGCCGTCGTTGTCACCGCAAGAGATCCAGAGCAATTTCAATTTTTTTCTGGCGTCTTCAGGGTTTGGCAGTAATTGCTCAGGTGGTTTAGTATTAGGAGCTGAGGAGAATCCACCTATCCAGGCAAACTGGTCGAGGTTGCCCAGTCCAAAATTTAACGATTGTCCGCCACCCATCGACAAACCAGCTATAGCACGATGTTCACGGTCTTTAAGTACCGGGTATTTTTTTTCAATAAATGGAATAAGATCGTTAAGCAGATCTTTTTCGAATGTTGCGAATGCCTGAACTTTATCAGGTGCCATTATATTCCCTTTGGCCGAGTCATCTTTAGTAGCACGGCCGTTAGGCATAACTACTATCATCGGTTCAATTTTATTCTCTGCATAAAGATTATCAAGAATAACCTGTGGATGGCCTCCGTTTAACCATTCCTTCTCATCACCACCAATTCCGTGCAAAAGATATAAAACAGGGTACTTTTTGCTTTTTGAATATGCCGGCGGTGTATAAATCAAGGCTCTGCGATTCTTACCGACAGTCTTTGAAAGATAGCTGATGGTATCTATTTTCCCATGAGCAATTCCTGTGCGAAGGGAGTCAAAACCTACAGGGGCATGCTTTACGATATTCTGTGAATATGCAGTAAAAATGACTACTATCAGTGCTGTAAAGAGCGCAATTAACTTTTTCATTGTTCTTTAAATTTATATTGTTTTAATTTTATTTGTTCATAAGAAAAGGTGCTGCAATATAACTGATTACCGGTCTTTTGGTATATATTTAAAATCGTGATATTACTACCTGAACAACTGCGGGAGCCCATTGTGGAGTATCAGTGATTTTTACCGACAAATAGCCATCTTTATCGAAGGTTATGCGATCCATTCCGATTCGCCGTCCTCCGGGAGGATTCGAGAGAACGATAGTATAGAACTGCCAGAGATTCCCGTCAGGTCCTTCAACGACACTGCCATGAGCAGTACCGGTGACCAGGCCATCGTCAGAGATCCATGCGCCACCACCAGTGCAGAACATGTAGTATTTACCTTTTTCCCGGATAACTGTTACATCGCCCGATGCATTACCTCCCGGCGCAATGATCATGGGCAAAGGATTACAATAGCGTGCCGCTTTACCAATCTCGGGGTTTTGTGCAAGAATGGTTGATACAGCCAGAATACAAAATATTGCACCGACAAGCAGTAAGAGGAAAATGGATTTTCTATTCATTTTGTTTTTTTCGTGTTTTATAATGTTTTAAGATATTAAAAATTCACCATTATTATTAATTAGCAATCCATTTAGAGTTTTTCATCCATTTGAATAAAGGCATCATCCAGTCTTCAGTTTTTTGAGATAAAACAAAACCATGCCCTCCTTTGGGATACAGATGTAATTCAGCAGGAACATTATGATGCCTCAACTTTTCGTAAAAAACGATACTGTTATCAATATCGACCGCCTTATCGTCACCCGCATGAGTAATATAGGTTGGCGGAGTATTTTCGTCAACCTGCAATTCATTTGAGAATTCATCAATTAAGAGTTTCGATGGATTTTTGCCTAACAGATTTGTTCTTGAATCGAGATGTGTCAGACTATCCTGCATGCTTATGACAGGGTAGATCAGTATCAGGAAATCAGGACGCAAATTTGTGTTATTGTTATTTTCAATCACTGCTTTTTCATAATGAGTAGCTTCTGTTGAGGCTAGATGTCCGCCGGCAGAAAACCCCATTATACCTACCCTGTTTATATCTATTCCCCATTTTGATGCGTTTTCCCTGACCATTTTAATGGCTTGCTGGGCATCCTGCAACGGGCCAATTTTCTTTTCTGTCATTGCCGCATCGTCTGGCAGCCTGTATTTAAGTACAAATGCAGCAACCCCGTTTTTCATAAATTCTTTTGCCGTTATTATTCCTTCGGCTTGAAATGCTAATACCTTATAACTACCTCCCGGGCAAATGATTACGGCAGCACCACTTGATTTTTCCTTTTCCGGCAGGTAGATTTCCAGAGCAGGTTTAGTGACTCCAGAGATAATACCTGCAGGCGGATTACTCCCTTTTTCTTTTATATTGGATTCTTTTGAATTGGGAATAGTCCCCGGATATAAGTTAATTATTTCCTGTGCTGTTGTATTTATTGAAAATACGAAAAGCAATACAATAATTATTTTAAAAGTTTTCATGTTGTTTAATAATAAATTATATCTGGAAGAACTTTTTTCTTAAGGGACTTATTGCCTGAAGAATATGGTTATTTAAAGAGCATAGGAGCGAACTCGTGTAAACACCTGCGCCAGGTAAGCCATTCATGTGCAGTTCCCTGTGACTCAAAATAGATATTATGGATTCCTGCTTTTTTAAATGTATCACTTAAAGCTTTCATACGTTGACCTTCAACCGATCCAATGCCTATAAAGAATGCATGGACCTTTTTATTAAAGGCCGTACTGTCGCTGAATGCTCCGTTATAAACTGTTTTAAGTTCTGTCTGCGCATTGAACATTCCTGCTCCGCTGAAACCTCCGATATATGAGAATTTATCGAGATTGGTAAGAGCAATCTGGTATGTCTGGAAACCACCCCACCATAAACCAGCCATCGCCCTGTTATCTCTGTCGGTAAGAGCCCTGAAATTCTTTTCAACATATGGAATAATTTCATTCAGCAGGATGGGAGTAAAATCAGCTCCAAACTTCTGTCTGGCGACATTCGGATCTTCTCCAGGTTTTGCTCTGAACATTCCCCCTATTTCACCGTTCGACATCACAATAATCATTGGTTTGCAATTACCCTCTGAAATAAGATTGTCTATGATAATATTAACCTTGCCCTGTTCACCCCAGCCTCTTTCATCTTCACCCATACCATGCTGCAGGTAAAGAACAGGATATTTCTTTGATGTATTTTTTTCATATTCAGCCGGTGTGTAAACAAAGAATCTGCGATATCCTTTAGCCACTGAAGAATAAAAATAGCATTCTCTTATTTGTCCGTGAGGAACTTCTTTTGGAGTATAAAAATCCTGATCGGGTGCAGGAACTTCAATACCACTCATCATTTTCCCTATTCCAAAGAATGATTCGCTGGAAGGATCCGAGAAACGATAACCATCGATTATCAGATAATAATAATGAAATCCGGGAACCAATGGTTTGGTTGTTACTGTCCATACTCCATCGTCGCCTTTAATCATATCATAAACACTGCCAAGGTCCAGCTGAACTTTCTGGGCATTAGGGGCTTCAACACGGAAGATACCTCTCAATTGAGAATCAATGCGTGGAAATTCGACTCCCGGAACATTTGTGGGTGCCGGTTTTGAATCGGCCGGAGTTTGTACTGTCTGTGATGTCTGTGCCTTACATAGAGTACCGGCAAAAAAAAGCAGGAATAAATAGATTATTGATTTTCTCATTTACTAATATTTAAGTATATGTTATTTGAAAAGTAATGGTGCGAACTGAAACAAGTCTCTTCTCCAGGTTAACCATTCATGAGCAGTGCCTATGGATTCGTAATAGACGTATTTGATACCTGCTTTGTCCAACATTTTGCGAAATGCTCCAATTGCGCCGGGGAATGGGTTTGGCTCTTTCGTACCCATGCCGATCCACAGAAGCTTGATCTGCTTGTTTAGCGTCTTTCCATCTTTGAAAATTCCGTTAAAAGCGGCCTGAGGATCGAGCTCAGCTGTGTTCAATCCATTCATGGTACCGCTGAAAGCGCCGATGTGGGAGAACTTGTCAAGGTTGTGCATAGTAACCTGGCAGGTCTGATTACCACCCATGGATAGACCAGCCATCGCTCTGTGTTCTCGGTCCGCAATTGTGCGATACGTAGCGTCAATCATTGGGATGATTTCTTTGATCATGACTTCTTCGAAGGCGGAGTTAGTGCCAGCTCCTCTATCGGAAGTACTGGATTTCTGTGGCGGCGTCTGGGATGGTTTTGATGCATAGCCATTATCAATGACAATAATCATTGGAACGGCCTTTTTTTCAGCAATCAGGTTGTCAAGAATAAAGTTAGCTTTACCCTGAACAGGCCAGCCTGTCTCATCTTCACCCATACCGTGCTGTAGATATAGCACAGGATAGCGGGTAGATGTGTTCTTATCATAATCAGGCGGAGTATATACAAAGCATCGTCGCCATGAGTTAGTAATCTTAGAGAAATATAGATTCTGGCAAATCTGACCGTGAGAAACCTCTTTGAGAGCGTAGAAATCCTGATCCTTGGCGGGAACTTCAATACCGCTGCCCCAACGGCTGGCGCCGTAGAAGAACAGGCTTCCAGGATCCGGAACCTGGGCACCGTCGATATTGAGCTGGTAATAGTGAAAACCTTCATCCTGAGGACACGAATCGCCGGTCCAAACACCTTTCTCGTCCTTAGTCAGGTCGTATCTAACGCCGCCTATATCGAGCTGGACTCTCAGAGCCTGGGGCGCCGAAATGCTGGCACGAACCCGACCTTCAGAATTGACCTGAGGATATTGCTTTCCTGGCTGATTTGAAGATGCTGGCTTGAAGTCCTCCACAGCCGTAGTCTGGTTCGCCTGAGCAAAACAGATTCCACCTGTTATTACGGCCGTAAATAAAATAATTGTGGACTTGTAATTCATTTGATAACCTTATTAAATGTTCTTATCAAAATTCTCTATAAACAAAAAGTAATCTGTTTTATTCATCCAAATGTTCAATCTTTAAACAGAAGCTGCGCGAATTCACGCAGGCTTCGTCTCCAAGATTGCCATTCATGAGCTGTTAAGGGTGACACATAGTAGGCGCTCTTGATGCCGGCTTGCTGCAATACATCAGCGGCGTTTTTGACACCGTTGGAGCCAGGTTCACGGCTACCATAGCTCATAAATACGAGTTTGACCTTGGATTTGTCGGTAATCTCCGTAGGAGCAATACTACCGCCGCTGAAGAGGCCTATATATGCGAACTTATCCAGATGAGCCAGTGTGACTGACTTGGTACACATGCCACCCATCGAAAGTCCTGACATAGCGCGATGAGCTTGATCAGCCAGTGTACGGAAGTTGTTGTCAACCCAGGGGATCATATCGTTGAGCATAACATCAGCATATGTGTCAAATGAGAAACGGGGACGTGGGGCTGCGCCAGGAGCACCTGCGGCTGGAGCACCTGCGACCGGAGTACCTGCGGTCGGAGCACCTGTACCGAGAGCACCTGTACGGGGAGGCATTGGCATTGCAGGACCAACAGCGCTGGTTTCCATAACAACAATAAATGGTTTGACTTTCCCTTCTGCGATCAGGTTGTCAAGTATTAAATTGGTTCTTCCCATTTCAATCCACACTCTTTCGTCCTCGCCACCACCATGCTGAAGATAAAGCACCGGGTAACGTGTTGAGGTGTTTTTCTCATATTCCGGAGGAGTATAAATGAAGATATGACGCCATGATTTGGCCACCTTAGAATAGTAATTCTCAACCAGCACATTGCCATGAGGTACATCTTTTAACTGATAGAAACTTCCATCCGGATCAGGGATTTCAAAGCCATTACACATATGACCATAACCGATGAATGCGTTGGTAGCCGGATCAATCACGATAACACCATCAACAATCATCCAGTAGTTGTGATAACCTTTATCCTGGGGTTCACTGGTGTAAGTCCACACACCGTCATTACCTTTAACCATATCAAACGGAACGTTGACGATGGAAACCTGCACCTTCTGTGCATTGGGAGCGTTAAAGCGGAAGGTAACCCGTGAATCGGTTTCAATACGCGGATACTTCGCTCCGTAAAGATTGTAAGGCGAAGCATGTGCTGTATCAGCATTAAAAACGTTTGAAGCCTGACCCGATTGGGCCAAACAGGCTCCACTAACTGACATAACAATCAGTGAAAGAAATAATAATGTTTTTTTCATTTTAGAACCTCCTCAAAAATTTTAGTAAAGTTGTCAATATAACTATTATTGTTTTCATTTTTCAATCCTGAAACAGATATTGCATATTAATATAGTATATGGAAAGTTCCAATCATATTGGGAAAAATAGTATTTATTTTGGCATTATATTCACTATTACCCGCTTATATCTTGTTAATGGTGGCGTCCCCTTATCGGTGACTCTTAAGATGAAATGGACAGTTTCATTTTTATCAACCACCGGAGCTTTTATATAAAAAATCCTATAAAGGTTTTCTGCCAGGTCAAATCGTATTGTTTTCTTATAAGAGCCAGCTTCCGGATACTGAAACCATAAGTAACTTAAATTATCCCCATCTGGATCAGTGGTACCACTTGCATCCAGCCTGAAAATTTCACCTGATTTTACGGTTATCTGGTCAGGATGACCCAAAGCAGGAACCGGCGGATGGTTGCATTCCTGATATGGTTTAGTGGTCCAGTCCATTCTGGCGGCAAAATCATTCTGAAAATCTTCTCTCCAGCGAAATAAAGTAGCCTTATTATTATTGAAAGTTACCGTATCCCTTCGGATAGCCCGTCCATATTCATTAAATACATACGGTACAAATCTGTCGACCGCATTAGTCCAAATTGCCCGTGGTTCTGGCTCAACAGGTACACCACCTGTGAATCCTGCAGTATCCAGCGATGAATATTCAGGCCGGTACAGTTCATAACGGCCTCCCCAGCCACCCCAGTTGGCATGTTCCGGATTGTTCAATCCATTTGGAATTAATGGAAACCAGGATGGCGTATCCCCTTCCATCCCATAAGCTACATCAGGATAAATGGCACCAAGAGGACCATGATTTTGTTGAATATTTTGTGCCAGCCAGCGATTGCTTATTATTTCATTATTTATTCCCGGAAAGAACAGATGAATTGCATTCCATGTTGAGCTTCCGTAACCACCCGGGCTCACAATATAGAACAGATCCGGAAAATTTTTCCTCATCCAGATGCCGCTGTCATCCTGATCGGAAATTGAATAAACCCTTAGTTTGGCAATTAACTTCCGAACCTCTGTATCATTTCTTGTCTTTCTGATTTTATACAATGCCTGAGCAAGAGTATTGGGGCCTCCCCAAACGCATATCCATACCGGCCGATCATCATTTTCTTCAATGACTTTTAAAATCCATTCCGAACCTTCAGAGTCTTTCCCATCTCCAACTCCGTTCATTCCATATTCCGGCAAGCCCTGCTTTACAAGTAGTAAAAGCGAGTTAGCATCAGGGAAACCTTCTTCATGTCTGTTAAGGTTCGCCTGGACCTTACCATAAGTTCGGATAACTCTCTGAATAGACTCAGGGTGAACTTCGGTTTTTTGATGCGTAGAAGTGGTGGCAATTAATCCCTTAATGTCTATAACATTGGAATATAATAGTAATCGGATCAAGGATTGAGTATCGTCAGGATCAGCCTCAATATCTGTCAGTATAATTACCCTGCTCTTTTGATCTTCCCTGGCGCTTATAAATGGGCAGAAGAATATCAACAAGAATAATGAAAATACAAAATGAATTTTCCTGGATGGATTGGTTCTCATGGTACTTATTAAATTACAATAATTCAGTTAGAGCTTTTTGTGATATACCTTAATATAAATAACCTGGAGTCTTCAGGCATATTGAGCCCTAATGTCTGAAGATCCCTGGCGATAATGAGTAAGATCACCAAATATAGTAAGGATTAAGTTCTAAGGTGATCGACATATGCTAGTTTCTTACTTGAACAGAAGCTGTGCAAACTGGTATAAAGATCTTCTCCAGGTAAGCCATTCGTGAGCTGTTCCCGGAGATTGATAAAATACTACATTATTTATACCTGCCTTTTTAAGAATTTCACTGGCAGGATCGGAGACCTTCATCCCATCGATAACAAGGGAGTAATAGTGAAATCCCGGCACAAGCGGATCGGTAGTAACCGTCCAGAAGTCCTGATCATCCTTTACCATATCATAAGTCTTCCCAAGCTGAATCTGCACTTTTTGGGCATCAGTACCTTTGACCCTGAAAATTGCCCTGAGATCAGAAGTTACTCGCGGATATTGGCCATTCTGAATATTTGTAGATGCCGGCTTTGAATCAGGCGGATATTCAGTCGTTTGTCCTGAGCAAAGATGATTTACTGTAAACAGCATAATCGATAAAAATGTTAAAGCTTTTTTCATAGTAAAAGGTCCTTTAGAGTTAGATAAACAAACAATAGATAATTTGAATTATGATGAAGGCAAAAGTCATAATTAATTATTGAAGTAAAGTTTAAATTTAACGCAAATAGTGACTGAATATTAAAAGAGAAAAATAAATCGTGTCTAGAAGTTAGTTTCGGAAATATTTGGTCGTAAAATCTTAAAAGATATGGTTCAAGTGCACATAACAAATCAATTATTACGCGGCTGGATTAACTTGTAAGGTTCAAGTTGATCTTTGAATTTTATAATAAGCCCTTTAAGAGCCTTCTGGTCGACTTGCCCCTGACGAAGCATCTCAACCTCCTGAGTGGGTGGAATTCTCATTGCAGAAAGTTCTCCGGCTTCCAGCAGGTGGGCGGCGGTTTCGGCAAGATCCAATCCGTCTTTCCATGTTCCGGCAGGATCTTTAAGCCATTTATCACTCTGGTCTATCACCTTCGTGACCCAGCCTTCCTTGTCTGGAACTGCCGGAAGTATATCGGCAGTACGTTTGCGAAAAAAACCCATGATTGCAGCTGCAATCGACGGGTCCCTGACACTCCCATCTTCATAAAAAACACCATGGACAGGTCCCCATCCTTTGCGGACAATCATCAGTTCCCAAATATACCATCCTACTTTTGCATTCATATGTTCCTGGAGGGTAATATCGTAAGGATTGGCACGCGCAATACAACCTATTTCACCGTTTATCAATGGCTTTTTAGCTTTTGCTGCAAATTCTTTTGCCCTTGCGATATTGTTTCTTATCTGTTCGCGGGTCTGCATATAATCGTGGAATTGCAGTACATCCACATAATCAGCCAGTTCAATCATGCCATCTACAAATGCCATCCCGATAGTAACAGGAGTATTCGGGTCAATTTCATGAAAGGTTTTGGCCATGAATTTGCAGTTTTCAAAATTACGCAAAACTCTCTCTTTGGGAGTTATTGGCCAGTCAGGCTCATTCATTACATCCCAGAATGCAAGTCCGGGTTCGTTCGATATTGAGTTGACAAGAAACTGAACCCATGCTCTTCCCTGTACACGCAGTGATGTATCCCTTATCCATGGTCCGCTTCCGATAACAGGCATGACCCCTATCCCCCGCTTATGGCATTCGCGTACGAAATGTTGCAGTTTTGCAGGGAGAGCTTCTATATCCTCTGTATAAACTGCATAGGGAACAAAAATTCTTACCTGGTTTAGATTGAGACTTTTTGCCAGGTCAAGATCAAATTTAATTGTTGCTGAGTCATAATGCACCCAGCAATCGATATGATGCCGTGGAGAAGCCACGTTGGCAGGTGTATAATTGAAACCTCTTATAAAAGACGGATCACGGGGTCCGGTAAAATCGAATCTGGAAATCTTCTTTTCCAGGCCTGTGCCTCCTGCCAGGTTCAGAATACTTAAAAACAAATAGATAATGATGGCTTTTTTCATAGTTAAGATAGTTAATAAATAGAATGTTTCACTTGTGGGCATTAAAATTACTATATTAGTTCATAAGTGGGAACTTCAAACTAACTTATAATGGATAATATTTTAAGATAAATACTTTGATTTTATTGGTTAATTGGAATTTAACATTTCTTAACAAGACATTTACGAATATAATAAAAGAGGGGATTGATTTTTTCTTTAATGTTACAATTGATGTGAAAATACATGGGGCTGTTGAAAAAGTCCTTTTTAACCACAAAGCCCGCCCGGCTGAAACCGTTCGGACGGGTATACAAACCTGCCTGCCGTGTATTTCTTCACAATAATGGTAACATATTATTAAACTTAAGAATTTATTACTTTTTATAGGCAAGTTTCCCCCTTCCCAACCTTTAAACATTTCTCGAAGCTGGTAGTAAGTTATGCGATTTTTATTAAGAAATGTTCCTTTTATATTGGTTTGTTGGGCATATGCAAGGAAAAACAATTGGGCTAATTTTCCTTTCTCTTGGTCTTCTTTCATTGATTATAGGGCTTATTTCTTTTATAGTGCTTATAGCCAGATCTCCCACTAAATATTAAATGATCTCAAAGTGTAATAAAAAAGGATTTTCCATGTGAGTTATCCTTTTTTTTGCTAAATACATATGAAAATACTTTCATATGTTATAGTTATTGTGAAAAATTCTTTCATAATCTTGTGCAACGATTATATTAAACTTATAGAAAGGTTATATTTAGATAACTATTATAAAAAAATACTTACTTGCTGAATTTCTTTCCTAATTCACTCATATCTTTTTTCAATGCCTCAACTGCTTTTGTAAATATGTTCTTAGCGTCAATTTGACCGAAAGATTCCAAATACACCACAATCTCTTCAGTTGGTTTTACCTCAATCTTCTTTTCGTATTTCTCTGCAAGTCCTTCGCAGATATCAGTGACTTCTTTTTCTTTGTCATCGACTATCAAGTATTTATCACCTTTTTGTTTCATCTCAATGTTTGGGAAAGTGTTTTATAATTTTTCAGCAATTTCTTTATCAACTTATATTTCTGAAATCTGTCTGTAATTCATTATCCCAGGAGAGAATTTAGCATGATCCTGTCCTTTTCCCATTTTTACATTAGCAACTATCTCTAATTCCTGCCCTTCACTTAAAAGAATTATATGCATTTTATCATAAACAACATCAAAATCTCCTTTAAGAGAGCCAGAATAAACATATCCCTTGTTTTGTGAGTTTAACTTTAATTTTCCTTCTTTCTTTGCATTTTGTTTTAAAGTAATCAATCCCAATCTATATGCAATAGTTTCATCATAAAGAGGAGAGTCGTTTTTTGATATTTCAACTTCATCAAATGCTGCAATTTGTATTTGTCCAACATATCTTCTTATAGAATTAATTAAGCTGTCTTCTATTTCAGCTTTGAATACAAATTTGTTTTCTCCTTTGCTTATGTTTTCCATTTTTTATTTTTTACTGTTGTAGGTTCTTTTTAAGAACCCCTTTTTATACTCTTCTACCTCTTCTTCCGCCTTGTTTCTTTGGTACACCACGCGGAACCCTTGTAGTATCCAAAATATTTATTATTTTAAACCCTTCTCTTGACAGACTTTTTATTATTGCATTAGCACCTGGTCCGGGGCCAGTACTCCCGGTTTTTGCACGTATTCTCACATACAAAGATTTTATTCCTTTTTCTTTCATATTTTCAGAAATTCTTTTCGCAATAAACATTGCAATTGTTGGATTTGCTTTAAGTCTGCTGTGTTTTGTAACCATTCCACCTGAAACTTTTGCAATAGTTCTCCCAGAAGCATCAGTAACGTGTGCAAGAGAAATTATCCATGGAGCTAGAGGCAAAGAAAATGGAATTTGTACTTTTAAAAGAAAAGCAGGAAGCAAATAGAAAGAGTATTGAGGCAGGAGGAATTCATAATTTTCAACAGATAGTTTCACAGGGAATTAGCCCACAACTTCTTGAATGGAAAGGAATTGAAGCAACACTCAAGGTAGCAGAATCTCCAAATACAAAAGTTATTATCATTGGATCTTCCAAAGATGGTTTGCCAATGATATTTAATTCTGATAAAAATTAAGAAAAGATAAAACTGATTTATTTAAAACCCCCATCGCATAACCATTTAATAATCCAATTCAATCTTCGGGGGTTTTTTCTTTTGCCAATTATAGTCTGCATTTAGGCAGAACAATATATAATCAATTTTATGATAAAATAAATAAAAAATAATTAATTTCAATTACTAATTAAATTCTTTAAAATTATGATAAAAATTAAATTAATTTATTCGTTAGCCTACTTGATTTTTATTTCAATTCTTGCAGGTTGTGCACCAATCAGAAAAATTGACAGAGTTGCGGAGGGAAGCCCAAAGGGATATGTTGAATTTTATTATCTAAAGAGTGAAGGTAATATAGGTTTTTCATTTCCAGTTTATACTGTTGCTAATCCTACTAAGGACTCACCTCCTGAAGGATGGGTAACTGCTTCTAAATTGATATTCGGAGATAAGGTCGGTTTAAGACTCTCAAAAAGTCCGGGAAAATATACCTTTTATGTTGGTCTGAGTGACTTTAGTCAACCCATTTCAGTCTCAATTAAAGAAGGCATGGTTATCCCAGTAAGGATAGTTTTTACTAATATTGCCAAATATGCTCATACTTATGGTGAAATTCATAATGTAGAAAATGCTACAACATACAAATTTAATATGAAAATGTATCTAGGAAAGCCTTCCCCGATTGCTGAATATGATAAGAAATAATTAACTTAAATTTTGTAGGAGGAATTTTCATGAAGAGAAAAACTCTTAAGATAATAGCAACAATAGGATTGACTTTTTTATGGGTAATTCTATTAGCCTCATTTGTCCTTAATCATTTTTTCAAAGATAAGTATATTCTTGCCCTGGGGAAATTTGCTCCGCTCGGAATTCCGGGGGTTTATTTAAAATATTTTTTGCACTCCTGCTATTATGACAACTTATACCTCTATTAAATCAGTAGATGGTTCTGGGAGATCCCGAGTCCGCCAGCCGTGCGGACAGGGATGACAGCTCATTTGGAGACATAATGGGAGGGGTGGCAGAAGTGGCGATTCGCAAAGTCATGTCTTTTTTTAATGATAATCAGTGTTGCGAATCGCCACTTATACCACGCCATAACCACCTGATATTCATGTCATCCTGAGCGAAGCGAAGGATCTCCTTGTCATATTACAGTAACATATCAATTGTATAATTTCGAGTTACCAACCAAATGTGTATTAAGGGTAGGGTTGGGGAAGGCTGGGAAGATAGTTTGATCTTAGAATATCTCTGCTGAGTTCGTTGCATTCATAATAATTATCTTTGTGTAATTGTCTTTGTGAGACTTTTCTATATTTGTGTTTAAAATGAAAACATCATCATCAAAACTGGCTGCAAAAATTGGCAGTATAATTGCTGTAATTTTTTTAACTGCAATATTTCTACCGGAAAATCTGATCCATGCTCAGGAAACCATTGATGTCGGTAAAACCGGCTGGGATGTTAAAAGGCCGGTGATGGCTGCAGCATGCGAGAGCGGATGTCCCTGGGGAGAACTTGGAGATTACGTTAAAAAAGCAATGGAACCATATGGCTATTCAGTTATTCTTTGCCGTAACTGCAACAGGTCGTATGATCCGCGTCTGGTCTCGACACATGACTTTCCGCCACCACTTGATGAAATAAATCTTGGAGATGGCACTAATGTCCGTATAAATGCCCGTGTTGATTTTGGTGTAACTTCAAGTGCCATGCTGAGCTCAGCTTACAATGGGACTCCGGGTAACAAAGAACCCTTTCGCAATCTACGCCTGATAGCAAAAATCGAGGATCCGTTCTATTTTCTGGTGGCATCCAGAAAAGAATCGGGAATTAGAGATTTTGCCCGAATAAAACAAATGCAGCAGTCAGTAAGAATTATGGGTGCCGATAACAATATGATGACCATTCTGAAATATTATGGTATATCTGCAGATGATATTAAAGCCTGGGGAGGAAAAATAGGGGTTACCATGGAAGAAGCCTTAAAAGGAGATTTTGATATAGTTTCCGGCTTTCTGGCAAGTCCTTCTTTAAATCCCGAATCTTCCTCATGGACAACCTTAAGTCAGAAATTCGATCTGTATTTTTTTGAATTGCCCGAAGAATTGTTGAAACTCCTTGCACAGCAGAATGTGGATGCCGAATTTGTCGAGGTTCAGCACAGTCTGCTAAAGGGCATTAACCGCCGGATAAAAACTCTGGGCAGATCAGGAGAATCTTTCTTTGCGCGTGATGATACACCTGAGCAGGCCGCCTATGATCTGGCAAAAGCTATTGATGTAAACCACAGGGCTCTGAAATGGTTCATCAGGATATATACTTACGATCCGAACTCTGTCTGGAAGAATTTCGGTGTACCTCTGCATCCCGGTGCTGAAAAATATTATCGGGAGGCAGGATACATAAAGGATTGAGGATTATTGACAGCAACTTAAAAATTACATGACTTGAATTATACTGTGAGATAAATAAATATATATTTGTCCAGTTGAAGTATAAAAGAATTATCAGTTGAGCGACTAATTGTTCTAATTAAAATAATATGGATATGATAAACAATCTAATTAAAAAGTTACCTGTCATATTAATCCTATGCTGCCTTAATACGGCAATAGTGTTTTCTCAGTATGTTGGTCAGTTTTCATCTATTCAAACTGTAAAACCGCAAATACAAGTTAAAGCATACAGCTTTGATTTAAGTGATATAAGACTGCTCGACAGCCGTTTCAAAGAAAATATGGAGCGTGACGGCAAGTGGTTGTTAAGTATTAGTAATAAAAAGTTACTGCACAATTGGCGGGTTGATGCAGGCATGTCTACGAATGCCCGGCCATTTGGTGGATGGGAAGGTTTGGATGTTGAATTAAGAGGTCATTCTTTGGGGCATGTGCTTTCAGGCCTGTCCCTCATGTATGCTTCCACAGGTGAGATTGCTTATAAAAGCAAGGCTGATTCTCTGGTAAGTGCATTGGCTGAGATTCAGGAAGTGATAAATCAGGGTGGTTATTTAAGCGCATTCCCTCAGAATTTAATCAATCGTGTAATAGAAGGCAAACCAGTTTGGGCACCATGGTACACCTTGCATAAAGTGATGGAAGGTCTGATCGATATGTATCAATATACAGGTAATAAACAAGCACTGGATATTGTAGTAAAAATGAGCGACTGGGCTTACCACAAACTAGAAAACCTCTCTCCTGAACAGTTGGCAATTATGCACAAAACAGAGTTTGGTGGTATGATGGAAGCAGCATACAATTTGTATGCAATTACCGGAAATATAAATGACAAAAAACTTGCAGAATGCTTCTTTCATCACAGTATTTTGGACCCTTTGGCCCGGAAGGAAGACAAATTAGCCGGAAACCATGCTAACACTCAAATCCCGAAAATTATTGGTGAAGCCAGAGGTTATGAAGTAACTGGAAATGAAAGAGAAAGAAATATTGCCGATTTTTTCTGGCAGACAGTGATAGATCACCATACCTATGTAACAGGGGGGAACAGTGATCATGAATTTTTCTTTGGACCTGATCAGATATCAAAGCACATATCAAATGCAACTACTGAATCATGCAATACATACAACATGCTGAAGCTCACACGTCACCTGTTTACCTGGACAGCAAACGCAAAATATGCAGATTACTATGAACAAGCTCTTTACAATCATATACTGGCCTCACAAGATCCGGAAACCGGCATGGTAATGTATTTTTTGTCCTATGCACCTGGCACGTTTAAAACGTATTGTACTAAAGAAAACTCGTTTTGGTGTTGCGTAGGTACCGGATTTGAAAACCATGCAAAATATGGTGAAGGCATATACTATCATGATGACAAGAGCATTTATGTAAATCTTTTTATACCTTCAGAGTTGACCTGGAAAGAAAAGGGCATTAAATTGAAACAACAAACCGGTTATCCTGAAGAAGCTACCACGCACCTTACAATACAAGAAATAAAAGATGTAAATGTGCCTTTAAATATTCGTTATCCGTCATGGGCTACATCGGGCGCTGCTGTTAAAATAAACGGTAGAAACGTTAAAATCAGCCAGAAACCAGGCAGTTACATTGTATTGAACAAAACCTGGAAAACTGGAGATAAAATAGATATTACTTATCCGATGTCATTGCGCCTCGTAGCAACAAACGACAATCCCAATATGGCAGCGGTAGTTTATGGTCCGATAGTTCTTGCCGGTGATATGGGGACAGAGGGGATTGAAGCCCCTGCTCCATATGGAAAAGACCAGCTTGATTTCAGAAACACTGCTGTTCCCGATAATATTGTAACCACATTAAATATTAATGGCAGAAAATTAAATGATTGGCTGATTCCTGTAAATGGTAAACAATTGGTATTTAAAACCACTGGTGTAGCATCAAAAGAAATCACCATGATCCCTTATTACCAGATTGATAAACAACGTTATGTTATTTATTGGAATCTGAAGTAGATGTGAGCGGATATTGATGATGTCACAGGTAAAATAATCTACCGGTAACTGGTAATTTTCCCGTTTTTGAGACTGCTTACTCCATTATCGGTCCCAAGCCAGACACCATCTTTTTTATCGACAGCTATTGTAAGAATGTTATTGCTTGCAAGCCCATCCTCTATCTTATAAGGGGTCCATTTGGTCCCGTCAAATACAGATAACCCGTTCTTTGTTCCAAAGTATATTCTCCCTTTGGAATCTGAATTGATAGCCTGAACAATATTATCTGCCAGTCCCTCGGCTGTGGTAAAGACAGTCCAGCCTTCAAGGGTTTTATAGCCTGTATGCCTGGCTACTCCTCTTTTGGTGCCAATCCACTGAGTACCGTCGGCAGAGATGTGAACACTGTAAACAGTATCAGAAGGTATAAGGATGGGTCCCCAGGCCGCATATTCCGAAGCTCCGGAAACACCATCAACATCATTCCTGTATACCCTGAGAACTCCTCCTCCAAGTGTACCGATATAAAGTGAATCGCCATCGATACTGGTTGCCATCGATGTGATAGGATAATCCTGGAAAGTACCTTCAGGGTAAGTCCTGTTATAACTGTTGGTAAGCCATTTCCTACTTTTAAATGCAAATATTCCCTTATCGGTTCCAAACCATCTAAGCTCCTTTTTTCCAATTGCTACCGCAAGTACATTTTCGCTTATAATTTTGGAGTTATCAGCATAATATGTGGTGGCACCCGACCTTGCATCGACCGGAAGAGATGCAACAGTTGCGCCCTGTGGAGTAGCTATCCAAAGTTCTGGTCCATAAGAAGAAAAACCATATACCACACTCTTCAGACCGGTGGCAGCTACCTTACGGTTCTTGTTATGCAGTGCCCATTTCGCACCATCGAAACTGACAATTCCGGATTCGGTAAGAAACCATATTGTATTATCTTCGTCAATGGTTGATGAATAGAACTTTTTAGCAGAGATCCCTTCTCCAAATGACTGAACTGTTCCGGAGGTCTGGGCGTTAATGAAAGGTGTGAACAGCCCTGCCATGAAAGAAGCAATCAGTAAAGCATTTATTCTGGCAGTCATCCTGCCTTTAAGAACCTTAATCAATGTGTTACTTGAGTTCATTTTTATTTCCTTTTTCTACACTCTTAACAAGATCTTCCGGTACAGATACAAGTTCTATACCATTTCCGGTTCCGAGATTGCGGGAATACTGTTTATCAACCGGGTTATTCCAGTGTTCATGAACACCCAGAACCGGTATTGGCTTGCCGCTGTTATCAGGATCATATTTGATGCCTTTTGGCCAATTGGCAGTATCGGCAGCCTGATGCATGTAATCATCAACCCCATAAGCATTTGGCATTGATTCCCATTCGTTGTTGACGGCATCATGTTTATGGACTCCGTCCCATTCTGTTCTGAGAAAATCATAACCAACCGATTCTATAGCAACAGGGTCGAGTGACATAAACATGGAATTACACCAGTTGTTATTAAATGGTGTCATGAAATATTTTACTGGCCCCTTTACTTCACTTGCTCCACCTCCGAATAAACCTTCTACAAACCAGAAAAGCGTGTTCTGTCCGAGGTATTTGCTTCCCATAAGATCGACAAATACCCTGTATTTATGGTAACCTGTGTTGGTGGGTTTGCCCTCCCTTCTGTTAGCAATGTGTGAATAATGAAGATGACCTGCACCATTTCTTCCAATGTTACCAAAATTCAGTTTAGCTGTAAGTGAAATGCCAGCTGCTCCATGAGATTTAAGGACTGCCATCATGATAACGTAATTGGCATTTTCAATAACATCATACAGCTTGTCATTAGTGTTTTTATCCGAATAATAGACAAGCGGTTTTTCTGTTATTTTGATAAGAGTACGCCCAAAGTTAGTTGAGGATCTATCAAGATATTTGACATTGGGGAATTCTTTTGACCAGACATTATAGTTGTGAGCATAGATTGGGTTCATTGGGTCTCCGACTGATATGTCTGCCTGATCTACTCCCGCTTCATTAACCAGTTCTCTTAACAGTTCAAGAACTGAATAAGGACCACTTTCTGTGGGTTCCATACTTACTTTCCTCATCTCCTGTCCCTTTGGCAAAGTATTTGGAAGAGCGTAACCATTTTTTTTGTCTTCCTGGCTAAGAACCCATCCTGCCTGACCCTGGTTTATCTTTATAAAGATCTTTTCTCCTTTTGTATAGCCAGCCATCTTGTTATGTTTCTTCTCATTGAAATATTTGAAAATTGCATCCCAGGCTTTTTTTACGTCCTTCTTACCGGCGAGCTTGAGAACTCCGTCACGGAACATCCTGGCGATGACCTCCGGATTATTGTTCTGAGGGCTTATAAAGAAGTCGTAATTATCAAAATTATTATGTTCAAACTTTTCGTTTGTTGCATCCGGATTCCATACCCACACCACTCGTCCGGGGAATATACCCTTTGCTTCACCGATCGGCTGGTTTGGCCCATCCTCCGGTCCTGTCCTTGTCTCTGTCGTCTGAAATAATGTCTCAGTATTATTGACCGGGATTACTGCCATGGCTACTATAACTCCCGCCAGAAGCATCACCGTTGCTCCATATCTCAAATTTATTATTTTCCGCCTCGACCTCCTTGATACTGCAGTCAGTCCGGCAACTGCCAGAAGATAAGTAACAAATCCCGACATGATTGGCGCTGCCACTCTCATACATGGATAGGTCGCCCTCGATGGTTTTGGAATTACCCTGATCAGAAACCACACCGTCGATGCAATGCCCATAATAAAAAATATCAGCTTATACGGCAGACGATGCCTTAAAAACCAGTCTCTCATTTGTCCTAATTTCCCTTTTAACCTGGAAATATCGAATTTCATTTTTTGCATGATATGTTATCCTTTAAGGATTAATAATGCAAGATTAAAAATTTATTAATAAAACTAATCGCTTAATTTTTTTTTTATGTTTAATTAACTTTTCTTGGTTAAGGTAATTGATCGGAATTCGATACAAGAAAAATTATAATCAGGAATCCTTATGAAATCAATCATTTGTAAATTCCATTAACCCGAAACGGTAAGGCTGATGAACAGGACATGAAACAAGATGTAAATCACTAAATACGCTAAATGGAATTGTAAAGTCCATACTTTATAAATAACTAATGAGGCCCGAATTTAATAATTTTCTCCGGAGATTATGAACTTGTTGAAGAATACTTTGGAATAATAATTGACCAATAAGGAACTTGTCTAAGCCCTAAATCGCAATATTTCATTTAACTCCTATTACATTAGCAATAAATTATATTTTTATGTAATATTATCTCTGTTTTCGATAACTCATTAAACCTAACCCAATGAAAAAAAATTTAAACAGATCATCCTTTGCAGTAATTATTCTCTGTCTTACTCTCATTTCATTCACAAAAAAACAGGTAAGCACTTCGCTTCCCAGGAGTGTCCCGGAAACTGAAGATGTATCTTCACGGAATATTATTGCTTTCCTTGATTCCGCGGCTGCCGGCAAGCATGAGTTCCATAGTTTTATGTTTCTCAGGCATGGCAAAGTTATTGCCGAGGGTTGGTGGAATCCGTTTGGTCCAGATCTAAAACACACACTATATTCAGCCAGTAAAAGCTTTACATCTACAGCAGTCGCTCTGGCTGTAAAAGAAAAAAAACTCAGTATTGAAGATAAGGTTATTTCATTCTTCCCTGAATGCCTGCCTGATACAGTAAGTCCCTTTCTGGCGGAACTTAAAATAAAGCATCTGCTAACCATGTCAATAGGACAAAGACGTGAGTCATCTTCTATGACTACTGGTTGGGTTAAAACATTTTTGGAGACGCCGGTTGTTAATGAACCGGGAACAAAATATCAGTATAATTCGATGGCTTCTTTTATGTTATCTGCAATAGTTCAGAAAGTTACCGGTGAAAAAGTAATTGACTACCTTACCCCAAGGTTATTCGAACCACTTGGAATTGAAGGAGCTGACTGGGAAACAAATCCGGAAGACATTAATACAGGAGGATGGGGCCTGCGACTAAAGACTGAAGATCTGGCAAAATTCGGACAATTGTATCTTCAGAAAGGCAAATGGAACGGGAAGGAAATCCTGCCAGAAAAATGGGTCGAAGAAGCTACCTCTCTTAAGATATACCAGAATCCCAACCTCTCTGAGGCAAAAAGAGATTCCTCAAATGATTCTGTGCAGGGATATTGTTACCAATTCTGGCGTGCCCGGCATAATTCCTACATGGCCAATGGAGCATATGGCCAGTTTATACTGATTATGCCGGAAAAAGATGCGTTGGTTGTATTTACTGCAGAATCTTCTGATATGTGGGGTGAACTTGATATGATATGGAAGTATTTATATCGGGGAATAAAGGATGGAAACCTGCCGGAAGATGAAAAGTCTGTTGCAGAAATGAAGCAAAGATTAGCCTCTCTTGCACTTCCCATACCTCCAAAGGTCAGTAATGAAGCAATGAGTTCACAAATCTCAGGTAAAACTATCAGCCTTGCGGAGAATCAGAAACAAATTAAGAGTATGTCCATTCAATTCAAGGATGAGATGTGTATGCTCAATATAAAAACCGATACAGCATCTTATGATATGTCATTTGCTTCCGGTAGCTGGCAACTTGGGGAAACTACCATGCATGGACCAAACCTTTTTACCCGTTCAAAAGGAAATCTGACAGGTTTACCGCCCTTTAAAATTGCCGGTGCCTATACCTGGAAAGATGATAAGTCGCTCGAACTTACATTGCGTTTTATTAATTGTATGCATACTGAAAGTATTATTTTCGCTTTTGCTGAAAACAACAAAGTACTTGTTGATATTAAAGACAGTAATTCTATGCGTAACTGAGCACCGGGTATTGAAGGAATAATACAGTAGGTATGTATTTGTCAGACAAGTAGAATTTCAGTGTAATCTTCGTTAAATTAAAAAGGCAATCTCAAAATGTAAATGTTTACATTTGAGATTGCCCTTAATTATGACAATTCCCAGTCCTTATTTGGATGCTTTAATTCTCAGAATAGTAAATGAGCTTGGCCTGAATTCCATTTTGAATGAATTGCTGAAGCCATTGAATTCACTTGTAACGGGAGCCACTTTTTTAGGTTCAGCAAAGCTGTTATCATCCTTATTGGAGGCAGACGTCAGTGTAATTATCTGTCCAACAGGTTCAACCTTTGCAACATTTGTAAGATTGATCTCTGTGCTGAACGGAGTATTCTCGCCGTTTACAACCTTAACAATTACTTCTCGGTTAGCATTATCATAACCGGCAACAGCATATTGCTTCTGCAAGCCCTTGTATTCTAATTCTCCAAAATTTACTCCATCAATTGTGCAGCTGATCATTTTTCCGCTGACAGAAACCATAATGCTATGCCATGTACCGATATTTAAGTCGAATGAGCTTCCAATGTTACCCAGACGTAAGGTAGTACCGTTTACAACATGCTCAACGCTTGCTGTATATTTAACCGGCTGATTCATATCCTGGTTGCCGAAAAGTCCGGGAGGCATACCAGGCCGCCTCATCCTTGGATTATTGATCGAGAGTGTAAAATAGTTTTTATCGTCTGCTATTCCAAATCTTATACTGAATCCATTGAATGAGCTGTCCCTTTTGAGATTGGCAGAAATTGTGCAATCGTCAAAGACCATATCTTCAAGGGTTAGTGTACCACCTCCCATTTTGAAACGACTCTGATTTTCGCTTCCTCGTATATTACCAGGGATATAAAGACCTCCTGTGCGTACTACATCAACCGGAATGCCTGTGGAATAAGCATTTTCAATAATTTTCCATGATCCTGTTTTTTCCCATTTGACTGTATCGGCAGGGAATTGGGATGAATATTTGGCAGATGAGCCTTTGCTTACTGTGAAATCTTTAACACTGATATTGGAATTACTACCCATCGAATTTGCTGTAAATCCTACCTTGCCGGAAATGGTTTCAACAGTGGTACTCAAGTCAAGAGCTGACTGAAGAGTAACATCAGGTCTGTTTTCATTGAACATTTTCTGTACATAATATGATGAACGGCCAAAAACTGAATCATTCTTAAACCTTATCAGGTTTGTCGGCCAGTGTCTCCAGTTCACATTTTCAAGCAGAGGAGCATACGATGCTATCTTAACAAGATCCGAGTTATGCTCAATGCCAAACATGAATGCGGATTCAGCCAGAGCACCTTCCAGCGTCCCGGATCCAACATTGCTGTTCACTGCATATTCCCCGATATAGACTTTATAATTACTACGAGGCACCGTATCGTAAAGATGAACTGTGTTGAAGAATGTCTCAGGAGCTACATAATAATGCGGGTCAATCATTTCAATCTTATCAGCATCAAAATACTCAGGAAGATTATTGGAAAGGCCATTATTATTAATATATGTAATCTGTGGAAATTTTGCTTTACATGCAGCATATATCATATTATACCGTTCCCCATATTTCGGACCAAAATTCTCATTTCCGATCTCAATATATTTCAGCGGGAAAGGAGCCGGATGTCCATTTTTTGCACGTTCTGCACCCCATTTGGTATTAACATCGCCGATAGCGTATTCAATAGCATCAAGTATATCCTGAACTATTCCCTTCATCTGGTCCATTTCGTAGTAATCACCATTACGTACTGAGCATGAAAGACCTGCATTTACTACAAACATGCCGGCAGCACCAATATCTTCGCAGAACTGTAAGTAATCATGATAACCGAAATTGTAGGTATTATGATAACCCCATAGGTCGAACTGTCCGGGACGTGACATTCGATCACCGATAGATTCTTTCCAATTCACCCTGTTTTCCATAGTGAATCCTTCAACTACGCAACCACCTGGCCAGCGGATAAAGGAAGGTTTGAGGTCTGCCAGTGTCTGGGCAATATCCTGGCGCAGACCATGCCCTTTGAAAGTAGTTTCAGGCAGCAGCGACACATAGTCGATCCAAACTTTACCGGTTGATTTGAATTGAAGTACAAGTTTTACAGCATTGTCAGTAACATTTGATGTAATCACTGATTTGTAATTTGTCCAGGTACCGGAATTATTCACATCATACTCCTGGGAGTACACAGCACTACCTGTATTGCCCACCAGTGATGCCACAACTTTTCCTTTGTACGATTTGTCAGCTCTCAGGTAGAACTGGAAATCATATTTTTCACCTTTGACCAGCGAGATCCCCTTGAAACCTTCATTGATAAGGTTTACGCTACCATCATTTGCGTCAATTTTCAGGAACAGTGAATGAGGATTTGCTTTGTTAAGAGGATTGTCAGAAACAACTTCCATTCCGGATTTAGAGTTGCCCTTGTTTTCCAGGGTCCATCCTTCAGTAACGTTGGTAGGGCTGAAACCGTAGAATATGAAATTGCTGATCCTCCCGAATAAATAACTGGGTTTTTTGGGAGCAACAACTTCTCCGTTTTCGATATAAGATGTAGGCGGAATGTTCTTCTCCTCAAAACCCATATTGTAAATCATTTCGGGCCATAATCCTCCGTCCCCGGCACGGTTGATTTCTTCATAAAAAATGCCCCATAGACCTTTAGGCACTTCAATGCCATTCTTCGCCACATCGATAGTGACGACTGATGGCTTCTGCTTTGTGCAGCCTGTAATCATAAGCGCTGCTGATACGCATAAGATCAGATAATTGGATTTTTTCATTGAGTTCAAATTAGGTTGGATTAAATCTATTAATTTACTTAAGTTGCAAGTTATAGTTTGAAGTAAAAATTGTTAAAATATTGTAAATCAATAAAATATGTTGATAAATATTGTTAATATATTGATAATCAAGCATATATAAATTAGGTATAATTAAAAAACCCTCCAGGTTTAAGTCGCCAAACCATATAACCTGAAGTATATGATAGAAAAATTTATTGCAATTTACGTCTTTATTGATGATATCATGATAGAAATTGGTCATAAAGAACCTGTTAACCATAATTCTTCTGATTCCGAGTTGATTGCAGTGGCTCTGATTGCTGCAAAATATTTTCATGGTAATATCGATCATACAATTAGTCTTGTTAAGTCTACCAACCTTCTTCCCGGAATGCTCAGCAAGAGCCGCTTTAACAGGTGAATACACTCAATCTTCGAGTTAATTGTAGACCTATTTTTAAATACTGCTGACATAATAAAAAGATTAAACATATCATCAGAATATATTATTGACAGTTTCCCGGTAGCTACCTGTGAAAACATTCGTATCTGTCGCTCCAAGCTTATTCAGGGGAAGCAATACCGGGGCTATAAACCTTCTATGAGAAAATACTTCTATGGGTTCACTGTTCAGGTAATTACAACAGTGGATGGAATCCCAGTTGAATTTGCGATGCTTCCTGGGTGTTATCATGATATTGATGGAATGAAAAACTTGTTCTTTAATCTGCCTGAAAATAGCATTGTATATGGCGATAGTGCATATACTGATTACTACTATGAACTGGTTTGCAAATAAGCAGAAAGTATTAATTTGATGATCGCCAGAAAAAGTAACACCAAGAAGCCTCATGAACCCTTCAAAAGTTGCACAGAGTAACCATAATTTTGTCTGCGCATCAAGACTGCTAGGTCATTTGATGTACATCATAAAATGTTAATGTCTGGGTCATAAAACAGATGAAGAAAACTTTCAGAATTTACTTAAATCGGATATAGGATCAATGAAGAAATACTTTAGTATATTTCCAGGTTTCTGAAATGTTTTCAATGAATCTAGTAGCCGACTATCTGTTTTCCATTGCATTTTTACTACGGGAAGTCAATTTCCGGATACCTGGTTTAAATTCCCGGAATTATACCTTGAAAAAGCATGTGTAAGAATCAATTTCAGCAAGTTGCTGCCAAATTAATATTTTTTATGTTTTTACTCATTTTAAATTTAACTATCATTGCATTCCGGCAAATATGGAAATGGAATCAGGATTTAATAATTTTTTAACTTATCTGAATTATGAACGCTTCGCAAGCTGAACATAAAAAACCGACTATTGCAATCGGTTGCGATCCTAACGCAGCAGCACTCAAAGATGTAATTATTTCCCAGCTTAAGGGGCTGGGCTATATTGTAAAGGATTTTGGAAGTGAAGATCCTATTTATGCCAGGGTGGCATTCGCAGTAGGAGAGGCTGTTGCAGCACATGAATATGACCGGGGAATTCTCCTCTGTGGAACCGGCATTGGTATGAGTATTGCAGCAAACAAGGTCCCCGGTATATATGCAGCCCTTTGCTGCAATACTTATTCAGCCGAACGGGCTATCAAAAGCAACAACGCTAACTTACTGACCATAGGGTCATTCACCACTGGAGTGGAAGTAGCTAAACAGATAGTCAAGATCTGGATGGAATCAGTGTGGCAGCCAGGAACAACTTCGGAACCTAAGGTAGCATGCTATGTTGAATATGCCAGGAAACACCAGGTATAAAAAATGTAATGATTATTTTTAGACTCTAATGGACTCAAAGGAAATTTTGAAGCTGGAATATATAGCACTTAATATAAGACGAAATATTTTACGGCTTATAAGGGCGGGGGGGGCAGGTCACGTTGGAGGGGCACTATCTTCCGTTGAAATTCTAACTGCACTTTATTTTAATTTGCTGAATGTTGATCCGGGTAATCCAAAATGGCCGCTACGGGACCGTTTTGTTCTGTCAGCCGGACATAAATGTCTTGTTCTTTATGCCACACTTGCCAAACGTGGTTTTTTTGATGCATCAATCCTTGATACTTATGGAGATCTTGACAGTCCGATACCCGGGCATCCCAACATGCATAAACTTCCGGGAATAGAAACAAATACCGGAGCGCTTGGACATGGCCTTTCAATAGCCGGGGGAATGGCTTTAGGGCTCCGGATGGACAAATCACAGTCCAGGGTCTATGTTTTAATGGGCGACGGGGAACTGGCTGAAGGATCCAACTGGGAGGCAGCTTCAGCTGCATCAATGCACAAGCTTGATAATATTCTTGTTTTTGTCGACAGGAACCAGTTACAGATAAGCGGCCGGACAGTAGATGTAATGAACTACGAACCTCTGGATGAACGATGGCGTTCATTCGGGTGGAGTGTCAGGACAATCGATGGTCACGACTTTGAAGCAATCATAGGTAATGCAAAGGAGATGCCTTTTGAGAAAGGCAAACCTTCAATAATTATCGCTGATACCATTAAATCAAAAGGACTCAGCTTTGCCGAACGAAAAGTAAATTATCATTACTGGAAAGCCACTCCGGAAGAGATGGAGCAGGCAGAACGCGATTTAGATGCCATCGAAAAAAAGCTGAAAGAAAAAATATAAAAGAGTACTGGCAATGAACGAATTATTAGATCCCAGAAAAACCTTCGGAGAGGCTGTTATTGAGGCAGCAGAAAAAAATCCAAATGTGGTTGTCCTCTCTGCTGACAGCAGTTCAGGATCGGGACTGGGAGCATTTCCCGGCAGGTTTCCCGGGAGGCATTTTGAATTTGGCATAATGGAACAGGGCGTAACAGGTTTTGCCAGCGGACTGGCAACTACCGGAAAGATACCGGTTTTTGCAGCAATTGCGCCATTTGTCACAGCTCGTCCCTTCGAGATGTTCCGGAATGACCTGGGATATATGAATCAGAATGTTAAAGTTGTCGGCCGTTGTTGCGGTTTAACATACGATCAGCTTGGTCCGACCCATCACTCTATTGACGATGTGGCAATTATCCGGACAATCCCGGGTGTAACAATAATCAATCCGGGAGATCCGGTGACGATTAAAAAGGCAGTTCATGCAATGATCAGTCACATTGGACCGTGCTACATGAAAATCGGAAGCCCTAAAATGCCGGTACTGTATCCTGAGGATGTTGAGTTCAGACTGGGAAAAGGTATTGTAATGAGGGATGGCCGGGATGTCGCGTTAATTGGAACAGGAACTGTCCTGTCAAAAGCTGTTGCTGCAGCTACTCTCCTCGAAAAAGAAGGAATAAGTGTCCGCCTTATTGATATGCATACTTTGAAACCGCTGGACAGGGAGCTCATCCTGGCAGCAGCAAAAGAAATAGGCAAAATAGTCACTGTGGAAGAACACTTTATAGCTGGAGGATTGGGAAGTGCTATATCGGAAATTTGCAGTCAGGAATACCCTGTCAGAATTAAAATGATCGGAATCGGCGACCATTATGCCAGCAACGGACCCTACGAAGAATTACTGGGACAACACGGCCTTCAGCCTGATCAGATAAGAGATACCGTAATTAAATTTTTGTCCACCTAACAACTTAATATCCAATATGAAAAATACTGGCGCAGTGAAAGTATTTCTCTCTCTGGCAATTCTGTTTGCCTTAGCTGAGATTTTGCTACTGGTTTTTGGAAAAGGGAGTTTCCGCATATCCGGATTGATACTTTTTGCTATGTTTTATGCACTTGCCTTCGCTGTGCAGAGAACTGAAAAACTTAAAGGGTTGTCCTTTACATGTCAGATCTTCGCATTTGTCTCATTCACACTCTATTTTCCACAACTATTTACAAACTGGGGTTTTGATACAAATAAACTCATCGTGCCCTCCATTCAGGTGATCATGTTTGGTATGGGGACAAAACTGAGCATTGCTGATTTTGTGAGGGAATTGTCAAAACCGTTAAAAGTCATTGCAGGTACATTGATGGTTTATGTGCTGATGCCCATTATTGCTTTTCTGATTATCAAAATCTATCATTTCCCGCCTGAAGTGGCAGCCGGGATAATATTGCTCGGTGCCTGCCCCGGAGGAGCAGCCTCAAATGTGATGACTTACCTGGCAAAAGGCAATCTGGCTCTTTCAATGACTGTCACTACCTTAACCACACTGATATCTCCCCTTGTTACTCCTTTTTTAATGAAGCTATTTGCAGGCCAGTTGATTGAGGTCGATGCCGTAGGTATGATGATCAGCATTGTCAACATTATTTTCATTCCGGTATTTGCAGGTATCATTATAAATAAACTGCTCTATGGAAATATCTCCTGGGTAAAGAAGGATCGCAATGTTGGTTTAATGGGGATTATCACCTTTCTTGTTGGTCTGGGGCTGATTTTCATAACTTTCCCTGCCATTATCAAAACTTTACAAATAGGCCTCATTCTGGTTTTCTGGGCTGTTGCTATTGTATCGGTTACTGTTATCATCATTCGTCGTACAAATGGTCCGGCAAACTGGATGGATATAGTATTGCCAATACTGTCACTCGGGGCAATTATGCTTTATATTATAATAGTAGCGGCACATAACAAGACGACCTTACTTACTATTGGCCCTGCGCTTTTTGTAGCCACCATAGCACATAATATCCTTGGATACATATTTGCATTTACTTCATCTAAGGCTTTAGGCTTTAATGATGCAGATACCAGAGCTCTTACTATGGAAGTCGGAACAAAGAATGCAGGCCTCGCCGTTGGTCTGGCTTATGATGTTCTCAAAAGTCAGGCTGCTGCTCTGGCACCTCTTATTTTCGGTACATGGATGAACATTTCTGCTTCTTCGCTTGCCACTTTCTGGAGCCAGCGTGAGCCACGGGAAAAATTGACTAAAGAAAAAAACCGTCTGATCAGGAGAATATCATAATGAATGTTAAAAATATTTTTGTGCAATCGATTGTTATTTTATTATTTGATCTTTATAATTATATTCGAAACAATTTGCCCGTTAGCTTAAACTTTTAATACAGGTTATTACTTGGATAACCAGGTTCATCGGGTGGCAGGAATAGAAATCAATATTATTTAATTTGGGAGGAAATACTATGAAAATCAGAAAATTATGTTATGCGCTCTGCCTTTCTTTATTGGCAGGAATTATTTTACATTCTTCTGTTAGTGCCCAGCCGACTTCTCTGACAAAAGATGAAATGCTCTATTATACTTCTCTCTGGAAAGGGGATCGCTTTCCGGACGGACGGCCAAAAGTTTCTGACGACATTATTCAGAGAATGAGATATGTATCTGTTACCGAAGCCTGGCAGACTCTTAACGGATCCAGCGATCCTGTTGAAGGTCAGGGCCCGACAAGCTTTGGCGAGTTCCGGAGAGCTACCTACACCAATCAGTATTACGGAGGGTTTAAGATGATGAGGGAAAACATCGTCATCTGTGGCAGGGCTTCAACAATCCATTTTCTTCCTTATCGTCCCGATCTTAACGGTCTTATTCAACAGCAGGGAACAAAAGACGGAAGAGGAAGAGGCCAATATACCTGGGGAATTGACCAGCTGCAAAAGGGAGATGTATATGTGGCAGATGTTTGTGAAGCTATGCTTGATGCATCCCACGTAGGTGATAACCTTGGTACAACTATATGGACCAAAACAGGTAACGGTGCTGTTATTAAGGGAACTCTGAGAGATCTTTATGGCAACCTTGCAGTTAATCCAAACTGGAACGTAATGGTTCGCGACTTCAGGCCGCAGGCTAACAGCTCTAACCTGGTGATCGGAATAAACTGCCCGATCCAGATTGGTTATGTCACTGTTATGCCGGGGGATATTGTTTTGGGAACACGCGAAGGTGTTGTATTTATTCCGCCTCAACTTGCCCAGAAAGTTGTTGAGACCTCAGAAAGAAGCCGTATGGAGGATGCTTTTGCACATGCCGGAGTTAAGGAGGGCAGGTTTACAGCACAACAGGCTGACGGTGGTTTTACGCCGGAAATGAACAAGGAATTCAACAAATGGATGTTGGACAACGCAGATAATATGGGAAAATTCTTTGATGACCCGAAAGCCGCTCCCTCGCCTGAATTTATAAGAGCATATGTAAAGGAACGTGAATCAATGACTACTCCTCAGAGATAATTAACCTCAGTGTTGATTGCTGAACCATATGGGCTGGTGAATTCCTGATCAGTTTATTTACTGGCACAAATAGATTCAGCTGACAGATTATTTATATAGAGTGTGATTATAATTCAAGATATCTGATAATGTTAACAAGTGAAACGGGCAAAAATATCTAAAAGCAGATTTAACGGATAATACAGAATAGAAAATACATAAGACTATGAAAGTATCAGAGAAACAATTAGTTATCGGACGACGGAATGCCCTTAAAATGCTGGGACTGGGATCAGTTGCAATGTTGTCAGGTGGTTTTAGAGACATAATGGCTGTTGAACCGCCGGATATGAAGGCTAAACCAAAGCTTGTTATCAACGAAGGCCACAGTCCTGTGGCTTTTACTACCGGAACAGACCGGAAGGAAATGTTGTTTGAAGTGATCAAACCTTTTGGCAAAGAAATCAAGGCCGGTTTGAAAAGGAAGCAGCTGGTAATCAAACCGAATATGGTTGTTACCAACAGGGAGCTTTGTGCAACACACAAGGATGCATTGCGCGCCCTGCTTGAATATCTGAAGCCAATTTATAAAGGCCAGATTATAATTGCTGAATCAAGTTCCAGTGTCAACTCCTCAGACGGATTTAAAAACTACGGTTATACTGATCTTGCGAAAGACTTTAATATAAAATTCGTTGATCTGAATTCCACAGGAAAAGGCAAGCCTTATTTTATCATCGACAGGAATCTTCATCTTGATAAAATTGAGATAGCAGATATTTTCGCTAATCCCGATTATTATGTTATTTCGTTATCCCGACTCAAGACACATAACTCAGTTGTGATGACCGGGGGTATTAAGAATATTGCAATGGCTGCACCACTTAATCCGGGATCTGTGAACGGGAGCAAACCGATAAGCTATAAGCGGAATATGCACTCAGGCGGATCACGTTGGCTGCATTACAATATGTTCCTGATGGCACAGAGCGTTCGTCCCGATTTTACGATTATCGATGGCGTTGAGGGAATGGAAGGAAATGGCCCGATCGGCGGTACCCCGGTTGACCACAGGATAGCATTGGCAGGATTTGATGTTGTGGCAATCGACAGTATGTGCTCAAGACTTATGGGCATTCCGCTTGAAAATGTCGGGTATATTAATTATTGTGCCGCCGCCGGTTTAGGCAATATGGACAGGGACAAGATAGATATTATAGGAGGTAAAGATCCCGATAAAAGTATCATCATTTATAAGTTAAGCGCAAATATCGCCAACCAGCTTGAATGGAAAGAGCCTTTTAATCTGCCGGCACCGGGTCCGGGAGCTGGTCAGCGACCTCCATCTGCACCAAATGCACCTGCAGCTCCTGCACAGCCTGCAAATCAAACGGTCCCGCAGAAGCAGCCGTAAGAAGTATTTTACAATAGGAGGTTTATGAATGCTGCCCGAGGGCAAAAATGATTTTTATATTAATTAAAATTAATTAAAAAGTAAACCAATGGAAAAAAAACTGATGGGAGTTTTCGCACCTATTACGACTCCGTTTGATGATAAAGGAGAGGTGGCATACGATAAACTCAAAAACAATATGAAATTCTATGCAAAGTCCAGGCTGAAGGGATATCTTGCTTTGGGTTCCAATGGAGAAAACAAAAGTCTTACAAACAGCGAAAAGGAGAAGGTCCTTGAAACAATAATTAAAAACAAGGGATCTGACCAGGTTGTTATGGCCGGATGTATTTTTGAATCCACAAAGGAGACAATAGAATTCGCAAAAATTTCACAGGGACTGGGAGCAGATTTTATAACACTTCTGCCTCCGTCGTATTTCAAGAAGGAGATGACTGATCCTGTTCTTCTCAGGTATTTTACGGATGTTGCCAGCAGCCTGACTACGCCATGCCTTGTATATAATGCACCACAGTTTTGCGGCGGAACAACCTTGTCGGTCAGCCTTGTGAAGGACCTTGCCAAGCATCCCAATATTTTTGGAGTCAAAGATTCTTCCACTGGCAATATCGAGAGTTTTTTACTTGCTGTAAGAGATACATTTAACGTTATGCCTGGTTCTGCCAACTTCTTTGTAAACGGTCTCATTATGGGTGCACCGGGAGGGGTTATTTCCCTGGCCAATGTATTTCCCGAAATTACCTGTAAATTATATGATCTTACCGTAAGCAAACAGTATGAAGAGGCTTTTAAACTTAATGAAAAAGTTATTCAGCTCAATAAGGCGGTATCGGGCACCGGAGGCGTTGCCGCTGTAAAATATGCTATGGATCTGGCCGGGCTTTACGGAGGAAATCCCAGATTGCCATTACTTCCTTTAGGTGAGGATATTAAAAAGAAAATTGAAGATTATCTTAAAAAAGAAGATTTAATATGAAAAAAGCACTGGTAAACGAGAAAGTGAGCCCTGATGCTCTTAACATTCTTAAAAAGGCGGCCGAAGTCGTATATATGCCATCAGGCGATCATGATGAGTTTAAAAGACTGGTAAAAGATGTTACTGCGGTAATGCTTGATACAACAATTAAATTTACTGGCGAGCTCATGGACTCTGCACCGAATCTGAAAGTGATAAGCAGGACAGGGACGGGTGTTGACAATGTTGATGTTGATGCAGCAACCCGGAGAGGTATAATGGTTCTTCATACTCCCGATGCGAATACAGTAACAGTTGCAGAGCATACAGTAGCTTTCATAGGAGCTTTGACCAAACACCTTGTCTTCCTTGATTCTGAAACACGTCAGGGTAAATTTAAGGTTGCAAGAAGATATTATCTCCCTGTTGATCTGGATGGCAAAACCATTGGTATCATAGGGTATGGAAGAATAGGGAAACAAGTTGCAAAAAAATGCATGGGTGCTTTCAATATGAAGGTGATAATTTATGATCCGTATATTAGTGATGTTGTTGTTGCTCCTGGAGTAGTAAGATACAGTATTGAGACACAAGTCTTTAAAGAAGCAGATGTTGTAAGCATACATGTTCCTATGACCCCGGAAACCAGGAACCACGTTGATGAGAAGCTTCTCTCTTTAATGAAACCTTCAGCATATCTGGTCAATACAGCAAGAGGGAATATTGTTGATGAAGCGTATGTCTGTAAAATGCTTGATGAAGGCAAACTGGCTGGTGCCGGTTTCGACGTGCTGGCTAATGAGCCTCCTGTAGAAAACGAATTATTCCTCAAAAATCCTAAAACTATTGTAAGTCCTCATAGTGCAGCTCTTACCAATGAATGTACCGTCAGGGTCGCCTGCGAAGCAGCTTCAGGTATCGTGGATTACCTTGAAGGTAGATTGCCTAAATCAATTTTCAACAGAAAAGAGCTCAATCTTTAATATTAATTTTAATCTGAAAATAATGAGCATAGAAAAGAAATATGATATTATTGGATTTGGTGAGGCAATGATAAGATTCACTGCACCTGATCACGGCCGGCTTGAACAATCATCACATCTTCTTATAGCAATTGCGGCTGCAGAATTGAATGTTACCGTAAATGCTTCAAAACTGGGACATAAAACTGCCTGGTTATCCAAGCTTGTCGATATTTGGTCGGGACAATATATAATCAATAAAGGAAGGGAGCATGGTGTTGATATGTCAGGGCTAATACTTCTGCCTTTTGACGGTAAAGGTACTGTAAGGAATGGCTTATGCTATCTTGAAATCGGTATTGGACCCAGGGCCAGTAAACAGATGTACGACAGGGCACACTCAGCAATCAGTCTGATTAAACCGGGAGACTTTGACTGGGAAAAAGTTCTAATCCAGACAAAATGGTTCCATACAACCGGCATAACAACGGCTATCTCTGACAATGCTGCCGCTGAAGCTATTACCTCCCTGAAAACAGCCAAGAAACTGGGTGTTACCACCAGCTTCGACCTTAATTTCAGGTCTACTTTGTGGAGCTCCGAAAAGGCAAAAGAGGTAATGAAAAAGGTAATGCCATACGTGGATGTAATAATTGGAAATGAAGAGGATTTTGAAAAAATGCTTGGAATAAAAGCTGAAGACGGAACGGAATCATATTCTGATCTTGATCCTGAAAACTATAAAACCGTAGCCAAACAGGTAGTCAAAGAGTTCCCAAATGTGCAGGTTGTAGGAACCACTCTGCGACATGTCAGAACGGCACTTCTTAACGACTGGCAGACTGTTATGCTTTATAAGGGCGAGTTCTATGCTTCAAGGAAATATGAAAATCTTGAGGTTCTCGACAGGACAGGCGGAGGCGACAGTTTTGCTTCTGCACTTATTTGCAGTATGCTCGAAGGAAGAGGTCCCCAGGAGTCAATTGAGTTCTCCGCCGCTTATTCAGCGCTTTGTCATGGATTCATGGGTGACTGGAATTGGGCTACAAGAGCTGAAGCAGAGAAAGTTATGAAGGGAGGAAGCGCAAGAGTGGTTCGATAATGTGATTGAAACTTTAACAATTATGACTGATATTTTAAAGAATGCATGACCCATAAAAACGAACTTTTCAATATATTAGTTTACTAATATTTTTCACTAGTGTCCGATTAAAATTATATAACGTTCTTTGAAATCCTTGATATATCTGGCTTGTAGAGCTTTTTAGTTGCGTGACGATTTGAATTGAAATTCGTGGTTTTAGCTTTGTTAAAAGCAAAAATCCATGAATCAAGGCAAATATGTTTTCGCCCAACTTGCAGATTTTTTACCTCAGCGTGTATTTGATCGTTTGGTATATGAATACAGTGGCAATCAATACATTAAGCACTTTTCCTGCTGGAATCAACTTCTCAGTATGGTATTTGGTCAAATTGCCGGCAGAGAGAGTTTTAGAGATCTTATGGTTAGTTTAGAACCTCACAGACCTAAGTACTATCATCTTGGATTTGGAAAAGGTACTTCAAGATCCAATTTTGCCAATGCCAATGAGAAACGTGACTGTAGAATTTTTGAAGATTACGCCTTTCATTTAATCGAACAAGCACGTAAATCTTCAATAGTAGATCAGGATTTTCAGTTGAACATTGAAGGAAATGTATATGCCTTCGATTCTTCAACCATTGATTTGTGCTTGAGTATGTTCTGGTGGGCCGAATTCCGTAAAACAAAGGGAGGAATCAAATTGCATACCTTATATGATATTAAGACCTCCATCCCTTGTTTTATCCATATATCCGCCGCTTCAATGAATGATATGAGAGCTATGGATTTATTATATTATGAACCAGGCGGTTATTACATTTTTGATAGGGGATACGTCGATTATGCTCGACTCTTCAGGATCCACCAAAGTTCAGCCTTCTTTGTATGCAGAGCTAAAGACAACCTCCAGTTCCAAAGAATTTATTCAAACAAAGTCAATAAGGAGACTGGCGTTTTGCTCGATCAAATTGGAAAGCTTACTGGATTTTATGTGTCTAAGAAATATCCGGAAAAACTTCGTCTTATTAAGTTTTACGATGAAGAAACAGATAATGAACTTGAATTTTTATCCAATAACTTCAAACTATCTTCAGAAGAAATTGCTTAACTTTACAAATACCGATGGAAGGTGGAACTTTTCTTCAAATGGATAAAACAACACTTGAAAATCAAATCATTTTGGGGTACAAGCATGAATGCGGTCAAAATACAGGTTTATTCTGCAATAATTACTTACTGCTTGGTCGCATTAGTTCGTAACAAATTGAAAGTTGATCGTTCAACCTACGAAATATTACAAATTTTGAGCATATCTCTATTTGACAAAACGCCAATAAATGAGCTACTTACAAATCAGAATTATAAAGATGTCAAAGAACTATATGATAAACAGCTGAAAATTAGCTGGTATTAATCGGACATTAGTGAATATTTTTATTAATTATTAACCTAACCTACTAAAACTATGAGAAAACTGACAACACTTCTTGTACTCCTGTTGTTCGCGGGATTACAGGTTGCTTTTGCTCAACGGACAATTACGGGTAGAGTTACCAAAACTACAGATAATACCGCGCTGACGGGGGTTACTGTTCTTGTTAAAGGAACTACTACCGGAATTACTACTGACATCAACGGGCGATATTCTATCCCGGTACCTAACAATGAGGCAATTTTGCAATTCTCATTTATTGGCTTGAAGCAAAAAGAGGTGACTGTTGGAACGCAAACAACTATCGATGTTGCCCTTGAAGAAGCCATGCAACAGATGAACGAAGTCGTAGTAACGGCACTTGGTATTAAGAGAGAATCAAAAAGTCTTGGTTATTCAGCAACATCTGTTAAAACGGAAGAACTGCTGGCAAGCAAATCTGCCAACATGATGTCGTCGCTTGAAGGAAAGGTTGCAGGTCTGAACATAACGCTTCCGGCTTCCGGTGTTGGTGGTAGTTCGCAAATACGTTTACGTGGACAGGCTGCTTTCACAGGAGCAAATAATGCTCCATTAATTGTAATTAATGGCCTTCCCATGGATCAGGGTGCCCGGGGTGCAGATGGTGCTAATCAGCGTGACTTAGGGGATAATATGAGTAATGTTAACCCTGATGACATTGAAAGCATGACTGTATTAAAAGGTGCGACAGCCGCCGCAATTTATGGTTCACGGGCAGCAAATGGTGCTATCATCATTACCACAAAATCCGGTCAAAAAAATCAGAGTATCGGTGTTGAATATTCTACCAGTTATACTTTGCAGAAGGCTTTGGATTTCTTTGACTTCCAAAAGGTATATGGTGAGGGATTAGCGGGAAAGAAACCAGCCTCTCAGGCAGAAGCCGCTGGTAATGGTCAATTAAGCTGGGGCGCAAAGTTAGATGGTTCGGACGTTTACCTTTTTGATGGATCAGTAGTACCCTACTCATTTCAGCCACACAGGGTGGGAGACTATTTTCAACTCGGAAAAGTTTCCAACAACACAGTAGCAATGTCAGGTGGTAACGCCAATGGTAGCTTCAGGGCCTCATTCTCAAACACGACTGGCTCAGGTATTGAACCGTCAAATGAATATAAAAAGAATACTTTCAACATAGGGGTCAATTACGACATTACTAAAAAACTCAAGTTTTCCACGAATATCAACTACACAAAAGAAAACTACATTAACCCACCGCAAATCGGACAACAGGGAGCTGGTTCCATGAACTTCCTCACCCGGTTGGCTCAATCCATTCCACTGGCGAATTTAAGATATAATAACACCAACCCTGCTACGGGAACTGAGGCGGTAACTTCAGGTTTTCAGGGTACAATTCTCAACCCCTACTATGCTATGGCAGCAGGTGCTTCATATATCAACACGAGAGACCGTTTTCTGGGGACAACTACCATACGTTATGATATAACCGATTGGCTGTATGCTCAGGGCAGGTATAACTACGATTATGCCATCAGTTTCGCAGAGACCAAGAGTCCTGGCGGTATAGCAACCAGTATTCCAACAAATTCAGATGGTACTTATAAAGGAAGTTATAATGTTGTAGAATTCTGGCAGACTAACGTAAATGCTGATTTCCTTGTGGGTGTAAGCAAGAAGATTAATAAATTTTCTGTAGATGCAAGTTTTGGGGGAAACACATTTAGATACAAAACTCACAATTTTAGTGAGACCGCCACAAATCTTACCGTCAGAGACCTTTTCTCCATTTCAAACGGGGTTACTAAAACCCCAACTTATAGTTTTAGCCAAACACGGGTTAATTCACTTTATGGATTGGCCGAGATTGGATATAACTCAATGTTTTACCTCAATTTTACGGGTAGAAATGACTGGTTCTCTGTATTAAATCCAGAAAATAATTTTAAGTTTTATCCATCAGTGTCAGGTAGTTTTGTTTTCTCAGAATTGTTGAAGGACCAGAAATGGCTCTCATACGGCAAACTGAGAGGTTCGTGGGCCCAGGTAGGTAGCTCAAATGGTGTAAACGCATATGATGGACTCCTGACCTATAGTATTGGTGCTAACCAATTTAATGGTCAGACTACAGCAAGTATTGCGCCCACAAGCGCTCCTAATCCGGCATTGCAACCATTTACCGTAACTGAAAAAGAAATAGGTTTGGAAGCGAGGTTGCTTGACAACAGGTTGCATTTTGATATTGGATACTTTAACAAGGTGACAACTGACCAGATAATGAGTATTAACCTTTCTGATGCATCCGGATATACTACTTCCAAACAAAATATTGGCTCATTAAAGAACAGCGGTGTGGAATTATTAATAGAGTATACACCTGTAGAAACGAAAAACTTCAGCTGGACGACTGCCTGGAACACTACTTATTTGAAAACAGAAGTACTCTCCGTTGGCAAGAACCCGGATGGGACACCAATTAAGGATTTACTTGTAATTTACTATAATGGTACCGGTAACGAGTTTCTTGGAGAATTGCATTACACGGTGGGAATGCCGATGAACCAATTGTATACAAAAACATATTTGAGAAATGATAATGGTGATATTCTCGTTCAAAACAACGGTAGATTGCTCGCATCGCCTACTACTGTACCTGTTGGAAGTTCGATCCCAAAACACACAGGTGGTTGGAACAACACCTTTACCTACAAAAATCTTTCTCTTGGTGTATTCATCGACTACAAGCTGGGAGGAACAGTACTATCATCTACATACTTAAATATGACAAGACAGGGAATGTCCGATCTTTCACTGGAGGGTCGCAGAGAGGGAGAAACTGGTCTGGTATTTCCTGGTGTTTATCAATCCACCGGCCAACCCAACACTACTGTGGTTACAGATCTGCAGGGCTTTTACGGAGATTACCGAAATCTTCAAATCGGGGATCCTTTCACATTTAAATCAGATTTTGTTAAGTTGAGAAGCATTACGTTATCATATAATCTCACCGATGTTGTAAAGAAAGCGGCTTTCCTCGGCTTTGTCAAGGGATTATCGCTGCAAGTTTCTTGTCGTAATGTGGCAATTCTTTATAAGGATATTCCTAACCTTGACCCTGAAGCCATTCAATCTTCGGGAGACACGAGATCTGGTTATGAGAATTCATCATTACTAACAACCCGAGATTTTATGTTTGCTTTAAATGTTAAATTCTAAGGATTATGAAAAAGATAAGACAATTAATATTTTTAAGTGCATTCCTGCTTTTGATTGGAGGATGCGATAAGGGTTTTGTGGAAGTCAACACAGATCCATTTGCAATAACTACCATTGATCCGGCGCTTTTGCTTGCCGGAGTAGAACCCTACCTTGGTGGTTGGGATTCAGAAAGTACGATAGTTCAGCAATTTGTTATTCCGTATAACCTTGGAGCCACACTGGGTTTCAATTTTAATGAAAACATTGACGGGACCCAGAACGGCTCCTGGGGCCAGTATACAGGTGCGGTCAAAGCATTTGTTCAAATTTTGAATATGTTGAAAGGGACTACCACTAAAGTTAATTTACAGAGCATAACCCGTATCTACAAAGCTTCGGTCTTTATGAACATTGTTGACACTTACGGGGATGTACCTTACTTTAAGACAGGCCTGGCTGCCATTGAAGGTGAAACATCCTTCTTCCCTCCATATGACAATAATGCGGCTATCTATGATGACCTTTACCTCGAGATAACAGACGCATTAAGTAAATTGGATCCTGCCGGTGATTACGTTTCTGCTGACCTTTTTTATGGGGCAAAAGCTTATATTCCCATTACCAATGCAGCCGCACAAGTGGCGCAATGGAAAAAACTTGGTAATTCGTTGCTGCTAAGATTAGGAATGCGCTATTCTAAGCTAAATCCCACCAAAGCTGCATCAATAGTGGCTCAAGCATTTAATGGTGGAGTGATGACATCGAATAATGACAATGCGCTAGTGGTTTACGATGGCACACTTTTTACAAATACTGGTAACGGTGGTTTGATAAATAACAACCCGAGATTCTATTATATAGCAGAGCCTTTCGTAAATCAATTGAAATCAACCAGTGATCCACGTAGCAAGTATATGGTCGCATCATTTGCAGATCCAAATGCTCCGTTAAATGATCCTGCCCCCAATACTAATGTAGCAGCTCAGTTTGGTCTTCCGGTAGGGATTCCCAACGCTAATCTTACTGTTGCCCTTGGTTATAGAGGGCCTAAGGCTTCAGGGTTTGATTATTCACAGGCGAACGTAAACGTGGCGGCATCTTTGACAACCCCTTCTTTTTATGTGACCTATGCTCAGACTTCTTTGCTACTTGCAGAGGCGGCAAATAGAGGTTGGATCACCGGTGGTGATGTTGCTGCCAAGCAATATTATGAAGCTGGAATAAGAGCGGACATGAGTGCTTATTCTTTAGTTATAGCCAAGACTAAACCCACAAATACCGCAGTTCCTATACTTCCTTCAGTTTCCGTGGCAGAACAGGATGCCTATATTGCACAATCTGGTGTGTTATATGATCCTGCTAACGCTCTTAAACAGATCAACACACAATACTGGATAGCTAGTTTCCTGATGAGTCCGGAAGCCTGGGCCAACTACAGAAGAACTGGTTTCCCCACTTTGACTCGTAATAGTTATAATGACGCGCTTCTGGCAAATGGTGGTGACGGATATGTTCACAGATTTACTTATCCTGATGCTGAATCGTCTAAAAATCAAGTGAACTACCAGGCTGCAGTAACAGCTATGGGTGGCACAGATAATTTAATAGCAAGAGTGTTCTGGGATAAACAGTAGAACCTCTTAAATGGAAACATCATTCAGTAAGTAATTTTGATTAAAACAGAATAAGATTAAGACTAAGGAGTCATTATAGATTTGACTCCTTAGTTTTTTTTTCAAAGATTCTGTAATCTTTTCCAGGGAAGTATATGAAAAAAACAAACTGCAAGGTCGCATCACACTTTCTGTTTAAGTGCCGGGCTTATATATTTCTCTGATTGCAGGATATATCTTCCTGTATTTGAATAACTGATTATGGTATTGTCCTGCATTTTGAGAGTCTGGTTCAGTTATACCTTTAACATGAACCATATTATGAGCAGCCTCCACAAATGAAGGGAACCATCCGGCAGCAACGGCTGCTGATATACCGGCACCCAGGGAGGAAGCTTCATCAGAAGACATAGTCAGCACTTTTTTTCCACTGGTATCGGCAATAATTTGTCGCCATAAATCGCTCTTTGCCCCTCCGCCTATTATTGCAAATTCTTTAGTCCTTTCCCCAATTGCCCTTTCCACAGCTTCCGTGGCCAGGGACTGTTCCATTGCAATTCCTTCCAGTATTGCCCTGTACAAATGACCTCTGTGATGACCTGAAGTGAGACCGACTATACATCCGCGGGCATCCGGATCCCAGTATGGGTTCATAACTGCATTCCAGTAAGGCAGGATCATGAGTCCTTCACTGCCAGGTTCAACTTGTTGCGCTTCTTCCTCCAGTTGCCTGTAAATCTCAGGTTTATGGTTAGGATCGATTTTCAGCATCTGCTGTATAAACCAGTCAATCAGAAATGTACCTGAACGCAGGCTTGTCTCACAATAATATCCTTCCTCTGCGCAACATGCCATTGTACGGAAACTCCTGTCGGTTATATAGTTCTTAGTAAATGTCCCTGAAACTACCGCAGTGCCCAGGTTCAAGTATGCCCGTCCAGGGGTAAGCGCGTTAACGCCCACTCCTGCTGCCTGACCATCACCACCTCCTGCAACTACCTTTGTACCGCTTTTTAACCCTGTGGTTTCTGCAGCTTCCCTGGTAACATGTCCTAAAACAGTCCCGGGGGGGAATACATCAGGTAATTGCCGGGGGGTAATATTAAGCTGGTTAAGGATTTCCAGCGACCATGTCTTATTTTCAAGATCAAATATCCCCATTGGGTCTGCGCTTGCCCAGCTTGTTTTGTAGTGTCCTGTTAATTTATTAACGAGATAGGTGTGTACATCGCAGAAATTGGCCACCTTCCTGAAGAGATCCCTTTCATTATCTTTCATCCAGGCTAAACGATATACCACCGGTGCATAATCCTTTGGCTTGCCGGTAATCTGATGGATGTGATCCTCCCCTATTATTTTTGCGAATTTATCTACCTGGCTTTTGCATCGTTCATCGAGCCAGGTGATAGCAGGTCTCACAGGTTTGCCATCCTTATCCAATCCGACAAATGTTTCCCTTTGATTCGATATTGCGAGAGCAGTAATTCTTCCTTTATCAACCTGATATGTAAGTTCCTGCAGAGACTCCACCAGAGAACTCCACCAATCATCAGGATTCTGTTCGTAATAATTTGACTGAGGGGAAGACAATCGTATCGGACTGCTTCCTCCGGCAATGTACTTACCATTAATATCCCAGGCTATTGCCTTTGTGGCAGTGGTACTGCTATCTATTCCGACAACGATTTCTGATTTCATGATCCTTGCTGAAAATTCCTGTTTCTATTGCATATCCGATTCATACTGTTATCTTAAGGCTGTATCCGGTGGCAAACGCAATGAGTTTCTTCTCTGTGACCTCTTCCCTTCTTAGTAATCCGGCTAACCGTCCTTCGTGCAGAACGGCTATTCTGTCCGATACAGTCATAATTTCGGGTATTTCTGAAGAAATAAAAATAATACCCATCCCTTTTGCTGCCAAGCTGTCGATCAGCTGATAGATCTCTTCCCTGGCTCCGACGTCTATACCCTGGGTAGGTTCATCCAGTATGATGATCCTGGGATCAATCATAAGATTACGTGCAAGCATAACCTTTTGCTGATTTCCACCACTGAGAGAACTTATGAGCTGCGACGGCTCTTTTAATTTAATGTTCAGCAGCCTGATATAATTGTTTATTTCTTTGTTCTCAGATGATGATCTGATGAAAAAATTAAGGTGACTTAATTCCGGCAGATGTGAAATGGTCATATTTGATCTAACCGGGAGATTCATGAAGAGAGCCTGTTCCTTTCGGTCTTCAGGGACCATGGCTATTCCGTTCGCAATTGCTTCCATGGGTGAATCTATGGATAATAATTTACCGGAAAGGGTTACTGTCCCTTCTTCAACGGGGTCAGCGCCAAATAATGCACGTCCAAGTTCGCTTCTGCCGGATCCGACAAGACCGTAAAATCCAAGTATTTCGCCTTTGGAGAGATCAAAGCTGATGTTACGGAACCCGTTACCTCCCAGAGCATTAACTTGCAAGAGAATATGGTCAGATTTATGGATAATTCTTGGATGAGGGTTCTTCATCTCGCGTCCGGCAATCATACTGAATAAACGTGTAACAGTGGCTTCTTTTCTTTCAATAGTCCCTGCAGACTGACCGTCGCGCAAAATGGTGATTCTGTCTGCAATCTGCAGTACTTCCTCAATTTTGTGGGAGACATAAACAACTGATACGCCTCTCTTGGTTAATCTCCCGATTATGCTGAACAGCTGCTTTGTTTCCAAATCAGTCAGGGAAGAATTAGGTTCATCCATTATAATAATACTCGCATCACCTGAAAGCGCTTTAATGATTTCAATACCCTGCCGTTCCGATATACTCAGATCTTTCACACAACTTTTCGGATCCGTAGAGAAATTTATTAAATCCAGCGCTTCCCTGGCCGAGCCTATCAGCTTTTGATAATTGATAAAACCGAGGTGCGAAATATTGAACTTTTTCATTCGCCCCATAAAAATGTTTTCCATGACATTTAAATGAGGCATCATTGTCAATTCCTGGTGAATGGTGGCGATACCTTTTCTAAAGGCTTCCAGTGGTGAATTGAATTCAACTTTTTCTCCATTGAACATCAGTAAACCTTCATCCTGCTTTAGTATCCCTCCGATAATATTCATCAGGGTTGTCTTCCCTGCGCCATTTTCGCCTATTACTGCATGTACTTCACCGCGATACAGCGTCAGATCGACATTGTTCAATGCCTTTATACCTCCAAAGTTCTTGGAGATTCCCTTTACTTCCAGAATATAATCTGATTTTACAGACATTACGTTTTAACCTGATATCATTTGAAATAATAAGAGTTCTTTACTTACCTGAATCGGGCAGAATTTGATCTATATTTCCGGGAGTGGCCATTGGAGTGTCTAAAAGGAGTTTTCCAAAAGGAGGAACAATACCTCCGGCAATATAGTTATAAAGGCGGATGACGACATCCCGACCCTGTAATTTTGTACTCTGATCAATTAAGCCCTGAATCACACCCTCCCTGACAAGACCCACCGTTTCAGGCAGGAAATCATGACAAACAACCTTAACCGAGCCTTTTTTGCCACTGTCCTTTACAGCATTAGCTGCTCCAAACTGGCCACTGGCAGTAATATAAATTCCGGAAAGATCAGGAAAAGAACTCATGAAATCCATCGCCTGTGTATAAGCAATATCTGCCAGATCGACATTTTCTACTTCCCCCACAATTTTTATATCGGGATATTTTTCTGCGATGACATCCTTAAAACCTTTTCGCCTTAATTCATGTGCTTCCACCGCAAAAAATCCTGTTATAATAGCAACTGTCCCCTTCCCGCCAATCAGCTGTGCCATTTTTTCGCCACATTCCCTGCCCTGCTTATAATTGTCTGCTCCTACAAAAAATACCCTTGGAGATTCTTTGTTTGTTTCCGAATTATATGTGGCAACAGCAACATTGGCCTTGAATGCTTTTTGTATAAACGGTATCATACCTTCATCGCCGGCAAGACAGGCAATACCATCGTAATTTTGAGCTATTGCTGCCTCAACAGCAATCCCGAACACGTCAGCAGTATGACGATCACCCGCGACTATCCAGTCAACATCAGTATTGAAATCCTTCAGGATGTCTCTGGCTTCCATTACTCCTTCTTTTACAGGAGTCCACCACGGATTGGTCTCCATTGCAAGGAAAGCGATCCTTATTTTTTCATTCTTCATGTTTTTAACAGGCATCACCTTACCCTGATCCTCGGCTCTTCCCTCTGAGAAATATGCAGGAGGCTTAGGCAATATCCTTGAGCTCCTGTGAGAGGACGACCTGTTACAGGAGTAATTAAACATAAGAATAACAAGTAATGATAACAGTATACCGGTATTTTTTTTCATAAGTCAGATATTTTTCAACTTTCCTTTCAGTAACTGGTCAAGTCCCACGGCAAGTATAATCACAATTCCAATTGTAATAGTCTGAAAATGGTTAGGGATGTGCAGCAAAACAAAGGCATTCCTTACTATTGACATAATTGTGGCACCAATGATTGCCCCGGTAACAGTACCTTCGCCTCCCTGCAAACTGGCGCCGCCAATCACGACGGCAGCAATCACATCCAGTTCATTGCCGATGCCAATATTTGTGGCGGCGGTCGACAGCCGTCCGGTTAATATTATGCCTGCCAGGGCGCAGAAAAAGCCGGATATGGCATAAACAAAAACACGAACCTTATTAACGGGAACTCCTGATAATCGCGCTGATCTCTCATTACTCCCCACGGCATAAATATACCGTCCGGGAACCGTGCGTTTTAAAAAGACCGTCACCAGAATGACCAGTAAGAGAAGTAAAACAACAGAAAAAGGTACAAGCCCCAGATAGCCGCTTCCAAGAAAAATTATGGATGCATTTTGCATTGGAATATTCGATGCAACGCTTCCTTTGACCCCGGTGGCAAGAAGGTATGTCAAACCTCGTCCAATGCTTAGCATCCCCAGGGTTGTAATAAAAGGATTGATTTTAAACCTGGTAATAATAAGACCGCTCACAGTTCCTAATAATAATCCGAAAATGAGTCCGCAAATAACAGCAAGCAGAGCATTCTGGCTATACACGGCAATTAACCTTGCTGTAAGCATTGAAGAAACTGCCATAAGGGATCCCACTGACAGGTCAATTCCACCGGTGATAATAACCATGGTCTGGCCGATCGCCATTATACCTATCGTGGACATGCCCCGCAGGACGTTAAACAGATTATCTTGCTTCAGAAAATACGGACTTGCAACACTCATTATAACAACTATGAAAATGAGCGCTATTAACACATTTACCTCTCTGATTTGAAGATACTTACGCCAGCTTGTGCCCGTTTTGTATTTGTTCATTCAGTAAAATTCAAGTTACATACGTTCCTGTTTCCAGAAATTATTTTTTTAATGAGTCCCAGTTAACCCGCATCAGGAAATGAGTCTTTACACAATGATTAATTCAAATAGTAAATAACTAATTATTAGTCAGTTAAGAGTAGAAGTCCAATTTCTAAATTCTAAATTACTAATTTTTATATATATAATAAATAAACTCCGGGCAATTAATTCATTTAAAAAAAAGAGGGTGCAATTTTCCCGCACCCTCAAAATATTCGTGAACAGAAAATTAAATAATCAAATTCTTATATCCACAATTTATCATATGTCATTCCTGACCTGTCCCACTCAGGTGTAGGTTCAAAGTACTTTTCACCTTTATTTGGCATCATTGCCTTGATAGCTTCATCGTTAAGCTCAATTCCTAGACCCGGAGCATCAAGAGGAACATTGGCAAACCCGTTAGTAATCAGAGGTAGTTTACCTGTCATTTTAACCATTCCCTCCCACTTGGGATTATCAATATTATGATGCTCAAGAGCAAGAATATTTTCCGTGGCAGCAGCAGCATGAATTGCGGCCATCCAGGCAACAGGAGTACTGTTGGAGTGTAATGCTCCTGCAATTCCTGCTTCCTCTGCATAGTCAAGGATTTTCTTTGTCTCAAGTATACCGCCAGCACTCACTAGATCTGGATGGACAATATCAACAGCGCGTTCGTCTATCAGTTTTTTAAATCCTCCAAGCTGACCGTTAAGCAAATAAATATCCTCCCCTGTAAGTATTGGTGTTTCAAGAGCTGCTTTTATCTCTTTCAGCTGATCAGTGAGGAACCATGCAACCGTATCTTCGAGCCATGCCAACCTGTATTTTTCGAGTGCTTTGCCTATACGGATAATCTGATTCATATCAATATGTCCGAAATGATCGGCTGAAAGAGGTATCTCTGTACCGACCACGTTTCTCACATTTTCAACAATTCTCTGAAGACCTTCCAGCCCTTTGTCGGTTACCTGAATCTGGGTAAAGGGCTGTTCTTTTTTCCAATAATCATCAAAACCGCCAGCGGCATAACTTCTTCCCATGTACCAGTTGCTTAAATTATTGCTGTTCTGACCCCAGAATTTTGAATTGACCAGAGACTCGGGATCTTTGGCAATTTCATCCATTCCAATGTCCATTTTAAGCCATGTATAGCCGTCGACCAGTCTTCTTTTAAGTGCTTCAATCTGTTTTGCCGGATCAGTCTCGTCAGGCGTATCGGCATAGATCCTGACTTTATCACGATATCTTCCTCCAAGCAATTGCCAAACAGGAACATTCAAGGCTTTACCACACAAGTCCCAGCATGCTGTTTCCACAGCGCTTACACCACCACCCTGCCGGCCAGGTCCCCCGAATTGCTTGATGACTTTAAAGATCATCTCGACGTTACAGGGATTAAGGCCTACTATCTTACTCTTCAGGAAAAGGGCAAAACGCGGGTCTGTTCCGTCTCTTATGTCTCCCAGCCCGTAAATACCCTGGTTTGTTTCAATTCGAATAATACGGCTGGCAAGAGATCTGCCACTTTTATCTGCTATGCGCAGGTCGGTGATTTTAAGATCAGACGGGTTCGATGCCCGGGAAACATTCTGTGTAGTCTGGGCTATTGTATCTTCAACTGACAGATGCCATAACCCACCGAGAGCAATACCACCTAAAGCAGCTTTCTTAAGAAAGTTACGGCGATCGCTGGAGATGGCCGGATTATTCAATTCAGCCTTAACAGATTCTCTTTCCGCAGCTTCTTGCTTCCTGGTTTTAACAGCAATTTTCTGCAAAATTGTTTTCATGTTGCATTATTTATTAGTTAGTAAAAATTATCATCTGTTTGATTATATGCTTTTTGCATAGTTAATTAATATTATCTTCTAATTATCGTTGTATTGTTGATAGCCAATATTCCATAAATATACTGTTTTTAAAGCGTTGCAAAATCTTAAAAATTCTTAATTTTTATATAATATACTGTTGACTATCCGTATTAAAGGGTTTAATTTCTAGCACTGATATTAATTTATAAAATTTCTAAGTCGTTGAACCATTAGACGGTAGACTTGTTTGAAATCCTGAAAGCATAAGAGCCTGTCCGGATATATTCACCTTAAGGGGAAATAAATTACAAAAAAAATTCTCAAATCCTCTCTGTTTGTATAGATTTGTATATACTTGAATTGGATAACTCCTCTGCAGGAAATCAGCCTGGTACGGATTTTTAAAATATTGCATCGAACTAAAATAAATAACCGAATTAATTGATTATGAAAAAAATGGAAACATTCTCAGATTTCATATTGAAATTAAAAAAGCTGAAAAATGCTTTGACGATCCCTATATCAGCGGTTGTGTTGATATTGATTTTAAGTTCACTGATTACAGTCATCGGCCAGGATGGAAATTCCGGTCAGGAAAAACCGAAAGTAATCCCGCTTGCCGAACGCATTGGGCATACTGATCAAACAAAAGCTTTTGCAAGCAAGAATGTCCATCAGGGTACCGGAACATTATACATACAAACACTTTTAGGCAGAGGTGCAATAACCGGATTAAACTTTATGCACCATGGTCCGTTGATGCCTAAAAGTTCTATCGGCCATCACTTCCATACCAATTCAGATGAAATGTTTCTGATCCTGGATGGTGATTGTGAATTTACTGTTAACGGACAGACTGCGCTGGTCAAAGGGCCTGTTGGTGTTCCCTGCAAGTCGGGGAATTCGCATGCAGTATACAATCCTACTAGCAAACCCGTCGACTGGGTGAATTTCAATGTGGCCGTTGTAAACCCTGCTGAAGCAGCAGGATACGGCCCTGCAGCAGGGGGCGGAGGTTTCCAGCGAAGGGGTGCATACAATTATTCAGCCGATCCGACCGGACTATTTGAGACTGCTGATGACCGCGTTGGAGCAACTCTCGAAAAGAAGCCGACATTTATTTATACCCTTCAGCTGACAAAAGATTTATTACGCCCGGTAGTTAACATGGATGGCGGTAAAGATACAGTATTCTACAGAAGGGCTCTGGGACATGGTTCATTTGAATCAAACTGGGCTTTTGTTGATCATCTGCTGATCCCGGTTGGATCTTCTGTTGGAAGACACTTTCACTCAGGCGTCGACGAGGTCTATTTCGTCATTAAGGGAAAAGGGAAAGTTCACGTGAATGACGAATGGGCCGACATCGCCTATGGTGATGCTGTCCCGGTACGAGCCGGTGAAATACATTCACTTGAGAGTTCCGAAACCGATCCGCTTGAATTGATAGTTTACGGTGTTGCACTTGAAAAAGGGAAACTCGATGTAACAGATGTGCCGCTGACAATGGCAAAACTTCAGATGTTTTTTGAAGTTGAACCGGTTAATTTTGAAGCTTTTGAGAAGAATTATATTGATGTTTATGTAGTTGCTTTGAGAAAACAAGTCGGGTATATAGGATCAAGGCTTCTTCGTCGTTTCCCGGATGATGTGTCAAAGAGAGTTGGTTCCCCGGAAACAAAGTTCACTTATGAAATGGAGCTTTTATTCGATACTGAAGAACACAGAGTGATGTGGACAAAAACCAAAGAACACGACTATGCATGGGCGCAAACTTCAGCTATGGCAAAATCATATCAGTGGTTTGGCTATGATATCGTAGGAATGGACCAGGTGGGTGATCCTCTTGGCAAGAGAAATGTTACAATTGAAAAGCAATAAATAAATACCAACAAAAACTATATAAATTATTAAAATTATGAAAAGGACTTTGACAAAAAAACTTATCTTCCCGGGTCTTCTGGTTTTGATCGTTATTCTACTGGCCCAGTGCACATCAGCACCAGAGTGGCAAAAGAAAAACAACTACCTTATTAAACAATATTCTTTGACAGAAAGGCAACTTGCCGGTCTTCCAAAAACAAATGTTGTTTCAAATCTTCAAGCCGGAAAGGTTACAACCCTTGACAGCATTGCAAACACAGTTCTGTATGCTGGCGTAAATGCTAAAATCTATTGGGGAACCGGTACAATGGCATGTATTCTCCAGCTTGAACCAAATGCAAAAATTCCTGAAGAAGTTCTTCCATCAGAACAATTTTTATTTGTTCTGGAAGGATCAGTAGATCAGGTTATTAATGGATCACCTATTACTATGATCTCAAGAAAAAGAGAAGAACCTGATGGAACCCATAGCGCTACACCGAGAATTGATTTTGTATATCTTGAAAAAGGGAGTAAAAGCGCTATTAAAGCCGGTCCTTCCGGTGCAAAATTGCTTGCAGTTTACAGCCCGGTACGTCTTGACTACCTTCAAAAAGCAGGTGTAAAGAATGTTCCTGCTCAATCAGTGGATCTTCCAACCACTCAGGTTCCGAATGTAAAACCCAATCTGGTATATGATTTATATGAGTTTCAGCTGACAGCACTTACTGCAGGAGCAAACTCAAGACTGGTTACAGGTAAGAATACCCAGGTGAGTTTTATTTCGATGGATCCGGGAGCACTCTTCGACCGTCATGTACATCCTGAAGAACAGATGATGCTTGTGCTGCGCGGAGGATGTAATGAAATTCTCCTCGATGGGGAACAGAGCATGGCAAAAAATAATGTAGTTCTGATCCCGGGCAATATGGTTCACGGCGCAAAAGTCGGTGATCTTGGCTGCGATGCGATAGATATTTTTTGGCCTGCAAGAGCAGACTATGCTGAAAAAGAAAAGGCAAGACTTGATGCATACCATGTCATTATTCCTGAAGATGCCAAATTGGACTTGTTTATCGACGGTACAAAAACAAAACCGGGACTGACTTTCAGCGAAGGGCCTAAATGGATGAACGGGAAAGTTTATTTTTCGAATATGTACTTCGACCAGAAATGGACCGGAAGCCCGAAAAAAAGTTCAACAGTTGAGTTGGATCCAAATGGAACTTACAAGTATATTACTGAAGGTAAAATGCAGACAAACGGACTCTATCCGTATAAAAATGGCAACCTTCTTGTTTGTGATATGCTGGGTCACAGGGTTATTGAGATGACGACAAAAGGACAGGTTGTTAAGGTACTTGCCGATAAATATGATGGAAAGTCACTCGATGGACCAAATGATATTATAACAGATGCAAAAAGTGGTATTTATTTCACTGACCCTCAATTCACTATGGAAGCTGTGAAATTCCAGCCGGGAAGGGCTGTTTATTATCTTTCACCTGCGGGCAAGCTGACCAGACTCCTCGAGCCTAATGCATTTGCCATGCCTAATGGAGTTGTATTATCCCCTGACGGCAAAACTCTGTTCATCAATAATACTTATGATGATGAAACATGGTATCCGGTTAAAAGCGATAAGAAGAATTATATCTGGGCATATGATGTAAATCCTGATGGAACTATAAAAAATGGTCGCCAGTTTGCAAAATTATTCCTGACTGAAAACGTACTTAACAGAAAGGGCAAGTCGACAAGCGCCGACGGAATGGCTATTGATAAACTGGGCAATCTTTATGTTGGAACCTATTATGGTGTCCAAATCTTCAACTCAAAAGGAGAATTCGTTGGTATGATAAACGTACCGTCATTCCCGGTTAGCCTCTGCTTTGGTGATAAAGACATGAAAACCCTGTATATTGTCAGTTATAACTGGGTTTACAAGATCCGCACTAACATGGAGGGATTTGTTCAGTATTTATAATCAACAGAACTTTTTCGGTTTTAATAAACCGGGAAACACTTAATAAAAAACAGCCACTATGCAATTCATGGCGGCTGTTTTCTTCTTTTGTTATCTCAAAGATTAATAATCTGTCGACTAACATTCTCGTGTTACATTTCTAATAGCTTCCATTCTCAGCCTTTCCTTAAGTTGCGTCAGGTAAAAACTCCTGGAAGCTACATGTGCCCAACGATTCAACATGACCATTGGGCTTGGTAAGGTCCTGAATAAATGAATAGAATCAATTCTTTTGATATTCAGGGTTTAAATTTATTTAAAAAGCTATAGGGTTTCAGCTTGTTGCTGCACCTTTGACTTTCATCCTTATTCTGTACAATCCTTTGCTTGCGGTGATATACAGACTTTTGAAATCTTTGCCTCCGAAACATATATTGGCGGTCCAACCTTCAGGGACAGGAATATTTCCGATTTTTCCCCCGATTTTATCAAATACTGTGACACCTCTGCCTACAAGATATAAATTTCCATCCGAGTCAATTGTCAGTCCGTCAGAACCCATTTCGCAGAAAAGCTTTTTATCCGAAAGAGAACCGTCAGCATTAATTGAATAAGACCAGGTTTTCCGGCCCTGCATATCGGTAATGTAAAGAGTTTTGCCATCAAGTGTTCCGATAACCCCATTCGGCTGTAAGAGATCGTCAACTATACGTACAACAGTTTTATGATCGGGTTTTAGGTAATAAACACACTGTTTATCCTGTGTCATCGTTTTATGTTCCCAGTAATTTCGGACAAAGAACGGATCACTGAAATAAAGTCCTCCATCAGGAGCGATCCATACATCATTTGGTCCGTTATATCTGTGTCCATCGAATGATGCGGAAATTATTTCAACCTTTTTCTGAGGAGTGATCATCCACAATTCGCCTTTGTCATCTGCACAGGTCCAGAGATTTCCTATTCTGTCAAATGCCATCCCGTTCGAACGGCCGCATGGTTCCATATAGGTTGAGATACCTGTTTTCTCGCTATATATTAGAATCTTGTTGTTTGGCTGATCGGTGAAATAGATATTACCCTGTTTATCAGCAGTGGGCCCCTCGGTGAATGAAAATCCGTCAGCTACTTTTTCAAGTTTGGCACCATCAGCAATAATGTTGTTCAGAGCCTGGTCCTGAGCCGGAGAATTCAACGAAATTGTAATAACGAGTATAATAAGCAAAAATGATTTTTTCATGGTAGAAGTATTAGTTTAATATGTTAATTATACATTATCTGATTTTCCTTTATTACATTCTTAACAGCTTCTTCCCCAAGTCTTTCTTTAAGTTGTGTAAGATAGAGGCTTCTTGGAGTGACATGCCTGTCCAATGATTCAATATGCCCTCTTGGTGCGGTGAGATCCTGCAGGGGTGCATTAAATATAACAGCATCTACTCCGATATGTCCGAAAGAATAGTTATTCGCAGTTGGTGGACTCTGACACAGAAAATCACCCTCGCAATTCCAGAATATGATATTAGCGCCAGCCCAGCCAATGGGAAAATCTTTCCAGAATCTGGCTGTCAAAGGCGCTTTTACGTTGTCATAGAGGACCCCGTTTACCCATCTGTTGTGGGGTTCGCTTGTGGAGTAAGGGTTAACTGCCTGGCAGTCGAGGTAAACATTACCACTTGCCTCGGATCCCTGCAGAACAAATGAATGTCGTCCTTTCTGTGAAAAACACTTTTGTACAAGGCATAACTGGCCATTCATCTGGTAAATAAATCGCCTACCTCCCATTCTGACAGATACAGGCTCCCTTGATTCACAATCCTGCACTGTTATCCATTTTGAACCTGCATTGCTTTGTATTACACTGGTGACAAAGTGAAGAGCACTGATATTCCTTACCCATACATTCTTCGAATTGGAAATAATTATAAAGTTATTAAGGTGATTTTCGTCAGAAAAATACTCATTCCCTTCATACCGGGTTTTTGGGTCTTCAAATGATGGACGATCCATATTCCCATAAGCAACTGTCCTGACTGAAGGATTATACTCTGATACTCCGCGCAGGTTTTCAATTCCTACCTGATCAATGCGCTCATCGTTGTATTTGAGAATCTCTCCTCCGCCCCAACGAGTATCTATGGCAGTGAAAATGGTTGCATCAATGGTAATTGTATTTCCCTTGATATCGACAATTATTCTGTCATAGGTAATATTAAAAGGTCTCCATCTGCTTCTGCCTGCACCAACACTGTCTTCACCAATAGCCTTTATCCAGTCCTGATTACCAATACGCCTTACCAGAACCTTGTCTCCCACTTTAAATCCTTTGGCTGATACTACATTAAAACTACGGGCACCAACCGGTACATACTTTTCAGTAATTATCTGTTTTGTTTCTTCCTGCGGGGCTATAGCTGAAGTACCATTTATGTTTATAAGTCCACCTCTGAAGGCCTGTCTTTCTTTTGGTATTTTACCAATAAGAATGGTTCCGATATCACTCATCCCTTCTCCCCTAAGCACAATACCCGACGCTTTTACATAAATCGGTTTCTCAAGTTCATATTCACCCATTTTCAGAAGCACAGCGCCTCTGAATCCTGAAGCGTCAGGAGGGAGGGCAGAAACACTGTCTATTGCTGCCTGGATATTTACTGAATTGTCTCCCATTACCGGCCAGACAATTTTTTTGATCGCTACATACGGAATAGGTACACCTCCGCCTTTATACCCGGCATTGGAAAAATCAGGGATTTTATTACCCAGGCTGTCAGCGACATATACCAGTCTGCCATTGGTGCCGGGATATACCAGGGATGTTGTCGGTGGAATATCCTGGAGCTGGATATTACTTCTCAAAACAGGGTTATCGGTGTTGACAGATCCCTGTTTATCAGGTTTGCCTGTAATTCCGTTGATAAAGAACATCAACACAGCAAAAGAAAAAACAAAAATGTTCATGGTAAAATTGAATTATGAAGTTAAATTAATCAATTAAAAAGCTTTTGTGCAAAATCATGAAGGATATATAGAACACCTTAAACATATTGTTATATAAAACGCCTGTCCGCCACCCATTGACAAGCCTGCTATTGCCCTGTGATCACGGTCGGGAATTGTCATGAAGCATGAATCAATTACCGGAAGCCAGGATTTTTATCTCTGCAGTTTGGATTCCATCGGAAAAAGCTTTCAGATTTATCTGCCCGGGCTGGTTTCCAGCCCTTATTATCACCTGGCATCTGCCCTGATATGCTTTCCGTACGGGTTTTGTGAAACTTTGATTTCCCAGTGGATCGGAGCTGCACACACCTATTATCTTTCCTTGTCCTTCGACCTCAAAGTTGATTTGGTTCCTGGCAGTTGGGTTTCGAAGGCCTTTGCTGTCGAGGATTTCCACAGTCACGTAGCAAAGATCCTGACTATCAGCTTTAATTGTATTCCTGTCAGCAGTTAGTGATATTTTCTGAGGATTCCCTGTAGTTTGCAGCTCACATGTGTTTATCTCTTTCCCATTCCTGTAGCCTACAGCATGTAAAATTCCTGGAGCGTACGCCACCTTATATTCGGCCGTAAACCGGGTTTCCCGGTTTGTCTTCATCCTCCCCAGTGATTTCCCATTGAGGAAAAGTTCTACCTCTTCACAGGAGCTGTAAGCTTTTATTTCCATTGTCCTGCCTTCATATTCCTTCCAGTTCCAATTGGCAACTTCATCCGGCCATGACCACTGGCTTTCAACCTTTGTTATCGGATTAAGCTTGAAGTTAAGTTCCGGTGACTTTACAAAGATTGAAAGTTGATCAGGCTTCCAGAGGGCATCCCTGTAAAATGACTGAGGTCTTTTCCATCCGCATATATCTAAGTCTCCGCAATATGCATGAATCCAGGGATAAAAGGTAGTCTTAAAAGGAAAACCGAGCCAGCCGATGCTTGCTTCACCCAGGTAATCGAAACCTGTCCAGACAAAATCTCCGATAACCCATGGATAGTCAATAACTGCCATCCAGTTTTCATAAGCCTGCATGGGAAATGATTCTGTTCCAAGCATGATTCTTTCCGGCAGTCTTTTATGGTCGCTTACATAATTATTGAGTGCATAATTATACCCGCTGACATCAAGTGCGGCGAAGTATGGATCTTTATCAGGAGTAGTAAAATTCACAGCAGAGGTAACAGGACGAGTGGGATCCATTTTTCTTACAAAATCTGCAAGAGTGCGTGCCAGTCCTGCACCTTCCGGTTTGCCTCTTTCCGGAATTTCGTTTCCAATACTCCACATTACCACTGAAAGATGATTCCTGTCGCGCATTATCATGCTGCTCATATCTTTCTGCCACCATTCATCAAAGTATAAGTGATAATCGTCTTTGTTTTTTTGTTCTTTCCACATATCAAATGCCTCATCAATAACCAGCATTCCAAGACGGTCACAAGCTTCCAGGAAAGCAGGAGATGCGGGATTATGGGAGCATCGGATGGCGTTAAAACCGCTTGCTTTCATAAGTCCGACCCTTCTTTCTTCGGCACGATCATAAGCTGCTGCTCCAAGTGGTCCATTATCATGATGCATACATCCGCCCTTTAGCAACAAAGGTTTGCCATTCAGCATAAATCCTTTTTCTGCACTTACTGAAATACTTCTTATGCCAAAAGTTATTTCAGTACGGTCGAACATTTTTGATCGTTTATTGCCTTTGACCGTGTATACTTCATTGATAACTGTATAAAGCGCAGGTGATTCAACAGACCATAATGACGGACTGGTTATATTCATGTCCTGGTTAAATTCAATGCCTGATTTTCCTGATATTTTCTGCTTTGATTCCTTCATCACTACTTCGGTCCCGTCATTTTTCAGGATACGCGTCACAAGAAGAGCATTAATCTCATTAGGGAATTCATTCATAATACTCGTCTTAACATTGACCCTGGAATGATCACCAACAACTTCCGGTGTTGTTATGCAGGTGCCCCAATGATCAAAGTGCAATTGCCCGGTCGCAGTTATCCATATGTGGCGATATATACCTGATCCGCTGTACCAGCGGGTGTTTCGACCCTCATTTCTAACTCTTACAGCAAGAGTATTAAGTTTGCCGGCTTCGAGTTTTGAAGTCAGGTCATATGAAAAACTTGTATATCCGTATGGATGGGTTCCTAAAGATATTCCATTGATCCAGATATCTGCTATCATATAAATGCCATCAAACTGAATCCGGATACATTTCCCATTGATATCATTACCCACATAAAATGTTTTTCTGTACCATGCCGTTCCTCCAACCATATATCCTGTACTGGCACCACCAACAGCATTTGAATCAACCGGAGCATTGGTACCGGGAATATCTTCTATACTCCAGTCATGCGGGAGATCAATGGAGTGCCACAAAGAATCATCGAAATCATGCTTCTCTGCATCTTGTATATCTCCCAGGTGAAAGCGCCATGATGAATCGAATAATATTGAAGTACGCCCATTCTTATTGACTTTTAATTCATTTATTTTTTCAGATTTTCCTGTCATGCCAGAGAGGCATATTAAACTGCACAGAATTATTATGAACCCTGAAACCAGATTTTTAATTTTCATGTTTTTGACTATTATTTATGGTAAATGTACCAATTATGTCTGATACCCCTGAGTTTTCAGTCCAATATTATGGAAACCCGTTTTCTTTCGCAGAAGCTATTCCGGGTTTAAATATGTTACCGATTCTCATTATAAAGAGCACACTGAATTATACATCCCTTAAAAAAAGGCCTCACTTAAGGTATCTTTTTGATACGTTCCAGTGAGGCCAGGACAATTTTTTACGTCTTTAATTTCCTGTACTCAGATCAGATTACTTAATTGGAATTATTAATTGTGTCAATGAGTGTGCAGGAAAACTGTAACGAATGGTATTTCCTTTAAACTTCAGGTCTTTGGTTTTAATAGCTATTGCCTCATCGGTCTTGGTGTTGACAGCATCTATTGCCTTTCCGTTTACCTCATTAATAGTTGCACTTTCGGTAAAATTCCCGGATTGTAAAACTATATCTGCAGGAATGTCCTTTGTCTCATGCCTGTTGACAACATTTACTACCAGTTTCTTAGTTGAATCGTTTAATACAGCTGTTACGTCAAGATAAGGTATATCATTGAATACTTTATTACTGTACTTTTCGCAGCTGGTATAAACATTGAGAGCATTGCCGTAGCAGTTATTTGAATAAAGATAGAATGCATTGAACACAGCATTCCTGTAATCTCCGTCGGGGGAAGAGCCAACAAGACCGGAAATCATGGTAAAATTGGACATTTTAACTATATCCGCATGTCTGATGAAGGAGTTCAGATGCTGTGCAACCATTAATGATCCGGTAAGGGTATTGCCCCAGCCTGCAGACCACTCGTCGAATGAAATGTAAATAGGTCTTTTTGATCCTGATTTCATCATAGCTTTTTCAATCAGTGCTTTTACCATATCTATCTTTTGGTCCACATCAAGACCAAGGCACATCATGTTTGAGAAGCTCCGGTCGCCAGTTGGTAGTGCCTCAGTAGCATACCTATGTACTGAAAGATAATCAATACTGCCGGCCATATGTGTCAGTACATAATCGTTCCAGTCAATCCAGGCCATATCCGGCTTGTAATTTGAAGCACCGACTGCAACCAGCTTAATATTCTTATCCACCCATTGCATCAGTTTGCCTGCTTCGAGGGAGAACTTGACATAATCTTCTGCATTTTTCTGTCCCATCTGCCATGGTCCGTCGATTTCGTTTCCAAGCCCCCAGAATTTTACATTAAAAGGCTTTTCATTACCATACTTCCTCCTGAGATCAGAATAGTATGTTCCTTTTTCAACGTTACAATATTCAACCCAATGTCTCGCCTGGTCAAGTGTGCCTGTTCCCTCATTTATACAAATGAAATTTTCAGCTCCGATAAGGCTGCAAAATTTTGCATACTCATCAGTTCCCATCTGATTTGTTTCAATCTGATGCCATGCAAGGTCCAGTTTTGCAGGACGCTGATTTTTAGGTCCGATTCCATCCTCCCAATCATAGCCGGAGACAAAATTACCTCCCGGCCATCTGAGTGCATGTATTTTCAGCTGTTTAATAAGCTGAATAAAATCCTTCCTGAATCCGTTTTCATCAGCAAGAGGAGAAGAAGGATCATAAATAGGACCATATACGGCACGGGTAGGTTCAACAAAAGCGCTGTAAATGTTGGGATCAACTGCTCCTATTTTACGGTCAAAGTCAATTTTAATAACAGCAGGTTCCTGCGACAGCAGATTCCCGGAAAACAAACCGGACAAAACCATGCAATAGAGTAAGGGTCTCAGTTTTTTCATAGATAAATTTTTAAGTTGATTGATAAGTTAGGTTAATTAATATTTTTGTCAGATAATTACCTGCCAACTTTCCAGATATGAAATCTTAAAAAGATTCTACGCTTTAATATTCCAAACAAACATTTAAAATTAACTAAAATTAATCATCTGCAGTCCCTTTTTTTTTAAATTGATGAAAACCCATAACATCTGATTGCATTTCATCCGGGAAGGCACTCTGCGAATAAAAAGACCTCATTGAAGGTATCTATCTGATACGTTTCAGGGAGGTCCGTAATGGTATATTACTACAACTTAGCGCCTGTAATTACTTCTAAGTTATTTAAAGGGAATCACCAGCTGTGTAAATGAATGTGCAGGGAAAGTGTACTGAATGTTATTCCCCTTAAATTTAACCTCCCTGGTCTTGATACCTACAGCCTCTTCGGTCTTCGTATTACCCGAAGTGATTGTTTTGCCGTTTACTTCGTTTGCTGTGGCACTTCCGGTAAAATCACCAGTCTGTAAAACTATATTTGACTGGATATCTTTTGTCTCATGTCTGTTGACGACATTTACTACCAGAGTCTTAGTTGAGTCATTCAATGCAGCTGTGACGTCAAGATAAGGTATATCATTAAATATTTTATTACTGTATTTTTCACAGTTGGTACTTACATTGAGAGAAGTACCATTGCAGTTATTGGAGAACAGAAAGAATGGGTAAAATAGTGCATTCTTGAAATCACCATCCGGTGAAATGCCTACAAGGCTTGTTAACATTGTAATGTTAGCCATCTTAACTATATCGGCGTTCCTTATAAAAGCATTCAGATGCTGAGCTAACTGTAAAGATCCGGTAAGGTTATTTCCCCCCCCTGCCCATTCATCAAATGAAATGTATATTGGTCTTTTTGATCCTGTTTTCATTAAAGCCTTCTGGATCAACGATCTTATCATTCCTATCCTCTGGTCAAGATCAAGGCCTAATGACATTACACTGGAGAAACTGCGGTCACCTGTAGGTAATGCCTCATTTACATATCTGTGTACGGAAAGATAATCAATACTGCCGGCCATATGTGTCAGTACATAATCGTTCCAGTCAATCCAGGCCATATCCGGCTTGTAATTTGAAGCACCAATTGCAACCAGCTTAATATTCTTATCCACCCATTGCATCAGTTTGCCTGCTTCGAGGGAGAACTTGACATAATCTTCTGCATTTTTCTGTCCCATCTGCCATGGTCCGTCTATTTCATTTCCAAGAGCCCAGTATTTCACATTATAGGGCTTTTCATTTCCGTACTTTCTTCTGAGATCTGAATAATATGTTCCTTTTTCAACATTGCAATATTCGATCCAGTGTCTGGCCTGGTCAAGAGTGCCTGTTCCTGCATTTATACAAATAAAATTTTCAGCTCCGATAAGGCTGGTGAATTTGGCGTATTCATCTGTTCCCATCTGGTTGGTTTCGATCTGGTGCCAGGCAAGATCCATCCTTGCAGGACGTTGATTCTTAGGACCAATTCCATCCTCCCAGTTATAGCCTGATACATAATTTCCACCTGGCCACCTTAGGGCACGAATTTTCAGTTGCTTGAGAAGCTGAATAAGATCTTTCCTGAATCCGTTCTCATCTGCCAGAGGAGATGAAGGATCGTATATATTGCCATAAACAGTGGTAAAGATAGGTTCAACGAAACCGCTGTAAATGTTTTGATCGATGGCACCTATTTTACGGTCAAAATCAATTTTAATGACAGCGGGCTCCTGCGACAGAAGATTTCCGGAAAACAAACCGGACAAAATCATGCAATAGAGTAAAATTCTCAGTTTTTTCATAGACAAATTTTTAAGTTAATTAATAAGTTAGGTTACTTGATATTTGAGTTAGATAATTGGCTATTGACTTTTTCAGAGTTTTAATCTTAAAAACAATTCTACGATTCCATGTTTTAAACTGTCATCTAAAATTACATAAAATTAATTCTCCTATGTACCTTTTTAACAAATTGATGGCAGCTATCACCATTTAAGACTAACAGCCTTAATAAGAAAATTTCCGCCAACAATCATCATTGTATTATCATTGTATTCAGAGCATCGATGGCACTTGTCTGATAAACACTTCCGCAGTCGGAGTCGACCCCGGCTTTAAGACCCAGAACTGTTGCTTCTGCTGCTGTCTCGACATAATTATGATTAAATGATGAAAAATTAATCTCAAATTAAATTGAAGTTAATTTAAATCATGATGCTTTAGGACAAAAAAAATCAGATTTTTCTTTTAATTTTTTGTCACAGATGCAAAAAATAGGTCATTAAATATATAAAATAAAAAAATATTTCTAATTCATTAAGGTTTCAGGTCAGATGATTTTAATTTCGAACAAGATTTTCTATCTTTCCATGGCATTGATAAAGTCAGTCCGGCTTCTTGAAACAAGTAGTCTTAATTATGAAAAACAATCGTACCGCCCAGGCTGAACTGTCCGGTATAGTTAGTTTGCGGAATTTTGACCTCTCGTTCGTCCTTTGAAATATGAATCAATAAGTAATAATAGAAAATATGGGAAAGAAATCTTACTTAAGGAGTACAGAATGGTTCGGGAAAGATGATAAGATGGGTTTCGTGCATCGCAGCTGGCTCAGAAACCAGGGTCATCCTGACCATATGTTCAGGGGTAAGCCGGTAATAGGTATCTGCAATACCTGGTCTGATCTGACACCTTGTAATGGTCATTTACGGGAATTTGCAGAAATTGTTAAACGCGGAGTTTATGAAGCAGGAGGCTTTCCTCTGGAATTCCCTGTAATGTCGCTTGGCGAAACAATAATGAAACCAACGACGATGCTCTGGAGAAACCTGGCAAGCATGGATGTGGAAGAGACGATCCGGGCTAATCCGCTCGATGGCATCGTTCTTCTGACAGGCTGTGATAAAACGACTCCGTCGACCCTGATGGGAGCAGCAAGTGTGAATCTGCCCACAATTGTGGTGCCAGGCGGACCTATGTTAAACGGTAAATTCAGGGGGAAAGATATCGGGTCCGGTACAGCTACATGGCAGCTATCGGAGGGTATTAAGGCAGGAACTGTTTCTAGGGAAGACTTAATTGAGGCAGAAAGTTGTATGTCGCGAAGTGCCGGCCACTGCATGACAATGGGTACCGCATCGACAATGGCCTCTATGGTCGAGGCACTTGGGCTGACATTGCCAGGTGCTTCTGCTGTCCCTGCCATCGACTCGAGGAAAAAGGTTATGGCTCACCTTTCCGGCAACAGAATAGTTGAGATGGTTAACGAAAACATGAAAATGTCGGATATACTGACAAGGAAAGCCTTTGAAAACGCAATCAGGATAAACTCAGCTGTTGGTGGCTCAACCAATTTTGTCATTCATCTGATAGCCCTGGCCGGGAGGATAGGAGTTGATGTGAACCTTGATGATTTTGATCGCCTTGGAAGTGATATGCCGCTCTTATTAAACCTTATGCCTTCAGGGAAATATCTGATGGAGGATTTCTATTACGCGGGTGGATTACCAGTGATCATCGATCAGCTAAGTAAGATCATCCATTCAGATGCTCTGACTGTCAACGGGAAAACAATAGGTGAAAACTGTAAGGGAGCAGCTTGTTATAATCATGACGTGATAGCACCACTCGACAAACCATTAAAGGAAAAAGCAGGAATTGCAGTATTAAAGGGCAACCTGTGTGAAAATGGTGCTGTTATCAAACCTTCAGCTACTTCAGGAAAATTGCTGCAACACAGAGGCAGGGCAGTTGTCTTTGAGAATATCGAGGATTATCATACCAGAATTGACAATCCTGATCTTGATATTGACGAGAATTGCATTATGGTATTGAAAGGTGCAGGTCCTGTTGGGTATCCGGGAATGCCGGAGGTAGGAAATCTGGAACTCCCGGAAAAACTGATTAAGAAGGGAATTACAGATATGGTCCGCATATCTGATGCCCGAATGAGTGGTACAGCATATGGCACAGTTGTATTGCATGTATCGCCTGAATCCTCAGTAGGAGGAACCCTGGCCCTGGTGAGAACGGGAGATATGATTGAACTTGATGTGGAGAAACGGTCTCTTACGCTTCTTTTACTTGAAGAAGAACTTCAGAAAAGGCGGAGTGTCTGGACTGCTCCAAAACCAGTTGCTGAACGTGGATACGTCAGTATGTTCGTAAAGCATGTTGAGCAGGCCGACAAAGGTTGCGATTTTGATTTCCTGAAAGGAGGATCAGGATCAGTCGTCTTAAGAGATCTCCATTAATAGTACTTTCTCTGGTAAGCGGAATGAACTAAACCGGATGACATTCATTATTATAGCTCTGGCAATTTCCTTACAGATTTTTCTGTCTGTCAAAAAAGTAAGCCCATTTATTTCACTTCTGATTGTTGCTATTCTCAGTGGTTTCTTTCTTGGAATGAAACCAATGGAAATAATTAAATCAATAGAAAACGGCGTGGGAAGCACTCTATCAGGTCTGGCACTGATCCTCTGTCTGGGAGCTGTGCTTGGGAAGATACTTGAATCAAGTGGTGCAGCAAAAAAAATATCAGCTACACTAATAAAGGGTTTCGGGATAAAGAATATACAGTGGTCACTTCTTCTCACCGGATTTCTGGTCGGACTTCCACTTTATTATAATGCCGGCTTCATTATTCTGATACCCCTGGTTTTCTCTGTTGCCAAAGAAACCCGCCTGCCGCTGCTTTATCTGGTTATTCCGATGGCTGCCTCCCTGTCAACCGTACATTGTTTCCTTCCGCCCCATCCGAGCCCTGTTATACTCGTAAATGCTTTTAACGCCGACCTTGGTAAAACTTTGATATATGGATTAATAATTGCAATACCGGCTATTATCATTGCCGGACCTGTTCTGGGAACGCTCTTTAAAAATGTAAAAATAGATATAGTGGGGTTATTCGCATCAAAAGAGGACATCCCATATGAAAAACTGCCGCCTGCATTGCCCAGCTTTATAATTGCGATGCTTCCGGTATTTCTCATAACCTTATCCGTGATCTCAAGGAGTTTCCTGCCTGAGGAATCATTAGCAAATAAAATTCTTGCCTTTTTGGGTGATGCCAATATCGCTTTATTATTAACTGTCCTGGTTGCATTATGGTACTTTGGACTTAGGTCAGGGCGAAAAATGGAAGTCGTAATGAAGTGGCTCAATGAAGGTATCTCAGGTATATCTGTCATTTTATTGATAATAACAGCAGGGGGCGTTTTTAAGCAGGTACTTACCGATAGCGGTACAGCTGAATATATTTCCTCGTTAAGCAGACAATGGCAGTTGCCGGTTCTGGTATTTGCGTGGCTGGTTACCGCATTGCTCAGGGTAACCCTGGGCTCCGCAACGGTTGCCGGAATAACAGCCTCCGGGATAGTAGCGCCTTTACTCGCCACAACTCATGTATCACCTGAATTGCTGGTACTGGCTGTAGGTGCTGGCAGTGTATTTATGTCGCATGTTAATGATACGGCTTTCTGGATGTTCAAGGAGTTTTTCAATCTGTCGATAAAACAGACTTTTTTTTCATGGACTCTAATGGAGACAACCATATCTTTTATAGGGCTGATGGGGGTATTGATTTTAAATTCCATAATCTGATCCGACCGAGAATAAAAAAAGCTTAACAGTTTTACCTGTCAAGCTTTTTGAAGATCTTAGTTGTAAGGATTTAAATATCAGAATTTTACAACTTCCCAGTATGCCTTTTTTGGTTTCAGGTTCTCACCAAACAATAAAGGAAAACTTTTTTTATTTGGTCTGTCAAGCCAGCTTCTCCCATCGGAGATATTCCAGAAGGTTACTCCAGTAATTACATCTTTTTTCTCCCGCAATACCTTGAATGCCATTTTATAAAAGTCAATCTGTTTTTGCTCTCGTTCCGGAGTGAATCCAATGTTGATTGTATCAGTCCTCGATGTGTAGATAGTTACATCAAACTCCGTTATCTGTACCTTAAGGCCAAGGGAGGAGAATTTGTCAATTGCATCCCTGAGGTTCTGTTCGGAGGGATCATCAGTATGCCAGTGACCCTGAAGTCCTACTGCATTGACTGGGACACCTGCTTTGAGCAGTTTCTTAAGCATATTATATATTTTATCTCTTTTAACCGGAACCTCTGTATTATAGTCGTTGTAAAAAAGCACGGCTTTTGGATCAGCTTCATGAGCCCATTGAAAGACTTTTTCAATATATTCCTCTCCGCATATCTTGTACCATGGTGAATCCCTGTAAACCTTAGAAGAGTCCTTGTCATCAACTACTGCTTCATTTAAAACATCCCAGGCATATACTTTACCTTTATACCTTGAAACAACCTGGGTAATATGATCCTTCAGCCTGGCAAGTGCAACCTCTTTTGTTACCTGGTTCCCTTTAGAATCTTTAAACATCCAGGCTCCGGTCTGGCCATGCCAGCAAAGAGTGTGCCCGCGTACTTTCATTCCATTTGCCTGTGCAAATTCCACAATCTTGTCTGCGTCATCCCAGAAATACTTGTTCTCTGCAGGGTGTATCAAGGCCGGTTTCATGACATTCTCAGGAGTGAGGCTGTTAAAATTTTTCTTGATCATTTCTGCCTGTTCTCCAACAAGGTTATTCGGCGCAACTGCTACTCCGATCGGAAAATAATCCTTGTAAAAGTCTTTCAGGCCCTTGAGAGTATCGACTTCATTGGCAACATTTGTTCTTCCGGCCCTCCCGAAACTGCTTAGCAGCATTACTACGGTGGCTACAACAAACACTGAAAAGAATGTAATCAGTGTTCTGTTATTAGATGAAATGGTTTTCATTCAGGTTAGTTTTAAGGTTTTACTTTATAAATAATACAATTCATTTAAATTTGAATTAATCTGGTGTATATTAATAAATGCTAATTTACAACTAATCTAAATACAATTGGTATGTGCTCTGTTTTTTTCACCTGAAAATAAATAAAAAATTACATTAAGAAAAAATGCAACCACTTTTTTTATTGGTGATTGCGTTTTGTAATGGTCGTGGTGAGAAGCTAAGTAATGAACGTTTGTAAAGTTATTATTGAAATTTTAAGGTAAACTCTGATCCCTTATCCGGAGCAGAGATCACTGAAATTGTGCCATCATGATTTTGCATTATTTGCTTTGACAGGCTTAATCCTATTCCTGAACCATTTTCTTTGGTTGTATAAAATGGTACAAAAATATCTTCAATAATATCTCCGGATATTCCAATTCCATTATCTTCAACTTGAATTAATGTACCATCATCGGCATAGAATGCTTTCAGGTGAATTGTTCCGTTCTTCTTATTGGATAAAGCTTCAATAGCGTTTTTAATTAAATTTATAAGAATTTGTTCAACCTGGGAATAGTCTGCTGCTATTGCAATATCTTCAGGATAAACACTTGCAGTGATTTTTATGTTATTGGAAATATTTGATTCCATGAGGATTTTGCATTTCCGGAACAGACTATCAATAGTGAATTTGCTTAAATTAGGTTTTGGTAGTGATGTTAAGCTTCTGTATTTATCAACAAAATCTAATAATCCTTTTCCTGTTTCTTCAATGGTATTCAACCCTGATATCGTTTTAGAAACTATTTGATGATCAATTTTTTCCAATGGAACCGGGTTTTCGTCGTCCTTCTTTTTAAAGTACCCTGAAATCACCGTTGTAAGAGAGGTAATTGGACTTATGGAATTCATGATTTCATGGGTTAACACCCGGATTAATCTTTGCCAGGAATCCAGTTCTTTTTTATCGAGTTCATTGGTAATATCCTGAAAAGAAACCAGTTTTATTACATTGCTTTCAAATTTTAGTTCAGTGGCTTTTACTAGAATACTTTGTAAAAGATTGTCTATTTTCAATTTATGCAATATCTCCTGCCCCGGTTTTATTGTATTTATAATTTTAAATATTTCATCATTAATAGTTTTTAAAGACGATAGTTGCCGGGGTTGTTGAACGTTTAAATACCTTTTTGCAGCCCTGTTATAAATTTCTATATTGCCATTCATATCAAATGATAATAGTCCAATATCAACATGGTCAACTACACTTTGTAAGAATTGGCTGGTTCTCTCATTTTCAATTTTAACATTCTGAATGATCGTATTTAATTGATTCATTCTATTATGTAATTTCCCGAATGAGTTATTTTTTGCTTTTTCAGGGAATCGAATGGATGAGTCATGATCCTGAACCGATGAAAAGAATTTTTCCAGATCTGCATTTGTTTTGTTAACCTGATTTACCAATAAATAGGTTTGCAAGACTATCAGAAAAATAATACCTGTCAATGTATAATAGTATCCCTGGTCAAGATGCTGTAACAATATTCCTAATACTACACTGGATAATACAATAAAAGTTACCCGGATAAGTACATTGATGAAGAATTTATTTAATAACATGTTTGTAGCTTTCTATAGATTATACTTTTGCATTTTATTGTACATGGTTTGTCTTGCTATTTCCAATTCTTTTGATGCTTTCAAAACACTTCCATTATTGTTATTCAGAGCAATTTGCATGGCCTGTTTTTCTATTTCGGCAAACGTCAGTGGCTTTTGCTGAAGAAATGGTTGTTGTGTTGAATGTGAGATAATAAAATCTTCCGGCATTAAAATGTCAGAATCACATAATATGACCGCCTTTTCTATTGTATGACGTAACTCCCTCACATTTCCCGGCCAGTTATATTTCATGAGTTTGTCAAGGGTTTTGCTGTTAAATTTCAAATAAAATTTCTCGTATTTGTTTGCATACTCCTTTAGGAAATGCTCTGCAAGCAAAACAATATCTTCACCCCGGTCACGCAAAGGGGGTATTTTAATCACAATTGTGTTAATCCGGTAATATAAATCCTCCCGAAAAAGATTCTTTGACACCATTTCTTCCAGATTTTTATTTGTTGCACAGACAAGTCGTATATCAAAAGGGATTTGCGTTTTTGAGCCGACCTTATATATTACCCGGTTTTGAATGGCTGTAAGTAGTTTAGATTGCATAGTGAGAGAAAGATTGCCTATCTCATCTAAAAACAAGGTACCGCCTGAAGCCGTCTCAAACCACCCGGTTTTATCTTCTCTGGCATCAGTAAATGCCCCTTTAATATGCCCGAACATCTCACTCTCAAATAATGTTTCAGTAATTGTGCCTATGTCAATGCTGATAAAGATTTCGTCGGCTCTGCGCGAATTATTATGGATTTCTTTTACAATTAATTCTTTTCCGGTCCCATTCTCGCCTATGACTAAAATATTTGCATCTGTCCTGGCTACCTTGTTCATTACCTTCAATACATTTTCCATTGCCTGTGATTTCCCAATCAAAGGATCATATTGTTTAATAATTCCTTTGTTTATCTGTTTTTGCCTGTCGCGGAGCTTTTTATTCTCAATCTTTGATTGCCTGAGTTTAAATGCTGCCTGCATGGTGGTAATAAGTTTATTATTGTCCCATGGCTTTACTACAAAATCAGTGGCGCCTTCCTTTATTGCACTTACAGCCAGATTAACATCGGAATAAGCAGTTATCATCACCACAGCAGCTAACGGATCTGATTTTAGTATACGATTGAGCCAGTATATTCCTTCATTGCCAGTATTAACACCTGCTGAAAAGTTCATGTCCAATAAGATAACATCATACTCCTCCCTGTTTAAATAACTTATGATTTGATTAGGATTTGATATACCTGTAACACTGTCAAATTCCGGTTCAAGCAACTGAATCAATGCTTTTAAAACCTGTTTATGATCGTCAACAATCAACAATTTGCCACTCATTTTATCTGCTTAAATTACTTATTATGTCAATATAATGGACATAAAATGTCCTTATATTAGACAAAGATAGATATTATTCTTTTGATACTATTGCTTAAATGACTAATTTTCAGAAAGTAAAAAATACTGGCATGATAATTGAAAATTGAGATTTAAATTCCTGATTTTAATAATATGAGTTCAATATGATTAGGAACTACTTTAAAATAGCCCTTCGGAATATCAAAAGGTATTCAACATATTCAATTCTAAATATTAGTGGTATGGCTATAGGCATGGCCTCTGCAATTTTAATTCTTTTATGGGTACAGGACGAATGGAGCTACGACAGACATTTCAAAAATGCCGAAAATCTATATCGTGTGATTGAAACCCAAAAACCTACCGGAGGTGAAGTCTCTCAGTGGGCAATAACTCCCGGAGCATTAGCCCATACTTTGAAAGAAGAATATCCTGAAATAATAAGGTCTTCGAGATACGGAAATCCCCCCAATATAATATTACTAAAAGGAGATGAATTTATAGAACCAATGGTTGCCGAGGTTGATAAGGACTTTTTAAAAATGTTCAATATCGAATTTGTTCGAGGAGATATCAATAGCGCTTTAAATGGACCTAACAATATTGTTATTACAAAAGAAATGGCAAACAAATACTTCCATAACGAGGATGCAATTGGCAAAACCTTGACGGCAGGGAATTTAGTATTCACAATCACAGGTGTTGTAAAGAGTTTGCCGCATAATAGTCACATCCGGTTTGATATTTTATTTCCTATGGAGTGGAATAGAGTACCCGAAAATGATTGGGGGTTTTTATGCTATAATTATATCGAACTATATAAAGGAACTGACAGTAAAATAGTTGATAAAAAAATTCTTTATTTTATTAAGAAGCATAACAAAGGATCGAATTCGGAGATTTTCCTTCAAAACATCAAAAAGATTCATCTGTTTTCTTCCAGAAAATATGCTTATGATATTAGCGGTCATGGTGATATAACATACGTCAGGATTTTGGGCCTCATTGCTGTTTTTATTCTTCTTATTGCCTGTATCAACTTTATGAACCTTTCTACCGCACAATCTGCCAGGAGGGCAAAGGAAATCGGCGTACGTAAAGTGGCAGGGGCAAACAAACGAAAAATAATAGTCCAGTTTTTAGGCGAATCTTTGCTGATTATATTTGTGGCCCATGCAATTGCTATGATTTTTGTCGAATTGCTGTTGCCCGGCTATAATAATCTTATCGGGAAGCAGTTGTATATTAAATACCAAGGTGCCGGTTTATATATTGGTTTAATCACCGTTGTATTGTTTTGCGGTTTATTGGCCGGAAGTTATCCGGCATTCTATTTGTCTTCTTTAAAGCCACTGGATATTATTAAGGGTACTATTAATAAAAATCCTGGTAATGCGCGATTCAGAAGAGTTCTGGTTATTTTTCAGTTTTCACTATCGGTCCTGCTTATCATAAGCACCCTGATTGTTGGAAACCAGCTCAACTATTTGCAAAATAAGAACCTTGGATTTAATAAAGACAACATAGGTTATTTTCAGTTCCCCATAGCCCCCTGGGATCCAAAACTGAAAACTTTAAAAAAAGAGATCAGCAACAATCCGGATATAGTGAGCGTAACAAGGGCACGTAGTAATCCTTTCAAACTTGAGGAGTTTTCTGACGGTTTTAATTGGGCAGGAAAAAAGAAAGGTGATGATGTTTTATTTTATATTATTAGTGCTGATGTGGATTATGCCAAAACCTTTAAACTTGAACTTAAGGAGGGGCGTTTCTTTTCTTCTGAATTTTCTACTGATACCAGTGCTACAGTGATCAATGAAACAGCCGCAAAAATCCTGGGTTTTGAGAATCCCATCGGTGAAATATTATCAGATCATGGATCGAAATTTAAGATTATTGGAGTAGTGAAAGATTTTCACTTTAAATCGTTACATTATAAAATTGAACCTCTCAGCATGCAATTAGGTACGGATAACAATTTTTATATCAGAATGAAACCTGATAAAATAACTTCAACTGTTGAATCTATTAAGAAGACTTATAAATCATTTAATCCCTCCTTTCCCCTGGATTTTAAATTTCTTGATAATGATTTTGACAACCTGTATCGGACAGAACAAAGTATGAGTAAAATACTTGGTTATTTCTGTTTACTGGCAATCATAATTTCATGCCTAGGGCTTGTAGGATTATCATCATTTATGACAGAGCGCAGGACAAAAGAGATAGGAATAAGGAAAATAAACGGTGCAAAATCAATTGAAATATTCTCCTTACTGTCAAGAGAATATATTATATGTGTAATGATCTCAACTATAATTGCATGCCCCATTGCCTGGTATGCTATGCATAAATGGCTTGAGAACTTCGCCTACAAAACGGAATTGAGTTGGTGGATATTTGCAGCGGCAGGAGCAGTGGCAGTGGCAATTGCTTTACTAACGGTGAGCGTACAATCTTATAAAGCGGCAACTAGGAATCCGGTGGAGGCGTTGAGGTATGAATAGGAGAATAATGAAAGTTGCGTATTAACTATTGATGCTACGCCAGTGAGAAGCTAAGTATTTTTTATGTGCTTTATTATCAATATAATATATTTTACACATTTTATTCTTGGTTTCAACTTTTTGTCTACTTCGATCTTTGATATGAAACCCTATTTCAGGATAAAATGGACATGTTTTGATTATATGTCCAGAAATATTAAAATATTGGACATGCACTGTTGTTTTTAATGAAAATACTATATAAATTTGCGACATGTCCATAATTGAGCAAATATTGAACAACCATGACTAAGCCAAATTTCGACAGAAATAATCCTTTCAACGATCTTCCTCTTCTTCCACCTTCAACTGAAATAGATAATGACAGCGATATTTTAAAAAAGCTGGTTTCTGCTTCAAGAGCATTGGCTTCAGTAAATATAAATGTTATGAGACTTCCAAATCCTTATATGCTAGTAAATACAATAGCATTACAGGAAGCAAAAACTTCAACTGAAATTGAAAATATTTTCACCACAGAAGACGAACTGTATAAAGCAGTTTCGGATAACAAAAGTGAAGAAAAAGCAGATCTGGCTGCGAAAGAGGTCCTAAGATACAGAGAAGCACTTTGGGCGGGATATCATGCGATGAATGAAACAAAAATTTTAAATCTGCAGTCAGTTCTGTCGATCTTTCGTCAAATCAAGAATACTACATCCGGAATACGCCCTCCACAGGCTAATGTTGTTATCAAAAGAGGACAAAGTGAGTTACGACCAGGAGAAGTAATCTATACACCGCCAAGAGGTAATGATATTGTGGAGCAACTGATGGATAACCTATTAACTTATCTTAATGACGATAAGAATTATCCTACGGACCCATTGATAAAAATGTGTATTGCACATTATCAATTCGAAGCAATTCACCCTTTTCAGGATGGTAATGGGAGAACTGGCAGAATTATTAACCTGATTTACCTTGTACAAACAGGACTATTAAATCAACCAGTACTATACCTGTCAAAATATATAATTGTTAATAAATCAGACTACTATTATAATCTTGGAGCTGTAACACAACTAGGTGCGTGGAAAAAATGGATCCTGTTTATGCTTAACGCCGTTGAGAATACATCCGCTCTGACCAACAATCTGATTAACGACATATTGGAACAGATGGATTCAACATTGAATTATGGAAAGTCAATAAGATGGTATACAAAGGAGGTGAATGAAGCCATTTTTAGCCAGCCATACATCAAACCTAAGATTATTGGAAAAGTATTAGGGAAATCCTCCAGGACAACTATGACAAAACTTATGGAAGAGCTGGTTGCTGCAAGAATATTAACTCCAAAAAAGGATGGATCTGAAGTATATTACATGAATGATGACCTGATAAGAATCTTAGCAGGGTAAATTATGGGTATTTAGAATATCATTTACTTAAGAAAAAAGACAGGCACAGCTTTTCATTCTTCGTGATCTTCTTCAAAACCATGAAACGGTATGTCATCGTCGGGGTCTTTGTCGAATGGGCCAACACCTGGAGGATTAAAAAGTCCCCACCGGTCAATTATATAATCCCATTTATCAAATCCTGCCACCCAGTCTATGAACAGGAGCCGATATTCTTCAATAAGGTCTCTTACAATTTGATAATATTCGACATATTCAAAACCAAACATATCGAGTGAATGCTGTTGGACCATCAGGTCGCGTGCTGCTTTACGTATTATAGCAGCATTTTCCATTTTGAGGTCAAACAATTCTGCTGCCTCAGCGCCGGCAACTTTTACAGTCAGTTGTGCTGCATCACATAACATGCAGGCTTTAACCTCCTTAAGGTATTCATCGTTCTCAGGGATAAGAGCAGCAATTTTACTTACCATATCAAAGATCTCTTCCCCTTTCTGGTAAATAGGAAGTCTTTCTGGTTGCTCTTTATCATCCTCTTCCTTTGAATTCATTTCCCTTATTGTATTTAGGAGACATTAAACAGAAACTAGGCCAATTTAATAAAAAGGTTGAGAAATTCTGCAAAGAATTACCCATTTCCGGTATTCAGACAATAGTTTATTCGAAAATGTTTTGTATTACTTTTTGTACTACTAAATCAGTCGGGGTGAGAAAACTATTTTAGCACACTAATAAGCTGATTATCAAAATATATTTTATTACCACTTTTTACAAATAATACTTATTTATTACCATTATCTTGATGTATATTACTATATTTCATATATTTGTAATATTGATTTAGACATCCATCATTTATTACCACTCATGAAAAAAATTGAAGTTAAAACAGACCCTGAAGATGCATACGGGTTTGAAAGTTCAACTTTCATTGTTAGAAAGACCATTCGCAACCGTACAGATAAACGAGGTTTGACAAAAGTAATAATAGAAGTACAGAAACACTATTATTTAGGTAAGGGGAAATATGATGATGATTTACGCAGGATAAGCACAGGTATTTGGATAAATCCATGTAATTGGAACAAGAAAAATGAAAAAATTAATGCAAGTGAATCAGACTCAGACTTTAAGAATAATGAAATCCAGAAGAAGTTTGCAGCAGTGCAAACATTTGTTAGTAGCAAAGGACAACAGCGACCTGACCAAGCATATGTTGAAGGTCTTGATTTAAGCACATTAGTAGCTTTTTTCCCTGCCAGACCTGAGAATAAAAAATGTTTATATGATTATATAGAAGATTATATAACATTTAGAAAAGGTCAAAGAACTGTACAAGGGACACTAAAAGAATTTAAATCGATGCAAAATAGGTTGAAAGCGTATGATGATTATAAAGGAAAGAAAACCTTATTTGATGATATTAATTTGACTTGGTCTGATGACTTTGCCTATTTTTTAAATAATGTCGCAACTTATGAGAGGAAGGATGGTACTAAAGTAAGTTATCAGAGTAGTACCGTAGGAAAAACCTATACGATTCTGGTGACTGTACTTAACCATTTTTACAAAAGACGAAACGAATTACAAATAAATTTAAGTGACGATTTCAGAATAAAAGCTACTGGTAAAAGCCAGAATGGTTTTAAGCGTGGGAAAAAAGCTAAAAATGCTGCAAATCCTCTTTCAAAAACCCAGATTGAAACATTATATCACTATGAATTTAAGCCTCCCCATTTACAAAGGACTAAAGATAGATTTCTTTGGCAGTGCTATACAGGGATAAGGTATGTCGATGCATTTACTATATCTAAGGAGATTATAATAAAGGGTAATGGTTGGCTAAGATTCACTCCGAGTAAAACAAGTCGATATGATATTGAGGTTGAACAACCGCTTTCTGCTGTTGCTTTAGAGATACTTAAAAAATATGATAATGACATTACACAGTTGGCTATTACAAATCAGGCTTATAACAGGGAATTAAAAGAGATGTTTACAATATTAAAGGAAGAGTATCCTGAATTAGATTACCAAACTGACTACGGTACATATGCAAGTCGTGACACTTTTATAACAATGGCTGTAACAGGTAAAGTAGACTGGAAAAGTATATTAAAATGGGTAGGACAGTCTTCTTACACTATCATGGACAGGTACATTAAAATTGAAGACGCAATACAAATAAAAGCGATAAAAAGTATATTTTCGAAGCCTAAAAAGCCAAAGAGTAAGTAAGAAGTCGTTTATAATCAGGTCTGTATAACAAGAAGAAATCTTACTCTACATGATCAATTTTTTTATAATTTTTTATTAATCAGCATTTTCCTGAGTTTCAAAAATTTTCCCAGAATATTTTTTCTTTTGAAAGATTTATTGATGTAGCACCCACCCTCAGAAATGGCAATGGGGGGAGGGGGGTATAGGAGGACTGGATACCCTCCCCCTACCTGTTTACATTTTTAATAGTATTTATGATAAAGATTGTACGAATACAATGAAACTTCAAGACTTGCATCCATATGACTCCGCTATTGTTGGCTTAAATGGTATCTATTTCGTTGATTATAAGGGCGATTTTCATATCAATGCGCCATTTATAATAGCTCCCAACAAGACTATACGTACAGGAAGTACTTATGTTCTTATTTACGCACATAATAGCAAAAATTGTATTGTCCATCCAGTTCGACTGCAGGATGCATATTACGATGAGGGCACTATATATCTCTTTGTACAGAACATCTTGTCACAGGAGACATTCAGCATAAACCAATACATTAAATGTCCACAAAACCCTTGCAAATGGATTCTAATCGACTTAAATTACTTCATAGATAAAATGAATGCCATAGCAATCCAATCTTATTATGGGAAGTGCACTGAAACTAAGAAAAAATCTGTTGCTGATAGCAATCACAGAAAACTCAATGATGATCTGCTTGATTTTGAATTTTAGCATTAGACCATTGATCAAAAATTAATCTTTATATTGTTAACGATCAATATCTTTGTACCTTTGTACCTTATTATTTTACCTATGAGCAAAGAAAATAAGGGCAGGTTCGAAGTCACCGAAATGTTTACGGCAAAAGCCTGTAAAAACAAGATTTTTGGGGGTATTATCACTCGTATGGTTGATGATAATGGAAACCCTGTAGTGTTCAGTAGACTCTTAATGGATGACGATGGTCTTTTATGTGCCAGGGCAGAAAACCAAAAAATTCTTGGCAAGAATCTCGATGAGATGTGCAGAATGATTTGTTACGAAGGTTTACATGATGATCGAGGAGTTACTAAAAAAATCTTTGGTGCAGATCTATTTTTGAATTAGCGTTTTTTCCTATTCATTTCAATATCAAGTTGCCATTCGCTGAATTTCTACACTCTTTATGTTTTAATGAATACCTGCATCAACGGACATGTCGTCTGGCCGTAAATGGTTTAAAAAGGCATCAAACACTAATGATTGGAACACAGATGGATATTTATCTACCCTTGGTAATATTCTTAGGAGATAGTTTTCCTTAAGATAATATCTTCCACTACGGTTTTGCGTTATCATTTTATCTAATCCAATGAAATTGGACAAAACGTTTATTAAAGCAAGGCTCTGTGTTTATTGTATTGCTTTAAAGATTAGAAGTAGGTTTACTCTTCAGCAACTGTTGTACTTCTACCATTCTTTTTAACAGATTCAATTCCATTCTCCATACCTGCTTTAGTCTCATACATCTCACTATTACCAATTATCCCTCCATTAGATGCCTTCAGAACAAAATAATGCTTCTTGTTGATGGACTCTTTACGTTCATATCTGCTATCATCAGAACAATTGTTCCTTACTGACTCAACGCCAGTAAAGCAGGCTGATTTTGAAGAATACATTTGACTGGTGAGTATAATTTGAAAATTGGCTGCTTTTAAGTTAAAGTAGTGCTCACCGTTTGTGGCTTTTTTAATTACAAAATTTCCCATTTTGTTACTTTTTATCGTAACTATTCCTAAGATTTTCTTTTACTGAACTCATTATGATTTCATTCAGAGAATAAACATTATATCTTTGCTTATTCTTGTAATGAAGGATTTGTATATCTCAGGTTTTTTTATTCATTTAAAGAAGAATAATTTTAATATGAATTTACTTTTTATTTGTCGTTATAATCAGATGCGCAGTCGAACAGCAGAGTGCATTTACACTTCAGATGATCTGCATCATATCAGTTCTGCCGGTACCGCTCAAACATCAAAAGTGAAAATTTCGCCAGAACTCATCCATTGGGCCGACATGATTTTTGCAATGGAAGAAAAACAAGTAACATTTATAAAAAAGAAGTTCCCTGATGAAACCGAAAAAAAGATTATGATCACGCTTGATATACCCGATTGTTATTGCTTTATGGAACCTGAATTGGTTGAATTAATAAAATCTAAGGTTTCTCCTTATCTGGAACAGTGAACTGGGAGAAATACTAAAGGCTATTATCTTTTTGTACCCTCCAGGTTCACAAAAATGACATTTATAGATTCTTGTAATTCAATCAATTACAAGAAATTTTAATTTTTCAGAAGATTAAATTACACCTAATAACGTCATTTAAGTAACTAATTAACAGGTAAAAGTCTCTTAAAAAAGGTGTAATATTTCATACAATGAACTCATTTTGATTTATTTTATTCATACCCGAAAAGGTACAATACATGTAAAACAATAATAATGGTTCCCGAAGCGGTAACAGGTGCAGAAGAAAGATATTTCTGGATTTTTACAGTCAATTTATAAATACATTAATGGTTGCTAAGATGTTCGCTTTAGTATGGATTTACAATGGTAAAATTACTCGGTTTTAAGTAATCAGTTTGACTGGATTTTCCAATTCCAGCGCTAATACTTTTTTAAGACGACATACATACCTTTCAGTCTCTTTGAAGCTGGCATTCAAAAAGATCTTGACAAGTTCCAGAGCAAGGCAATATCCTGTAACATTACCACCCAAACATATGATATTCATGTCGTCATCTTCCACACCCTGATGAGCCGAGAAAGGATCTGTAATCATTCCAGCACGTGCACCATGGACTTTGTTAGCTGCAATGCAGGCACCGACACCACTCCCACATATAGCCACTCCCCTGTATATATCTCCATTCGCTACTGCTCTTGCCAAAGGTGCTACAAAATCGGGATAATCATCTGTTTTATCCAACTCATTGGCTCCAAAGTCTACTATTATGAAACCTGCATCTTTAAGAGCCGCAATCAGTTGCATTTTCAATTCAAATCCACCATGGTCAGCAGCTACTCCAACGAATTTTACCGGTGTTGATACTTTAGTTTTTACCATTTGTTATATCTATTACATTAATAATCTGCATCCTTCGAACCTCCAATATCCTCTGAATCAAACAGCTTT
>JBEKWS010000019.1:0-110820 GCA_049512815.1 Bacteroidales bacterium | reverse complement strand
TCAATAGTATGAAAACATCAATTTTTAGGACATTGTTAAAACTGAAAAAAGAAGAGCGCCTTACTGCAGAGGAGCTTGAAACCAAAAGTATTGGTGATAAAATAGCTGAAGATGCCGGCATAATTCATCTATTACGAGATCGGATGGGATTGATTCTTCCTATTGCTTTGAGATCCCTGATCCCAGGAGGAACTTTTGGTTCGGAGGTATTGCCAGGCGCAACTAACGTTTTTGCGAATTCGATAATAAACAGGCTACCTTACATCCCTTATCAAGCAAAATCAGGGGGTACAATTGCAGCGGTTAGTGAATCTATTGCAGGATTTTATGATCAGAACGACGAAGCTGATGATGCTGCTATGACACTTGCAACAATCACACATTCTCCTAAGCGAATTACTGCATTTATACCATTTTCAGCTCAATTACGAATGCAGAGTCCGGAAATGCAAGATCAGGTTTTACTTAAGAATCTCCAACGTGCTTGCTCCGCTGCACTTGATAGATCTGTATTTGGTGTCGGTGAAAGAAGTGCTACAGTTATGCAAGGAGTTGGATACGCAACTCGTTACGGAATTCTCTCGAGGATAAATTCTATCTCCCCGAATTGGAATAGAATTATGGAGCTCGAAGAAACTCTTATGGCAGCAAACGCCTTGCCTGATGGCTATTTTTGGATTACTAATCCACGTGGCGCTCGTCGTCTTAAACAAACTGAAATTGAAACGGGTTTCCCGAAAGTTATTCTTGAAAAAGGGCTAATAGACAACATCCCGGTACTTATAAGCTCTTCAGTATCCAATGAAGGAGCTATTGAAGGCGATGCAGATCTGCTTATCATGGGCAATTGGAATGATTTGGCTCTGATAATATATGGTGGCATCAGTTTCACTCTTGATGATATTAGCAGAATGAGGGAGAGCATCCAGACAATCATAGTGGATATATTTGTGGACTGCAAAGGCTTAAGAGCACCTTTGGCAACATCCGATGATGGTTCTACACAGACTAATGATTATTCGTCTTCATTCGGTGTGATTCCAATTGCACCCTCGATAGGTAATCAAAGTTGAAAATATTTTAAGATCTATATTTCTTTTTTGTTTTTAATTAACATATGTTTTTAACTTGAGGCCAGAAGCTTCAGCCGGCGGCTGGCCTCGCCTTTATGCCGGCATCTTCAGCTATTTTATCACCAATACTTTTGGAGTTCTTTTTTATTATTGTTTCCAGAAAGAATTGCATGGAAACTGAATCGTTATGAGGAGGCATTATCGCGATTCAGGCTTTTTCCTATGAGCAGAAGGCAACTCTTTTTAACAAATTTATCAATGTCTATTAAATGAATAAAGTCTGTATGATGAACAAAATTAAGATAGGAGAAAAAGAATTTTATTCCATTACACTTTTCATGCTTTACTACAATCTTAAGACCCGCAAATCAGTATATGATTGGATTGATATGGGTAAGGCTGAAAAGAAAAAAATTGGAAGTAATTCATTCTTTGCAAAACTGTAATTTTTTTTACTCGGTTTATAAACTCAATGTATATGGCTTCTATTAAACTAAATGTAAAATGGCTCCCATTGGACGTGGATGCTTTGGATGATATCAAGATCATGAATCTTGTTTCTGCTCTTGGAATGGAAGGTTATGGCACTTATATCATGCTAATTCAATACCTGGCAAAGCAGGAACCGGAATATTCCCTACCAATGGATTTTTTGAAACATCTGGCATATCGCAATCATGTATCGGAAGAAAAGTTAAAAGCTGTTGTAAGTTCTTTTAACCTCTTTGAGGTGGAAAATGAACGCTTTTATTCAAATTCTCTATTAAGGAGAATGGAACGATATGATAATCTGAGGGATATAAACAGAAAAAAAGCTAATACCAGGTGGAACAATAAGTATAAAATAGTAGAAATAAATGCCGCGGCATTACCGCAGCATACCCGCAGCAATGCCGCGGGAATGCATAGTATAGTACAGAATAGTATAGTACAGAATAGTATAAAACAGAATAATATAAAACAGAATAGTATAAAAGAAAATAAAACAATTAAAAAATTTAAAAATATTCCTCCTTCTCTTGATGAAATAAAATTAAGAATTGAAGAGAGAAAAATTGAATCTTTCACTGCAGAATCATTTTATGCTCATTATGAATCCAACGGGTGGATGGTCGGCAAATCCAAAATGAAAAACTGGGATGCAGCTCTTTCAACCTGGAATAATAACAGTTCAGGTTTTGCAAGCGGAACAAAAAAAGGAAATAAGCGAAATGAAGAAGAAGTAGATTACAGTAAACCTCAAAAATTTTAATATGATGAATGCGGAACAGAAAAAGGAAATAAAGGAAATATTTTTGGACAAGATAAAACCGATACCATATCTGATATCTAAAGAATATGATTTTCTAAAAAGGTATGAATCCCTTATGGAAATTGCATTAACAATATGCCCGGGCTTTAAAATATCCGACGAAGAGAAAAAGATTTATGAGAATGCGATTAGATATTTCAGTGGCGATCCTTCAGGTGAATTTAATATCAAGCGCGGATTGTACTTATACGGCCGAATAGGAAATGGGAAGTCCCTTTTTTTTAAAATATTCAGTGCTCTAAACACCGGATGTTATTTAGGTAACGACTTCAATATTTTTACTATTAGTGATCTGATTGATGGAGTTGGCAGGGATGGATTTAAGTTTTTTTCATCAGCTGGTATTACATTAAATGATGGACCGCTTATAATGGCCAGAAGTAATCGTTATTGGAGTCGGCATATACTTATTGATGATATCGGCCAGAGTGTATCATCCGTGAAATATTTTGGTAGTGAGATCAATGTTGTCAGAGATTTCTTTCAGAGGCGATATAATGCTTATTCTGATCATTCTGCTCTTACTCATGTTGCTACCAATGTATTGCCTGAAAAAATTAAACAGGAATACGGAGAGTTCATTTCATCCCGGATGCGTGAAATGTTTAATATTATCCTGTTCCCAGGAGAAGACAAACGAAAATAGTTAATAATCAATCACTTATATTATGAAAACAAAAAACGAAATTATCACTACACCTAACGAGGTTGCAAGTTATGTGACCTGGATAGCAAATGATTTAATGATGAAATTCAAGAGTAAAGATTTTGAATTGCAGGTGCTTACAGCTGAATTATTTGATAAGTTCAAACAGGACACAATTAAAAAGGTTAAGGCCGGGATCCTGAAAGAAGCACCCCGCAATTACCAGGAACAAAAATATCTTTTAAGCTTATATGATGAAGAAAGAAGAGAGAAAAAAGAACAGCAATGAACACCTTTTAAAATAAATAATATCATCAATAGTATGAAAACATCAATTTTTAGGACATTGTTAAAACTGAAAAAAGAAGAGCGCCTTACTGCAGAGGAGCTTGAAACCAAAAGTATTGGTGATAAAATAGCTGAAGATGCCGGCATAGAAGAAAATCTGATAAATAACCGGATACAGGAATTTATTGATAATAGCGGCCAGTCTGAACTAACAAAGCAGCTATATAAAAAAACGCTGGGTTATTTTGTCCATTGGCTTACCACTTCCGGAAGATCAAAGCCAGGCCTTTTAAAAGATCAGCTTTTAAAATGTAAGGATGTTATTGATTATCGGGATCATTTAAGACTAACCAAAAGGGCGGCAACAATTGACAGTTATCTGGTAAGTATAAGGGTCTTTTTTAACTGGCTGGTAAAGGAAAAATATTATGATGAAAATATAACAGATACAATTGGAAAGGAACGGGATAAAGGTGCAGTATTTATCAGGGCCTGTTTAGCTCTTGAAGAAATATATAAACTTATTGGTATAGTTCATATTAATCCAATAATTGATAAACGGAATAGGACAATGATAAAGTTAATGTGTTATACCGGGATCCGCTGCATTGAGGTGAATAGGCTTAATCACGTTGACATTATAAAAGTAAATGATAAGACTTATTTACAGATTCAAAGGAAAGGTAAAAAGCAAAAGGGCGGCTCTGTTCCGTTATCAGAAAATATATTAAAGTCACTCAATGAATACCTGGCATTAAGAACAGATGTAATGAATGAACATACCCCACTGTTTATAAGTCACAGCAATAAAAGCAATTTAACCAGGATCAGCACTGTTATTATATCAAAGATTATAAAGCATTACCTTAGACTTATTGGCCTTGACAGTAGCAGATATACCGCCCATAGTTTGAGAGCGACGGCGGCAGCCCTGGCATTGGACGCCGGGAGTAGTGTTAAAGAAATATCTTATATGTTAGGGCATTCCAGCATAAGCCAGACTGAACACTATTTAAAGAGCATTGGACGCACATTATTTAATGAATGCACTGCAATATCAAACATAGATCGATATGAACAGAAATACAGGGAAACGCATAAAAAACAGCATTCTCTTAATAACTGATCTCTTTGAACTTCTATAAGCATAGGGTTTATTGTCATTAACAAATTTAACTCTTTATGTATCAGATAATCAATATAATACGATAAATAAAACTTTAAAACATTAACCACCAATGAATTACATTAAATTTAAATTTTGCAAGTCATTCAATATCAATATGATAACACACATAGTTCTTTATAATAAGAACCAAATACCGGAGCCCTTGAAAGGTTGTAATATACTATGAATGAGCGTGATATGTTTATAAATTTGTCATATACCCCTAGGGAGTCCAAATCTCTAGGCAAAAAGTCCGTGCGACCGTTAGCCCTCAAAATCATTGCCTCCGTCATATGTAAAGGCAGGGGTATAGATGATCCATCAGTTTAACAATAGCTTTTAGTAAATACCTAAAAAACTAGCAACAATGTCAGATAGAGAAGAAAAAAGACAGAATAAATGAAAAAATACAACATTACATTAATTAACGGCCGTAACATTAGACTAATTTGTAACTCACCAAAGGAGATGCTTAAACTTGTGGAAACAGAAACCTCGAAAAAGAAGGAAGGCACGTTTACAGATGAAGGATTAATAATATCAGAATTACGATACATTTTATGGTTAATGGCGATTGATGGAGAGAAGGCTGAAGAAAAAGAATTAGGTTTAAATGAATTAGAGTTCGGTCGTTTGCTTGATATCATAAATTTAAAGCAATATATGGAACTCATTCCTATGATATGTTTTTCTCAAAACTGAAGCCACAAGGATCCGTTGAAACTAAAATTGATTTTTTCCCTGGGACTTTTTTTTTAGGAAGGGGGTATTGAGAAAAGGTCAATAGTAGCGACTCGGTTACTTGTCTATTGATCATTTAGGGTGTTCCGTTTAACCAGAACGGCACCCTTTTTTATGAGCTTACCAGGAGAGGATCCTGGTCACCGGTCCCATGGATCCGGAAGAGCCTTGATTAGTCTGAATGTTAATAAAAACTGGAGAAAATGACTGTAATTAGCTGATTATGCCTCTCTTAACTCACTCACAATTGAATATTTATAGTTGACCTGGCTGTACGCCAATAAAATTTTCACCTGGCAAAGTTGAGAGTGCAAAATGAATGCGATAATCAGGATCCGGACCCGGTTGACCAGCAGAAGATCCTAGAAACCTTTATAAAAAATCTGAAGTCAGAGAAGTATGCAGCTGCTAAATTCGCCAGAAGTGCTTATACCCCATTATAGAAATTGCGAAAATTTGGTTTAGTATTTGTAAAAAAGCGGGGTATTGGAGTATTGACCAGGTGAAGATCGTTTGTCTTGGTTCTCCTGGTGAAGTCGTTTTTAGAGAAATCATTAAAAAGTGTGTAAAATGACATTGGCGTCGGTTTTGAGGAAAATCCAAGCGTATGATATTACCCGGGTGAAGATCCCGGAGCTGGTAACCTGTATAACCATAGTTTTTACTAAGATAGGATCCATGGGACCGGTGACCAGGCTGATCAGGATCCATCCGGGCCAATCATGAAGATTTATTTGGAAGTTTTATAAAAAGGTTTTACCTTTCCTTCGCTGTTCACTCAATTCTATGAAAACAAAAAGTTTAACTGGCCCCAATTCTGATGCATTCTTCCCTATGGGATTGAGTGACAGCCATCGGATGCGGGGCCTCTACTTTTTGAAAAATGAAAACAACTAATCAAAAAAACGGACCTAAAAGCGGAATTAAGGAAACTATGTTTTTTTTTAAGGAGTTGGCTGATTGTTTTGAAAAAATTAATAAACAGCATGAAAGATCTGCAGCTGCTATAAATTTGGTCATCTAAATTACAGTCAATTATGAAAGCAATAATAAAAGTCGTCACAGCCGAAAAAGAATTTACTCAAGATCAAGAGCAAATTATGAGGCGGATTTCAAATGTTCTAAGGGAGCATGGCCTTTCTGTAGCAATAACCCCGAAACGAAAATCAAAGGAGCGGTTAGAATTGCGAGAAGCTAAAATATTTAACATTCATACCAATATTGCTTGACATGAAAATAAACGCTAAAGAAACTGTTAAGACCAAGGCAGAGTTTAATTATAAGACAATCAAAACCTTCGAAGATGCTTGTATAAAAACAAATGTCAATATACCATGTCTTCAGGATGTTTCAAAAATATCTGATCAATTCAAAAAACACATTATTTCTGCCTATAAACTTATGATCATTTATAAAGCTATCAATAACCATTGGGTTCCTGACTGGAATAACAAGAATCAGTATAAATATTACCCATCGTTTGTAATTGTAATGAGGTCGTCATCTAAGAATATTTTACGCTCTTATTTTAGACATACATGCACATTTATCGGAGAAAGTGAGCCATACCTCTGTACAGACAGCTGGGAGAAAGCATTATATATTGCTAATCAATTTAAGAATATTTATGAAGAATATTTATTCTAAAACAGCATGATCAGACAGAAACCATTCCTCCGGAACTTTAATATACCAGGCATCTTCTCATGAATTATACCAATTGGGGTAATACCCGAGTATAGCCAGGGTGAGATAATGTCTTTAATCGCTTTATTTGGGGTCACTTTTTTTGATCGACTAGAAAATAGCAATAATGTTTAAGTTTAAAGAATCAAGACTATGAAATCCTTGAAATTTATCCCGAGTAAAAATGGACCCTGGACAAAATATCTGACAGGATTAAAGTTTCTTAGAATCGATGTTGAGAAAATAATGAATTCTATCAACGATTGGGATACAGATAGAGTGTTTTTAGTGAATTCTATTATGGAAATTAAAAATTTATCAGGATCAAAACAAACTCCATTTTCAGATTTTAAGAAAATCAATAAATGTAAAATCTCATACTCAGAAAATTTTAATTGGTTAGTTCCTGAGCTAACTGAAGAAATTAGGGCAAAATTTGTAAATCCGCTTCTTGTTTATGGTATTAATGTTGAAAAGCTTAGGATTGAATATATTGAAATAACAAAAGAGAGAGATATTTTATTCTCATACATGATTCACCTTAAAAACAAGCCAATTTCTCTTAGAGTGGTTAGTAAGACAAATAATTAATATGGCATTCCGTGTAATATTCAAACATAAAGAGCCACAGGTTAAAATACTTCCCGCAGCAACCGCATATCATGTCGGATCATATGTCAATAACTTAATAGGGATCTAAGATGTAGGAAGCAAAAAATATTAAGTGTATGTATCTGTACATGTAAAAAATAAAAACCGCCTGTATTTTGTTGATTTACAGGCGGATTACAAAACTATCGGCGGAGAAAGAGGGATTCGAACCCCCGGATCCGTGGTTACAGATCAACGGTTTTCAAGACCGCCGCATTCGACCGCTCTGCCATTTCTCCATTTCTCCATTTCTCCATTTCTCCGCCGCAAAGTTAATATTTTTTTGTTTTTTGAGAATCTAATTGAATTAATTGCATAAGTAACAGATATACAGCGAAATATATTTTTTATGAACAGGATGTGAACAAAATATTCTGAAATAAGTCATGATGTTGTTGATTAGTGAGCAATTGCGACAATTTGACAAAATACTGAATTTCATGCGAAATTATTGCTGTTTTAACCTAAAAGCGGCACTATTTGTAGAAAAACGGAAAAATAAATTTGCACATGAATTAAAAAAAAATAAATTTGTATTCAATTAGTAAGATTGGTCTAACCCTTAAATTTTTCATTATGGCAACAAAAAAAGAATTAGTAAGTGCAATCGCCGCCGAAGCAGGTCTTTCTATCAAAGACTCAGGTAAGGCTGTAAACGCATTTGTTGGAACTCTTGGAAAATATTTGAAAAAAGGTCAGAGAATCCAGCTTCCGGGCCTGGGTACCTTCAAAGTTGACAAAAGAAGTGCAAGAGTTGTTCGTAATCCGCGTACAGGTGCTAAACTGAACGTTCCTGCTAAAAAAGTTGTAAAATTCAAAGCAGCTCCGGCACTTAACAAAGGTCTTTAATCTTAACTGATTGAGATTGCTTAGGGGTGTTTCTACACCCCTTTTTTTATTTTCAATTCATACAGTTATCCAACCAATTCATTGAATTCATCAATATTTTCAAATAAATTGCTAAAAGAATTTCAACTTTACTGTAATTGTTAAAAATTCTTAGAATATTTTTACTATTTTTGATCGTGAATTTCTTTGCCAAAACAGTTGACGAATGAACTGCATTATAGTTGACGATGATATATTGACCTGCAAAATACTGGAAGGGTATGTGAGCAAATCCTCTTCTCTAACTTTGATAGGTACTTTCAGCGATTCACTGGCGGCACGGGATATTCTCACAAAACGAAAGGATATCGACCTGATTTTTCTCGATATTGAAATGCCCGAAATGGATGGTTTTGATTTTATTGGCAGCCTCGACTTCCCGCCTAATATAATAATTGTATCCTCAGGTGAAGGATATGCTTTAAGAGCTTTCGACTTCAATGTGGTTGATTACCTGCTTAAACCGGTTACATATGGACGTTTCTGCAAAGCCATCGATAAAACGATCAGGTACTTTGCCCGCAAAGAGGTGACAAATAGCGGTGATGAAGAAATATTCATCAAAAAGGGATCATCACTGGTAAAACTGAAACTGACAGAGATTATATATATTGAAGCTCTTGAAAATTATGTCACTCTGATCACGAATGATGATAAATTTACTATTCATTTTACCATGAAAGCAATCGAAAACCAATTGCCTTCAGGGGTTTTTATCAGGGTTCACAGGTCATTTATAATTAACAAGAGCATGATCCAGACCATAAAAGAGAACACTCTCGATATTATTGTCGGAGGTACCTTGAAAAGTATTCCGGTCGGGAAATCATTCAGGGACTCTCTTCTGAATGATATTAATGTGATGGCCAGGTAATCTCTAAAACATCTCATGCTTACCAATCGTCAACTATTCCTAATGCATCTGGGACAAACTTCTTTGGCGCCAATGATGCTTGAAATTGTAAGGGCAGAAGGTGTTTACATGTACGGTCCTGACGGTAAAAAATATATTGATCTTATCTCAGGTGTTTCGGTAAGTAATACAGGCCACAGTCATCCCAAAGTCGTTGAAGCGGTTAAAAATCAGGTCGATTCATATATGCACCTGATGGTTTATGGTGAGATTATTCAGAGCCCCCAGGTAAAATATGCTGAACGTCTGACAGGTATTCTTCCTCCTGAACTTAATTCCTGCTATTTTGTGAATTCCGGCAGCGAAGCAGTGGAAGGTGCACTTAAACTAGCCAAACGATTCACAGGCAGAAGCCGTATAATATCATTCAAAAATTCTTATCACGGCAGCACTCACGGTGCATTGAGTATTCAGGGAAGTGAGTTTTATAAGAATGCTTACAGACCTCTGCTGCCTGATACTTTCCAGATTTGTTTTAATGATGAAAAATCGCTGGACTCAATTGACAACAACACAGCTTGTGCCATTATTGAACCGGTGCAGGGGGAGGCAGGTGTTATTTATCCTGAAAATGATTTCCTTTTAAAGATAAGGAACAGGTGTAATTCAACAGGTTCGTTGTTGATTTTTGATGAGATACAGACAGGCTTTGGCAGGATAGGCTCTATGTTCGCAATTGACAGATTCGGTGTTGTCCCGGATATACTTCTTCTTGCAAAAGCCCTTGGAGGGGGGATGCCCCTTGGTGCATTCATATCTTCAAGAGAAATTATGTCAGCACTGGTATCTAACCCTTCACTGGGTCATATTACAACTTTTGGGGGTCATCCTGTCTGTTGTGCCGCCGGTCTGGCATCACTTAATGTAATAATTGATGAGAAGCTGGCAGAGGGTTGTAACTCAAAGTCAACAATTTTTAAACAGGAACTCGCTCACCCATTAATATCAGAGGTGAGGGGAGAAGGTCTTTTACTGGCTGTTCAGCTTATTGATCCTGTATATGTTAAATATGTGATTGCTCACGCTCCGGATTATGGCCTGATTCTTGATTATTTCCTTTTCTGTGACAACGCTTTCAGGATAGCTCCTCCATTAATCATAAGTGAGGATGAGATATCTATGGCGTGCCGTCAATTGAAGAAACTTCTTGATGATGCAATAAAAAATGCAAACAAAAAATGAGATCTGTTATTTTATACCTTATATTATTCATTTCTCTATCAACCGGTATTGCCAAAAGCCAGATATCAGCAAAGGATACTCCCCAGGTACTTGAAAAACTTTTTAGCAGGCTGGTTGATAATTATAATGATAGTGACAGGATCCGGATCAATGATTCGATCAGATTAATTATCGAAGGCTATGTTAAATCCGATACAGTATTCAGCCACAGGTTCACTAACCTGAGGTACCTGGGTCAGATTATGTCGCCTGATTCTCTTTTGAAGATTATTACATGGAACCTGGTTTTAGAGAATGCACCGGGTCGGTATTTTTGCTATTTCATAAGAAAACAGGAACCCGGGGAGAGTAATAAAATATATAGATTATCAGCAAGTTACAACGAAAACCCGGTTAAAACTGATACTACATATGCTGAACCGGATTGGTATGGTGCGTTATATTATGATTTGAAACCTTACAAAACTAATGATAAAAGCTGTTGGGTATTATTGGGTATCGATTATGGCAACTCATTTATTAGCAGAAAGATCATTGAAGTACTTAGTTTTGCACCTGATAATTCAATTATATTCGGCAGGAAATGGTTTGCTTCAGGAGAGGAGATAAAATTCAGGGATGTATTTGAATATGCATCAAATGCAATGATGTCTTTGCGATTCAAATCGGACAGTTCAATTGTTTTTGATCATCTGGTTCCATTCTCGGCTTCACATAAGGATGACCGGCAATACTATGGTCCTGATTATTCATTCGATGCATATAATTTTAAAAATGGATTATGGAAATTGATTATTAATGTGGATGCAAGAAATATGGAATAGAGAAGTGCCTGGAGTGCCTGGAGTTACTCTTAAGATAACAAGTTTCATCCTCTTTAACTTAAAGTACTCCAAACTCTGGCTCACTCCAAACTTTTCTTTAACTTTAGGCACTTTTAACTGTTATGGCAAAGAATATTAAAACTCATCTTTACTGCTACGACGACCACAGGGGATTCACTGAGGATGTCAGGAAACGTTTTACTGATACATCGCGATACACTATAGAATCTTTCCCGACCCGTGAGGAATTTATTAAACACATTGAAGAAGAAAAGGAAAGTAATTTTTGTAAGGTTGCAATTCTTGGTTTGCATGATACAAAAGAACAGTTCGAGATGATCGATCAGCTGACAATGGAAATAAAACGGATCGACCGTCGGACAGGTCTTATTCTGCTTGGTCCTGCCGATAAAATGGAAGTGATAAGGAAAACTGTGAAGTTTAATATTGATGCATATATTCCTAAAAATGCCAATTCAATCCTTCGGATTCATAATACTGTTAAAAAACTAATAAGTGAACATAGCATCGGGATTTTCAGAAAAAGACGGAATTTTTCAATTTATATTCTGCTGGGATTTCTTCTGATCTCTGCATTATTGATCCTGATTGCTTTTTTCAGGCTGCCTCATTATTTCTAGAGAAATCCATTAACTACGAAATTAACTCTGTTTTATTTGCCCCCCAGCCCCCCTGAAGGGGGGTTAATTCTCTATCTTTGAGATAATTCAAGTTATACCTCCGAATTAGTCCCCCTTTAGGGGGATGTCCGCGAAGCGGACAGAGGGCAGATTGCATTGTGACTATTTGTCAGTACAAAACTAACGGCACACCTTTTGAAAGTGATCGGCAGATTATTCAATGTATAACTATAAAAATATCTGATATGGAAACCGGAAAGATTGGAGTAACAACTGAGAACATATTCCCTATAATAAAAAAATTCCTTTATTCTGATCATGAGATTTTCCTCCGCGAGCTAATTTCAAATGCCATAGACGCTGTACAGAAACTTAAAACACTGGCTACTGTTGGTGATTATAAGGGCGTTATAGGTGATACAACGATCCAGGTGTCAGTCGATAAGAAGAAAAAGACAATAAAAGTTTCTGATAGAGGAGTTGGTATGACAAAAGATGAGCTTGATAAATATCTTAACCAGATAGCTTTTTCGAGCGCTAATGATTTCCTCGACAAATATAAAGATCAGTCAAGTGCAATAATTGGTCATTTTGGTCTGGGTTTTTACTCTACATTCATGGTATCAGATAAGGTTGAAGTAATAACCAAATCATATCAGGATGGTTCTCAGGCGGTTAAATGGAGTTGCGACGGTAGCCCCGAGTTTTCAATTGAGGAAGTTGAAAAGGAAAACATTGGTACGGATGTTATATTACATATTGATAAGGATTCAAAAGATTTTCTTGAAGAGAACAAAATTGAACAATTGTTGAAGAAATATTGCAAGTTTCTTCCGATTGAAATTGCATTCGGAAAGGAAAAAGAGTGGAAAGACGGAAAATCTGTAGAGACAGGTAAAGACAAAATTATTAACAACACTAAGCCTGCATGGACACTCAAGCCTGCTGATCTGAAAGAAGATGATTACATGAAATTCTACAGAGAGCTTTATCCCACAGGTGATGATCCATTGTTTTATATTCACCTTAATGTTGATTATCCTTTTAAACTGACCGGTATACTTTATTTTCCTAAGATCAAAAGCAACATCGAAATACAGAAGAATAAGATACAATTATATTCCAATCAGGTATTTGTAACGGATTCTGTGGAAGGAATTGTTCCGGAATTTCTAACCCTTTTGCACGGGCTTATCGATTCACCGGATATCCCTCTTAATGTATCAAGAAGTTATCTTCAGAGCGATTCCAATGTAAAAAAAATATCAAGCCATATAACCAAAAAAGTAGCCGACAGGTTAAATGAGATATTTAAAAATAACAGGGAAGAATTTGAGAAAAAGTGGGACAACCTAAAACTGTTCATCGAATATGGTATGATAACCGAAGAGAAATTCTATGAAAAAGCTTCAAAGTTTGCCCTTCTGAAGAATACAGAAGATAAGTACTTTACGTTTGAGGAATACGAAAAGATAATCAAGGAAAACCAGACAGATAAAAATAAAACGCTCATCTATTTATATTCAACAAACAAGACTGATCAGTTCACCTACATCGACAAAGCCAAAAGCAAAGGTTATGATGTTTTACTTCTCGATGGACAGCTGGATGTTCATCTGATAAATCAGCTTGAAAGTAAATTGAAGGATACCAGATTTGTAAGAGTCGATTCGGATGTAGTAGACAAGCTAATTCAGAAAGAAGAGTCTCGTGAATCGAAATTAACTGAAGAGCAGAAAGATGACCTTAAGAGTGTTTTCAATGTCAAGGTTAAAACAAAAGAGATTTATAATGTTGTTTTTGAAACACTTGACGAGAATGAGGCACCTGTGATTATTACACAATCGGAATTTATGCGCAGAATGAAAGATATGGCGCAGATGGGAGGAGGGATGAACTTTTATGGTGAATTGCCCGATAGTTATAATCTGGTTGTCAACCCAAACCATCAGATTATTAACAAAATCTCTGAAGATCTTCAGATCCAGGAAGGAACCAGGTTGACGGAAAACAGTACTGAGAGAAAACGGATTAAAGAAGAGATTGCGTTTACGGAACAGGAGCATAAGAAGAAAAAAGCGGAAGAGATCAGTCAACTGGAAAAGGATGACCTTGAAAAACTGCGCAATGAGCTTTCAGTAGTTGAAAATGCCAGGAAAGATCTTCTGGAATCATATGGCGCCGGCAATAAAGTAGTTAAACAGCTTATAGATTTGGCTTTATTAGCAAATAATATGCTGAGGGGGGAAGAGCTGAGCACATTTGTGAAGAGGAGTGTGGAGCTGCTATAGAAAATCTGCACCGGGAAATAAACCCCTCTGCCACTTCGTGGCATCTCCCCCAGGGGGTTTAACTCCCTGCTCAGATCATTCTGGAAATCTCACCTTTAAGATAATCTATAGCTGCCCTTGTGGGCTCCTTATCGAGCTCCATGATTTTTTCGAGAAGCTGTTTGCTGAGGGACATCCCTGATGAATTCGCAGGCATTTTTTCTACTTCACTGTTAATTATTTTGATCATATTGGAGCGTGCATTCCTGACTACTTCCCAGGCTTGCTGGCTCATATAGATCTGTTGCGATAAATTATGTTCAAATTCACTCCTGATTGCATTAAGCATTGCTGAATGGAGCTGTGTGGCTTTCATGTCAGGTGTACTGACTCTTACCAAAAGTGATTCGAGGGAGATCCTTTCCAGGAATAGAACAATTCTTTCGTATGCCTGAAGCTTTATTGGAGTAACTGTCCGGCTGTTTTGAAGAATCAGCTCCTGTCTTCTCTTATCCTGATCGTTCTTTATCATATTTCTGAGAAGAACCCAGGCAGTTAAAAATACAATCAATGCCGGGATGGTGATTTTCAATATATCAGTAAAAGCTTCCATTTTGATTAATTTTGATACAAACCTAATTATATTTATTGATTCAGTAAACCTGTTTTTTTACAGATTCTTTCATTAAACGCAAAGTTCGTAAAGAAATTGGAATACATCAAAATCATTTTTTTGCCACCAAGACGCAAAGGCGCAAAGTTTCACCAAGAGGTACTTCTAAAATGAATTCCTTTGTGACCCTTTGCGTCTCAGTGTCTTAGTGGCAATGGATTTATTTAAATTTTATATTTCAATTTTACTTCATACATTTGGTTAAGTTCTTTTTAAGTTAATTTATTATATAACCAGCTTTATGGAATACTTATCAGAAAGGATTAAATCTTTATCAGTTTCCCAGACACTTGCAATGGCTCAGAAGAGCAGGGAGTTAAAAGCTAAAGGTATTGACATCATCAGTCTTAGTCTCGGGGAACCTGACTTCAACACTCCTGATTACATCAAAGAAGCAGCTAAGAAAGCGATTGATGAAAACTACTCCAAGTACCCCCCGGTACCGGGGTATACAGATCTCCGGGAGGCAATTTCGAAGAAATTCAAAGAAGAGAATGGGATCAATTATTCGCCTGAACAGATAATTGTATCGGCCGGAGGAAAGCACTCACTGATAAATGTAATTTTGTCGATAGTTAATCCGGGCGATGAGGTTATTATCCTTGCCCCATACTGGGTAAGTTATTACGATCAGATCATCATTGCTGAAGGGAAACCTGTTGTCATAGAAGCTAAGCTGGAGGACGATTTCAAAATCAGACCCGAACAGCTTGAGGCTGCAATTACGAGCAAAACAAGGTTAATAATTTTCAATTCTCCTTCAAATCCCACAGGTATGGTCTATGACCGGAAAGAAATGGAGAAAATTGCCAGGATAGTTGAAAAACACGAAGGATTATTCATTATTTCAGATGAGATTTATGAGCATATAATTTTTTCAGGTGAGCACGTAAGTATGGCCTCTTTTGATTTTATCTACGACAGGGTAATTACTGTCAATGGGGTATCAAAAGGATATGCGATGACAGGGTGGAGGATAGGATACATTGGCGCCCCATTATGGATAGCAAAAGCATGTAATAAGTTACAGAGCCAATTTACCTCAGGTGTCTGTTCCATTGCCCAGCGCGCCGCACTCGCAGCCATACAAGGCAAAGGAGATTCGCGCCAGATAATGAAAGCGGCTTTTCTTCGCCGCCGCGACTTAATCTGTGGGTTGTTAAAAGAGGTAAAAGGACTTAAGGTGAGAATTCCTCAGGGAGCCTTCTATGTGATGCCGGACATAAGCTTCTATTTAGGGAAGTCTGATGGTACAACAAAAATTACCAGCTCAGACGATCTTGCACTTTATTTGCTCGATAAAGCGCAGGTTGCAACTGTCGGAGGAGATGCTTTTGGTGCTCCACGATGCCTCAGAATTTCATATGCAACATCTGATGATCTGCTGGTTGAGGCCGTTAAGAGGATAAAGGCGGCATTAGAAAAACTGAATTAGCCCCCCTTTAGGGGGGTTGGGGGGCAAGAATCAATATTTATTATACGATACAGTCTCCCCTTCAGGCTTCCTCCTTTTCTCCCTCGGGTCACTCAGTGAATACCCTAATGTAATAATCAGTTCAGCTCTTTTTGATCCGGGGATAACAAGCAGTTTTCTTAACATCTTTTCATCAAACCAGCCGATTATGCAGGAGCCTATTCCTTCAGCCTTTGCCTGAAGACAAATGTTTTCAGTTGCAATACCTATGTCAATCAGAGAATAATCCTTGTTTTTAATAGTTGCGCCTACCTTTGAAGAGAAGTTTGGTTTTTCTCTCACCACAACCAGAATAACAGGCGCCTGGGCAACAAAGCTGTTCATCCCGATCAGTTTTGCCGATGCCGCTTCTGCAATCTTTCCGACCAGCTCATGATCTGTTACAATAATGAATTTCCAAGGTTGTGCATTGCATGCGGAAGGAGCCATCCTGCCCGCTTTTACTATCCTTTCAAGCTTCTCCTTCTCAATCGGTTTATCGCTGTATTTCCTGTCGCTCTGACGGCTGATAATCAGATCCAGAATGTTTTTTCCATCAATCATTATTAATAATTATTTGGCAATATTTCAAAATAAGCTTCAGGGTGGAGACATGCCGGACAATTCTTCAGCGGTTTTGTTCTGTCTTTGTACCTTTTAAACTCTTTTCCATGTCAGATAACGTAAATAAATTTTTAAATATCAGAAAACTTAAAAATGATATAAGCTGCAAGATAATTATAGTAAATATAACTATCTTTATTTTCGAATAAATACTAATTAAAAGTTGGAAAAAACATAATTAAAAAAATGCTAAAATGATAATTGTATTATTTTTTCTTGGGATCATTTTTCTCTTAATCCTGATGGCTGTTTCTATTTATAACAGGCTTGTCAGGCTGAGAAATAACAGGGAGCAGGCTTTTGCAGACGTTGATGTTCAACTGAAACTTAGGCATGATCTTATACCTCAGCTGGTTGACTCGGTGAAAGGTTATATGGGACATGAGAGAGGAGTGCTTACAGATATTACCGAGGCACGAACTAATGCTATGAAGGCTACTACTATAAATGAAAAGATAGCTGCCGAAAACAAGTTATCAACTGCCCTTGAAGGTTTGAAAGTATCTGTCGAAGCCTATCCTGATCTGAAGGCCAGCCAGAACTTTATGGAACTGCAGAATGAGATATCGGATATTGAAAACAAGATAGCTGCTGCACGCCGGTTCTTTAATTCTGCCACTAAAGAGCTTAATGTTGCTACTGAGTTGTTCCCTTCAAACCTGGTTGCCACACTGTTTAATTTCAAACGAGAGCCGATGTTTGAACTTGGCACTCAAAGGGCCGAAGCAGAGCAACCTCCGAAAATCCAGTTCTGATAATATGAAATATTTTGGTTTGCAGAGCCAGATATGGAGGAATAACACTAATTCGGTACTGATATTGGTAATGTTTCCCATCGTCTTTTTTGTTCTGACGTGGCTCTTCTTTTTCTTCCTATCCTTTAATTCGGAAGAACATAGGACAATCAGCCAGATAAACCAGAGCTTTCTTATTACTGCTCCATTTATTATAATAGGTGTAGTTATCTGGTTTACAATAGCATGGTTTTCTCATTCAGCAATGATTAACGCTGCCACCGATTCTAAACCTCTTGCAAGAAATGAAAATAAAAGGGTCTATAACCTGGTTGAGAACCTGTGTATAGCCACAGGTATGACAACACCCAAAATCAATGTTATTGAGGATGATTCTTTAAATGCATTTGCCAGTGGAATTAATCCGGGAACATTTTCAATATCCCTTTCGAGGGGCATAATTGAAAAGCTTAATGATGAAGAACTAGAAGCAGTTATTGCGCATGAACTAACTCATATAAGAAACCGGGATGTCAGGTTGCTTATAATATCAATTATTTTTGTCGGGATTTTCGCATTCATTTCACAGGCAATATTCAGAGGATTGCAGTTTGGAAGTCTTGGCAGAGGTAAGAAAAATGGGGGAGCAGCAATCGTTATAGCCCTTGTGCTTGCACTGGTTGGTTTTCTAATTGCAACTCTTTTCAGATTTGCATTGTCAAGGAAACGCGAATACCTGGCAGATGCAGGCTCTGCTGAAATTACTCATAGACCTCTGTCCCTGGCTTCTGCACTAAGGAAGATATCTGTTGATCCGACAATTGAAGCTGTGAAAAGAAAAGATATCGCACAGATGTTTATTGAGAATCCTCAGGTTAAAGAGAAGAAATCCTCTTTCTCTCTTACTTCACTTTTCGCAACACATCCTCCAATCAGCAAAAGGATTCAATTGCTGGAGCAATTCTGACAGCATAACAGGGATGAGTATACCCAAATTTACCACCTTTAAATAATCAACCAGTTGGTTTGTTTTTTTTGTCGAATTTGAGAAGCTTGGTCTCTTCTCCTCTCCATATTCTTCCTATGTTCTTCCTGTGGGTTACCAGCAGAGCTATACCAACAAGTATAGCAAATATTTTGAATAATTTCGACGGAGTGTCAAAAAACAGAAAGAGGAAAACCGGGAAAGCTATTCCCGCGCCCATTGATGAGACTGATACAATTCCTGTGAGAAATAGGACAACCAGAAAAACGCCTATACAGCATATAGTAAGCAAGGGTTGTAAAGCCAGAAATACTCCGAAGACAGTTGCAACTCCTTTTCCTCCCCTGAATCCGGCGAATAAAGGAAATATATGGCCGATAATAGCTATTATGCCGACCGTAATCTGCAGATTCGTTAGGAGTGCACTTCCGGCGTCAGCCAGATGAAGGAAGACGGGTAACATAGCAGCGAGCCAGCCTTTGCCGAGGTCAATCAGTAGGACCGGAATCCCGGTTTTCCATCCCAGCACCCTTATAACGTTAGTAGTACCTGCGTTACCGCTTCCATGTTGTCTCACATCAATGTTGTGAAATCGTTTTCCAATCCAGACAGCTGCTGGTATTGATCCAAGCAGGTATGCCAGTACAATTGCAAGCACTGCATATAGTATATTCATACTTTAAAATGATTTCCAGGGGCAAATATAGCTATAAAAATAAACACCTTATAGCTTAGATTCTCGGTCCATAGCTGGCCAGTTCTGCAGTTTCTTTATTGGCTGCAAATTTACTGAAGTTGTTAATGAACTTGAGAGCCAGGTCAGTCGCGGCAGCATGCCATTTGGTTGGTGAGTCCCAGGCTTTCCCGGGATCAAGTATACTTTCATCAACTCCTTCAATTTTGGTAGGGATACTTAAATTAAAAACCGGAATAGTGACAAATTCACATTCCAATATTGAGCCGTCAAGGATCGCATTTATTATCAGTCGTGTGGAAGGCAGATCGATCCTGTTTCCAATACAATAAGGACCTCTCATCCAGCCAGTGTTCACTAACCAGGCTTCAGCATTATGCATTTTCATTTTCCTTGTAAGTTCGTTCGCATAGACAATAGGATCGAGCATAAGGAAAGCTGCACCAAAACAAGCTGAGAAAGAAGGAACCGGTTCAACAATTCCTCTCTCGGTACCTGCAACTTTTGCGGTATATCCGCTGAGGAAATAATATCGTGTCTGTTCCTCAGTCAGACGGCTTACAGGAGGTAAAACTCCGAATGTGTCGGCAGAAAGAAAGATAACTTTTTTCGCGTGCCCTGCTTTTGAAACTGGTTTTACTATGTTATTAATATGGTATATAGGATAGGAGACTCTGGTGTTTTCTGTTTTTGAATCATCGTTGAAATCTATTGTACCATCAGATAGTACGACAAGGTTTTCAAGAAGAGCATCACGTCTGATTGCATTATAGATATCGGGTTCATTTTTCTTGCTTAGCTTTATGCATTTGGCATAGCAGCCTCCTTCAAAATTGAAGATACCATCATCGTCCCAACCATGTTCATCATCACCAATAAGGGCTCTGTTGGGGTCTGTTGAGAGAGTTGTTTTTCCAGTTCCGGAGAGTCCGAAGAATATAGCCGTATCACCATTTTTTCCAACATTCGCAGAACAGTGCATTGAAGCTATCCCCTTGAGAGGCAGGTAATAATTCATTATCGAAAAGATTCCTTTTTTCATCTCACCTCCATACCATGTTCCTCCAATTACGGCCATACCTTCAGAGAGGTTGAAAAAGACAAAATTTTCAGAATTCAGACCCTGTTTCTCCCAATCAGGATTTCTAGCCTTGGAGGCATTTAACACAATAAAATCAGGTTTAAAGTCATCCAGTTCTTCCGGCTCAGGCCTTATGAACATATTTTTTACGAAATGAGCCTGCCATGCAACCTCAAGAATAAATCTTACTCTTAGCCGTGTATTTTTATTTGCTCCGGTGAAACAGTCAACCACAAAAAGTTTTTTTCCGGATAACTGCTTAAGAGATATATTTTTGCAATGGTTCCATATCTCAGGGGAAATGGGTTTGTTATCAGAAACTTTTGCCATATCCGATCTCCACCACACACTATTTTTGCTTTTATCATCTAGGACTATGTATTTATCTTTTGGAGAACGCCCGGTAAATATCCCGGTATCAACAGAAATCGCTCCGGTTGTGGTAATGATCCCCTTCTCAAAGGTACTTAGTCCGGGTTTCGTTTCCTCGGCAAATAGTAAATCATAAGACGGATTATAGACAATCTCTTTAATATCCTGAATGCCATATTTCAATAAGTTTAGGGAGTCAATCATTTTAAGAAATTTTTGTTTTTAGATTAATAAATTCTTAATAAATGAAGTTTTAACTTGAATTATTTCGAAATATAGTTCAATTTTTTTATTTATTATTCATGTTTATAATAGGGTAAATAACTTTTCAAAGGTCTTTATCATATCAAAAGGTTTTGGGATATGTTTTTCGGGCTAGATCGTGTAGCCATGAAAAGAAAAAGGGTTCCGCAAAAAGCGGAACCCTTTACTTTTTCATATCAGAAAATCCGCTTATTTACTAAATTTTATTGAAGCCTGGGCTGCTGCCAGCCTTGCTATAGGAACCCTGAATGGGGAACAGCTTACATATGTCAAACCAGCCTTGAAACAGAATTCAACAGAAGCCGGATCACCACCCTGTTCACCACAGATACCAACCTTAAGATCGGGTCTGGTTGAACGACCTTTTTCAACAGACATTTTGATAAGTTGACCAACACCATCCTGATCAATTGTCTGGAACGGATCAGCAGATAATATCTTTTTGTCGAGATAATCGTGAAGGAATCCACCGGTATCATCGCGACTGAAGCCGAATGTCATCTGCGTTAAGTCGTTGGTTCCGAATGAAAAGAACTCAGCACTTTTAGCCATGCGATCAGATAAAAGACAAGCACGCGGGATTTCTATCATAGTACCATATTTATATTCAATCGCCTTTACATTAAATTTTTTACATACTTCTTCATATACTTTGTCAACTACCTGTTTAGTGAAGTCTAATTCAGCAACTTCACCGGTAACAGGAACCATAATCTCGGGATGAGGTTTTTTTCCTTCTTTAATAAGTTCAAGAGATGATTCAAAAATTGCCCGAACCTGCATTTCCGATATTTCGGGGAAGGTGATTCCAAGGCGCACTCCACGATGACCCATCATTGGATTTGATTCATGTAGAGCTTCACCGCGTTTTGCAACATCCTCTTTTTTAATGCCAAGAGATTTTGCAAGTTCTTCCTGTTTTTCTGCTCCCTGTGGAACAAACTCATGGAGAGGAGGATCCAGAAGCCTGAATGTAACAGGCAGACCGTCCATGGCAGCCATAGTTGCTTTCATATCTTTTTTAACGTGTGAGAACAGTTCGTCAAGAGCTTTACGGCGTTCTGTCTCATTTGCACTTAGGATCATCTTACGGAGAAGGAACAATGGAACCTCCGAACCTACACCATAGAACATGTGCTCTGTACGGAACAGACCAATACCCTCTGCTCCAAAATTACGAGCAATTGTAGCATCTTCGGGAGTTTCAGCATTGGTACGTACTCCCATTTTACGATACTTATCAACAATTGTCATGAATTCCTTAAAACGTGGGTTTTCAGTTGCGTCCATCAGGGTTACTGCTCCGGTATAAACATTCCCTTTTGTACCGTTAAGAGTAAGAACATCACCCTCTTTAATAATTATATCTGAACCAGTAATTTTAGCTATCTTTTTTGATGCATCAACATGAAGTGCTCCTGCACCTACGATACAGCATTTACCCCAGCCACGTGCAACGAGTGCAGCATGAGATGTCATACCACCGCGTGCAGTCAGGATACCTTCAGCAGCGCGCATACCTTCAACATCTTCCGGATTGGTTTCTTCGCGGAGAAGAATAACCTTTTCACCTTTACGTAACCATGCAACCGCATCTTCGGCATTAAAAACAACTTTTCCGACAGCTGCTCCAGGTCCGGCAGGTAATCCTTTTACAACCGCTTTAACTTTCTTTTCAGCATTCGGGTCACAAATCGGATGCAAAAGCTCGTCGAGTTGAGCAGGATCGACACGCATAACAACTTTTTTTTCATCAATCAGTTTTTCGTGAAGCATATCCATTGCCATGTTAAGAGCGGCAGTACCTGTTCTTTTACCGGCACGGCATTGTAGCATATAAAGAGTGCCCTCCTGTATTGTGAACTCTATATCAAGCATATCATGGAATGACTTTTCAAGGATATTGCGGATATCCCAAAGCTCCTTGTATGTGCCGGGCATTGCTTCCTGCATACTATGAAGGTGCTGGTTCTGATCATTTTTTGTATCATCATTGAGCGGACTTGGGGTACGGATACCTGCAACAACATCTTCTCCCTGAGCATTTACAAGCCATTCACCATAAAACAGGTTTTCACCGGTTGCTGGGTTACGGGTAAATGCAACACCTGTTGCAGATGTATCACCCATGTTTCCAAAAACCATAGCCTGTACATTTACAGCAGTGCCCCAATCATCAGGAATTCCTTCAATACGACGGTATGAAACAGCCTTTTTCCCATTCCAGCTTTTAAATACAGCTTTTACACTGCCTTCGAGTTGTTCTTTTGCATCATCAGGGAAAGGCTTTCCGAGAGCATTTTTTACAATTTTTTTAAATTCTTCCGAAAGGACTTTAAGTTCATCAGCCGATATTTCAGTATCTGATTTATATCCTTTTTGTTTCTTAAACTCATCTAGCTTTTCATCAAGCTGCTTACGTATTCCTTTACCTTCGCCAAGATCAGTACCTTCAGCTTTCTCCATAACAACGTCAGCATACATCATAATAAGACGACGATATGAATCCCACACAAAACGCGGATTATTGGTCTTCTTAAGAAATCCAGGGATTGTTTTTGAACAAAGCCCGATATTGAGAACCGTATCCATCATACCCGGCATAGAACTGCGAGCACCGGAACGGCATGAAACCAGCAATGCGTTTTCTGCATCACCATATTTCATATTCATTGTCTCTTCTGTCTTCTTCATTGCTGCCCACACTTCAGGCATCAGTTCTTCCGGAAGAGTACAATTATTTTTATAATATTCATTGCAAGCTTCAGTTGTGATTGTGAAACCTGCAGGAACCGGCAATCCTAGCAGACACATCTCTGCAAGGTTAGCTCCTTTACCTCCAAGAAGGTTTCTCATATCGGCTTTTCCCTCTGCAGCTTTCTTTCCAAAGGAGTAGACTCTTTTAATTTGTGACATAATTTTATTAATTTGAGATAGGTTAAACTTATTGATTTTGCAAAATAAGTCGCAAAGTTAATATTTATAAATGAATTTCTGAAGGATTTTCTCTGTGGCCCTCTGTGTCTCCTCTGTGTCTCCTCCGTGTCACTAAAAAAAATCAAGAACTTACACAAAGATTCACAGAGAATCACAGAGTTACCAGAGAAGAATAATTTGGTATTATTCTTTAATGATCTTATATCCAATGCTTTCTATTCCTGATTTGATTTTTTCGCAGGACCTGCCATAAGCAATACCAGGGCCGCACCGGGAGAAAGACCTTTAAGCATTAATACGGCTGCAACAGGTACAGACGCTGTTGCACAAATATATACCGGGATCGAGACTACAAGAATTATAAGCATTCCAATAAAATCATTTGGAATCTTATCTGCAAAAAAATCATCAGGAACTATAACTGAAATGAGAGCTGCAATCAGCAAACCTATAATCAACCAGTTGGTATTACACCACATGAGCACAATGGAAGTGGAACACCAAGCAATGCTGAATTGAAAATTGATCGGAAATTATTTTGACCCATATACTTTCTAACTTTCTTTTTTGGAAATAAAAGATGCAGTAAACCGGCAAAGAAGAATCCAAGCATAAGGTATGGAGCCATTTCTGTAAGTATAAAAAGCAACTCTTTTCCAAACCCTTTTATATAATCCATACTATATTAAATTAGATCAAATAAAAACAGCGCAAATATAACTGGTTTTAAAGAATTATGTTCAAAGATTAGAACTTTTTATGACCTGGGATGGAACATGATGAGAGTATCACGCAAGAAACTCCTGTCAATATGAGTATAAATCTCGGTGGTTAGTATTGATTCATGTCCAAGCATTTCCTGAACAGCTCTGAGATCGGCTCCTGCTTCAATCATATGAGTAGCAAAAGAGTGCCTGAAGGTATGGGGACTTATGGTTTTTCTTATTCCGGCTTTAGCTGCAAGGTTTTTAATTATAGTAAATATCATTGCCCTTGTAAGACGTGCACCACGACGGTTAAGATAAAGGATATTCTGATCATGGATTAGAGGAAGTCTGTTCCTGTCATACTTATAAATATCGATCTCCTTCAGCGCTTTTTTGCTGATGGGGACAAGTCTCTGCTTATTACCTTTTCCTGTTACAGTAATATATTCTTCATTATAATGGATATCTGTGAGATGAAGATTTACAAGTTCCGAAACCCTTAAACCACAACCATATAGTGTTTCAATAATTGCTTTGTTTCTATGGCCCTCCGGTTTACTAAGATCAATCTCATCTATAATCCTGTCAATCTCAATTACCGACAATACTTCAGGAAGTTTAAGGCCTATTTTTGGGGATTCAATAAGGGAAGCAGGATTCTCCTCAATTTCTCCTTCAATGAGTAGAAATCTGAAGAACGCTCTGATACCGGAAAGCACCCTCGATTGTGTTCTGGTATTTTTATTGTTATCGCCATACCAGGCAAGGAATGCTTTGAGGTCAGTATATGTTACCTTGACTGGTGAAATATCAATTCCCGTTTCGGTAAAATACTTTTCAAGTTTAAAAACATCATTCTGATAGGCTTCAATACTGTTGTCCGACAAGGACTTCTCCAGCCTGAGATATGTTTCAAAATTTCTGAATGATTGTTTCCAGGTTAGACTCATATATTATTCTCAAATATCCAACCACAAAGTAACACAAAGTAAGACAACCTTCATAAGTTGGTCTCTTTAAATATTTTTTACCTATTTTTACCGTTGTATTATATGCCTATGGGTACTTATTGAAAACTGTTAATCATAAAATGAGAATAAAGATTAATGCGTTCATATTCAAATACTCAGCCAGCTTCATTTTACTCTCTTTCTTATTTCCCCCAAGGGGGTAAGAAAAATACAAACATAGCACTTTAGATATAAATGAAAACAGTACTCAAAATATGAAACCAGCCAATATTGCTATATTTAATTACCGTAATAAATTCAGTATCAGATGCAAATAGAAATTATTAATGGTCCAAACCTGAATCTCCTTGGCAGGAGAGAACCTGAAAAATATGGAGGATCCTCTTTTGAAGACTACTTGCCAGTCTTGAAATCGCGTTTCCCGGATATCATCTTCAAATATTTTCAGTCGAACATTGAAGGTGAGATAATAGATGAGATTCAGAAGTCAGGGTTTTCATATGATGGAATAATCCTTAATGCAGGAGGGTACACTCACACTTCTGTTTCAATTGCTGATGCAATAGCTGCAGTAAAAACTCCGGTCATTGAAGTTCATATTACAAATATTTCAGCACGTGAGGAATTCCGGCATACCAGTCTTATCGGGAGAAATTGTACTGGCAGCATATCTGGTTTTGGCCTTGATAGTTACAGGCTTGCCGTCGAAGCGCTAATTGAAATCACTAAATTAAAGAAGAAATAATTTATGAACAGCAAAAGGACTAAGATTGTTGCCACTATTTCAGATAAAAACTGTGAATCCGGATTTATTAAGGAATTATATGAGGCCGGAATGGATGTCATCAGGATCAATTCGGCACATCTTGATATTGAGGGAGCACTTCGCATAATAAAGAATACACAGGAAGTCTCTGACAAAATTGCAATAATTCTTGATACCAAGGGTCCTGAAATACGTACTACTGTATGTGATGCTCCAATTCAACTTAAGAAAGGTGCCACGATAAACATTATCGGAGATCCAGACAAAAAGAGTTCGGATGAAGCAATTTATGTGACTTATAAGAATTTTTCTTCAGATATTCCACTGGGATCTCTTATTCTGATGGATGACGGGGAATTGGAACTAAGGGTATTAAAAAAGAAAGGCGATGCACTGGAATGTACTATTGAGAATGATGGGATCCTTACTTCAAGAAAAAGTGTTAACATTCCAAGTGTAAAGATTACCCTCCCGTCACTTACTGAAAAGGACAAAGCTTTTCTGGAAATGGCTTCTAAGAACAAGGTCGATTTTATCGCTCATTCATTTGTAAGGTCAAAGCAGGATGTATTTGACGTTCAGGCTGTTCTTAATTCTTTCGATAGCAGCATTAAGATAATAGCTAAAATTGAAAATCAGGAAGGTGTTGAAAACCTGGATGATATCCTCGAAAATGTATACGGTATTATGGTTGCCAGGGGGGATCTTGCTATTGAGATTCCATATGAAAAAATTCCTGTTATCCAGAAGATGATAATTACAAAATGCATAATTAGCAGGAAACCGGTTATAGTTGCAACACAAATGCTTCATTCGATGATTACCAATCCACGGCCAACCAGGGCAGAAGTCAGCGATATAGCCAGTGCAATTTATTCACAGACTGATGCAATGATGCTTAGTGGGGAGACAGCTAATGGGAAATATCCTTTGGAAGCTGTAAAAACAATGACCAAGGTTGCTATGGAGATAGAGAAGAACAAGGAAAAATTTCTTGATATTCCTTACCTCAATGTAACAGGTGAAATATCAGCGTACCTGGCTAAAGTTGCGGTAAAGACCGCATTCAGAATAGGAGCCAGAGGAATCATTGCGGATACTACTGGTGGCAGGACCATAAGGGACATGGCCTCTTACAGAGGTATCGATCTGATCCTTGCACAATGTTATACAGAAAATACAATGAGAGAACTGGCACTTTCTTATGGTGTTTATGCAAGTTACCAGGAGCGAAGAAAATCGGTTGATGAGTTTATTCATATCGCCTTAAAAAATCTTATTAAGACGCATAATCTTAAAAGTGATGATATTGTTGTAGTGCTTGCAGGAAATTTCACAGGAGGTTCGGGTTTTTCATTCATAGAGGTCGGTTCTGTTCAATATCTTAAAGATCGTGTAAGTATTAAAGATTAATGAATAATTGGTCTGATTTTTGATGCATTAATCAGGCCTGTAACTGATGGACAATGTTCAAGACTTTGTTTTTTTCAATATGGTTTTTATTTCATCCGGTGCATGTTACCATTACAAGCATAGATTATGTTCCGGAAATTGATTCATTTAAAGTATTTATAAGGATGTATTTCGACGATTTTCTTCGTGACTCTAAATTAAACGGGACCGAGATTCAGGATAAGGATTTTTCAACAAAAAATTCCTCATCATTGAATATTATGGAGAAGTATCTTGCAGAAAAGGTGATAATAAAAGTTAATGAAAAACAACTTTCCGTGAAACTACAGAACATGAATTTGGCTGATAATGAAATTAGTATGAACCTGGAATATGGCAGAGGGAAAAATCCAAGAATTGTTTCAGTGAAAAACCTTATAATGACAGGGCTTTATAATGACATGTCCAATATGATAATTGTAAGGATCAATAATTTTGAAGAAGGTGTTAAGTTGACTTCAGATATGACAGAACAAACTTTTAAAATAAAATAATTTCAGCAGTGAAAAATCTAATGATAAAGAAATTTTTTCTACTGGTACTGGTATCATTTTCTTTTACTTGCCTGAATGCTACACATAACCGGGCAGGAGAAATCACTTATATCCAGTTGTCGGATCTGACTTATGAGATCACAATAACTACTTTTACCTATACTTTAAGTTTTGCAGACAGGCCCACGCTTAATGTTGAGTGGGGTGATAATTCCACTTCAGTTGCACCAAGAATAAGTATGTTAACTCTTCCGAACTATTACAGGAGGAATATTTATAAAATCATCCACACTTATCCGGGTCCGGGCATTTACCGGATTGTGGTGCAGGATCCAAACAGGAATGCCGGAGTTAAAAACATTCCAAATTCAGTTAATGTTGTTTTTGCAATTTCAACTATTCTGACAGTAAATCCGGCAATGGGACGTGACAACACACCGATACTGCTTAACCCTCCTTATGACAAAGCGGCTTATCATTATTTATTTATTCATAATCCGGCCGCTTATGATCCCGATGGTGACAGTCTTTCTTATAAGCTCACGATATGTGAACGCGAAGATGGTAAACCCATCGAAAACTACACCTTGCCTCCTGCAACTCATTCAATAAGAGTTGATTCCATTAGCGGAGATCTGATATGGGATACTCCGGCAGATACCGGGAAATTTAATGTTGCTATGGAGATTCAGGAATGGCGAAATGGTAAAAAAATCGGAGTGGTTGTTCGTGATATGCAGATTGAGGTTTACAACACCAAAAATAAACCTCCTGTTAATGGCCCTCTGCATGATTATTGTGTAGAAGCAGGTGACACTATTGATTTTCTTTTTACAGCGACAGATCCAGATAAAGATAATTTGACTCTTAAAGCTACTTCAGGTGTTTTTACCCTGACTTCATGCCCGGCCAGGTTTACCAAAGTAGATTCTGTGGCAGGATTTGCATCGTCAAGATTCAGGTGGATAACTTGTCATGAGGCAGTTAGGAAACAACCCTATAATGTGATTTTCAAATCGGATGACTCTAATCCTGATGTGAGATTATCCGATATTAGCAACATAAATATCAGAGTTCTTGGTCCATCACCTCATATCATTAATGCTGTACCTGAAGGTAAAGTTATAAAGTTAACATGGTCGGGTTACGGGACTAATGTAATAGCAGGTTTTAGCATCTACAGAAGGGAAGGAGCTTCTACATTCAAACCTGATTCATGTACCTCCGGTATACCTGCGTCCACTGGTTTTGCAAAGGTAGGATACATTGGTGGCAGTTCAACGACTTCATTTTCGGATAATGATAACGGACAAGGGTTACAGTCTGGTAAGGAATATACATATAGAATAGTTGCTGTTTATCCTAATGGATCTGAAAGTAAAGCCTCAAATGAGGTTACCTCAACTCTTGTATCCGGGGTGCCTGTAATAAAAAATGTAAGTGTAAGGAATACTGATGCGGTTAAGGGATCAATTTACCTCTCGTGGAAAAAGCCTGATAAACACAACCTTGATACTATTCCTGCAAAGGGTCCCTATAAATACTTTGTTTTCAGAGCAAATGGAGTTGGAGGGACAGATTTCCTAAAGATTGATTCCATTCTGACTGTTGACCTTAACGATACAATCCTGATTGACACACTGATCAATACCCAGTCAACCGGTTATATCTATAAGATTGAATTGTGGAATAATAAGACTGACTCTATATTTCGTATAGGTGAGCCGGCGTATGCATCATCTGTTTTTCTTTCAATCTCGCCCGGCGACAGGAAGGCACGTTTTACTATTAACCGTAATGTTCCATGGATAAATACAAGCTATGATTTTTTCAGATTGAATGATGCCACTATGGCCTATGACTCCGTTGGCTCAACAAATCAGCTGACATGGGTAGATAACGGTCTGGTAAACGGTAAACAATATTGCTATTATGTGAAGTCGGTAGGTGGTTACCTGGCTGACAACATGCCAAAGAATCTTATTAATCTTTCTGAGAGTATCTGTACCACTCCTGTCGATAATGAACCACCATGTCCACCAATGGTGAATGTTACCAGTCAGTGCGATAGTTTATATAACACCATTTCGTGGTCAATAACCGATCCTGTTTGTTTTGAAGATATTGCCGGCTACAAGATCTATTCTAAAATGTTGTCAGAGGAAAGTCTTTCCCTGCTTACAACTATCAACGATAAAAACATTTTTTCATACAAGCATTATCCGGGTGAAACTATTGCAAGATGTTATGCAGTTTCAGCTTTTGATTCAAAAGGTAATGAGGGTGATAAATCGGCGACTATATGTATTGATTCCTGTAACTTTTATGAGATACCGAATGTTTTTACTCCTAATGGAGATAATATAAATGATAAACTGGTTGCCAAATCATCAGGACTTGTTGAAAAGATTGATTTCAGGCTTTTTAACAGGAATGGTATGCTGTTATTCAGGACTGAAGAACCTAAAATCGATTGGGATGGGACATACAAGGGAAAAATTGTATCTCCGGGTGTATATTTCTATCAATGCGATGTTTATGAAAGGAGAATTTCAGGACTTGAATTATTCCATCTTTCGGGTTTTGTTCATGTTATTACCGAATTAAATGCAAAGGTAAATGCTGAGCCTACGAAATGATTTTTAAGGACTTATTAAGATGAAGAAGATATTAATTCTGTTTTGGATTTTGCTTAGTGTTGGAACTGTTCATGCGCAACAAACCGTTGATTATATTCTTAAAGCCAGAGCACTCACAGAAGCAGGGAAACCTGAGCAGGCAATAAACTTGCTTTCAGGAGCAATAACTGAAAAAAAAGAGAGCAGACTTTATATTGAAAGGGCAGAAGCAAATATTCTAAAAGGTGACTATTCAGGGGCCATCAGCGATTTTAATGAAGCTAATAAAATCTCTCCTTTCTCAGGAGAATATGGACTTTCAAGAATTTATGCCCTTAAAGGCGATGCAGCCACGGCACTCTATCATCTTGAAATTAATCTGAATTCTCCGTTTAAGAAAGGCGAAAAAGAGATAATGCTTGATCCGGCTTTCGGAGTAATTGAAAACAGGCAGGAGTGGCGTCAGTTCTGGAAGAAAGAATGGTACAGTATCTCTGAAAAAAGTATTTCGGAAATAGAATATTATGTATCAGCCGGGAAAATCGATGAATCAAAGGCAGTTCTTTCGGAACTTAAGAAAAGTTATCAGAGCAATGATGACATACTCTATGCGGAAGCATTAATTAACCTTGCATCCGGAAATTATTCTGAAGTAATAAAGACTATATCCGGACTGACTGCTATAAATCCCGGGAATGAAAAGTATTTACGGATTCTTGCAAAGGCCCAGACAGGAGCATCAAATCCAGTGGGTGCATCAGCAACCTATTCTCAACTACTTAGTTCAGGAGTTGCAGATGCTGAGTTGCTGATTCTCAGAGCAGATTGTTACAGAAAAACCGGAGAAACTGATAAAGCTTTGATTGATATTGATAAATACCTTGAAATCTATCCTGAAAACAAAGCTGGTTTAAGTCTGGCTGGAAAGGTTGAGGCTATATCTGGCGACAACCTTAAAGCTATTGAATATTTTTCAAAGAATCTGAAACTTCATCCTAACGATCCGGAATGCTATGTTGACCGGGCAAATTCGTATTTTGTTTCAAAGTCATGGGATTTAGCTATTAATGACTACAGTATGTCGTTGGATCTCAGGCCAGAAAATTCAGACATTTGGCTTAACAAAGGTATAGCACTGCTTAATTCAGGAAAGGTGGAAGATGCCTGTCACGATTTCAGAAGATCATTCAGTCTCGGCAATAAACATGTAACAGATTACATCAGCAAGAACTGCATCAAGTAAACTATTTTATTAATATGGGTCGTTGCCCCACACCATAGTTACTTTCTTTTTCTTGATAAAAAGAAAGTAACAAATTAAACAAACATAATGGGGGTTCGGGGCATCACCCCGTTACCTTATATGTTTAAGTATTCTTTCAAAGAGATCGTGAGGTTTAAAAGGTTTAAGGACATAGTCATTTATTTTCAGGTCATCAATTTTGTCGTGGCTCTCTGACATAATTGCTGCAGTAAGGGCCACAATAGGAATGTCCTTAATTCTGGGGTTTTCAGATTTTCTAATGATCCGGGTAGCCTCAATACCATCCATAACAGGCATATGTAAATCCATAAGGATGAGATCAAAATCTTCTCTTTCAAGTATATCAAGAGCTATTTGTCCGTTTTCAGCGAGTGTAACTGATATTCCCCAGCCGATCAGGAATTTATTGGCGACGAAAAAATTTATCTTATTATCTTCTGCAACAAGGATCTTTTTGCCTTCAAGTCCGGAAAAACTCTCCGGTAATTCCGCAACATGGGTCTGACCACCCTTTTCCGAAATTCCAAATGAGATGACAAACCGGAAAGTTGACCCTTTATCTGGTTCACTATCGAATGTAATTGTACCTCCTTGCAATTCTATCAGTTTTTTGCAGATGGCCAATCCGAGTCCTGTTCCACCAAATTGTCTTGTAGTATCCGGCTCAGCCTGGGTAAAACTTTCGAAGATCAGGAAGTGCTTATCTTTTGGAATGCCTATTCCTGTATCGGTAACAGTGAATTCCATTTTCGACTGATTACTTGTCCTACTTAATTCCTTTATGATTACGGAAATGCTTCCGTGAATAGTGAATTTCAGTGCATTTGAGAGCAGGTTAGAGAGAATCTGATTAAGCCTTATCGGGTCACCTATAACCTCAGCTGGCAGATCATCTGCTTTCTTGATATCAAAACTAAGATTCTTTGCTTTTGACCTGAATGAATATGATCTCATTATCTCATCGAGAAGGTCAATGAGATTAAATTGCGTTTGCTCGAAAATTATTTTACCCAATTCCATTTTATTGTAATCGAGAACATCATTAACGAGTGTAAGAAGGTGATTTCCGGAAAACTTAAGGGTTTTTATAAAATCCATCTGATCTTCGCGGGGATTTCCCTGAAGGAGTAGATTGGTAATCCCGATAACTTCATTAAGGGGTGTTCTTATTTCATGACTCATAGTTGACATGAACAATTGCTTCGACTGAGCTGCCTCTTCAGCTTTCTGGCGCGAAAGAATGATATTGTCAAGCATTATTCTTCTCTGGATGGCTATAGCAATCTGATTCGCAATAAAATCCAGTACATAAAGATCATCTTGCGAAAATTTATCTTCATCATTATAATCTTGAAGACACATTACCCCAATAGTGTTATTATCCACTTTCAGAGGAACGCCCATCCAGACCTTACATGGTGTGCCTACAAGGTCAATATCTCCTGATTCGTCAAGAAGTTTCAGATCTTTTTCTTTAAGAAGGACTGACTTATTGTTTTTAATTACCCAACCTGTAATTGTCTTTTTAGTAGGGATTTCATAAAAATTGTCTTTTTCGTCTGCAAAAAACGGCAGCGAGAGAGTTTCAGAAGCTTTATCATAAAGAGCTATAAAAAAATTGTTGGTATCCCATATTTTACTTAGCTCTCGTACAATGATCGGATAGATTTCTTTAATATCATACTGTTTAAGAGCTGCCGTTGATATATTAAATAAAATCTCCTGTAAAAGCTGATTTTTCCTTTCGGTAGTTATATCTCTATAAATGCCAAGATTTGCAACAATTTCATTATTAATTACGATTGCCGTCGCAACCAGATCAACATGAATTTTATTGCCGTATTTATCCTTTCTTATTGTTTGTCTTAGCTCTTTCTGATTGAGAGATGCAAGACTATCGATTCTCATGGCTTCTTCTTTAAGATCATCCGGAACCACAAGATCATTTATGTTTTTATTTACTGCCTCTTCTAATGTAAAGCCAAAAAGATTGGTGAACTCTCTGTTAACCATGGAAATTATACCCGATGGGCTTGTAATTGCAATTGCAACCGGAGTTGAATCATATAGATGTTCTAGAAATGCTTTTTCCCTTATTATCTGATTCTCATATTCCTTTTGTTTACTGATATCTGTTGCAATACCCCTGTATCCGATTATTCTGTCATCTAGGAATATTGCAAAAGAGTGAGTAACAATGGGAACAAGAGTTCCATCCTTTTTTCTGGCAAAATACTCATTACTGGAGATTTGTCCCGGCGATGTCAGTCCTTTCAGATTTTCGATCATTTTCTGATAATTATCCGGAAATATTTCTGCTATATTTACCCCTGTTGCCAGATCTTTTTTTGAATATCCGAAAAAGGTCAACCCTTGCTTATTGCTATATAAAATCTTCCCGGTGAGATCTACCTCATATAACATCTCAGGAAGCATTTCTGCAAACTTCTCAAAGGCAATTCCTTGTTTGTTCTTATCATCCTTTCCTCTTTGCTGACTTCCTGGTTCCCAGGTTATTACGAAATTTCCTGAGGTAAGAAGGAAACCCATATAAAACCCTTCGGAATCGTCTCCTTTTGGTGAAGCTGCTAATTTATGTGCATCCCCTGTTATATGAAGGTGGTTAAGAAGTTCAATCAGCTTCGTTCGGTTCACCAAAGGCGTTTCTTCGATATATTTACCAATTACTTCACTTTTTCTGATGAATTCTACCTCTTCAACTTTTCTGTTTAGATCAATAATATAAAACCTGTTATCGTTATCAACACTAAATAGTGCAAGGTAGCTGCTGACAGTTTCAAAAATTTCATCAAACAAACTTCCCTGACTCTCTTTTATCTTTCTGTCTTTTGATGTATTTATTTCACTGAAAACTGTAAGCAGATAAATTTCATCATCAAGCTGCACAGTATCAGCAGAAAACAAATAAGGTTTCTCTTCGCCGGTTTTAGTTTTCAAAGTTACGGGATAGCCTTTAATGCTCTTTAGTTTGGAGATCAGTTTTATATATTTGTTGCTCTCTTCAAAATCTGCAAAAATCTGAATATCATCAGTTGTATGACCTATAATCTCTTCTTTTGAATAGCCAAGTGCTTTATGAAATGTTTCATTAACATCAACATATTGGCCTGTATCCAGCTTGCTTATTGCCATTAAATAAGATGCAGAGTGAAATACCTTAAAGATCATATCCCTGACAATCTCGGATTTTTCCCGGCTTTTTGAACGGAAAAACTCAATCTCCTTCTCTAATCTTTTGTTCGTTTCCAGCAACTCTATGTAGCTCTCTCTATAGTCCATCAATCTGGTGTTTTCAATTACATTTTAAAAATAGCAAATATTGATTTAATTCCGGTTCGAAACTTTTAATTTCCTGTTTCCTTTATAGTTTTATTTCTATTTATTTCCTTCTTTTTACTGTAATATTTACAGAAATCAGAAAGCCCACACTGGCTGCAAAGAGGATTTCTGGCTCTGCAGACATATCTGCCATGTATTATAAGCCAGTGATGTGCTTCATGTATAAGATTAGTTGGAATATGTCCGGTGAGCTGTACTTCAACACTGAGGGGTGTTTTAGCATTTTTAACCAGACCAATCCTGTTTGATACTCTGAAAACATGTGTATCAACAGGCATCACCGGTTTTCTGAAGACCACCGAAGCAACAACATTCGCAGTCTTTCTTCCAACTCCGGGTAGTCGCTGTAAAAGCTTGGGCTCTGAAGGAACTATTCCTCCAAATTCAGATACCAGCATCCTCGACATTCCTGAAAGATGTTTAGCCTTGTTATTTGGATAAGTACATGATTTTATATATTTAAAAATCTCTTCAGGTTCAGCTTTAGCCATCGATACAGCATTGGGATATTTTTTCATCAGAGAGGGTGTTATAATATTGACTCTTTTATCTGTACATTGCGCAGATAATATCACTGCCACAATCAACTCAAAAGTATTCTGATAAGCCAGTTCTGTTTCCGCGGCAGGGTATTTTATTTTGAAATATTCTATGGTCCGATCAAATCTTTCCTTAATGGTCATAGGGTGTAAATTAATAGTGCAGGTAAGGTAACACTTTTTATCTTTGCACAATATTGAATATTTATGATAGGTTACCTGCAGGCAGATAATATTGCCAGACGAATCGGAGACAATCTTCTTTTCGAAAACATAAGTTTTAACATCAACAAGGATAATAAGGTGGCACTGATTGCTGTCAATGGTGCAGGAAAATCATCTTTACTCGATATACTCGCCGGCAAGGAAAACCCTGATGAAGGTTCTCTTAGTATCAAACGCGATTTAAGGATAGCATATCTTCAGCAGACTCCTGTACTGAATGAATCAAATAAAATAATTGATGAACTTTTCTGCACAGACAGTCAACTTGTAAGAGTCATCAGGGAATATGAAGAATGTGTTCTCTCTGGTTCACCTGAAATGCTCCAGATTATGATTCAGCGTATGGATGATCATAAAGCCTGGGATTATGAAGTGGCAGTTAAACAGATCCTTTTCAAGCTTAAGCTTACCGACCTGAACGAAGTAATCGGTACTCTTTCAGGCGGGCAAAAGAAAAGAGTTGTTTTAGCAAAAATACTTGTCGAGGACGCTGACCTTCTTATACTTGATGAACCTACAAACCATCTTGATCTTGATATGATTGAGTGGCTTGAGGAGTACCTTATTAAATCGAATAAAACACTTCTGATGGTTACTCACGACAGATACTTTCTCGACAGGGTATGTAATGTAATATTGGAACTTGCAGATAATGAACTCTACAGGTATGAGGGCAATTATGAATATTTCCTTGAAAAAAAACAGAGCAGGGAGTACTCAGCCAAGATGAATTCCGAGAAAGCTAAAAACCTTTTGAAGACTGAACTCGACTGGATGAGAAGGATGCCAAAAGCTCGGCGGCATAAGGCAAAATCGAGGATTGAGTCTTTTTATGATCTGAAGGATAGGGCAGCTAACAGACCTGAAGAAAAGAGTATCAACATAAATGTGAACATCTCGAGAATGGGAAGTAAGATCCTTGAAATTAAAAATGTGAGTAAATCATATGGTGATAAAGTGCTGCTTAAAGATTTTACTTACCTTTTTAACAGGTTTGAAAAAGCAGGACTTATTGGTAAGAACGGTACAGGGAAAACCACTTTGCTGAATATAATTACCGGTCTGACTGAACCTGATAAGGGTACAGTTGACCGTGGAGAGACAATTGTTTTTGGCTATTACAGGCAACAGGGCATTGAATTTGATAACGAAATGGTTGTTATTGATGCGGTGAAGAGTATTGCAGAAAAAGTAGTAATCAGCGACGGCAATGTTCTGTCAATAACCCAGTTTATGAACTATTTTTTATTCCCTCCCGAAAAACAGTATACTTTAATCAGAAAATTATCAGGAGGTGAGAAAAGACGACTTTACCTTCTGACCGTTCTTATGAAGAATCCTAATTTCCTGATTCTCGATGAACCGACCAATGATCTTGATATTCTTACACTTAATGTTCTTGAAGAATACCTGGCAGGTTTCAGGGGTTGTGTAATAGTAGTATCCCATGACAGGTACTTTATGGATAAGGTTGTAGATCATATATTTGAATACAAAGGAGATGGAGTTATTAAGGATTTTCCTGGGAACTACACTCAACTCAGGGAAAAACAGAAAGAGAATGAAAATGAAAAGAAGGTATCAGTCGGTAAACATTTAAAAATTTCAAATTCAGAGGAAACCACAGAAATACCACCTAAAAAAGAAAAAAGACAAGGTATGACATTTAAAGAAAAGAGGGAGTTTGAAGTACTTTCGGATGAAATCGAAAGCCTCGAGTCAGAAAAAAAACTTATTGAAACTGAAATGAGTCAGGGAGCCTTCAATCAGGAAGATTTGTATTCAAAGTCAGAAAGACATGGGGAAATAATGAAGATATTGGATGAAAAGGAGTTAAGATGGCTCGAATTAAGTGAAAAATGATCTTTAAAATTCAATTTTATAATAATAACTGTTGAATTAGGTCCGGATTTTTTAACTTTAACATTCAATAAGTAACTCAATTGGAAAAAATAATCATTGATACTCCTGGTGTCAGATCGGAAATTCTGGTTGGAGAGAGCTGGGAATCAGTATTCGGACTGCTTCCTGAAAAGGATGTGGTAATAATTACTGATGATAATGTCCGGCGCTTATATGGCGGAAGATTTCCGAAAGTTCCTATTTTTTCACTATCACCGGGAGAAGGAAGTAAGAAACTTGAAGTCATTGAATATCTTGCTGAAAAACTCCTTGAAGCAGAAATCGATCGTACAGGCTTTGTTTTGGCAATAGGAGGAGGAGTGGTTTGTGATGTTGCCGGGTTCCTTTCGTCAATATATATGAGAGGCATCCGATGCGGATATGTTTCCTCCACTTTATTATCCCAGGTGGATGCCAGTACTGGTGGAAAAAATGGAGTTAACCTTGGAGGTATAAAGAACATTCTTGGCAACATCAGACAACCTGAGTTTGTTATTTGTGATCCGGCAATGTTACTTACTCTTCCTGAACAGGAGTATTTATCGGGACTGGCAGAACTGATCAAAACAGCAGTTATTGGTGATAAAGGTTTATTTGAACTTATTGAAAGAAGTTTTGAGGGAATCATGTCCAGAGACCGTAAGCTACTTGCTGTACTTGTTGCTAAATCAGTCAATTTTAAAGGATTAATTGTATCAAAAGATGAAAAGGAGGCAGGATTGAGGCGTATTCTTAATTTCGGACATACTTTTGGGCACGTTGTAGAGATGCAAAAATCTGTGAAACATGGCTTTGCTGTAGCATACGGAATGGAGCTGGCGACGAACTTTTCATGTGAAAAAGGATACATCAGCCAGGAAGAAAAATCCAGGATCATCAATCTGCTTAAAAGATTTAAATTGATTGAGGAGCATGATATAACATACGATCAGATGGCGAAACTTATATTTCATGATAAAAAGAAATCAGGTACAGATATTCATTTTGTATTTACTGAAGGTATTGGAAAAGCAATTGTTAAAAAAGTTCCTGTTACAGAAGTAATAGATTTTTATAAAAGGTTCAGAGATAATAAATAGAATTATGAATTCCTTCGGAGTTATTTTCAGAGTTTCTCTATTTGGAGAATCACATGGTCCTGTAGTTGGAGTGATAATAGACGGATGCCCTCCTGGATTAGCTATCAATACAGATGATTTTATACCGGATCTTCAGAGACGTCAAAGTGGGAGCAAAGGAAGCACCAAACGTCAGGAACCGGACCAGCCTGAAATACTTAGCGGTGTTTTCAATGGAACAACAACAGGTGCTCCTGTTACTTTAATCACAAAAAACAGTGACAAAATCTCTTCCGATTATGATGAATTCAAACACGTCCCCCGGCCCGGACATGCTGATTTTGTTTCACACATAAAACATTCTGGTTTTTCCGATATGCGCGGTAGCGGTCATTTTTCAGGAAGAATAACATGGGGTCTGGTTGCAGCCGGTGTTATAGCAAAAAAGATTACCGGGTCAGCCGAAATCTCTGCAAGGCTTATTTCAGCCGGAGGCTCTGAAGATATCAAAAAAGCTGTTAATGAGGCTATTGCATTAAATGATTCAATCGGTGGCATTATTGAATGCAAGGTGAAGAATCCTCCTTTGGCTATAGGAGAACCATTCTTCTACTCGGTTGAATCTGCAGTGAGTCACATAATCTTTTCAGTACCCGCCATCAAAGGAATAGAATTTGGTTCCGGATTTGCTGCAGCAGCAATGAAAGGGTCTGAACATAATGATCCTTTTATAAATAGTAGCGGAAAAACAGCAACCAATAATGCCGGCGGAATCAATGGAGGTATTACAAACGGAAACGAAATTATATTCAGGATAGTGGTAAAACCAACCTCATCGACCGGAGTATATCAAATGACATTTAATTTTAAAGAAGGCAAGATGGCGACTCTTAAGGTAAAAGGAAGGCATGATACCTGTATTGCTCTAAGAATGCCTGTAATAGTTGAGGCTGCAACAGCAATTGCATTGGCTGATCTGATACTAATCGATCGGGGGATTCATGGCGAGCGAAAAATCTGATTTTCTGAATAAACTATCTTTAGTCTACCCTCCTTCAAAAGGAGGGGAGATTTCAGAAATTAATTATTGGATTATTTTTAATGGATATATTAATCGATGATAGCCGTTTGCTTGGAAAAACTATCTTATCGGTTTAATTATCAGTGCTTTTCTTTTAGATTTAATAAGTAGTCCTTTTTCAGTTGATTTGGTTATCTTGAACCTGTCATCAATTCTGTCCCCGATTATCCAGACAATTTTTTTATCGGATTCAAGGATAAAAATATTTTCCTTGTCGATTCTTGAATATTTGTTGTCGATAAAATAGTCACTCAGCTTTTTCTTCTGAGTCATTCCCAATGGGTAGAAATGATCTCCCGCTTTCCATTTTCTGATTTTCATCGGGAAAGAAACCTTATCCGAATCAATACAGGCCGTGTGAGGATCAGATGGGATTTCAAACATTTCTGAGATTTTGACATACCGTGCTGAAGAGATTATCGGGGAGATGTAAAATTCCTGAATGTTCTTAATTATATAGGAAGTTTCATTTGCAATATTTTCATCAGATACTATTATCTCCTTCCTGTTTTTAATGATCCTATGAGTATCGGTAAAGATCTGACCTCCGGTTTTACCATCAATTACTTTTATCAGGTCTTTTAGCTGGGCATTTGTTATGCCGAATGGTTTAAACAATTCAAACAAAACAGCCTTATTATGCAAATGTGTTCTTAACAGGCTTATATTAAATGTGATGAATTGTTCTTTTTGTTCTGATATACTTTCCCGAAACTGGGAGATATAATCGGATACAATTTCATTAATCCCTGAGAATCTTTCAGCAGTTTCATTAAGTGTTATCTCAATAGAAGGATTAATCTCTTTGAGAACAGGTATTATCAGGTGTCTTATTTTATTCCTGATATATTTCGTATCTGCATTTGATTTGTCTTCACGAAAAACAATTTTATGCTGGTTACGATAAGTAATTATATCCTGTCTGGTTGCGAAGAGCAATGGCCGGATAATTCTGTTACTGACTGGTTTCATTCCTGCCATCCCGGATAAACCTGTTCCCCTGATTAGGTTTATTATAAGAGTCTCAATATTATCATTAAGGTTATGGGCAACTGCAATTGACTCGTATCCGTTTTTTTTTCTGATCTCTTCGAACCATTTATACCTCAGCTCTCTTGCAGCCATCTGAATTGATAATCCGTGTTTTTTTGCATAAGCTTTTGTTTCAAACCGGGTGGAATAGAACGGAATATTGTGTTCCGATGCATATTGACGGACCATCTCCTCATCTTTATCGGATTCCCGGGCTCTCAGGGAAAAATTGCAGTGAGCTATACCTATATTGTAACCATAGCGATGGAATAAGTGAGTCATTACCATTGAATCTATACCACCACTGACGGCCAGCAGAATATTGTCGGCTGGTTTTATCAGATTGTTTAAAAAAATAAACTTCTTAAACTCATTAACCATATTATATTGCATTGAAATGCAAAAATAGAAAAAGGTATCCTTTTAGTGGATACCTTTGAGAATAAATCTGAAAAAGCTATTTTTTCGAAAGCCAGTCGGCAACACTTTCCTGCGTTTCCTTCATTCCCTTTTCCCCTTTATGCCAGTCTGCCGGACAAACTTCACCGTTTTCCTCAAAAAACTGAAGGGCATCAACCATTCTAAGTGTTTCAGATACACTTCTTCCAAGTGGCATGTCATTGACGGTCTGGTGTCTGACAATTCCTTTTTTGTCTATAAGAAACAATCCCCTGTAAGCCTCTGGAGTTCCGATAAAGGTAACATCTCCCTCTTCTGAATAGTCGTAATTACCGGCGAGGACATCATAGTTTTCCGATATTGTCTTTGAAAGATCAGATACTAACGGATACTTAACACCCTTGATTCCGCCATTCTTAAGTTCGGTTTGAAGCCATTTCCAATGAGAATATTTTGAGTCAACAGAACATGCAACCAAGGCAACATTTTTCTCTTCGAAATCCTTTATTCTATCCTGAAACGCAAGAAGTTCTGTTGGGCAGACAAATGTAAAATCAGCAGGATAGAAGAAGAATACTACATACTTTTTTCCAAGATATTGTTCAATAGAGAAATCTTCAACAATTTCACCGCCATTTATCACTGCAGGTGCAGAAAATGCCGGAGCTTTTTTTCCAACTAAAACAGCCATTATTTTTGATTTAATTAATATTAATAATTATTGATCTTCTGATATTACAAATTAGAAATTGTTTTGTTCATTACCGGTAGGGAATAATTGAAGGGGGACCGGGATCAAAATTATTTGGTCTTAGAAGCTGTTCTCCCGAAATTACAACAGCGTCAGTTTTTGAATAGGAGGGTGGGTTTGGGAAGAATCCAATCCTTATTTGAAAAGTATTAAACACCAGGTTGTCGTTTCTGATCCTTATACCTACACCAATACTTGAAAGTGAATAACCATTTCCTAATATCTCATTTGTTCCTGACAGAAAAGAAAAATCAGTAAAACCGAAAAATGCAAATCTGAAGCCATATATATTGAGCTGACTGAATAAAACTGATTCAAGACTGACAGATAATCTTTGAGTACCGTTTACCGAATCATTTTTAAATCCGGAGAATCCATTAACATTTTCAAACTTAAGGAATTCGTTTGAATACCTGTTAAATCCTCTCATATATTCAAAATTAACAAAGTTCCTTATCTTGATGTTTCCAATGGTTACCAGGTTAGAAAAATAATTCATTCCTAAAGTTAAAACTCCCTGTTCTGTTTGATTTTCATTTAAATATGTCGAAAGCCCTGCATAGTTATAAAAATAGCCGACTGAATTAATTGATTTACCTAAAGAAACCTCACCTCCAAGATAAGTTCTCAACTTGAATTCGTTAAATTCTCTTCCGGCAGTAAATTTGAATAAAGCACCATATGGGATATCTTCAGTACGACCATAACTATAAAGGAGGTTAGTTTTATAGTATTTCTGGATTGAAAGAGCGAGTGATCCCAGAAAAATCCTGTAATTCTGAAGGTTGTAGTATGATTCAGGTAATATTATTGGTCTGTCAAATACATTATTATTTGTATAACGAACACCTATAATGATTCTTGATACTGACTCTTTGTTAATCAGAAACGATCTTGAGAGCCAATAATCCTGCAAATTGTATTTAAGAGGCGCCGGGACAAGAAGTGTGTCAAGATTTTCTGTAGTATACATTTGCCTGACAGAAATCCCTCCCGCGTATTTTGTGGTGGAGCTTACAAAATTGCGACTTAAGTCGAAACCATATGTTTTTTCTCCCAATCCATAAAGAAAGTAAACGTTTAGGTTAATGAAAGATTTTCCAATATTATTTGCCAGATAGTGTACTCCAATTCCTGGGGAATCTGAATCTTTGCTATTATAGGGTACATCAAGTCCAAATTCATGGCCCATTCCGAAAATGTTTTTATCAAAAACCGATACAGAACCGTTTTCAAGCCCTTTATAAGTATATAAGGCACCGAGTGAATATACATCCTTTGTGAGAACTAAAATATCTACCAATTCATCAGATACAGGAACAACAATTATTCTGGCATCATCTATGTAGGGAAGTTGTCGTAATAACCTTTCGTTATCACTGAGCAACAAAGGTGAAATTTCATCACCTTCTGAAAAGAGAAGATTTTTTCTTATAATATTCTCATTAGTGTTAAAATGTGTACTATTTAAAATATCATTAATCTTTTTCGGATTATTTGAAGCAGGATTATTAATATCTGTCCCGAAAACATTCAGTTTCTGGATTTCAATTTTTCGTATCTTCTTACCTGAATATCTGATATAATTTGCGTCGCTTCGTCCTGTGATCTGTTTTTTATTAGTCGTGTCGGGATTTACTACCACAAAGTCATATAACTTTCTGGTCAGAAGACTCTTGGATGCTCTAACTTTCAATGAAACGAAAAACTCACTGTTTTTATTTTTCAGTAAAGTAGTGGGTGGTACCAGGGAAGAACGCAATTTTAATGATGCATCATTCGAAAAAAAAGATATTTTGCCCCTGATTTGTGGAAATGTAATGTGTGAAATTACTATTAATGTGTCAGGTTCTGAGAAGGTTTGTGGATATGCTATGTTGTAAAAAAACAGAAGCGCCACAAAAATCCAGGGCCTTAACGAACTCCTGTATTTTCTTTGAATATTGCACATCAGGTTTCTTGAGGATTGCTGATCAACACATCATCTGAATTAAACTGGAATCCAAGACGTTTACCTGTTATTACCCTTGAATGTTGAATCTTTGCTTCTGCCTGACCTACTGTAGCAATCTTTACAGCGTCGTAGGGTGGTACGAGAAGGTCAAATTCCAGAGCGTATTGAATTGCTGTTGAAATAATCAGTTGTAATGATTCTTTGCTAATTTCTTCACTACCATAATTTGTAAACAACATTCCCATCTGTCTTTTTCCCTCAACAAAGTACTGTTTCTCATGGTTAATAAAGATTCTGGCTATCAGGTATCCCAGGTCATCTAAACGTGAATACTTGAATGAGTCGCTGAGAAAGTTATAAATATTGATTATGCCGGAGTACGCATTATACCTGTTTTTCTGAATATACGCTGTTTTCCATGCAGGGTGTTCCCTGTCAAACTGAAAGATGTTGGAGTGCATGCTGAAAAGCAATATATCTCCGGCAACCTTAATCTGGGCATCAAAATTGCTTCTGTCAGTATACTCCAGTCTTATTCTGGAATCCATACCGCTTAAATTTGTATTTACTTCTTTTGATAAATTTTTAAGAACATCCTTTACTATACAAAATGATTCAAGAGTATTATCAAATACCTTTTGCTTAAGCAGGGATTTCTCTTTAAGTGTTCCAATTATTGCCAGTTTCTTTTCATTTTGATCGGCCATGATAAAAGCTGTTTTTAAATGAGATATTGGCGCCTAAAATAATAATTATTAAGGATAAATAAAACATGGACATTGAATGGAACGTCCGTGTTAATTGTAATAGCTTAATTAATAGGATACTGCAAAGAGAACTCTTCTTTTTGACGGTTTCCCGGAATAAACGCATTTGCCTGGTTCTTCAGGGCTGTCAAAAGGGATACACCTGATTGTCGCTTTTGTTTCTTCTTTAATTTTTTCTTCAGTTTCGACTGTTCCGTCCCAATGAGCCATTATGAAACCACCCTGGCTATCCAGAACTTTAAGAAAATCTTCCCAACTATCAACATAGAAAGTATTTTCTTTTCTGAAATTCAAAGCTTTATTATAAATATTGTTCTGGATGTCATCAAGCAGTTTAGGGATATACTCATATACATTATCTATCGGAATCGTCTCTTTTGTAAGGTTATCCCTTCTGGCAACTTCAATTGTACTATTTTCAAGATCGCGGGGTCCGATAGCAAGTCGGACAGGAACTCCTTTCAGCTCATAATCAGCAAATTTCCATCCGGGTTTGTTATTATCTCTGTCATCATATTTTACTGATATCCCCAATGACTCTAATCCTGCTTTGATTTTTTTTGCTGTTTCAGATAAAGTGGCCAGTTGCTTAATGTTTTTATAAATAGGGATTATTACAACCTGGATCGGAGCAAGTTTTGGAGGTAATACCAGCCCGTGATTGTCAGCATGACCCATAATAATTGCACCAATCAGCCTGGTGGTTACACCCCAGGAAGTGGCCCAGACATAATCGAGCTTTCCGGTCTTGTCAGTAAACTGAACATCAAATGCTTTAGCGAAGTTTTGTCCCAGGAAATGGCTGGTACCAGCTTGCAGGGCTTTTCCATCCTGCATCAATGCTTCTATGGCATAGGTGTCGAGAGCTCCTGCAAATCGCTCATTTTCACTTTTATAGCCCTTTATAACAGGTAGCGCCATTGAATTTTCTGCAAAACCAGCATAAACATTAATCATCTTTTCAGCCTCCTCTAAAGCCTCCTCTTTGGTTGCATGAGCGGTATGCCCCTCCTGCCAGAGAAATTCGGTAGTTCTCAGAAATAGCCTTGTCCTCATTTCCCATCTCACAACATTGGCCCATTGATTTATTAGAATAGGCAGATCCCTGTATGAGTGAATCCAGTTTTTATATGAATGCCAGATTATGGTTTCTGAAGTAGGACGTATGATGAGTTCTTCCTCAAGCTTTGCTGTAGGATCAACAATAATTCCTTTTCCATTTTCATCATTTTTAAGACGGTAATGAGTTACAACGGCACATTCTTTAGCAAATCCCTCTACATGTGCTGCTTCCTTGCTGAAAAATGATTTTGGAATAAATAATGGAAAATATGCATTTACATGCCCTGTTGCTTTAAATAGTCTGTCGAGTTCAGCCTGTATCTTTTCCCAGATAGCATACCCGTATGGTTTGATAACCATACATCCTCTTACAGCTGAATTCTCAGCCAAATCTGCCTTGATAACCAGATCATTATACCATTGTGCATAATTTTCGTCCCTGTTAGTTAAAAATTTCGCCATTTTTTGGTATGGTATTTGTTTATAAGTCTAGAAAAATAGATTGCGTAAAAATAAATAAAAACTTCAGTTATTATCAAAAAAAGAAAGGTAGGTTCATCATGAAAGCAAAATATTACATCGGAGTTTTATCAGTTCTTCTGCTTACCTTTTCAACAGTAAAAGGGCAGAGTGCTGATTCGAGAGACTACAGGAATGATGACGCCAAATTAGTGGTAAATAACTATTACGATAATTATGACTATTATTTTGCATCAAGGATAAACAGGTTTCACAGATCTTATGCCGCATTCGATTATTATTCTCCGCTCTTTACAGATCCTTACTGGTATGATTATCAGCCATGGTATTGGGGATTAAACATATATGGTGGCAACGGTTTAGGATTTAATTTTGGTTATGGTGATTATTATGGATACGATCCTTATTTCGGGGTAAATTATAGCTGGGGTTATGATCCTTTTTATTATAATAGCTGGTTCACGCCTTTTATATTCAATTTTAACTTCGGAAACAGATGGCGAAACAATTATTGGGGCTGGAATGGCCATAATCATTACTACGGATACAATGACTACAGATACAATCACTATTCGGGAAATAATCATCACGGTTATAATCTAAACAGATATTCCTATGCTGAGTCCGGTTCAAGGCGGAACCCTGGCAGCAATTCAGGATCAACTTATAATAATAATGTATATAGAAGGGACAATTCCTCCGGTAACTATTCCAGGAATGAAGTCAGCAAGAGCAGACCGGTTGTCAGAAATAATAATGGTCTTCATGCAGGGGAAACCAGACGGATAAGTACTCCGGCAGTTAAAAGGGAGCAACCTAATAACGCCCGCACTTTCGGAAATAAAGGTAACATTAGTAACAATAGGTTTTACGCAAGTAATAATGTTAGGGTTCAGAATTCAAGAAATATCAATACAGGCGTAAATAATAATCGCAGCAACAATTATATTTCACAGGGAGAAAACAACAACAGGACTGTACATTCGAATGGAGGCATATCCTCACATTCATACAGATCAATGAGTTCTCCACAGGTACATTCATCGTCCAGATCAATGACCTCCGGTTCCGGAATTAGAAGCAGTTCTTCGCATGGTTCATCCAGGTCATCTGGTTCCAGATCCGTCTCTTCTCATGGAAAATCCTCCGGACGAAGATAAAATAAGAGGACATGCAATGTCATATCCCTGATTTTATTCGAATAATAATTTATTTCTGTAATCGTAACACTTAGTTCAATAATTTTGTTTCTTTGGTACAATATTTGCGTGTCATTTAGAAAACAATAGGGGGAATTAAAATGAAAACAATATCTCAAATATTAGTCCTTGCACTTCTGACCCTTGGCTCCTGTACTTCAAGCCTTTATACAGGTGCAGAGTATGATGATCTTTATTATTTACCTTCAGATAAACCGGTGGTTACGACAAAACCGTCTGTAAATGAACAGATTCCTGAACGTACTCTAAAGAATAAAGACTATTATGACAATATTTATGCAGCCGATACTATTGTTGCAGACCAGTATTCAAATGCAGTTGATATTGGCAACCAGATTCATAATAACAACTACTATAATAACGGGGGATATGATTATTTTGATAACTACTCATATGCAGGCAGGTTAAGACAATTCTACGGGAACTATTTTGATCCTTATTGGAGAGACCCGTTCTATTTTGACTATGGTTATCCGTCATTTGGTTACAGTTTTGGTTATGGAGGGTTCCCTTATTCCTATGGCTTTGGCAACTCATTATTCGGGAGTCCTTATTTTGGCTACGGAGGATTATATGGTGACTATTATGGATATGGAGGCTATTATCCTGGTTATTATGGTGGTTATGGTGGTTATTATGGTGGCTTTGGCTCATTTTATTCTCCTTTCTATGGTTATTCGGGAAGTTACTCTCTTAATGAAAGGAAAAATAGTGTGACTTATGGCAGGAGAGAGAGACCAAGTACCCTTTCTTCAAGATCGAACAATAATGTGTCTGCCACCGGCTCTGCAAGAAGAGATTCTTATCTTTCAGGAGGAAATTCCGGAGTTAACAGACGAATCTCTTCAGGATCTCAAACAGTTGCTGTTGATCAGAGGAAGACTGTTTCATCGGGAGTAAATTCTCAGCAGTCAGTTAATCAGGCAAACAGAAGACTTGATCAGAACCAAGCCCAAGCAGAAAACATTCGTCCGACGACCTCCATCAAGAAGACTCAGGCAAATGTAAAACCTGAATATAATAGTGTAAACAGGAAATATACACCGAGTTACAGCAATCCACGGATGAGCACAAGACCGTCATATAATAACAGCAGGATGTACAATAACTCTGGTTCAGTGCGAACCCCTTCAAATCAAGGTTACTATCAGAACCCTTATAACAATGTAAGAAGCAATTCTTCAGGAAATGTTCAGAGGAGATATGGATCACCATCAGGATATTCTGTTCCTTCAGGACAAATCAGATCTAATTCGTACAGAAACTCTCAAAGCTATTCTGTTCCATCCAGAAGCGGCGTGGAAAGAGGATCAAGTTTTTCATCGGGCTCATCTTCGGGAAGCAGCAGATCTTCATCATCGTTTAGCAGTGGATCATCAGGTTCCTCTTCCTCAGGATCTTCATCAGGATCTTCATCAGGATCTTCATCAGGGTCTTCATCAGGTCGTTCATCTTCAGGCAGGAGGTAGTTGAAAACAATAAAATATTTTTAAAATCGTTCATTCTAAATAAAGGAGTGCAGGGTTAGTCTTACAAAAAAATGCAAATTTTATGAAAAGGATAGGTTTAGTAATATTAGCGATATTATCAGTGTTCACAGAGGTTTTTGCACAGAACATAGATGATGCATTGAGATATTCCCAGATATTTTATGGAGGTACTGCCAGGTTTATGTCAATGGGAGGTGCTTTCACAGCTCTCGGGGGAGATTTATCTGCCATCAGCCTTAATCCTGCCGGTACAGGCGTATTCAGATCTTCTGAATTCAGTCTGACCCCACAACTGGTTTATAACAGTACATCCTCTCTTTGGAATAATTCAGCATCTAAAGACATCAGTTCTGTATTTAATTTGAGTCAAATAGGAATTGTATCCACCATTTTTTCGACCGATAAGGAGAAAGGCCTGGTAAATTTAAATATCGCCTATTCATATAACAGATCAAACAACTTTACTGAGAATATTACAATAAGCGGGATCAGTAATAACAGCTCAATGGCTGATTATTGGGTTTCCCGGGCAAATGGAAAGAGTACTACGGATATTCCAGATGATGCATGGGCAGCATATCAAACATATTTAATTGATACACTTCCAACATCAAATACTTTATATGGAACAACATTTTCACGTTACGGTGCTAACTCTTTTTCGACGTATGGTCAGGAAATAAAAAGAGTAATTACAAATGTCGGCTATACCGGCGAACATGCATTCTCAATCGGAGCTAATTTTTCCAATAAGTTTTATTTCGGAACTACTCTGGCAATCAGCATGCTAAAATATACCGGGCATTTAGAACACCTTGAGTCTGACGTTAACAATGTTATTTATGATTTCAAGAGTTTTACATATACCGACCATCTTGAAGCTACCGGGACAGGCTATTCTCTGAAAATCGGAACAATAATTAAGCCTGTCGATTTCTTAAGGATAGGCCTTGCTTTACAATCTCCGACAGTATATAGAATTACTGAGAATTACTTTGACAATATTTCTTCACATTTTGATACCCAACTTAATAATCTTGACCAATATGAGTATACAAATAACCCTTTGAGTTACAAGTATACTTTAACTACCCCGTTCAGAGCTAATGCCGGTTTTGCAGTCCAGATAAAAAAGCGTGCAATAATTAGTGCAGATTATGAGTTCGTAGATTATAGTATGTCACAATTTAGCAAAGCGATTGACGGTCAGAGTTTTTCCGATGAAAACAGTATTATAAGGGAAATGTACAAGACGGCTTCAAACATTCGACTTGGTGCCGAATTACGTTTAAGTAACATTTACCTTAGAGGTGGCTATAGTTATTACGGGAAAGCTTTTAAACCAAGTGAAGATAACAAGAACCTTGATTATAATTCTCTCTCATTTGGTGTTGGTATGAGACACCAGAATCTTTACCTGGATTTGGCTTTCACAGCACTGTACAGCAGTAGGTTGTATTATATGTATTCTGACCCGGGTTACCTGGAACCTGCAACAATTAAAACTACAAGAAACACTTTTGCAGTTACTTTTGGATATAAGTTTGGTATTTAATACTTTAATAACTTCCTTTGAAGGAGGCTGTCTCTTCTGAGAAAGCCTCCTTTTTTTAGCTTGTAGCTCGTGATAAGTGGCTAGTGGTCAGATACTCGTAGCTTATAAGGCCTCTACTGCCTCTATAGCTGTTACGCCAGATTTTAAAGATAATTGACTGACTCCGGTCCCATATTAAAAATAAGGTCAAGAATACTCAGACCCTGAACTAATTTATTATTATTATCAAATACGTGGAAGTATTTTTTCACTGTATATTGAGATTCTTCTTTTGGGGTTATTTTGTATCTGAAATCATTTTCCGTTTCTCCGACAGGTTGAAAAGTGGCAGTGTATGAGATTTTAATTTTCAATTTTAACATTTCAAGAACTGATTCGGTAAGCTCCATATTCAGGTCAAGAAGAAAACTAAAATTTTTTAAGATTATCTTTTCAATGTTTTCAAAATAGAATTCAAAATAGGGAGATGAGTTATAAGATGCAGTCATAGCCCTTAAATGCACTTGTTGCCAGCGTTTGGAGTAATCTATCCTGATGTCTTTAACGGGCGTTTTATGCAGACTGCCAAGATATACTGGTACTGACAGAATTTGTGGACCATGTGCGGAGAGAATGTAACATCTGTTCCGGTATGACTGTTTCTGGTAGTTCTCCTCTCTTTCAATAAATACTTCATCTGCTTGTGAAAATAAAGAGAAGTACTCAATTGGTGGTAAGTATGCTGTGGAAATTAATCTTTTTCCTGCCATTGCAAAAAGAATCACTCCATTTTGTTTATCATGCTGGCAGCGAAACCGGCCCCGAACCCATTATCAATATTCACAACAGTAATACCTGTAGAACAACTGGTTAGCATTGCCAGAAGTGCTGATATCCCCCCGAAATTGGCTCCGTACCCAACGCTTGTCGGAACAGCAATTACCGGCTTGTCAACAAGTCCGCCGACAACGCTGGCCAGGGCACCTTCCATACCTGCAATGACAATTATTACCCGGCAGGTTCTGATTTCCAGTAGCTTGTCAACAAGGCGGTGGATCCCTGCCACCCCCGCATCATATATTCTCAATACATCATTTCCAAGGAGTTCGGCTGTGACTGCAGCTTCTTCTGCGACTGGCATATCAGAGGTACCGGCTGTTATTATAGCAATTCTGTTTTTAGAGACTGTAGGTTTTTTATTTTGCAAAGAAATGATCCTTGCTACAGGGTAATAAATAGCATCGGTTAAAATGTTCCTTACAGCTTCGTACATTTCATTATTTGCCCTCGTGCCAATAACATTATTTTCTTTCTCTGACATCACCCTGAATATCTCTTTAACCTGCTCGACCGATTTACCTTCGCAGTAAATAATTTCAGGATAACCTGTACGCATTTCGCGATGATGATCTAATCTTGCAAAAGCGAGATCAGTGTATGGAAAGTTTTTAAGAACCTCCATAGCCTCTTCTATACTGGTCTGTCCATTTTTAATATTCTTAAGCAGTTTTTCAACTTCTTTTGCATTCATATTTCTTTCCTTTCAGGATTTGAACTTCCTGTTTGTAACCTTCAAGGTCCAAAGATACATATCTGAATCCAATTTTCTTCAGGTCGGATATAATATGTTCTTTGTCAGGGTTATGGATGATTTTTTCGATATATCCCGGCATACATTCAATTCTGGCTAAATCTCCATGTATTCGAACTCTTGTTCCGGGATAACCCTTTTCAAATAACATATTTTCAGCTTCCTCAACCAATCTGAGCACTCCTTCACTAATCTCAGTATCGTATGGGACTCTTGTTAGCAAGCAGGACATGGCAGGTTTATCCCAAATGTCCAAACCTTCATCTCTTGATAATTCTTTTATATTCTTTTTTGTGAGACCAGCCTCAAGAAGAGGACTCCTGATACCCAATTCTTTCAATGCTTCCAGACCGGGTCTGAAATCACTGGTATCGTCAGCGTTTGTTCCGTCAATAACAAATTGATAATTGTTTTCCTTCGCAAAAGTCAATAACTCTGTGAAAAGCGTTTTCTTGCATAGATAACATCTCTCAATCGGGTTACTTCTCATCATATCCGGAAAAGGAATATCCAATATTTTATGTTTGATGCCAAAAGTCTTTGTAAAATCAGTGGCTTCAGCTATTTCGCTGGACGGTATATATGGTGTTCTTATTGTAATTGCAATTAAACCTGATTTTCTGACTGTATTAGCTCTGTGCAAAAGAAAAGTACTGTCAACTCCTCCTGAATATGCAACTACAATTGAACCCATATCTTTCAGGATCAAATTGAGTTTTAATAACCTATCCTCTCTCATTTCCTTCTTATTTTTACTTTTTACTTTTTACTTTTTACTAACAACCCCATTATATTACTGTACACCTCTTTGACAGGAATCCCTTTTTCAATGGCTATATTCTTACATTCTTCATATTCAGGCTTACATGATACCTCATTCCCATTATAAAAAGAATGTTTAACAGTTACATTGCCGTAAATAGTCTGAATAGTTTCGAATTTTCTGACCAGAGTATCCTTTCTGAAAGGATAAGTCCTGATTCCCAATGATGTTGATTCAGTAAAAATGATATTTTTGACATTATCCGATAGTTCAGTTTCGCATATAACATTAAGTAAAATACCTGGTCGGCCCTTTTTCATCATAATATTTGAAAAGAAAACATCTGATACGCCCAATTTAAAGAGTCTGTCGGAGATATATTCAAAAAATTCAGGATTCATATCATCAATGTTACATTCAAGATGAAGCGCATCATGTCCAGATCCTGAATTCGCCATCTTTTCACCAAGAAATACTCTCAGAAGGTTGGGAACATCGTGATGTTCTTTCTGACCTACTCCATATGCTGTTTTTTCAATTTTCATAGCCAAATCAGGGTTGAAGTCGGTTCCCAGTGTTGCTAATATTGCAGCTCCCGTAGGAGTTGTGGCTTCAAAGTCGACGCCGTCTTTTTTTATAGGAATTCCTTTAATGATTTCAACAGTTGCAGGTGCCGGAACAGGAAGCTTTCCATGATCACACTTAACAAAACCACCTCCGAGCTCCACAGTTGACACGTGAACTCCATCAACATTCAAGACATTATAACATATTGCAGCGCCGACAATATCAATAATAGAATCAATTGCTCCGATTTCGTGAAAATGTATTTGTTCAATTGAGATTCCATGTACAGTTGCTTCAGCCTGAGCAATCTTCATAAATATTTTCCTGCTCAGCTCCTTAGTCTTACTGTCAAGGGTTGAGTCATTTATGATCTTTTCAATATCTGAAAGGTGCCGGTGAGTATGCTCATTACTGGTCTGTTTAACTGTAACTTTTGTTCCGTGGATACCATGTCTCTGGTCTTTCTGAACAATAAGCTCCCAACCCTGGAGATTAAGTTTATTTAATTCATCAATAAGATATTTTTTATCAACACCCAGGTCGATCATTGCACCGAGATTCATATCTCCGCTGATACCTGAAAAACAATCATAACCGATAATTTTCATATTCTTAGGGTAATATAATTAGGAACAAATAAAACGTAAGAATGTTAATCCATTTCTTTAAAATACGTATTTGCATTTTTGCGTTACTAATATACTACTTACATTGTTTACGGAATAATAAAAAAAAATTGTATTTTTCGGAACTTATCCAAAAAGTATATTGTTGAAGCAGTTTATTAAGATTATGAAAAGAAGGGATTTTCTTAAAACATCAATTGGTGGGAGTATCGCCACCGGTGCAGCGTTAAGAATGGGCGGATTTGGTAAACTCTGGTCATCGACACCTCTCTCGCCAAAATATGATATAGTAGCCATAATGGGTGGCAATCCTGATGCAATGTTCGACCTTGGAATACAGGAATTGGGAGGAATGGGGGCATTTGTTGAGAAAGGACAAAAAGTACTGATTAAGCCTAATATTGGTTGGGATGTGATTCCTGATCTTGCAGCAGATACCAATCCGCTGCTGGTTAAAAGGATTATAGAACATTGTTTCAAAGCAGGTGCCAAAGAGGTTTATATATTTGATCACACATGTGATAACTGGGTAAATTGTTATAAAAACTCGGGAATTGAGAAAGCTGCAAAAGATGCAGGTGCAAAAGTTGTTCCTGGTAACTCGGAAAGCTATTACCAGCAAATTGAAATTCCGGGAGGAATAAAGCTTCAGAAAGCCAAGGTACATCAGGTTTTGCTTGACACAGATGTATTTATAAATGTACCTGTTCTTAAAGATCATAATTCGACAAGAATGACCTGTTGTCTTAAAAACAACATGGGTCTTGTCTGGGACAGAGGTTACTGGCATTCGAATAATCTGAACCAGTGTATTGCAGATTATGCCCTGTATGAGAAGAAACCGGCACTTAATGTTATAGATTGTTATAATGTAATTGTAAAACATGGTCCTCAGGCAGTATCAAAAGAAGATGTTGTTTCTATGAAGTCTCAGATACTTACTACCGACTGGGTAGCCGGAGATGCTGCAGCTGCCAAAATGCTGGGAGTAGCTACCGAGAAGATAGAATACATAGCAATTGCGCATAAAATGGGATTGGGGAATATGAACCTGGATTCTCTGAATATTAAAAGAATTAAAATGTAATTTCTGATGAGGTCAGCCGTGCTTAGAAGAATCAGAATCGTTTTTTCAACACTTGTTTTTATCTTTTTTTTCCTGGTTTTTGTTGATTTCAAATCATTAATTCCGGCTAACTATATAAATTCTTTATTGTTTTTACAATTTATACCATCTGTTTTAAAGTTTTATGATCTTAAAACTATAGCAGCAGGTGGTTTTCTTGTTGTACTTTTGCTGACATTACTATCTGGTCGAACCTATTGTTCATTTCTATGTCCGCTTGGTATCGGACAAGACCTTTTTAGCAGGATGGGAGGACGTATTAGAAGAAAGTTCAGGAGATATGGGTTTAAGAAACCCTTTACAATATTAAGATACTCTCTCCTTGCAATAACCCTTATTGTTACTTTAGTGTGGGGTATTTATATGATAACTCTTCTGGATCCTTATAGTATTTTTGGCAGGTTTATGACCTGTTTTGCCAAGCCGGTTGTTATTGTGATAAATAATTTTCTTGCAGGAATACTTGGTAGATTTGATATCTATACACTTAGTAATATTCCTGTGAAAGGATTTCCTTTGATTGTATATTCTATTCCTGTAGTATTCTTTATTCTTATTGGATTGCTTTCATTAACTAAGGGTCGCCTATATTGCAACATGATCTGTCCTGTTGGAACATTTCTTGGTCTTCTCTCCAAGATTTCACTTTTCAGGATAAAATTTGATGAGACTTCTTGTACAAGGTGTGGAAGATGTTCCATGCGATGTAAATCTTCCTGTATTGACTTTCTTAAGCACGATGTTGATATCACCAGATGTGTCAGTTGCTTCAATTGTATACATATATGCCAGGACAAAGCCATTTCATTCGGAATTGTAAAGTTTAAAAGGAAAGTTCATGAGACTGATGAGGGTAAACGTAAGATCCTAGTTGGGTCAATCCTCCTCCTTTTAGGTTTATCACGTGTTTCAAACGGGCAGGACAAAAAAACGCCAAAACCTAAAAAAGACTCAACAGTTAAAGAAAACAAAACATGTCCGGTTTGTCCTCCCGGTGGAATTGGGATTGAAGTTTTTAATAAAGATTGTATTGCCTGTTCACTGTGCATTAATGTTTGTCCGAATGGTGTCCTGCAACCTGCATTTAAGCAATACGGAATTGCAGGTATTATGCAGCCGGTGATGGATTACCACATGAGCTTTTGTACATATAACTGCACAAAATGCACTGAGATTTGCCCTACTAATGCATTACATCCTCTTGTACTTGAAGCTAAAAAGCTTACCCAGCTCGGGAAAGCAAAATTTATTAAAGATAATTGCATTGTAAAAACTGAAAAAACAGCTTGTGGAGCATGCTCAGAAAGTTGTCCCACAAAAGCTGTCCACATGATTCCTTACGAAGGAAACCTTGTAATTCCTGAAGTTACAGAAGATATTTGTATAGGTTGCGGCCATTGCGAATTTGCATGCCCTACCGTTCCGTATAAAGCAATTTACGTTGATGGGAACACTGTTCATGTTGCGGCTAAAAAGCCTGAGAACGTTGAGTCTAAAATAAAAACACCTGTAGAATTTCCATTTTAGAATGACCTTTTAACCTGAATGATTCGAGTTGATACCCATAACCTAAGATGTTTTTAATAACCCTTCCTCGGCCTTCTACCCTGGGATCTGCCTCTCCCCAACCCCTCCCTCAAGAGGGAGGAGCAAATACAGTATATATTATGTAGTTACCCCCTTCTCTCCTGGGAGAAAGAGGCGAGGGGGATGAGGTGAGAAAATGGGAAGGGGCTGGGGATAGAGTTCATAAAAAAATATTTATTTGAAATTTTACTTATTATTAATAATATCCTAAAATCAAAATAACTTATTCTAATCCGGATGAAACCCTCACATATTGAACATATTGGGATAGCTGTCAGTAAGCTTGAGGATGCAATAGATTTTTATGAAAAGGTAATGGGTCTTGCATGCTATAATATTGAAGAAATACCTGAACAAAAATTGAGGACTGCATTCTTTATGGTCGGACAAACTAAGATAGAACTCCTCGAATCGACTGACCCTGAAGGTCCTATCGGTAAATTCATAGAAAAGCGAGGTGAAGGAATTCATCATATTGCATTTTCTGTTGAAAGAATTGAAGAGCAATTGGTACATGCAGCAAATCTGGGTGTCAGATTGATTGATTCTAAACCGAGGAAAGGAGCTGAAGGTCTTGATATTGCTTTTTTACATCCAAAAGCAACCTCCGGTGTTCTGATTGAACTTTGCGAAAATAAAAGTAGTTTGAAAAATCAGTAGGTTTGTACAGCATAACCAATAAAATGGCAAAATGAAAAAAACCATAGCTATTGCCGGCAATTCCGGTCCAAAGGTCAGGTCCGATTGCGAAATTGCTTTAGTATTAGAGTCTGAGGGAGGAATAAATATTGAACTTACCTCTAAAGTTAAAGCTCTTTATGGTGAATCAATCATGAAGCTTATTGGGGAAGTACTTGATATTTACGAAGTTAAGAATGCTGTTGTAAAGATAAATGACTCAGGAGCTCTGCCTTTTGTAATTGCTGCACGTATGGAATCGGCAGTTAAACAATTGCTTAATACCGATCTTGATTATCTTCCTGAGTTTCTCAAAGAAAATAATTATTCTACAACCCGCGACAGGTTTCGTTTTTCACGGTTATATATACCAGGGAATACACCCGGCCTGATGATCAATGCAGGTCTTCATTCTGCTGACGGAATTATTCTTGATCTTGAAGACTCCGTTGCTCCAGAAAAGAAAGATGAAGCCAGAATTCTTGTCAGAAATGCATTACGACAGATTAATTTCTGCGGGGCAGAAAGGATGGTCAGAATAAACCAGGGTGAAAGAGGTCTGGAAGATCTTCATTTTATAATTCCGCATAATGTTAATCTTGTACTTATTCCGAAATGTGAAAGTGTTGATTATATTCAACAGGTCGAAAAAGAAATTTCAGGGATTAAAAAGAAATTCAATCTTAAGAATCAGGTATACCTGATGCCTATAATTGAGAGTGCACTTGGAATCGAGTATTCTTTTGAGATTGCCCGTGCTTCCAAAAATGTTGTTGCAATCGCAATAGGTCTGGAAGATTACACAGCCGATCTGGGTGTTTCCAGGACGGTGGAAGGCAACGAATCTTTTTATGCAAGAACCCGGCTGGTAGTTGCTGCAAAGGCAGCAGGTATTCAACCTATTGACTCTGTTTTTTCAGATGTAGCTGATATGGAGGCGCTAAAACAAAATGTTCTGATATCAAAATCGCTGGGTTTTGAAGGAATGGGTTGTATTCATCCCAGGCAGATAGCGATAATTCGACAAGGATTTGCGCCGGATGAAAATGAGATAGAATTATCAAAAAAGGTTGTTATGGCGTTTGAAACTGCAAAACTTAAGGGGCTTGGTGTTGTTGCTCTGGGATCGAAGATGATAGATCCCCCGGTTGTAGTACGCGCACAAAAAACCATTGATCTTGCTGTGCGTCTGGGTCTTTTATCTGGCAACTGGATTAATGAAATTCCATCTGATTAGAATAAAGAACTAAAAGAGACAATATGTCAATTAAAACTGTGATAAATGCTGCCGGCAGATCAGTTCCTCTGGAGATCAATGGTAAGCCTGTGGTCCCTTTTAAAGGAGTTGGCAAACACAGACCGGAAGGACGAAAGTATTCGCCTCCGATACCAACATGCTTTGATTATCCCGGGGATGGTAATAAGGTTGTCAGTTCACTTGAAGAAGCTCTTCGCAAATGTGGTCTTTGTGATGGGATGACTATTTCAACACATCATCACCTGAGAGATGGTGATTTGATCAGCAATAAAGTATTTGAGCTCGCTTCCGCTCTTGGAGTAAAAGACCTGGTATGGTTCCCTTCTGCCTCTTTTCCTTGCAATTACCCTGTGATAAAATATCTTGAGGATGGCACAATTAACAGGATAGAGGGTAGTATGAATGGGCCCCTTGGCCGTTATGTTTCTGAAGGCAGAATGAAGGGAACGGCTGTCCTTAGATCGCATGGAGGCAGGGTTCAGGCAATCCAGGATGGTGAGGTCATGATTGACATTGCTGTTCTTGCCGCACCAACATCAGATTCTTATGGTAATGCAAAGGGGACAGGAGGCTCCTCAGCCTGTGGAGTTCTGGGTTATGCAAAGGCCGATTATATGTATGCCAGTAAAGTAATTGTTGTGACTGATAATCTTGTTGAACTTCCATGCTTTCCAATGGAAATTGAAGGAAATTATGTTGATTATGTTGTAGTTGTGGACAAGATCGGAATACCCGAAAAAATTGTATCCGGCACTACGCAGATAACCAAAAGCCCCGACAGACTTTTAATTGCGGAATTGACTGCCTCATTTCTTGAAAAATCGGGCATTTTGAAAGATGGAGTTACAATGCAGGCAGGCGCTGGCGGAACATCATTGGCAATTGCAGTATTTGTGCATCAGATCCTGAAAAATAAAGGATGGAAATCGAGATTTGGTTTTGGAGGAAGTACAAAATACATGGTAAAAATGCTTGAGGAGGGTCAGATGGATTTTATTCTTGATGCACAGGTATTTGATCTGGACTCAGTAAAGTCTGTTGAGAATAATCCCAACCATGTTCCTTACTCTGTTTTCAATGCTTATAACTATCATTCAAAGGGAAACCTGACGAGTATGATGGATATTATGATACTGGGGGCTACCGAGGTTGACTTGAATTTCAATGGTAACGTTGTTACACATTCAGATGGCTACCTTCTTCATGGTATTGGAGGTTGGCAAAATTGCCTTCATGCCCGTAATGTTATTCTTCCGATACCCTTATTCCGCGACAGGATCCCGGTAATAGTGGATGAAGTCACTACGCTTTGTGGCCCTGGAGAACTAATTGATGTGATTGTAACAGAAAGAGGAATTGCTATTAATCCGTTGCGGCAGGATCTGATTTACAATGTCAAAGAAAGCGGACTTCCTTTAAAAACCCTTCAGGAACTTAAGGATGAAGCTGAAAGTATTTGCGGAAAACCACAAAAGCCTCGATTTGAAGAAGATATTGTAGCTGCTATCAAATGGGTTGACGGAACCGTTATCGATGTGGTAAGAAAAATAAAATCAAGTTGATTTATATTATGGAAAGGTTTAAATGCACCATTTGCGGATATATGTATGATCCGGAACAGGGAGACCCTTCCGGTGGAATAGAACCGGGCATCTCTTTCGACAATCTCCCGGTCGATTATATATGCCCTGTTTGTGGTGCAGGTAAAGATGAATTCCTAATTTATGATTAACCAGCCAATATTTCCTGTACAAATAACAGACTATTATTCTTGAACCGGCATATTTCTGACTACATCAATGAGGAGATCCCAGAACATTTGAGCTGTCCTGATTTCAATCATCTCTTCAGGAGTATGAGCTCCTTTGATAGTTGGCCCAAAAGATATCATGTCAATCCCTTTGATCTTTTCAAATACCAGACCACACTCAAGACCAGCATGTATTGCCCTGATTGAAGGCTCTTTTCCAAATAGCTTAAGATATGATTTACGGGTTATTTTCAGGATCTCTGATGCAAGATTTGGCTTCCAACCCGGATATCCATCAGAATGAACCACTTTTGCTCCGGCAAGTTTCAGACAAGATTCAACTGTTGAGCAAGCTTCAAGTTTAGATGATTCAACTGAACTTCTTTGGGTGGTAATAATTTTTATTGTATTGTTTTCACTGAACTTAGCTGATGCGAGGTTTGTAGATGTTTCAACCAGATCATCCATCACCTTCGACCATGCAATAACACCATGAGGACAACAAGATAGAGCATTAAGAAATTTTTTTTGATTCTCCTTATCCATTATGTATGGGGGAGGATCAACTTCTTTCACGGAAATCTTTAACTCTTTCTCCAAATCTCCAAATTCATCAGTCAGAGTTAAGTAAAAACCATTGATCCGGTTTTTTATCGGTTCATTAGCTGTTTTGTTAAACGCAATTGTCGAAAAAGCTTCTCTTGGAATTGCGTTCCGAAGATTCCCTCCATCAAAGTTAGCTACCGAAATTTCAAACTGATTTGAAATATTCCATAATATCCTGTTCATTATTTTAACAGCATTGCCGTAGCCTTTGTGAATTTCATCTCCGGAATGACCACCATGCAGACCAGTCACAGATATATCAAGCGCACATGAGCCATCTTCTGCCGGAATAGAGTTATAATTCATGGTTCCTATTGTGTCCATACCTCCTGCACAACCTATGAAAAGTATTCCTTCATCTTCCGAATCGAGATTAATAAGTGTTCTGCCGGTGAAAAAATCAGCTTTAAGATTAATTGCACCTGTCATACCTGATTCTTCATCTACCGTGAACAGGCATTCGATCTGCCCTGCCTTCAGGTTTTTATCTGTAAGGATTGCCATTTGTGAGGCAATACCGATCCCATCATCGGCACCAAGCGTAGTCCCAGCAGCTGTGACCCATCCATCTTGTATAGATGGTATTATTGGATCAGTTGTCCAATCATGCGGATAGTCAGCATTTTTTTCCCCAACCATGTCCATGTGACTCTGAAGAACAACCGTCTTCCTGTCCTCCATTCCCGCTGTTGGTGGTTTGACAATCAGTATATTCCCAATTTCATCCTCTTTCGATTCCAGATTGTTATTCTTAGCAAAATCAAGAAGATACCGTCTGATTTTCCCCTCATTCTTTGACAGTCGTGGAATATTACAAATCTCTTCAAAGTAGATCCAGATCGGCTCCGGATTTAATTGACTTAAAATGCTCATACTAGAACTAATGGTCTTTTAATGGCCGCAAAAGTACCAATTATTTTCATCTTTCCGGCTTTATTGTATAATTTTAGTCTGGTTTTAAGTCTTGTAATAAATTAACTATTTTTACAATTAACATCCATTCTTAACCAAACAGATACAATTCATATGTCAAAACGTACTATAGTTACTTTACCAGGCGATGGGATAGGAGTTGTCGTTCTTAAGCAGGCGATCAGGGTACTGGATGCGGCACGATTTGAAGCCAATTATTTACATGGCGATATTGGCTGGGAATTCTGGTGTAAAGAGGGCAATCCTTTACCTCAAAGAACCATTGATCTTATTAAAAAATATAAAATTGCACTTTTTGGAGCAATTACCTCAAAACCTGATGATGAGTCAAAGGCTGAACTTTCTCCGGATCTGCAAGGGAAAGGATTTACCTATTCAAGTCCCATTGTAGGTTTAAGACAACTCTTTAATCTTGATATATGTGTGCGTCCGTGCAAGTCTTACAAAGGTAACCCGCTTAACTTTGTCAGAAGAGGGAAAGGTAATACAATTGATGAACCACTCGTTGATGTAGTAATATTCCGTCAGAATACGGAATGTTTATATTCAGGTGTTGAATGGACCAATCCTCCGGCCCATGTTCATCAGGCTTTTATGACTCATCCTAAATTCGTCGAAAATTTTGGGAAAGTTCCTGTCGAGGAAATTTCAATTTCTACAAGGATCTTTACCAGAAAAGCAACTATGAGAATTCTAATGGCAGCTTTTGAATATGCAAAGAAGTATGGATATAAATCAGTCACAGTCTGTGAGAAGCCAAATGTGATCAGAGAAACATCCGGGTTGATGTGGAAACTGGCAAAAGGGATCCAGAAAAACTCTTTTCCTGAAATTAAACTACTGAACACTAATATAGATGCACAAATGATGTGGCTTACAAAAAATCCTGAGGAGTATGGCGTAATTGTTGCAGGTAACATGTTTGGAGATATTGCGTCCGACGCTTTTGCCGGCCTCATAGGGGGGTTAGGGTTTGCCTGCAGTGCTCAGTTCTCCTCTGACGGTATTGCAGTGTTTGAACCAACCCATGGTTCAGCTCCGAAATATGCCGGTTATGAAGTTTCAATAGTGAACCCTATTGCAATGATTGAATCGGCCTGTATGATGCTTGATTATCTTGATGAGAAGAAAATATCATCTAAAATCCGTAAAGCGGTTGCTGCCGTGATCGAAGAAGGTAAAGTCAGAACTTATGATATGATGAAGTTGGCAGGCAGACCTGAAGTAGTTTATCATGGTGCCGCTTCAACATTACAGATGACTGATGCCATAATAGCAAGATTAAAATAACAAAAACAATTTCAAATGACTGAACAGGTTAAAAAATTGTGGCCGGAACTTGAATGGATAAAAGACAACTTACTCAGGGAAAAAACTGCTAAAACCTGGGAAACTGCACTTAAAAGGAGTGTCCTGACAACCGGCGATCTTGAGAGAATCCCATTTACACTTTTGTGTGGCCCTGACCTTAAGGTAAGTTTCATCGCTCACAAAAGATGTGTCGTTCATGTTGCCAGATCATGCGGTGAGAAGATGAACGAATTTTTCACAACTGACCTTCCTGTTAATATGGATGTTCTAATTTCCGGAGCCATCCTCGCCGATGTTGGTAAATTGCTCGAATATGAGCTTGATAAAGAAGGAAAGGCTGTTCAGGGTAAGTACGGGCAATATCTCAGGCACCCATTTTCAGGAGTCTCTCTGGCGGAGGAATGCGGAATACCACCTGAAGTGTGCCATATAATTGCAGCCCATGCACATGAAGGTGATCTGGTGAAAAGAACCACTGAGGCATATATTGTTCATCATGCCGACTTTATGACTTTCCTGCCGTTCAAGAGCAGGTTAATAGTTTAATTTTTCTTCTCAATCAAATAAGAAATTACCCGGCTCTGTGCGTCACTCCATTTTGTGAATGCCTTAATTGTAGTGGTTTCTGATACTTTAAATGGTCCAGTATACTGAGTAGATTTTTCGTTCGGATTACTGCCATCGGTAGTATAGAAAATTTCCCCGCCTTCTCTGGAATTTTTTAATTCAATAATATAGTTATCAGTAAATATCCTGATGGGGGAAACAATTGATGGTGGAATAATATTATGATTTGCATTGAAAACGTTTTCAGTTCCCATCTTATTTATCTTTCTGTCGTAGGTCATGAGACCATTCGTTTCCGTCTCCACATCGGTGGTCTGAGTATAAACTGTTGCGCTTAAGCCATTCTCTTTCACGAACCTTTGAACCAGATCATAATAAGATTCATATCGGGTAAGTAGCTGAAGTGTATCTTCCATATTCCTGTATCCCCAGTTCTTTTGTTCCCACGTATGACCCTGGAGAGGAAGCCCGAGTCCCCCAAATTCACCAAGCACTATTGCTCTTTTCTCCTCGGCCGGCTGAGCAGCAGGGTCGGGATAATGATGAATATCATTAATATTGCCCGTTCCTCTGTCGGTCCAGCCAGATGCACTGTTAACGAGTCTTGTAGTATCATAATCTGTTATCAGATGAGTAATTCTCCCAGTTTCAAACTGACCCCATCCTTCGTTAAACGGAACCCACATAATGATTGATGGATGATTATATTTTGTTTCTATCATTCGTCTCAATTCGAATTCATACTGTTCTGTTGCCTCTTTTGATTTATCGATATCGGGTTGGTTCCCTCCGATAGATTTATCCCCACTTGGCATATCCTGCCATACAATAATACCGAGCTTATCGCACCAATAATAGAAGATCCTGTTTTCAACTTTTACATGTTTCCGCAACATATTGAACCCCATTCTTTTAATCATTTGCAGATCATTTACCATTGCCTTTTCAGTTGGAGGTGTATAAATACCATCCGGCCAGAATCCCTGATCGAGAGGACCATTCTGATATACAAATTCATTATTCAGTAACATCCTTGTAAACCCGTCAGAAGTTTTTCCAATAGATATCTTTCGGATGCCGGTATAAGATTTCACCTTGTCTATCGTTTTATTTTTATTTTTTAATTCGATGATGATATCATATAAAAAAGGCTTGTCAGGAGTCCAGAGCATAGGATCTTTAATCTGCACACTAATCTCCTTATCAGTATTCCCTCTGGCTGTTGCGATTGTTCTTCCTTCTTTCTTAATTGTGAATGAAAGTGAACCGGCGCCAGCATTTTTTACATCTGTTTTAAAGATAAGAGTTCCGTTATCAGCATTAGTAATGGTCCTGAATGAAGAAATGTAAGATTCGTTTACCGGTTCAATCCAAACTGTTTGCCAGATTCCAGTTGTTGAAGTATACCAGATACTACCCGGGGATGAAACCTGTTTACCACGCGGCTGAGTTCCCTTATCAGTGGGGTCCCAGACACAAACAAGCAATTCATGAAGTTTCTTATCAACAAGAGATTGTGTAATATCAAAAGTAAATGGATCGTATCCACCACGGTGTGTTCCGACCTTTTTTCCATCAATCCAAACCATAGTTTCCCAGTCGCATGCCTCAAAATTTAGAAGGATATGTTTTTTATTCCAAACATTCGGTATTCTAAAGCTTCTTTTATACCAGAGATTCTCATTTTCAGAGACTTTTCTTTTCACACCCGATATTGCTGATTCGACAGCGTATGGAACAAGGATTGAACCATCCCACTTTTCCGGTTTTGTACCCATTGGTGTAACTGCATAATCCCAAAGACCATTAAGATTTATCCATGCATTTCTTATCATATCAGGACGAGGATATTGTAACCATGGCTTTAAAGGGTCAACATTGGGGGCCCATTTTGTAAGAATTGGGTTTTCAGCAATTTTCCAGTTTATTTCATTTTTATGTGTACATGATACACTTAAAACAAAAAGCAACATTGCTAATGTTATAACAAAAGATCTCATTTACATTTATTTTGATCGGGTAGTCTCCAATCTATCTAACCAAGCTTCATTTTTTCGACCTCTTCGATATTTCTTTCATTAGTAACTGCTTTTGCATCAGGAGTATATAAATAATCAATCAGGTCCTGATACTTGTCCATTACTTTTCCTCTTACAATCTTCATTGTAGAATTCATGAGACCATTATCTTCTGTAAAACTTTCTTCCAGAATACCAATTGCAACCGGAAGCCATCTCTGAGGAAACATACTACCGAATTTTCCATTAGTACGATATTCATTTACTTCACTTTCAATCAAAGTAATAACAGCACGCTTACCTTCGTCTGAGTCAGCAGTCAGATTCTTTTCTTCAAGAAATAATTTGAGTGTATGCTCGTTCGGTACTACAAGAGCTACAGTGTATGCTTTCTGGTTGTTGTAAAGCATACATTGATCAATGTATTTTGATTGTTCTGAGATTGCTTCCTCTATACCTTCAGGGCTGAATTTTTCACCATCATCGGCAATTAGGAGACTTTTAAATCGTCCCAGTACATAGAGGAACCCATCTTCGGACATATACCCCATATCGCCCGTATACAACCATCCATTTTTTATTGTATCTTTTGTAGCGGCATCGTTTTTCCAATAGCCATGCATAACATTTCCACCTCTGATGACTATCTCACCTTTTTGACCTATAGGTACTTCATTGTCATTGTCATCGCATATTTTAAGATCCATATTATTTACAAGCGCTCCGGATGATCCTAGTTTATGACGACTGGTGGAATTAGAAGATATAACGGGCGAAGCTTCACTTAATCCATAACCCTGATACATTGGGATTCCCAGAGCATAAAAGAATCTCTGAAGTTCTATTTCAAGGAGGGCTCCACCGCCAATAAAATAGTCGAGTTCTCCACCATAAGCCTCACGAATCTTACTGAACAGAATCTTATCATAAAGCCTGAGAAGAGGTTTTTTAAGTCTCTGCAAACCTCTCCCTTTATTCCAACCCTCTTTGTTATATGAGTAGGAGACCTTAAGTGCATGGTTAAAAAGCATCTCAATTGCACTCCCTTTTTCTTTAATACCTTTTTCAATATTCTTCCTGAAATTCTTTGCAATTGCAGGAACGCTCATGAGCATATTAGGCTTAATTTCTTTCAGACAAGCTGGAAGGTTCCTTAAAGTCTCCATTGGAGTTTTTCCTGTTTTTACCGAGGCTATGCTTGCTCCTTTACCCATGAATGCAAATATTCCGCCGGTATGTCCGAAAGAATGGTCCCAGGGCAGGATAATAAGTGTCTTGTAGAAAGATGGGATATCTATCAGACTGTAAGCCTGGTAAACATTTGTGACATAATTTCCATGAGTCAGAATGATACCTTTTGGATCGGCAGTTGTACCTGATGTATAGCAGATGTTTGCAAAATCATCAGGAGTGAGGCTTTTGAATAATTTCTCGAAATTCGCATAATTATCAGTCGATTCCAGCCATTCCCTTCCGTTCTTCCTTACTTCATTAAAATGGATCTCATTTTTTGAATACTCTTCCTGCGTATCAAAATGAATTATTTTTTCTATTAAAGGGCACTCCACAAGTATTTCTTTCAGTTTCTGAGCCTGAATTGAAGAGATCAGAATCATTCTTGAACCTGAATGGTTAATTCTGAATTTTATTTCATCCGGATTAAGCTTTACTGATAATGGAACATTAATTGCACCGGTGTACAGGATTCCTAATTCTCCTGTAACCCAGCTGTTCCTGCCTTCAGAAATAAGGCTTAACCTGTCTCCCTTTTTTATTCCTAATTTTATAAGTCCGGCAGCAAATTCATAAACCTGCTTTTTTGTTTCACCATAAGTTGTTCCTTCATATTTATCATTAGGTTTCTCCCACAGATAAACATTATCGCTGTACTTTTCAACGCTTTCTTCGAAGAATTGAATTAATGATTTCATCAGCTCGGTTTTTATAATTGGCAGAAAATTAATATGCCGAATATACAAAATCTGCAGTATTTTGACATGCAGCTGTTATATTTATATCATTTGGTTTGGTTTTCAATAATTTGTATCTTTGGTTAGTACTCTTTAAAAGACACAATGGAACAAGTTTTATTTGAATCTTAAATATCTTATTATGAGAAATTTATCGGCAATTGTATTAATAGGACTTCTGATTGTTCTCCCGTCCTGTAAATATTTTAAGGGCGGAGGACTATTTGGCGGGAAAGACAAAACGCTGGCATTATTGTTAGCACAGCAAGACAGCATAAGGGCTGCCGATTCTATAAAAAAAGTTCAGGTCCGTTTAATGGCAATTGAAAATGCAAAACTGGATTCTGTAAGAAAAGCTGATGAAGGCAGGTTAGCAGGGGAAGCAAAATACAAGTATAATATTATCCTTGGCAGTTTCATCACACCTGAATATGCAAAAGGCCTTGCAGAAGTATACCGGAAACATGGCTATGATCCAAAAATACTAAAGATAGTGGGAAGCAGGTTTGAACTTGTATCGGTAGAAGCTCATGATAGTTTTAAAAAAGCAGTTTCCCGACTGAAGGAGTTTCAGGATTCCGTCCAGAATGAAGCCTGGCTTTATACTATGAAATGATATAATAAGATTATAGACCTGGCCCCTGATTTTTACAGTCAGGGTGGTTGAAAACAAATAAAAACAGAAACGATTAGTGATTTCTGAATATTGTCTCCTTCCTGTCGGGACCGACAGAGACCATAGTGACGGGTACTCCGGTATGTTTCTCTATAAATTCTATGTATTTTTTGAGTGTATCTGGTAATTCATCAAATTCCCTTATGCCAGTTATCATGTCTTCCCATCCTTGTAGCTCAGTATATACAGGTTCAATCGGGGAATTGTTTCCAAATGGCAGCTCCTGACATACTTTTCCGTCAATTTTATAAGAAGTGCAAATTTTTATGGTTTTAAAACCTGACATTACATCGGCTTTGGTCATGAAAAGCTTTGTAATACCATTTATCATGATAGAATACTTCAATGCTGGCAGATCTAGCCATCCGCAACGTCGTGGTCTTCCGGTTGTGGAACCGAACTCATGTCCGATATTCCTTAAGTTTGCTCCAGTATCATCAAGCAGTTCAGTAGGGAATGGGCCGCATCCGACCCGGGTACAATAAGCTTTAAATATACCGAAAATTTCACCGATCATTTTTGGTGAAATACCTAAACCTGTACATGCACCGGCACTAATAGTGTTTGATGAAGTTACAAAAGGATATGAACCAAAATCCACATCAAGCATTGTTCCTTGCGCACCTTCGGCGAGCACTTTTTTGCCTTCTCCAATGAGTTCATTAACAAGGTATTCGGTATTAACAATAGGAAATTTTTTCAACATTTCAATTCCTTCGAACCAACCATTCTCGTACTCTTTCAGATCGAATTTTAAATCATAGTTTTTCAGTATCATCAGATGGTTCTTAAGATGATTATTATATATCTGCCTGAAATCTCCTCTGAAAATATCTCCGACTCTCAGCCCATTACGGCTTGTTTTATCAGTATATGCAGGGCCAATTCCTTTAAGAGTTGATCCGATTTTATTATTTCCTTTATGTATCTCATAAGCGGCATCCAATATCCTGTGACTAGGGAGTATAAGGTTGGCTCTGTTAGATATAATAAGTCGTCTGGTCAGTTCACTGATCGGAGGTCCTAGTTCTTCGATTTCTTTCTTAAAAACAGAGGGATCTATTACTACCCCATTTCCTATAATATTGATTTTATCAGGATGAAATATACCTGAAGGAATAAGATGGAGAACGTGCTTAACATTATTAAACTCAAGAGAATGCCCGGCATTTGGTCCACCCTGAAAACGGGCAACAACATCATAAATCGGACTTAAAGCATCAACAATTTTACCCTTTCCCTCATCGCCCCACTGCAGTCCTAACAGTATGTCAATGTTCATATTAGATATTATGTAATAATTTTTTTTATGCTTTACAAGGTACGAATAATTTCAACTTAACGACCACACAAAAACAGATTGTTGATAAATGATATGATTGTTTGAAACCCGAAAAACAAACCGTATTCTGAATTCTGTTTCACAAGATTGCATGTATGTGCTGCCGAGTAAAACATTATAGGGATCGATGGGATTAGGATTTTTAGAATCAAATAAATAAATTTGCCTTATCAACATTGTCATATTTCATTTTTAAACCAATACTAACCTATCAAATATGAAAAAAACTTTAATTATTCTGTTGGCGGTTGTTTTTGCAATCCCATCCTTTTCACAGGAGAAAACTACCAGTGTAGCAAGTGAAAAAAATGTGCTTAAAATAAATACACTATGCCTGATATTGGGAACCGGATCTGTTTTTTATGAACGTAAATTGTCAGACGCAATGTCGGGTCAACTAGGAGTTGCATATCTCAATTACAAGATCAGTGGCACGAAATTCACAGGCCTGATTCTAACACCAGAGGTGAGATTTTATACAAAAAAGAATGCAATTGATGGCATGTATGTTGCACCTTACATCCGTTATCAGAATTACAGTTTATCAGATAATTCTGCAAAGGGAACATTATCCTCAATTGGTGGCGGGTTGCTTCTTGGGCGCCAATGGATAAAAGCTTCAGGCTTCACTATGGACCTATTTTTTGGTGGACATTATGGGAGTGCATCTCTTAAAGCAACTGAAGGTGATGTAACAACATTTGATACAAAATTATTTAGCGGCTTTGGATTCAGAGTAGGGTTCGCTCTTGGTTTCGCATTCTAATATAAAAAAAGGGCTGTGAAAAGCCCCTTTTTCTTTATTCTTTATCCTTTCCCTTGTAATTGCCATAAATATATAAAGAATGGTATTGAGGTGTGAAGTTATGCATTTCACTTGCAGTATTGATAATCTCTTGTATCCTCGGGTCGCAGAATTCAATAACTTTACCTGTTTCAATATCAATGAGATGGTCGTGCTGTCCGCATTGGTATGCTCTTTCAAATTGTGCAATATTCCTGCCGAACTGATGCTTAATAACCAGGTTACAATCGAGTAGCAACTCAATGGTATTATACAACGTAGCTCTGCTCACCCGGTAATTTTTGTTTTTCATAAATATGTAAAGCGACTCAATATCGAAATGTCCTGACCGTGAATAAATCTCATCAAGAATTGCATACCTCTCAGGTGTCTTCCTATGCCCTTTCTTTTCGAGATATTCAGTGAAGATCTTCTTTACTGTTAATTTGGTATCATCACTAATCATATCTGGTCTAATTTAAAATAATAACAAAAGTATGCATTTTTTCCGGATTTCGGTGGATAGAATTAACTGAAAAATTATTCAGAGAAATCTTCGACTCTTCTGACATTTTCAATGCCATTGATATTTGAGATTTTTAGTATCAAATTGTTAAGGTCTTTTGTATGGTGGACAAATAAATCGATCGTTCCTTCAAAAATACCATTATTGACAGAAATATTAATTCTGGTCATATTGACCTTCAGTTCGGCTGAGATAATATTTGTGATATCATTTACAAGGCCTATCCTGTCAATACCGGTCATACTTATTCTCGCCAGAAAAGAAACCAGTTTATGTATGGCCCATTTAACTGCGATAATCCGGTTTCCTTCATTCGACATGATCCTGATTGCGACCGGACATTTTGGTTTATGAATAACAATAGTTCCTTCCGGGGAATGATAACCTGTAACCTCATCTCCGGGAATAGGGTTACAGCATTTTGCTATTTCATATGATTGTTCGGCATTATCAACATTTTCCCTAAGAAGAAACGGAACACTTTTATCAATGCTTCCCTGAGTAACTTCAGCTTCTTTTTTCTCTTTCTTAGATCCAATCAGCTTTAACTCCCAGTACTTAATAACGTTTTTGGATGGATTCTTCTTAACTGTTTTCTTAAGATTGTCCAGATTTATCCTGCCAAGACCGATACCAGAATATAGGTCCTCTTTATTCTGAACATCATAGGCTTGAAGAAGGGTTTTAAGGATTTCGTTATTTAATGTGATCCCAATTTCCTTAAGTTTGGTATCAAGAATCTCCATTCCCTTCTGGATACTGTCTTTCGAATCATCTTTTAAGGCATTCTTAATTGCCTCCTTTGCCTTCGAAGTTCTGACAAAAGAGAGCCATTCAATTTCGGGTTTCGCAATATCGGAAGTAATTATTTCTACCTGGTCTCCACTCATCAGAATTGCGTTTATAGGGTTTAGCTTATAATTTATTTTTGCACCGATAGCTTTATTCCCTATCTCAGTATGTATTTCATAAGCAAAATCCAGGGCTGAAGCCCCTTTTGGGAGACTGACAAGAAACCCTTTTGGTGTAAAAACCATTATTTCTGAAGAGAACAGGTTCATTTTAAACTCATCCAGAAATTCGATTGGGTCCTCATGAGGATTCTCAAGCATTATACGGATCTTTTTAATCCATTTGTCGAGTTCGGTTTCCTGGGCTTCGTCTCCTTTATATTTCCAGTGTGCTGCGTAACCCCTTTCTGCTATCTCATCCATCCGTTTGCTTCGTATCTGTACCTCAATCCATTGACCTTCAGGGCCCATTACAGTAACATGCAATGCTTCGTATCCATTTGGCTTAGGGCGGCTTACCCAGTCGCGAAGCCTGTCAGGTTTAGGCAGATAAGAATCAGTAATAATTGAATAAATATTCCAGCATTGTGTTTTTTCAGGAATGCCGGCTACCGGTTCAAAGACAATCCTGATAGCGAGAACATCATAAATCTCTTCAAATGGGACATTTTTGGCCTGCATCTTTTTCCAGATCGAAAAGATAGATTTCGGCCTTCCATTGATATCAAACTGTAACCCGGCCTCTGAAAGTTTTTGAATGATAGGCAATGAAAACTTATTTATGAGAGCAAGATTCTTTTTTTCGCTGTGCTTCAGCTTTGATGTAATATCCTCATAAATTAGAGGCTGCCGGAATTTGAAACTCAGGTCTTCCAGTTCACTTTTAATGGCATATAATCCAAGTCTGTGAGCGAGAGGAGCATAAAGAAAAATTGTTTCTCCTGCCACCTTCATCTTTTTATTTTCAGGCATTGAATCGAGTGTTCTCATATTATGAAGACGGTCAGCAATTTTTATGAGAATTACCCTAAGATCGTCAGAAAGAGTAAGAAGCATCTTCCTGAAGTTCTCAGCCTGAAGTGAAGAAGAATTTTCCTTATTGTAAGTGCCTGATATCTTTGTTAACCCATCAATAAGAGATGCTATTTTAGGCCCGAAATCCTTTTCAACATCTTCCAGGGAATATTCAGTATCTTCCACAACATCATGAAGGAGAGCCACAGCAATTGACTTGGCTCCGAGTCCGATCTCATTGTTAACTACTTTTGCAACTGAAATAGGGTGAATAATATATGGTTCACCGGATTTTCTCCTCATGTTCCAGTGAGCTTCGTTTGCAATTTTAAATGCTTTGTCAATAAGCTCCCTGTCCCCGGGTTTGTTACACCTGAGAAGATTATTTATAAGAGTATCATATTCAGCCTGAATACGGTTTTTATCTTCTTCATCAAAAATATCCTTGTTCCCCATAAAATAACAATGCAGCAAGTTTTTATGCAAGCTACAAATATAGCTTTTCTAGCTCAAAGTTGCTAGCTGAAAACAAGGTTTAGCTATCAAATTAATAGTGCTAAGTGAATTTTCCCTTTTTCCTTTTGCCTCTCCCTAAATCCCTCCCCCAGGAGGGAGGGACTTAACTAAATGAATATCTTGTGCTTACTCCCCTTCTCCCAAGGGAGAAGGGGTCGGGGGATGAGGTAGAATGATAAGAGAAGGGGTCGGGGGATGAGGCAAATTGTTCAGGTTGAGTTATCTTTAACCAATGTCGTATTACCTGCTCCTGATAATGGTAATGGTTCCTGTCTTTGAAATAATCTTCCCCGATGGGGTAGTTACTTTTAAAAACCATAAATAAACTCCCTGAGGCTGCGGATCTCCATTTCGTGATCCATCCCATGCTGCGAGATAATCTGTGGATTCAAACAAAACATTGCCCTGCCTGTCACTGATTATCAGATGGTAATTTTGTGGCGTAAATGATAAAACAGGTTTGAAAAAATCATTATCGAGATCGTTGTTAGGTGTGAAAACATTCGGGACAGTAATGATCTCTGTTGGATTTGTACAAATCCTTGATGAAAGACTTTGTCCGGAAACACCATAAGGATTAGATGCTTCCGAAGCGCTTATATAGAAACAGACTTGATTTCCGGAGACTTCATACATTATTTGCTTATATCCTTGAATGAAAGTTGAATCAGTGGGCAGTAATACTACTTTTTCTTCAAATCCATTTCCTGTGTTGACAAAGAGCCTGTATAATGATATCATTCCCAACCACTTTTTATAGGAATTCCACGACAGGATAATATCATTACCTGACTTTTCCAGTGAAAGTACAATATTGGAGGCAAGATTTGATACTACAACCGGAATATTGCAGCTGTTAATAGCTGAAAGTCTGTAAAAGTTAATAGTATTAACATCTGCCTGATTATCAGTATAAAAAACTAATCCGTCAACCGAAACAGGTTGTGATATCTCCTGAAAAGAGCCAGATGGTCCGCTTCTTCTTTCGAGACTGAAATGTTTCATCTCCGATAAAGGATCAATTGTAAAGGAGAGTTCAACTTTGTTTTCAGTATTTATGGTAGCCTGATCAGCATTGATCCATTGGGGAGGACGTTGCATCTTTGTTGACAAACAATTATTATTTGAAGTAGAAAAAGTTCCTCCCTCCAGATTTGCGCGAACAACAAAACAGTATTCCACGTTGATTGAAAAATCGTCTAGAGTAAAACTATTTTCAGTGGCATTTACATTTCCTGCTTCAGAAAAGCTACCACCATTGACAGATAATAAAATCGAATAACCCGTAACATTATATGGAAAAGATGGATAGCTATTCCACGAAACCACGATCTTTTTATTACATGTATCAATAGACGCCACCTGAAATATCGAATTAATTGCATTCGAGAGTATACTTGTGCATCTGGGCAGTCTCATTGCTGCAATTACATAAGAGACACTAAAGTACTTTGTTGAAGTAGTTGCTAAGGTATAACTTGTTGCAGAGGGATCCCACAAAGTATCAATAGGCATACCATCACCATTTTTATAAGAATATAGTACATATGCTGCAATATCAGGTGAAGGGCTCAATGTCCATGTTAATTTCGTATAACCTGTTTCCGGCTCCACTGAAACAGAGGTAAGAACGGGTGACAATGGAGGATTCGTAATACAATTAATTTGGGAATAAGCATTGGTTGACCAAGAACTAAATAAAACAAGGATAATATAAAAATGGTTGTTTTTCATTCAGAGCCAACGGTTACTTCATAAAGTTCATCAATGATGTAATACGTACGTGCCAGTTCAATTATTTCGTCAGGATCTATTGTTTTTATTTTTTCAGCTAACGTGTAGTAATAAGTATTATCCAGTCCGAACTCCCAAACCGACCTGAAACTTTCAGCAAGTGCAAAAGGTCCGTCGAACATTCTTACCATTTCCCCCGACATATAATTACGTACAACTGCCATCTCCTCTTTCTTAACCGGGACACTCTGCAGTTGTTTTATCTCGCTGTAAATCTCATCAATAGTCTTTTGACAGTTTTTCTGGCTAACTTCTGTTGATATCACTTTATATCCTGTAAGATCGAGTGAAGAAAGCGATGAACTTATTCCATAGGTGTAGCCTTTATCTTCGCGAATGTTTTTCATTAACCTTGAACCAAAATATCCACCTAAAAATGAATCAAAAATCTTTAAACCCGGATAATCAGGATGCCGTTTGTTGATGGTTGTTGAGCCAATTCTGATAGCAGATTGGACCGTTTCGGATTTAAAAATATGGACTTTTTTTTCTTTCTCACCTTTAAGGAAATTATGGGAATCTTCAACATGAATTTCCTTTGATCCGATATTTCCAAAATATGTATTGAGAAGGTCAGTAGTTTTGTTGTGTATTTTACCGGATATAATAACTGCCATATTTCCGGTAGTATAATATTTTAAATGAAAATCTGAGAGAAGAGCAGGAGTTAAATTTTCAAAATCCTGTTCAAAAACCTGATAGCCGTATGGATGATGCTTACCAAAGAGAGATTCAAAAAACATATCCATTGCAAGGTTCTGAACTTTTTCCCTGTTTACCAGGTACCAGTGAAGCCTTTTTTTCATTAGTGCGTTGAGTTCAGTTTCAGGAAAAACAGGACGAAACAATATCTCCCGACTAAGTTCCAAAACCTTTTCAATATGTTTATTCATGAAATAAAGTACAATTCCAGCCATGTCCTTTTCAGCTGACTGGTTCAGGAAAATCCCATAATAATCCAGAAGTCTGTTGAGTTCTTCAGAACTGTAATTCTGCGATCCCTCTGAAAGCATCATGTTGCAGGTTGAAGATAGAAGGGGCAAATACTCCCTGACCTGCCCTGCTCTGAAAGTGAATTCAATACGCATAATATCTTCAGTTCCGGCTTCAATTAAATAAACCGGCACTCCATTATTCAGTCTGAAAGTTTTTGCTTCGGGAATAACAACCTTTTCGATCGGGAAAACCGGAGGCTGTATTCTTTGCAGATTATTCATCATTTATCTTTTTGGCTTGATTTGTAATATAATGTACTGCAATTCGAAGGAATAAAGTATTTTCTTAAAGCTTCTATTACCATTGACTGACTTACATTTCTATATGCATCAACCTCATTGTTTATTAATCCAGGGTTTCCGAGAAGTTCAAAAAATGAAAGATTAGCAGCCTTATTAAGGATACTTGTATTGGAAAAGACAGTTGAAGATTCAAATTTGTTCTTCACTTTTTCCATCTCATCTTTAATTATGTTTTTCTGCAAATCTTTAATTACTTCATTTATAGATTGTTCGGCGTATTCAATATTCACTCCTTTCATTAACTTACCCTGGATAATAATAAGTCCTGGGTCAATATCTGAAGTTAAATATGCATTTATTTCACTGAATAATTTCTTTTTCCTGACGAGATTTGTATTCAACCTGCCTGATTCTCCTCCGGCCAAAAGGTCCGAAATCAGGTCGAGGGTATAAAAATCTTTACTTTTCCTCGGACCTATGTGCCATACCTTATATAATGCTGTTGAGGGCACATCTTTTTCAATTATAAGGATTCTTTCTTGTTTCTGTTTTGGTTCAACAGGCATTTTTCTCAACTGTATTTCTCTTTTTTCAATTGGACCGAACCATTTTTGAGAAAGTTTATATGCAAGGTCATATCCTATGTTTCCTGTCACGGCAAGTATTGCATTATTTGGGGCATAATGTGAAAAGAAAAAATTTCTAACCTGTTCAAGATCAGTATTTTCAATATGAGCAATTTCCATACCGATTGTTGGCCAGCGATAAGGATGTATTTTATATGCCAGTGGTCTTAGTTTTAATATAGCATCTCCATAAGGTTGATTCAGGTATCGTTGGTTGAATTCCTCGATGACAACGTTTTTCTGTGTATCAAGATTCTTTTGGGAAAAATCCAGCTCAAGCATTCTGTCCGATTCCAGCCAAAAACCTGTTTCAATATTTTCTGAAGGAATTGTAAGATAATAATTTGTAATATCATTATTTGTAAATGCGTTGTTCTCGCCACCAACCAATTGCAGAGGTGTATCGTAATCCGGAATATTCTGTGAACCTCCGAACATAAGATGTTCAAAAAGGTGTGCCATTCCCGTCATTGCCGGATCCTCATCCCTCGATCCGACATCATAAAGAAGATTCATAGCGACGAGGGGAGTGGATTTGTCTTCGTGTACCAGAACCCTTAATCCATTATCAAGTGAAAACCTTTTGTAATCAATCATAATGAAACTTTCATATTGTTAGAAATGGATATGTACATGCCAGAGAATTACCTTGTGACAAACTTAAGTAAAAATCAGTGAAGGTTTAGTATTGTTTTTATATTTGCATAATTATGTTCAGAAATCGCTTTTTCAGGAGATTATTTCACCACAACCTTTTTGAAATTGATCAGGTTAAATTAGTGTACTTCCTTAGTCTGGTTGTTGGATTATTTAGTGCCCTTGCAGCTGCATTACTGAAAAATGCGATTTATTATATTCATCAGATACTTACCCAAGGGATAACCAGAGAATCGGGAAGCTATCTGTATCTTGCCTATCCACTTATTGGAATGCTTCTGACGTTATTGTTTGTCAGAGATCTGATGTCCATTCCTCCCTCGTATTTAGATAAAAAGGAAAACGTTGAAACTGTAATGGAAGCTTTCAGAAAGACCGGTGCATGGAACCTTCCTGTTCTCGATAACGGATACTATGTAGGATTTATTTCCAAATCAAGGATTTATACAACATACCATGAATTACATGTTGAATTTTCAGAAGAATAAAAAGTTTAAAATTATATATTATGAAAAGAGATACTTTGATTTTTGACCTGATAGAAAAGGAGCGTCAGCGCCAGGTAAATGGAATAGAGCTGATTGCCTCTGAAAATTTTGTAAGTCCGCAGGTGCTTGAAGCAATGGGGTCAGTAATGACCAATAAGTATGCTGAAGGTTATCCCGGTAACCGTTATTATGGTGGTTGTGAAATTGTTGACCAGTCTGAGCAGATAGCAATCGACAGGTTGAAACAACTTTTTGATGCTGAATATGCTAATGTCCAGCCTCATTCCGGCGCCCAGGCAAATATGGCAGTGTTTATGGCTGTACTTAAACCCGGAGATACTTTTATGGGATTAAACCTCGCACATGGCGGACATCTTTCTCATGGATCTCCCGTTAATTCCTCAGGTCTGTTTTACAGGCCGGTTGCCTATAGTGTTAAAGAAAGCAATGGATTGGTCGACTATGATATGATGGAGGAGACTGCTCTGAAAGAAAGGCCAAAGATGATAATAGGTGGGGCATCAGCATATTCGCGGGAGTGGGATTATGAAAGGATGAGAAAGATTGCAGATAAGATCAGCGCTATTCTTATGGTTGATATGGCACATCCGGCAGGGTTAATAGCAGCCGGACTTCTCAGCAATCCTTTGAAATATGCTCATATTGTAACTTCAACAACCCATAAAACTCTTCGTGGTCCGAGAGGCGGCATTCTCCTCATGGGTAAAGATTTTGTGAATCCATGGGGCATTACTACAACAAAAGGTGAAGTAAGGATGATGTCTTCTCTTTTAAATTCAGCAGTTTTCCCGGGTATCCAGGGCGGTCCCCTGGAGCATATAATAGCTTCAAAAGCAGTCTCTTTCGGTGAAGCGCTCTCTCCTGAATTCAGGGAATATCAATCGAGAGTTAAAAAGAACGCCTCCGTAATGGCAAAAGCTTTTATGGATAAAGGCTACAAGGTTATTTCTGATGGTACTGACAATCATTTGATGCTAATTGATCTCAGGACCAGGTTTCCTGAAATAACAGGTAAGAAGGTTGAAAACACTCTTGTCCTTTCCCATATTACTGTAAATAAGAATATGGTTCCGTTTGACAGCCGTTCTCCGTTTCTTACTTCCGGACTAAGGGTTGGAACACCGGCAATTACGACCAGGGGGCTTAAAGAAGAACATATGGGGATAATTGTTGACCTTATTGATGAGGTTATTTCAAATATTGAAAATAAAACAGTGATTACCAGAGTCGGAGAAAAAGTGATTAAGATGATGAAATCTTATCCTCTCTTTTCTGTTTGATAAAACTAAAATGACTGAATTTGTTAAAAATCATATGATTTAGATTTTTATTATAACTTTGTAAACGTCCATTATCAATCTCTCTTCGATGAATGACCAGAAACTTATTTTTATTGTCGACGACGATCCTTTTATAAACATGTTGGTTATTAAGAGATTTACATCTGAGGGTTACCGTCTTGAGGCTTTCGAATATGGTGAAGACTGCCTCAATGCGTTAAATAAAAACCCTGACTTGATAATCCTGGACTATTTTTTTGTCAATAATGATCGGGAGGTAATGAATGGAATGGAAGTTCTGGATAAGTTAAAAGAGTTAAAGCCTGATACTCCAGTCATAATGTTATCAGGTCAGGAGAAAGGGGAAATTGTACTTGAGCTTGCAAGGAAAGGTATTGATGATTATATTATTAAGGATAATAATCTTATTGATAACCTTCATGTTGCAATAAAGGAATTATTTGAGAGAGGACAATAATAATTCAGGAATGTATAGCGACACATTCCTGAATTATCCTATTTTAGAATAAAATTATATGTGATAGTACCCTTTTGAATAGCCGGGGCATCTTGTTTTACTTCGAAACTGGCCTCAAGAGCAGCTTCTTTTGCTACCTTAAGTAAATATTCATCGAGTGTGGTTGACCCTTTTGTACCAGGCGTGGCCTGTACAACTTTACCTGCCCTGTCGACACTTACTTCAACGACTACTCTTCCTTCCCCCTGGTAATCATACTTAGGAGGAGGAAGTGACTGGAAACCACGACCCTGAAGGTTATATGATATACCCTTATTACCAAGACCGTTACCCTTATCACCAAAACCATTGCCTTTATCGCCAAGGCCGCTGCCATCACCACGGACTTTGGAATTAATTGATCCTGTAGTAACACCCTGATTACCTGGTCCTCCGGTTATGCCTTCTCCTGTAGAGTTGGTTCCTGCATTTTTTGAATTTGCCAGAGCATTTTTTGTCCGGTTCATGATATCTGCCTGGCGTTTCTGTTCCGCTTCAATTCTCTTCCTTTCGGTCTCTTCCTGTTCTTTCCGGATTCTTTCCGCAGTGAGTTGCTCTTTAATCTTTTTATCGGCTTCAATTTTCTCCAGTTTTTTCTTTGCTGCTTCCGGATCAATTTTCTTAACTGCCGGTGCTTCCTCTATGTTTTGAGTGAGAATATGTTCATCTTCTGTCTTCACTGCAACTTTTTCGCGGGGATGTGTTGCCTTTTCTATCTGAACAGAAAAAGGAGAGGGCTCAATCATGCCGGAACCAGTTTCATCAGTGCCGAAATTAACCATTATACCTTCTCCCATTTCAGGAGGCGGAGGTATAGTAAATCCGGCCAGAATAAGCAAAGCCAATATTACTGCATGAACTAAAGTAGTGCCGAATATCCCTTTCCTTTTTTCGGAAGGAACTCTGTGCAGGTCATTATTTGACTGGGGTTGCAATTATTAGTTTATAACGATTTGATTGTACAATATTCAAAATGTTTCAAATATTTCTAATATCTTATATAGATTACTTTCACGTGCGAAGTTATAAAAAAACGCAAAGATACCCTATTCTATTATGCGGGGTTAATAACAATGATGAAAAATTTATTAACTATGGGTATCAATGAAAGAGGGAATTTGTATCAAACTATTTATCTTTTATTTTTGTTTCATCCTCTTTCTTCATGTCGGTTTTGATTTTTTTTCTGAACAAGTCAGAAAACTTATTAAAATCTTCTTTGAATACGATTCCGACGCCCTGAGTGTAGGGGCTCAATCCTTGATAAACATCATTGAACCTGTTAAATACTTTGAAGCGTAACTTTTCTGTAAGCTTTACTTCTGCATCAAAATCACCCACAAGTTGATTTGTATTATTTGTTACACTGCTGGTTCCCCTGACATCAACATTGCCATTGAGTACTACTTTGTTTTTCAGTAGCTGAGTTGATAAAGCAAGCTGAACCTCCTGGGGGTTTATAGCATCATATCCAGGTCTGTAAAGGAATCCGAGTTCAAAATCTTTGCTTATCTGTGATAACATGTTGCTAAACTGGTTTGAAAACATTTCAAGAGTTGTAGCTGCCATTGCTGAAGTTCCTATGGTGGTTGCAGAGCCAGATGAATATCCTAAGGGTGGCATAAAACTACCTAATATAAGCAGGGATCCAGTTTGCCGGGTTAATTCTTCTTCCGTTGAAATTGCATTTCGCAGGTAAGCTCTTTGCTCTTCATCTGCATCCGGAAGATAAATATCGAATGCGACGACTGGATTGAACAACTTGCCGGATAAATTCAGCTGAGGTTCAACACTTATTCTTTCTTTATATTTTCCATTCGGATCCGGAACATCCGGAAGTATCGTTGAGAGAGAGGTTTTTAAATTTAAATAGTCAGCCTTCAATTCAATTTCTGCATCTTTGATATTTCCGGTAAACATTATCTTCCCTCCATTTTCCACCTTAAAGGTCTTATTTATAATATTAGCAAGTGTAAAAGTATAGTCCCCGTCTTCAATTAAATACTCACCCCATATTCCGAAATCACCCTTCTTGTTAAGAGTTATGTGCAGATCTTCACTTGATCCATTGCCTTTCATAATATCACCTACCTTTGAATCAAAAATAATTTTTATTACAGCATCCGGTGTGACATCAAGAATCATGTCAAGATCAATCCCGATTTGTTTTGCAGAAGCAGGAGAGGTTCTGATACCAGCTATTTGTTCCACTTTTTTACCTTTACTCGAGTCAACAAAGGTGATGAACGAATATTCAGAAACTGAAAGACCTTTATTCAGTGGGATAGAAAGCATTGTGTTTTTATCTGTTTTAGCGTTAATCTTGAATGAAAGGGAATTCTGATCGCTTTTTATTTTTGCAACTCCCAAAGCCGAAGCATAAGCGGTGCCATAAAATAATGGATTGTCCTTAAGTTGTGTGTTTAATACCTGGAAACCGTTTGAAATAATTTTGATAATGAGATCAGCAGTAAAATCATGGAAATTCTTATGATTAACTGAACCGGAGAGAGTAGCAACATTTCCTTTTATGTCATTAACCCTGATATTATTGAATTTAATCCCATCCTTATCGAATCTGATAGTATCATTTAAGGTGTATTTTGTCTGCAGATAATTGATCTTCATTGAAGCGTTCTCTGCCATCACCGTTCCTTTAAGAACAAGATTATCTGTATTTCCTGATAAATTTACCTTACCTGATGCAAATCCTTTTATTTCAGAAGCAAATACTTTAAGCAACGGGTTAAGAAAACCAACAGGTAATTTGGTTGTGTTGGCGGTAAGATCTATTTTTTTTGCTGCAGGATCATACATTCCTGAAATATCAAACATTTTTACAGAATTGAAGTTATTGCTGGCATGGATATTAACAACTTTTTTAATATTGTCCAATTCCGATTTAATTGAAATATTACCAAACTCACTGCCAAGCAAGGAGAAATTTTCTACAACTATATTACCTGCAAGTAATAAACTCTTGTACACATTGGTTATAAGAATTTTTCCGTTAAGACTGCCCTTAAAATCCAGGGGAAGCGCATTAGGATCATTATTCCTTTTCCTGTTTATCCAATAGTTAAGAGGTGCAATATCAATATTCTTAAATTCCAGATGCAATGTATCTGCCGGATTCTCTGATACAGAGCCATCAACAAGGTAATAACGGTCATTACTGGTGATATAGAGCTTACTAATACTTATTGCATTTGAATCAATCACTAAGGATGAATTGCTTAATTTCCAGAGGTTATTTTCTGAATAAATATGCGAGGAATCAATATCAACCTTCAGAATCACATTTCTTTTTCCAATGAGATTCTTTTCTATTGTACCTCTCGCAATAAAATTACCCCGGTTGAGGATTTTGTCTTTGTTATCCCAATTAACAGTAAAAATGAAATTATCCGGCTTTGTCTTAAGTTCAACAGAGAAATCCTTAAGCTCAGATTGTCCCAGCAGGGTGAGAGATGAACCGTTAACACCAATTAATAATTCAGAGCCTGAAACCTTTGCATCCAAAGAAAAATCTTTCCAAACATTATTTTTAACTTTTAATAAATTTGTTTTTCCTTCGATGTGTATTATACTGTCAGTAAAAATGGAACCCTTTATAGAGCTTTTGTCTGCTAATAATATACCTGTCCTGAAAAAATCATTGATTTTATCAGTGTTTTTAAAATTAATTTCAAAAGTGAAATTGTTCTTTTTGAGGTCATTACGTTTGACGGTAACAGGAAATTTAGAAGGCATCAGTGTTGCAAGAGTTGATTTAATAAGATTCCCGATTTTAGCAAAATTGTAATAACCTTTTATATCTGCATCAACAAAATCTGTCCGCAGACTTAATACGGGTTCAGAGTTTTCTTTGTAGTTCCTGATGGAAAGGTCATTAAGCTCGAGGTTATTGTTAAATTTTTTAAAGTTGGAATGCAGAAGTTTTATTTCACCATCAAGGTTATCGATACTATTCCCTTTGAAGTTAGATGTAAGAAGCATTGTAACGGAAGAGGTAGAGTCAAGTTTGTCAATATTCAACTTATAAAGATTTGCATCAGCTATGTTTAAGGTAAAATCAAATTCGGGTAGCTTATTGTTAAAATTAAGTAATCCCAGAAGGTCGAGTTTTAAATTCTTATCAACAATGTTTATACTTCCATCCCATGTTTTCTCCGTAAAGAATCCATTCAAAGATATGTTACGGTATAAATATTTATTTATTTCAATACTGTCAATTCTACCGGTAAGATTTGCAGCAAATTTTTTTAAAGAATAGGCATAACCATCAACATTGGTCTGCATACTGAGCTTACCTAATAATTCAGATTTTCCGATTAGTTCTCCGATATTAATATCACTTCCCTTAAGCAGGCCCTTAACCATGTATTTTTTGGATTCTCCTGGCCTAAGTGATATATCAGTCCGAATATTTCCCTGGCTGGTTCTGATTTCTCCATAGGTTACAAAATCAGTTATAAATCCGGTAAAACTTCCATTAAATGAGATATTTCCCAGCTTTTTAAGAACCTCCGGGATAATCAGAAGTTCTTTTCCCAGTATATTGATCTGTTCGAAATCCTTTGCATTTGTCTTAAGGCTGTTAACTCCGATATATATGAATGCATTTTCTATTTTTGGAAGTCCTGAAAAATCAAAATCACAGTCAAGTGAAGTATTGTTCCTGTAAGAAAGTTTGACATTTCGACCTCTTAATTCGGATATGGTGCCAAGGATCTTTCCTGATAATGATACAGATTCATTTACACTATCAGCAAAAGGAATAAAATATTGCAGATCCGAAGTATTTATCAGGGATTTTTCGAGTACGATATCAAGTTTAACTTTTTCAGTGAATCTTTTAAATGAGCTGGCTGAATCAGCAATCAGACCAAATCTGGAAATGTTTATTATACTGTTGTCGCAGTTAATAAAAGCAGAGTTAAGCAAAATGTTTTGCATGGCTATGATAACAGAGCTGTTCATTTTTTTCACCGAGAAACCGCATGATTCTTTAAATCCCAGATTGTAGATGTTAAAAGTAGTTGTATCATTTAAAGATTTAAAGTCTTCAATAATCCCGTTTATTCCGGCAAGATTCAGGTTATTAAAGTCCATTTTGGTTTTACCTTTTATACCTGTATGATTGATAAAAGAAAACCTGGCATCACTGATATCTATCTGATCGATTGAGAAACTGACGCTGACTTTTTTTATTGTGTCAGCCGGATTCTTAATCAGGTCCATATACCATGTAAGGTTCATCAGACCAGAGGAGTCTGTAATAAATGCCACAACCGGTTTAATCAAACTTACTCTTCCAAGCCTGAATGACCTGTTTTTAAAATCCATTCTCCTGATGCCAGCTATAACTTTTTGGCAATATATCAGTGTATCATTATTTTTATCTTTAATAAGTATATCATTGATAGACAATTTATTAAAAAATTTATATTCAATTTTGCCAATAGATATTGTTGATTTAATTTCAGTTGAAAAATGACTTGTTATCCGTTTTACCATCAGAGTCTGAACTGCGGAAGTCTGTAATAAAAGATAAAGGACTGTCGGGAGCATTATTATGACCCCGATAACAATAACAAAATACTTAAGTGATTTTTTAATATTTTTGAGCATTGAAATGTGTTAAAAAATCAAGAATCAAAATTACCTGAAATATACCGAAAAACAAAGTATTAATGGCAGTTACAATCTTAGCGATAGAATCGTCATGTGATGATACCTCCGTTGCAGTTATCAGGGACGGTTATGTTCTTTCCAATCTTATTGCCAACCAGGATATCCATATGTCGTATGGGGGTGTTGTCCCGGAACTTGCATCAAGAGCTCATCAGGTTAATATTGTTCCTGTTACACATCAGGCATTGTTAGAAGCCGGGATAAAAGTTGAAGATATTGATGCAGTTGCTTTTACACGCGGACCAGGACTCCTTGGTTCGCTTCTGGTAGGAACTTCTTTTGCAAAGGGATTTGCACTTGCTCAAAACATTCCTTTAATAGAGGTAAACCATCTTCAGGCACATGTTCTGGTTCACTTTATACTTGAAAAAGATAAGAAAAACCAGTTTCCCTCTTTCCCTTTCTTATGCCTGCTTGTGTCAGGAGGGCATACACAGATAATTGTTATGAAGAGCCAACTTGAGATGGAGGTTATCGGAAACACTATTGATGATGCGGCAGGTGAGGCTTTTGATAAATGCGGAAAAGTAATGGGTTTTTCGTATCCTGCCGGCCCGCTGATCGATAAGCTGGCCAGTGAAGGAAATATGAATGCTTTCAGGTTTGCAAAACCTCATGTCAATGGTCTTGATTTCAGTTTCAGCGGATTAAAGACAAGCTTTCTCTATTTCCTCCGCAACAGGTTAAAAGAAGACCAGGCCTTTATAGAAAAAAACAAAGCAGATCTGTGCGCATCTCTTCAGCATACAATAGTCAGTATTCTTATCGGAAAAATGATAAAAGCCTCAATACAAACCGGGATCAGAGAGATTGGAATCGCGGGGGGAGTTTCAGCAAATTCCGGTTTAAGAAATGAGATAAAACTGGAAGCTGAAAAGAGAAAATGGAACCTGTTTATTCCTGAATTCAGACTTACAACAGATAATGCTGCTATGATTGGAATTACTGGATACTATAAATACCTAAGGGGTGAATTTTCAGGTCATGACGTAACTCCTCAAGCCAGGTATTAACATTTTTATTGTTTTTTTTTGTAATTTCGCAACAAATAGAATGAGATGGAGGAGTTGAGGATTTCACCGACAAAGAATACACCAGAGGTCATTTTAAATCCGGAAGGGATAATTCGTATCAGGGGAAGGTCAATACATGAGAATGTAACTGATTTTTTTGGACCAATTGAAGACTGGATTACCGAATATATTAATGCTCCTGCTGAAGTTACCTCTGTGGATTTGAATCTTGAATATTTTAACAGTGCCAGCGCCAAGGTATTTATTCATATTCTGCAGAAGATTACCTACGTTGCTCTGAAACATAAGAAATACATATTCAACTGGTACTATGAAGATGGTGATGATGACATTCTGGAACGTGGAGAGTACTTTGCTTCGGTGCTTGATGTTCACTTCAATTTTATAAAGCTTAAATGATTTTGCCAAAGGCTTGTTCCAGATCCCGGATTAGTGAGTCTGCTTCATCCAGACCAATGTAGAATCTGATAAGATTATTTGAGTACCCATCTTTTGTACGTTGTTCATCAAACGATAATGCCGGAAAAACCAGCGATTCGTGTCCGCCCCATGAGACCCCTATAATGAATTGCCTGAGACTGTTTACAAAAAGCTCTATCTTGTTTTTATCAGTTACCGATAACCTTACTGAAAAAAGACCTGTTGGTTTCAACATCTGTTTTACGGCCAGATTGTATTGCGGATGTCTCTTTGAAAGAGGATGCAAAACATCAGCAACCATTGGATGATTTTCAAGATATTCCAAAACTTTTGTAGTTGTTTCCGATATCCGATCTATTCTTGCCTGAAGAGTTCGTAATCCTCTGAGCATAAGCCATGCATTAAAGGGAGAAATAATTCCTCCAAGACCCATATATTCATTTTTGAAAATTCTCAATATGTTCTCAGATGATCCACAAACCATTCCCGCAACAATATCACTGTGTCCACCCAGGTACTTGCTTGCTGAATGGAGTATTATGTCTATTCCCATGGAGGCAGGAGACTGTGTCAGCGGGGATGAATAACTGTTGTCTATTAAGGTTGTTATTCCTGCGTTCCTAGCAATTGCTGCAACTGCCTCAATATCCTGAAGTTCAAATGTTAACGAATTGGGACTTTCCAGATATATTATCCTGGTGTTCTTCCTGATAGCCTTTTTAAAGTTTTCAGTATCACAGCCATCAACAAAAGTTGTTTCAATACCGAAACGGGTCAGAAACCTTGTCATCAGCATGTTGGCCCAGCTGTAATTGCTTCGTACAGAAACGATATGGTCACCTGAATTAATAAATGATATTACTGCAGTTGAGATGGCAGCCATACCGCTGGCAAAAGCAAGAGCTTCCTCGGTATCTTCAAGAGCTGCAATCTTTTTACAAAGGATGTCGACTGTAGGGTTGTTTCCGCGTGAATAGACATAGCTGTTTTTTTCATCGGCAATTGCCTTTTTCAATTCCTCAACATTCCTGAAAGCAAAATTACTTGTCTGAAACACCGGAGGAGTGATGGCGTTAAAGTATTTTTCTCGTTCTTCTCCGAGATGGTTGATTATATAAGAAATATCTTTCATGTTAGTAAATTATTATATCTTTTATTACCCCCTTCCCGGCCTTCCTCTTGGGGGAAACAGGAAAGGGGGTTTAAGATGTTCATAAATTATCAATATGATGATGTAAATTCTTTTTTCTGAAGTAGAAATAAACTGGTACACCAAGGAGCAGGCAACCGATTCCTACACCTATATGTAACGGTTTGTTTATCATTATATTAAGAACAAACCATGTGCAGATAGATATGAAAATAAGAGGTGTTACCGGGTATCCGAATGTTTTGTAAGGTCTTTCGACATTCTTTAGCTTTTTCCTGAAAATAAAGATTCCTGCTGCAGCGAGAGTAAAAAAGATCCATTCAACAGAAACTGTGTAGGTAATAAGATTTTCGAATGTTCTCCAGAAGATAAGGAGAACAATTGCCCAGACAGATTGAATTATTATTGCATTGACAGGAGTTTTGAAAACAGGATGAACTTTTGCAATGCCTTTAAAAAACAATCCATCTTCTGCCATTGCAAAATATATTCTTGGAGCAGACAGTGTATAAATACCAATGGTACCAAGTGTGCTAATTGCAATAATTGCTGCTACAAGCATTCCTCCGAATGGAAGAATCGTACTGACAGCTTCAGCAGCAACTTTCTGAGAAGAAGTAATTGTACCCAGAGGAAGGAGTAACATATAGCTTATATTAACGAGCATATAAATAATAGTTACTACAATTGCACCGGCAATCATGGCAATTGGAACATTTCTTGTAGGATTCTTTGTCTCACCTGCAAGGAACGAAGCATGCTGCCAGCCTCCGTAAGAGAACAAGACGCCAACAAGAGCAACACCAAAACTGGAAAGTCCGGCATTTCCGGAGGAAGATAAACCTGACCCTAACACTTTGAAGGATATTTCGCTCTTGCCATAAAATAAACCGACACAAATAATTATGAGTATACCAAGTATCTTCAAACTTGTAAAAATATTGGAAAACATTTCTCCGAATTTAGCTCTTAAAACATTTAGTGTAGTAAGGAAACTAATTACTATTATGCTTGTCATAATTTTCCAGGTATCATTCATTGGAATGAAAAAACTTAGATAGTAAGAGAATGCAAGTGACAAAACTGCTATTGAACCGGAAGTTATGATAAGCAGATAGGCCCATCCGTATAAAAACCCAAGCCATCCGCCGTAGGCCTCTTTGAGAAATACATAAATTCCCCCTGCCTGTGGAAAAATTGAGCCAAGCTCTCCGAAAGTGAGAGCACCTGTCAAGGTAATAATTCCACCAATAGCCCATACTGCAAGGATCAATAAAGGATATGGAATCAATCCGGCAATTTGTGAAGGTGTTACAAAGATACCTGACCCGATACAGGAACCAATCGCCACCATAATCAACCCATACAGAGTGAGCTCTTTAGCTAGTTTCGTCATAGATTAAATTGCAGCAGAATTATTTGTAATTGTCAATCATCAGATTGATCAAGGTCTGTAATTATTGGTCTAAATGTAATTAAAAAAGAGATTCGATGAACTTACCTCTCAACGGGGGTGTCTAAAAAGGCATTTTCTTTCTTGTTTTCCTTTGTGTTACTTTGTGATGTCCTTTGTGATCCTTTGTGGTTCAATGATTTAGCTTTTACCACAAAGGCACTCAAAGGTTTTCACGAAGGTACACTGAGGGGAGAGTTTATTCTGTAACTTCACTCAGCCAGTGGATCAGCCACTCTACCCATAAAAAGTATAGAATTGGTAGTTGTCTCTCTGATAATATAAAGGAATGAATGGTCAATCTTAAGGACGAAAGGACCAGCAGGTTCTGAAGTAGCGATGATACCGACTACTGTTGCAGCGGCAGCTTCAGTACCTTCTTCATTTGTTTCAATAAATGCCTGATGATTAACAGAGCTTATTTGCAGAGGAATATACGATGATATATTTGAAAAATCTGCATTATCAGTAAATGCGATTCCCATCCCCATATCAGTTAGGATATCATTAAGCTGTTTCTTATATCCATATTTAAATCGCGGAAATGAAAGATCAGTCTTTCTTGCGTACATATTATTCAGCCATTGGTTGAAACTGCTGTTGTTTATCATTGGAGTTATGCTATTAATCCCGTTTTTATCATCAGGGATGATCAAATCCATAACAAAATTGGCCTGACCATAAGGAAATTCAGCGACAGTAAATCCTTGAGCGGTATAAATTTTAAAATCAGAAGTTTGTTTCATCATCGGAACCTGAGCCGTTACCCCACCTGGTTTATAAAATGATTCCTGGACGGTATTAGTTTTATCAAACTGAAATTTCCACTTACCTTTAAAATAGATGGCATTTATAAGGAGCATCACGGTATTGTCATCCAGTTTGTCAACCATATTTTTTATCAAACCGTTTGTCTTGCTCTCAATCCAGCTGTTAATCAGTGTAGGAACCAGAGGATCGGCGATGTCAAATGTCTTTGATTCAGCATCATAAAATCCGGTAAGGATATCTGTAAAAGGTTTTTTTACGACAAAATCCTTCTCTGTCCATACAGAATTGGCAATAGAGATTAAAACTCGCTTATCGACATTCAGAAGCGATTCCGTGAGATTCTTATATGAGTTATTGATTATTTCGGGGGTTAAACCATTCACTCTTAAGGCTTCCAGCATAGAATCGCGGGTTGCTCCGTTTGCCCCGTTGAGTGTCATTGAAAGAGCAGCGGAGATGCTGAGAGGGGAGATGATGATGTTCTCAGATTCTGAAGAATTTTCAACAACTTTCATGAATATGTCGAAAGCGAACGAATTCTCTGATTCAATGAGTGAAACCTGATCTGCAGTAAGATTTATTTGAACAGGGTCCGTTGGGAAAGTTTCAATGGGTTCTTTGTTGCATGATAAAAAAGTCAAAGAAATTATAAATAAAATTGAAACTGCGGTTTTGAAATTATTTTTTTTCATAATCCTCAAATTAGAGGGACTAATGAAATTGAATTAGTAATAATCCAATTTAATTAGGTCCGGGTTATAAAGTGAAAAGATTCAAAAACCATGCCATTTGACTAAGATTTCTTTTTTTGTTTTCTTGATGTCTCCAGATATGCTTTGAGATAAATAAAGGATACAACGAAGAAGATCATCCCCAGAACAAGAAGCATTATGAAAACAAATACTGACGGTTTTTCGAGTCCCGGCAAGGGATGGTTCAGTCGGAAGATATATCCATATATAGTATAAATCAGTACCATAATAGAGATCACAAAACTGAAAATTATTGTTGTACCATCAAAGATCCTTGTAGTTTTATAAAACCTTGTGTTTTTAAAAGTTCCATATGAAGTCCGCGCATACACAGTTGCTCGTTTCCGTGACCTATCCTGCCTGTACTTTCTCCAATCTTCCATTGCCTGATGATAAGCCTGATCATCCGATTTTATCTTCTCGTGATTTGCAATCAGGAACTCGTAGGCCTCTGTTATGCTGATAAAATGATCCTTGGCATCAGGGGCTGGATTAATATCGGGGTGGTAGAGACGTGCTTTTTTCCTGTATGCTTTTTTGATCTCTTCAATTGTAGAGTTAACAGGCAACCCCAATATTTCGTAATAATCTGTCAGTGTCATATTTTCAACTTATGTTACTCCATGATTGCCGCTGACTGAAGAGTCGGTTCAACTCTGATCTGAATATCAGGTTTTGAGTGTTTTCAAGTGAGGGATCGAGGTTAAGAATCTCTTCAGCAATATGTCTGACATATTCAATTAACTGTCCATCTTTAGCCAGGTCGGCAATTTTCAGGTCAAATGGAATACCACTTTGAAGAGTTCCTTCAATATCGCCTGGTCCCCTCAGCTGAAGATCGGTCTCAGCAATTTCAAAGCCATCATTGGTTCTGATCATTACTTCAATCCTTTTAGCAGCTTCTCTTGATAACTTATCTGAACTCATAAGGATGCAGTATGACTGATCGGCGCCTCTGCCAACGCGTCCTCTTAACTGGTGTAACTGTGAGAGGCCAAATCGTTCTGCACTTTCAATTATCATTACAGTTGCATTAGGTATATCAACACCTACCTCTATAACGGTTGTAGCAATCAGAATGTGAGCCGCTCCATCCTTAAACAGCTTCATAGACATCTCCTTATTCGCCGGAGTCATTTTCCCATGAACAATGCTTATGCAATATTTTGGAGCAGGGAAGACTCTTGTTATGGTATCCCACCCATCCTCAAGATCTTTATAATCCATTGATTCGGATTCTTTGATGAGGGGATATACAATATAAATCTGACGATGCTCGGCAATCTGGTTCCTGATAAATCCAAAGACCTTATTTCTTTCTGAATCAGTAAAATGCATAGTTTTGATTGGAACTCTCCCCGGGGGTAATTCATCAATTACCGAGACATCCAGATCTCCATAAAGGGTCATAGCAAGCGTTCTGGGAATAGGAGTAGCCGTCATTACAAGAATATGAGGCGGATTGAGATTTTTCTGCCAGAGTCTTGCCCTCTGGGCAACTCCGAACCGATGTTGTTCATCAATTATCACCAATCCAAGGTTGGCGAACTGAACATTCTCCTCAAGAAGAGCATGAGTACCGATTAATATATTCAACGATCTGTCAAGCAATGATTCAGCTATTGATTTCCGGGAGGATTTTTTTGAGGAACCTGTCAGCAGAAAGATCTTAATATCAATTCCTTCAAGTAATTTACAGATAGTCTGATAATGCTGGTTTGCCAGAATTTCGGTCGGAGCCATTATGCATGCCTGATATCCGTTGTCTATCGCAATAAGCATACTCATCAGTGCCACAAGTGTTTTACCGCTACCGACATCCCCCTGAAGCAAACGGTTCATCTGTTTTCCTGAACCAAGATCTTTTCTGATCTCCTTCATTACTCTTTTCTGAGCTTCAGTAAGAGTGAATGGTAAGTTGTTGTAATAGAAATTATTAAAATTATCACCCACACTTGAAAAAATAAATCCCCTGAATTTAAGATTACGGTTGGTTTTATATCTTAACAGATTCAATTGTATGTAAAACAGTTCTTCAAATTTCAGCCGGTGGCGGGCTTTTTCAAGTTCATCAGGATTAGCAGGGAAATGGATCTTATGGAGTGACTCATGAAGTTCCATAAGTTTAAATCGGGAAACAAGATATAGAGGTAATGTTTCAGGCAACCTTGTTTTTATCTGTTTCAGCAGGTTGCTTATCAACTTATTAATTGTTTTTGAAGTTACGAACTGATTTTTAAGCTTTTCAGTGGTGCTATACTGCGCCTGCAGTGCGGAATTAAGTCTTTCTGCAATTTTATCTGCAGCTTCAATTTCAGGATGGATAATATTAATAATTCCGTTAAACACACCTGGTTTTCCAAAAACAATGAACTCTACTCCCGGGCTATAGCTTCCTGTGATCCATTTTCCGCCCTTGAACCAAACAAGTTTTATAGTGCCTGTATCATCCTGAAAATCAGCAACCAACCGTTTACCTGAACCGTGGCCCTCTGTAGCATATCCTTTTATTATGCCTCTTATCTGGACAAATGGAAGGTCAGGATCAAGTTCTGCAATCTTATAAAACCTGGTCCTGTCAATATATTTATAAGGAAAATAATAAAGCAGATCACGAAACGTAAAAATATTTAACTCTTTATTTAGCAGTTCTGCCCTTTTTGGGCCCACTCCCTGCAAATAAGTAATCTCTGTATTTAAAAATTCCTGTTTAATCATATTGAGCAAATTCCTTATAACGGTCTTAAAAGCTTTTTAAACCGCAAAGTGCGCAAAGTCCGCCTTTGCTGAAACTTCGGTGTATAAGAACGCAAAGGACATAAAGTTAACAATCTTCCAAAAGGTTCTTTGCGATCTTGGGGTTTTAAACCTTTGCGAACTTTGCGGTTAATGGATTTTGTGTTTAAAATATTAGTCAAATTTATCAGCGAAAATTGACACTAATATTAATAATAAATCATTATCCGAAAATACGTATTTTTGAAAACCTGTCCTAATTAATATATCAGTATGGAAATGATTTTTTTTAGAGAAGCCAAATATCTGAATTACTTTCTTCTGTCACGCCATAGGAAAGGACATGGAATTCACAGTCCATTCGTTTTTGATCTGGTGTCAAGGATCTTTCGGAATAAGGTCGATCCTGATATTGTCTGTTTAATTGAAAAGGTCAGGAAAAAAATGATCACTGACAGGCGAACTATTATTGTAAATGACCTTGGTTCACGGTCAGAATTATTGAAAACTTCCTTAAGAAAAGTGTCAGATATAGCCAGAAACTCACCTGTTCCCAGGAAATATGGCGAGTTATTGTCAAATATGGCGGGTGAATTTGGCAAACCGCTTATCATTGAGTTTGGCACCTCATTAGGAATAAGCACGATGTACCTGGCTGCTTCTCATAGCGATACAACAGTTTGTACAATAGAGGGTTGTCATGCAACAGCCGAAATTGCAAAGCAGAATTTTATTGAAGCCGGCATGAATAATATTAAAATTATTGAAGGCTCTTTTGACGAGGTTTTACCAGGTCTTACAAAAACCGGTATTAAATCAGGCCTGGTTTTTATTGACGGAAACCACAAGAAGGAACAGACCATAAAATATTTCAATCAAATAGCTGAATTATCAGATTACAAGACAGTTATTATACTTGATGACATTAACTATTCAAAAGAGATGAATGAGGCCTGGGCCGAAATAAAGCTTCATAAGAAGGTCTCTTTGAGTGTTGATATCTTCAGGATGGGAATTGTTTTCTTCAGGGATAAGATAAATCATTACAACTATATAATCAGATATTAACAAAAATTACGGATTTAAAATTTATTATCTGACATATTTAATCTAATTTCGGAAATTCAAATTTTAAAGTTATGGACAGAGTAATTGAGATTCACGATATTGTAAAGAATTATCAGGTTGGATCCGTGATTGTGAGGGCTTTACGGTCAGTCACAGTTAATATTAACAGGAATGAATATGTTGCTATTATGGGGCCATCAGGTTCAGGGAAATCTACTTTAATGAACCTTCTCGGATGCCTTGATACCCCATCAAGCGGCAGTTATATTCTTAATGGTACCGATGTAAGTAAAATGGAAGATGATTTTCTCGCAGAGATAAGAAATAAAGAGATTGGATTTGTATTTCAGACTTTTAACCTTCTCCCAAGGTATTCCGCACTGGAGAATGTTACATTACCATTAATATATGCAGGAATGCCAAAAGCTGACAGAGAAAAAATTGCGGTTGAAACCATGGAACAGGTAGGTCTTGCAGACAGAATGACTCATAAACCTAATGAGTTATCAGGCGGACAGCGCCAGCGTGTTGCGATAGCCAGGGCCCTTGTAAACAAACCATCAATTATACTCGCAGATGAGCCGACAGGTAACCTCGATAGCAAAACATCAATTGATATTATGGGGCTGCTCGATGATATTCATAGAAAAGGGAATACGGTGATTGTTGTTACACACGAAGAGGATATTGCTAAACATGCTGCCCGTATAATCAGGCTCTTCGACGGGGAGATTGCACAGGACTTTCGTAATGAAAAATATATAAAGGCATAAAGTACCTGAAAGAAGATTATTTAACTTCTTGTTTTTCCTTTTTATTGAATTATGAAGATCTATACCCTTACAGGTGATGATGGTACAACTTCATTGTCGGGAGGCAGAAGGGTTCCAAAACATTCTATACGTGTGGAAGCATATGGTTCTATCGATGAGCTTATTGCATGGTTAGGTCTGCTAAGGGATCACAAGGAAAACCTTAAACGAAAAGAGCTTCTGATATATATACAGAGTCAGCTCATGAGCTGTGCTGCTGCACTCGCATACGACAGCAATAACAATAGTAAAAAGATTTTGCCTGATCCTGACTGTATATCAACGATTGAGAAAGAAATTGACCTGATGGAGGGGACCCTCCCTCCTTTGAAAAATTTTATTCTGCCTGGAGGGAATATACTCGTATCATATTGTCATATAGCCAGATGTGTGTGTAGAAGGGCAGAAAGGGCCGTATTAAGTTTAAATGAAGCTGAAGAATCGCCGGAAATCGTTAATAAATTTCTAAACCGCCTTTCCGATTTTTTATTTGTATTATCGAGAAAAATAAGCTTAGAGCTTGATATTGAAGATATTAAGTGGTCAGTCTGAAATGTTACAAAACTTAAAAAAGGGTATTGTTTTTTAAATAAAATAATATATATATTTGCAGACTTTGTATAAAGCTTTACTTAATCAGGAAATTATGTACTGGACACTTGAATTAGCATCAAAACTTGAGGATGCTCCATGGCCTGCCACTAAGGATGAGCTGATTGATTTCGCCATTAGGTCAGGTGCCCCGATGGAAGTTATTGAAAATCTGCAGGAAATTGAGGATGAAGGAGATATATACGAAAGCATCGAAGATATCTGGCCGGACTATCCAAGTAAGGACGACTTCTTTTTTAATGAAGATGAATACTAAAAAAAGAGGACGATTCTCAAGAGATCAGCCTCTTTTTATTTATTGAATATATCAGCCTTTTTTTTAGGTCTCAGATGATCGAACCAGTTAAATCCTTCCAGTCGGACAGGGTCGGCTGGTAACGGAGGATCAATAAATCCGTCAGGATTCTTATACTCATAAATCTCAGATGCTTTACCTTTATTTAAAACAACCTCAATATCTGCACATTTTGATTGGTCTCTCCCGGCAACATTTTCTCCATCAAGAAGGTAATATAGTACTTCTCCATTACCTTTGATATCTATTTTATATAATTCATTATTTTTGAAATAACCGGTAAGTGACCGGCCTTTTGTCTGGTTAAATCTAATTGTATCTACCTGACTTGCAACAAATGCTTTATTATATAATTCCAAACGGTCTGTCTGACGGTTTTTTGTATATACTGCCATTGAATCGGAGGTTAACTGGTTCTCCTCAGACCAGATAACAGGAGACCTGTAAAGTCTTATGACTGAATCACGGAATGAATAGGAGAGAGAGTCGCATTTAGCCTGCAGACTTTTGCTGAAAACGCGACAGCCATAGTATGCTCTCATAAGTCTGTAACCATTTGCAGATTTGTCGGATACTGTTATTGAACTTATAGTATCAGCGTGAAGGAACAGTGAATCATCTTTTGAAATCTGGATAAACACCGCTCTGTCAGTAACCATAAATTTTTCAGGTTGTTTGTAGTACCAGGCGTAGTTGCCCTCGATGGCCATTTTGTTTGCGGTGTCCTCAATGACAACGTTACCAAATGATTCCCCATACCCGGTACTATCATTAAATAATAAGGAATCCCCGTGGACAATCTGTTTTCTGTTGTCTATTAAAGCATTTTTCCAGATGGAAGTAACCTTATTATGGGTGTCGTACCAGCCTTTTTCACAGTACAGATATAAGCTATCGCCATTTAACTCAGTAGGGCCGGTAAAATATGCTATTTCTGATTTAGTGTTGTAATCCATTGTATCAGCGGTCATTACATAATCAGGGTTCACAATTTTTACACTATCCTTAAAATGAAACAGATTTTCTGACACATTATATACACCGATTATGCTTGTCAGTTTATTTTCTGCATTTGTTATCCTGCCTCCGTCATTGTACAGCGCGATTTTGTTTTTAACATCATAATCGATTGCATCCGTAAAGAGGTGAGTCTCCTTATCAATTAATTCCACATTGCCATTTACATAAGCCATTTCAATTTCCCCATCATAAAAGAGATAATCGCCAAAAAGATTAAGAGAATCTCCCTGCTGTATATGGATTTTGCTAAACGCAGTTAGCTGATTTTTATAAGGATAATAGTGTGCACTGTCGCACCACATCAAAACGTCATTATCCTTCAATCTTACATTCCCTTTCAGGTGGTGAATATCCTTTCCTGTCTGGGGATCTTTCAGAATAGAATCTACATCAGCGTTTTTAAGTTCTATTTGTTTCCTTGTAGTTTGCCTGATTTTTGTATCCTGAGATTGCAATGAAGGAATAATAATCAGGGACATCATGACATAAAATAAATGCCTGAATAAAACATTCTTCTTTATGCGACTCAAGCGTTTTATTTCAACCATCCTTTTTGCACAAATTCACATGATCTGAATTCCTCACTTATTTTGACATAAGTGATTCCAATTTTCTTTTTAACCCAATCATCAAAAACCTTTGTCCTCTCTTTAGCCAAAGCAGCATTGTAGAGGTTTTGATAATCATCTTTCAGGTTTGCTGAGTGTGCAGGCAGTACATTATCAAGCTTAACTATTCTGAAAACTTCATTATTATTCTCATCATGCGTTTTGAAGGGATCTGATATCTCCCCAACCTTCATATCCCTGATTTTTACGTACATCTCCGGGTTTAATTCTTCAAGAGTGAACAAGGTGACCCGTGAAGAGGGATCGGAACTTACTAATTTGCCTCCGTTTATCCTACTGTCTTTATGGGTCGAGAATCGTAATGCCGCTGTTTCAAATTTGAGACTGTCTTTCCTGATCAGATTGGCAATACTGTCTAGTTTTGCTATTGCTTTTGCTGCCTGATCCGGTTTAACTTTTGGTCTGATCAGAATATGACGGGTATTAACAAGGTCGCCTTTTCGTTCGATGAGTTGAATAATATGGAATCCATATTTTGATTCTACAATTTTGGAGACAGTATTCTTTGTGAGACTGAATGCTACATCGGCATATGGTTTTTCAAGCTCACCTCTTACTCGGAATCCGATTTCACCTCCGTTTTTTGCAGTTTCGGGATCTTCAGAGTACATTATTGCCAGGACATTAAAACTCTTTCCAGCAAGGATCTGACTTCTTATGTCAAGAAGCTTCTGACGGGCTTCAGCTTTGTTATCTTCATTGTCGGGCGGATCAAGCTGAATGATACTTATTTCATATTTTGCAGGAAGAATAGGGAGACTGTCTTTAGGGAGTGAATTATAAAACTTTTTTAATGCAACCGGGGTTATTGTTATATTCTTAGATATTTTGCTCTGAACTTCCCCTACAACTTGTTGTTCCAAAAGGTTTTTCTTTATATCCCTTCGTATTTCAAGCATACTCTTCTTAAAATATGTAACAAGGGCCTCTTCACTTCCTGCTCTCCTGATTGCGTCATTCATCCGCATGTTCAGATCACCTTCAACAGCGTCATCGGTAACGGTGATACTGTCTATCCTGGCCTGATCCATAAAAAGTTTTGAAACAAGCATCTGCTGAAATACTCTGCACGTTAGTTCATCGATAGGAGTTTTGTCTCCGTTTCTTTTGTAATCAGCGACTTGATTCTCCAGGTCAGAAAGATAGATAACCTCATTCCCTACAATAGCTGCTGTTGATTCTACAAGTACCTGAGAATTAGCAATAAACATGCCTGGAAGAAACAAACATATCAGTGTCAGCAAAAATTTCAATTTTCTTTTCATCATTATTAATATATCTTAAAACTATTAGCCTTTAAAGCTTCATTATAAATTCCATTCTCAAGAGATTGAATAAATTCGAATCTCCTCGTATTCCAGATGATTCTCTTAATATCATCTTTGACATATTCATATGGGGCAAGGGTAGATCTTAATCTATAGTCCCGTATTGAGACTAAATAAACTGAGGTGGAATCACTTGTTTCGAAAAAGGTATTTCTTTTAAGAAAATTTTCCTCGTTTTCAATATTCTGCTGTAATTCAATTGTTAGTCTGTCCATCGGAACCCATTCTTCATTGAAATCATCAAACTTTTCGGCAAACTGGTAACAATAGCTTTCCAGTTGTTGCATATCTTTTTGATCATTTGAACGGGCAAGTAACCTGATTTTGTTAAGATCAGGTATTTCGACCGGTAATTTTATGAAAAGAGCTTTTACAATATTTGAGTTAAGAAAAAAACTGTTTTCGTTGGCGGCGTAATAATTTTCAAGTTCTGAATCACTTAAAACAGTATCCATTTTTTCGAGAATCATTTGTCGTTGATACTGATAGATGATAAGATTTGACCTGGTCTCCTCGATCTGTTTAGCAATTTCATCTCTTACCTCTGGTGTCAGATTATCTTCAGCTTTCTGCAAAAGAAGTTCTCTCTTTGCCCATTTATTGATATAATTCTGAATTAAAGCTGTGCTGTCAGCCTCATTTACACCATGTTGTATGAGTTTTGGTATTTCATCGTAATAGAGAATTATTTTGCCAACTTCTGCAACTGCAACTCTTTTAGCCTGGTTATGATTATTTTTGCATCCGGCTAATAGGAAAATGGTCCATATTATTATTATTGTTCTATTCATTGTACGACCTCTTCTTTACTTCTTCAAGGACCAAATTATCAATTTTAACGCTATATTTTTTATTTAATTGTCTTATCCATTCATTCTCCAGTAGCTCCTGGTATCTGGTCAATATTTCTCCCTGTACTTCATCAAATTTCAGAGGGGAAGGCTCTATGACCTTTTTTATAAGAATTATTGACGGAAAACCACCATTATTGAAGGAATGAGGGCCGGAGATCCATTCAATTTTATCTATTTCAGGATTGTCCCCTTTGTACCATGTACCTTCCTTTATAATAAGCAATGTATCGTTTCTTATGTTAAATTTTTTAAGAAGAAGATTATCCAGATCAGGTTTTTGTGAATATTTTTTGAATGCTGATGAAAGTAATTTTTCTCCATCTGAAGATTTAAGCGTGTAAACCTTTGCCTCAATTCCTTTTCGCGAAAGATAAGTGTTCTTATTCTCTTCGTAGTAACGGCGAAGTCCAGATGAATCACTGCTTAGCCTGTTCCATACTTTTTTGCCTGATATTTCAAAAAGAAGCATCCCATCGTGGAACTCGGTCATGAGATATCGGAATTCCGGATATTTTTTTTCGAGAACCGAATTCTCAAAACTTATCAAATGATCAGAGGCTCTGGTCTCAATAGAACGATTTATGAATACAAATGAATCTTTTGTAACAACCATTGATCCTCTCTTCTCGATGTAATTTGCAAATTCATTTGTTGTAAAATACTGATTTGAAAATGAATACAAATTACCATCAGGCATTGAAGTCCGGTCGTATTTTTTTAATCCCTGAATGACAAGTGTATCAGTATTTCCAACAAACCAGTTAAAAGCATCCTGGTTAATCTGGAAATTGTACTCTTTTTTTAGTTTCTCGATAAAAGATTTTTTGCTTATTGAATTAAGATACGACTGGTTGATTTTGCTTTCGAGAAATGATCTTGATTCTTCAAAGGTGCCTGGCATTTTTTTGTCTAACAGTTTAATAATATGCCATCCGTAAAGTGTCCGGACAGGTTTAGTATACTTACCTGTATCTGCAAGGGCAAATGCTGCCTCAGAAAAATTACTGATAATTTCGCCTGCCCCAAACCAATCAAGTTCTCCTCCTTTAACAGCTGATTCTTTATGATCAGAATACTTTTTAGCAAGTTCTGAGAACGAAGCTCCTCCATGCAACATTTGATAAATACTATTAATCTCCTCCTCAGCCTTTTTAGCCTCTTTTTCATCTGTTCCGGGCGGAACAACCTTCATTATATGAGCAACTTTAATTCTGCCTTTTGATGGACGCTTATCAGTTACTGTAATAATATGATATCCGTAAGGTGTTCTGACAGGCGTTGAAACAGCACCTTTCTTAAGAGAATATGCAGCATCTTCAAATGGCATTATCATTTGAAATACTGTAAAATAACCTAGGTTTCCCCCGTTAATCTTCACCGATTGATCATCGGAGGTCCCTCGCGCTACACTTTCGAAAGGTTCACCTTTTATAATTCTTTCCCTGATTGCAGAGGCTTTTTGCCATGCTTTCAGGGTATCTTCAGGAGAAGCTTCCTGAGGCAATGCAACTAAAATATGCCAGGCGTTTATTTCAGTTAGTGATCTCTGGTACGCCTTCTGCAGGAGTTTCTCCTTTGTTTGTGTATCGGTGAGATAATTCTGTGCAAGTTGCGTCCTGTAACCACTAAGCTCATTTCTAAAGGCCCTGGTTGTATCATAACCTTCATTCAGCGCATCAGCTACTTTAAGTTTAAATACAATGAATTGCTGCAGATAGCCATCGATATCAGATGCTTTTCCCGGCTCAAAACTTTTTTTGTACATTCTTATAAATTCTCCCGCCTGTATCTTATTTCCATCTACAATCATCAATATTTTATTATTCAAATCCTGTGCCTGGCAAAAAACCGGGAACAGTATTATCATAATAATAAAATATGATGATCTGATCTTCATCAGGTTTTGCTGATACCGGTTATTCAAATGATTTTCTGCTATAATTTGGAGCCTCCCTGGTAATAGAAACATCATGAGGATGACTTTCTATAATTCCTGAGTTAGTGATCCTTACAAATTTACCATTTTTTTTGAGGACAGAAATGTTTTTAGCTCCAAGGTATCCCATGCCGGCCCTTAAACCTCCCGTCATCTGGTATATTACTTCAGCCAAAGTACCTTTATATGGCACCCTTGCAGCGATTCCTTCCGGAACAAGTTTTTGAATATCATCCTCCATATCCTGAAAATAGCGATCCTTTGAACCCTGTTGCATGGCCTCAATAGATCCCATACCTCTGTATGCTTTGAACTTACGACCGTTAAAAATAATAGTCTCCCCTGGAGATTCCTCAACCCCGGCGAAGAGTGATCCCATCATAACTGAATCGGCGCCTGCTGCAATTGCTTTTATAATATCACCCGAATATCTTATACCTCCATCGGCTATTACCGGAACTCCGGATCCTTCTATAGCTTTGGCAACATTATAAACTGCAGATAGCTGTGGAATGCCTACACCTGCGATTACCCTGGTGGTACATATTGAACCTGGTCCGATTCCAACTTTTACTGCATCAGCACCCTCATCAACAAGTTTTTTAGCTGCTTCGGATGTGACTATATTTCCTGCAACTACATCAATTCCCGGAAAGTTCCTTCTAATTTCCTTTAAAATATTTATAACACTTTTTGTATGAGCATGAGAGGTATCAATTGAAATTGCATCGACACTCGCATTGATCAACGCTTCAACCCTTTCAAGGGTATCAGCAGCAATCCCGACTGCTCCTGCAACTCTGAGCCTTCCTTTGTCATCCTTGCAGGAATTCGGACGGTCTTTGGTTTTTGTAATGTCTTTGTAAGTAATCAGACCTATAAGCTTGCCTGTTTCATCAATCATCGGAAGCTTTTCAATCTTATGTTTCTGAAGTATTCTGGCAGCAGATTCCAGGTTTGTCTGATGATTTGTCGTGATAAGGCTTGTGGTCATTACTTCTGTTATCTTGCGTGCGCGATTGTTTTCAAACCTAAGGTCCCTGTTTGTAACAATACCTTTGAGAATACCGTTTTTATCAATTACAGGAATACCGCCTATCTTGTATTCACCCATTAAATTCATTGCCTCGCCAACTGTTGCATTGAGATTTATGGTTATCGGATCAAAAATCATGACATTTTCAGCCCTCTTGACACGTTTTACCTGAGCTGCCTGTTTTTCAATAGTCATATTTTTATGGATCACGCCGATACCGCCTTCCCTCGAAATAGCAATTGCCAGTTCATCTTCTGTAACTGAGTCCATGGCTGCCGAGACAAAAGGTGTGTTGATATGGATGTTTCTCGTGAACATTGAGCTGAGATCAACTTCCCTTGGAAGTACCTCAGAATATGAAGGAACCAGAAGAACATCATCAAATGTTAAACCTTCATAAAGTATTTTATCTTTAAAAAATGACATAAGATGAGTTATTAAGTTTATGTTGGCGCAAATTACGAAAAAAAACAGAACTCGTAAAACATCTCTTTCTTTTAACGTCCATAAAAATTTGAATAACAGTTACTACATTTGTAAATAGAGCATTCCGGAATGAATATTGAACCATACAGACAAATTTTAACAAAGTACTGGGGATTCACAACTTTCAAACCTTTGCAGGAAGAGATCATAAGATCTGTTGCTGAAGGAAAAGATACCCTTGGACTTATGCCGACCGGCGGAGGAAAATCAATCACTTTCCAGGTACCAGCACTGGCACAGGAGGGAATTTGTCTTGTTATAACCCCACTTATTGCCCTGATGAAAGATCAGGTAAATCGTCTTAATAGCCTGGAAATAAAATCTTTAGCAATACATTCGGGTATGGCGGGTGAAGAGATAGATAATGCACTCGAAAATTGCATATACGGAGATTATAAGTTTCTGTATGTTTCGCCTGAAAGAATTTCGACAAAGATCTTTCAGGCTAAGTTAACAAGGCTTAATCTGTCATTGGTAGCAATTGATGAAGCACATTGCATTTCACAATGGGGATATGATTTCAGGCCTTCCTATCTGAAAATTGCTTCTCTGAGAGATCATATTTCCGAAAAGGTTCCATTCCTGGCACTTACTGCATCAGCTACTCCAAACGTCATAGATGATATTATAAAGAAACTGGCTTTCAGGGAAAAGAATGTTCTCAGAACCAGTTTCGACAGGAAAAATATTTCCTACCTGGTACGCAAAGTTGAAGAGAAAGGTACCTACCTTATAAAAACTCTGCAAAAAGCAAAGGGCAGTGGTATTGTATATGTACGAAGCAGAAAAAGATGCAAAGATGTAGCTGAACTTCTGGTTGCCAATGATATCAGTGCTGATTTCTACCACGCCGGACTAACAGATGAACTTCGCGACAAAAAGCAAACTTCGTGGACAATTGGAGAGACCAGGGTGATTGTTGCTACTAACGCTTTTGGAATGGGTATTGACAAATCTGAAGTAAGGTTCGTAATTCACTGGGATATACCTGATTCTATTGAGAATTATTTTCAGGAGAGTGGGAGGGCAGGCCGGGATGGTAAACCTGCGTTTGCTGTTCTTTTGTACTCACCGGCGGACAAAAGCCGATTGATTGATACAATCAGAAAAAAGTTTCCCCCAATTGAAAAAATCAAAGACACTTATGAAGCATTATGCAACTATTTGCAGGTACCTCTCGGTTCGGGTAAGGACAACGTTTCTGACTTCAATATGTATGATTTTGTAGCAAAATACAGGTTGCCGGTAATCGAAACTTATAACAGTCTTCAGTTTCTTCAGAGAGAAGGATATGTGGAATTCACTGAAGAAATTAATAATCCGTCACGGGTGCATTTTATTGTCAGCCGCGATGATCTCTATAAATTCCAGGTGGCAAACGAATCGTTCGATGGATTTATTAAGCTTCTTTTGAGGTCTTACACAGGTATGTTCTCTGAATTCGTTCCAATTAATGAAGAAGCACTTTCCAGAAAATCAGGTGCCACGCGTGATACTGTTTATCAATATCTTGTGAAATTGTCTTCGTTGAATATAATACGTTATATTCCAGGGAAAAAGACAGCATTGGTAATCTTCACCGAGGAGCGACTGGTTCGGAAAGCATTAATGATCTCTCCTGACAACTATCTTCATGTAAAGGGAAAATATGAAGTCCGGCTCAACAAAATGATTGAGTATGCAGATTCAGACAGCCATTGCAGGTCCGTATATCTTCTTGATTACTTTGGTGAAGAGTCTGATCGTTGTGGAATCTGCGATGTGTGCCGTGAAAGGAATGAGTTGGATCTGAGTAAATATGAGTTTGATATTATTCTTGATGAGATAAAAACAATCCTTGCTGTAAAGAATCCTGATGCAGAAGAACTTGTAAAATTGATTGATTACCCTGAAGTTAAAGTTATTAAAGTAATACGCTGGTTGCTCGACCATAATAAGATAGTTCAGGATATAGATCATAAACTTATGTGGAAATTATAACCTGAATAAATTAATAACGACTAAAAATTAGGGCTGCTTTTTTCATTGTTTGCGACTTTGGTTTAAATTACCATTATAGGTTGGGTAGGTAATTTGCTGAGTTTAACCCAACAATTATCAGCTAGTAAAGAAGCTTGAAAGGGAGTCTTGAACTCTTAAATTTTCAACTGATCTTCAAGGAATATGCATAATTGAGTTCAGGCTTGTTATCAGGAAGTATCACTTCCAAACCTTCCTCCTTACACTCAAACTTAAGCTCGCCTCCGCCTAAAAATTCAACGCGGTTAATCGTTTCAGGTCTCAACTGATTAACTTTTGACAGGCTTTTGATCAATGCTTTCCCGTTTTCGGGCCATCCAAGTGCAATTGCATAAAGTGTATTTCCTTTCGTGGTGAACCGATAATCCAATGAACTAAAAGGTTTGCCGCCTCCTTCGTTGAATCCCTGTGCTGTCAATGGTTTGGCACTTTCCTGTGCAGGGCCTTCACCAAATATTTTCCATGGCCTGGTGCTGAAAATGCATTCACCATTTGTTTTCATCCATGTGGCTATTTCTTCCACTATTGCGGTTTCGTCCGAATCAATAGTCCCATTGCCCCGCACAGGTACACTGAGTAGCATAGTTCCGTTCTTACTTACGATGTCTATAAGATTATTAATAACCATTTTTGCTGTTTTATATTGATGATTATCATAAATCGAACGGTCGTAATGCCAGCTTCCAAGACATGTATCGCTTTGTCATACAAATGGTTCGAGATTGTTGCTTCGTCCTTTTTCAATATCCCATACCATACACTGGCGTTGTTCTTCATTTAATACTTTCCCGTTTAACACAGCTTCCAGTTTGCCTTTTTTATTAATGCTGTTGTTATATAAATGAGCTGCGATCTTTAAACCTGCATCACTTATCGGCCATAGAGGAACTGCAGTATCATCAAAATAAATAAGATCGGGATCGTATTGATTAATCAGATCGATGGTACGGTTCAGGAATTTGTCGCAATAGGCTTTATCAGGTACCGTTGCCCCATTGTTCCAATCCCATTGTTTATGAATATTAGCTACGTTATCACTGCCTTGGCTTAAAGGATGATTTTGTGCATATAAATCCTGTGGGTCAAATCCTTTCCACCAGGTACCTTTCCCATCTTTCTTTTGTAATTTTCCATCATAAGGAACACCCATCAGATCTCCTTTTTTATCGGAACGCTGGGCGGTTTCATAGAAAAGCCAGGCATGAGCGGAATGAACACTAACACCGAAACGCAATCCCTGCTCTCTGGCAGATTTGGCCCAACCTCCGATAACATCTTTTTTAGGTCTCATGTTTACCGAGTTCCAGGATTGGTACTTACTGTTATAATTGTCAAAATTATCGTGGTGGCTTGCCATACCAACAAAATATTGAGCTCCTGCACGCTTATATAGTTGCATTAGGTGGTCAGGATTCCAGTTTTCTGCCTTCCAGTCGTAAATCACATCTTTAAATCCAAACCTGGATGGATGACCGTACTTTTTCACATGGAAATTATAGTATCTGCTCCCCTCGTCATACATGAAACGGGCATACCAGTTGCCTTGTTCGGGCTGGCATTGTGCTCCCCAGTGCGCCCATATCCCGAATTTGGCATCTTTGTACCATTCGGGCGTCTTGTATTGTTTGAGTGATTGCCAAATAAAGTGCAGGTATTGTTACTGCCATATTTTTCAAAAGGTTTCTTCTTTTCATGGCTATAATTATGTTTGTTTTTTAATTTATTGATCTAACCTGAATTATTCATAAAAAAGGGGGTTTTGTTCTTTAATTATAACTTAAATAGCTATATTTAAAGTCGTTACAACAAAAAACCCCTTTGTACAATGATAGACAAAAAAACTGAAATTTCCACAAGAGAACTTAACCTTTTTCCTATACAAGGTAAAAATATCGAACTTGGTTTTAGCGGAGATCGCATTAGCAGCGATGGTGGATTATTACTTCTTCGTGAGCTTGACAGCCAGCTAACCCTCTTATCATCAGCTAGTAACTGTATACACGACGAAAGGGATCAGCGTTATATTGATCACTCAATCAGGGAATTAATAACTCAAAGGGTTTTTCAAATAGCTGCCGGCTATGAAGACTGTAATGACTGTAATGATCTGCGTGAAGATATGATATTCAAAATGTGTGCAGGCCGATTGCCACAAAGCGATAGCGAATTAGCATCTCAGCCTACAATGAGTCGACTGGAAAACACAGTAACAAAGACCGATCTATTTCGTTTGGGCGAGTGTTTGGTAGACATCTTTATAAATTCATACTCAAAAGCGCCTTCTGTCATCATTTTAGATTGTGATGATACCAACAATGATACTTACGGGCAACAAGAACTGGCATTATTCAACAACTATTACAACGAGTATTGTTACATGCCATTACATATTTATGAAGGATTATCAGGAAAGTTGATAACCACTATTTTAAAACCTGGTCGCCGAAATAAACAAGCCAATATTGCCAGGCTATTACAAAAACTGATATCATACCTTCGTGTGCAATGGCCAGCGACAAAGATTATAGTACGTGGCGACAGCCATTTTGCATCGCAGGATTTTATGGATTGGACATGGATACAACCTAATGTTGACTTCATCACCGGGCTGACGGGCAATGCAAAACTCCACGAACTGGCACAGGTAACCATTGAAAGAGCTCAAAGAGAGTTTAATCAATACCAAAAGCCGGTAAAACGTTACCATACATTTTTGTACAAAGCAGGGAGCTGGGAAAACTATCAACGAGTTATTGTTAAAGTTGAGATAAGCACAATGGGAACCAACACCCGGTATGTCGTCACCAGCCTGGCCGATTTTCGCACCCGTGATTTATACGAGAAAGGCTACTGTGCCCGTGGTTCGATGGAGCTACGCATAAAAGATCATAAATTGTATCTTAAATCAGACCGATCGTCTTGCTCAAAGTTTACAGCAAACCAGTTTCGTTTGTTTTTGCACTCAATGGCATACATACTCATACACACATTACAAAAACAGGTATTAAAAGGAAGCGAGTATGCCAATGCAACCATGAAAACCATACAGCTTAAAATTATTAAAACCGCTGCATGGGTTAAAGAAATGAAAACCAAGATAAAGATAGAGTTACCACAGTTTTGCACGACAAAAAAGGAGCAAATCAAGGGTTTTGAGATGCTGATCATGCTTCGAACGTAGAAAAATCAAATCGCAGAATCTCAAGTATACAATCTGAAAATCAATAACATGCATGGGAAGGGTATACCCCAGAGAAAGATTTTGAGCTAAAAGTAAGTGCTGTCACTAGAAAATCAGAGTAGAATCCAGACAAAAATTTAAAAATCTCATCCATAAAACCAAATCACGAATCCCATCAGAATATACACAAGCGCAAAAGTCAATTTTTATGTTTAATTTTAAGTTTATGAATTAATCAGGCTAAGGAATATTTCTGAATTAAGTTTATTTCCAATAAAATGAATCTTAAAAGGGTTCTATTAAAAGAAACTCTCCAAACTTTTTCCTTTTTGCGGAAGGTTATTAATACAAATGGATGTTTAATTAAAAAGGGCTGTGTAACTTAATTACACAGCCCTTCTGATGTCATAAAAATTTAATACCCAGGATTTTGAGTCAGGTTTTTATTAATATCCCGATCTGGTTGTGGAATAGGCCATAATTCATTAGTAGCTGCAATAAAGATTCTTTTTTTTAATGAACTGTAGTTGTTTCTCTATCTAAAATTAATTTTGCGGTACTTTTCGGGGTAACCACACCTCCATTTGAGTTATTCCCCTGTTGCACCAGCTATAATAAGGAATTGCAACAAAAGGTTGTGTTTTTGGCTGTTTGGATAGTCCCTCCGATGATGAGTTGAAATTA
>JBEKWS010000018.1:0-107858 GCA_049512815.1 Bacteroidales bacterium | reverse complement strand
GTCTGGAATATTGGCAATATCGATGCATACCCGAATGTTGAAATCACGATCTATAACAGATGGGGTCAGTCACTCTGGAAATCAGAACAAGGCTACCCTCATCCATGGGATGGCAGAAGCAATGGTGTTTTGTTACCTATTGATTCATACTATTATATTATTGACCTGCATAATGGATCAAAGCCAATTTTAGGGTCTGTAACACTAGTCAGATGAAAAAAAATATTTTAATAGTTGTGAAAAGGCTGGCTTATATATTAATTTTTGTTGCTTTGGAGCAAACATCATATTGACAGTCGCTTTGAAATTCGGTGATAGTGCAAGAAAATACAGGTGGTTGGATCGCTATTAATCTGTTAATTAGCTAAGAATATCAGAAAACCTCCGGTGGCCGGTGGCTGGAACTGTTATATCCTATTCCTGGCTCAGACAACCTTAGCTGAAATCTTCATTAAACAGAGATAAGAAGTATGAAGATTTTGTAACAAATGGCAATATGAATTTTTTAATTGATTAAGAAAATATAGATCAGAGGTAAATCAAAATCTAAAAAAGTATACCTTTCCGGCAAATAAAATGCCTATATCCCAAAACAAAATGAAATGAATATATTTCAATCAATAGTTTTATCCATCATTGAAGGTTTGACAGAATTCCTTCCGATATCATCTACAGGTCATATGATCTTAGCCTCAAGTGTCATGAATATCCCGGAAGATGCTTTTGTAAAAACTTTTGAGATTTCCATTCAGATTGGAGCAATAATGGCCATAGTATTGCTATATATTAAACGGTTTTTTAAAGGAATTTCTTTATATTTAAAACTTGGCACAGCTTTTATACCAACCGGGATCATTGGTATTTTTGCATATCCCTATATCAAAATTTTTTTGTTCAATTCGACAATTGTTGCTGTTTCTCTTATTTTAGGGGGAATAGTTCTGATTCTGATTGACAAAAAGGTAGTTAACCAGCAAAGTAAAATAGATGTGCTTGAAAGTATTACTTATAAGAATGCCTTTTTCATAGGTCTTTTCCAAAGTATTTCCATGATCCCGGGAGTGTCAAGAGCAGCTGCAACAATTGTAGGCGGAATTTTTAACGGGCTGGATAAAAAACAAGCAATTGAATTTTCTTTTTTACTTGCCGTCCCAACCATGTTTGCTGCAACTGGTTACGACTTATGCAAGACATCTATTGAATTCTCAGGGCATGAAATATTCTTATTGAGTCTCGGATTGGTAATAGCTTTTATTACAGCATGGATCGCTGTGAAGGCATTTTTAAAAATTGTACAGAATTATGGTTTTAAGTATTTTGGTTATTATAGAATTATTATTGGATTAATCTTCTTGATATTAATCAAATAGCTTGCCTCTATTAGCATATATAATTATGTCTGACATTGCCACAAGAGTAAAAGAGATCATTATTGACAAACTGGGAGTTGACGAATCGGAAGTTACTCCGAAAGCCAGTTTCAAAAATGATTTGGGTGCTGACTCTCTTAGCGCTCTTGAATTGATCATGGAGTTTGAAAAGGAATTCAATATCGGTATCCCTGAAGACCAGGCCGAAAGTATCAATACTGTTGGTGAAGCTATCAGGTACTTTGAAGAAAATACGAAATAATTATGAAGGTATTGAGTACACTGCAGACTGAAAAATAAAATACTTTATCAGAGCCAAACTGTATACTGCCCAACCAGGTTTATCAATTTACTTACATTCGGAACACTTCACAGAACCTTGTGTTTTTATATCAACTGCAAATTCCTTACCACATTTTTCACACTTGATGTGATTTATCTCTTGTGCAAGTAGTCTGCTTGCAATTGCTCCGTTGAATTCCAACGCTTGTTTATCCCTGACAAGAGAATAATTGTCTCTACGAATATTCGCAGCAACAAAATCTTCCTCTTTTAGAATTGGTATATATATTTCATTTTTCATAATGCAAAGATACTAATAAACAAAGTCCATAATACATTTACCTGTATTTGGGCTCTTAAAACAGCAAAAAACCTGATCTGGCAACTTATCAGCTTTAACCTGAAATTATTTCATAACATTCTGATAAACTCTTACATAATCAACAAACATAGTATCCGGAAAGACCGTAGTTGCATCAGGATTTTTTGGCCAATCACCGCCAATAGCAAGATTAAGAATGATATTCTGACTATACCAGATTCCAGCCTGGCTCATTTTTCTGGGCAGAGCAAGCTACAATGCAGAGTAAAAAGATTATTAAGTTCATATTCTTTATCATTTCAGTAAAGTTACAGTTAAGTTATTTATCAACATCATTAGTGTCCATCAATGTAATAATTTAACCTATTGACTTGTATATTGATAATTAATAACTTTGGTTAAAGCATAATTCAGAAAAAATTAAAACTTAAAATTATGAAAACACTAAATTGGTTTGGATGGATCTCTGGTGGAATCGGCGTTATTATTGTCCTGCTTGCCGTAATTTCAATTATTACCGGGAAAAACATTTTCGGATTCGGTCATGTGACAAATTATTTCCAGGCAGCTAACAGCTTCTTCCTGATGGCAATAGCTGCGTTTATTGTTGTTTACAGTTGTGAGTGCAAAAAGTAAAAAGAGGACCGACCGTTAAGAAATTAGCCCTTTTGCTAATTTTAGGGAGGAGCCAGACTGCAGGGGTGGCAAACAGTTAAAAAGTAAAAAGAAGCAATAATTTAGGCGAATATTGCAGAATAACCTTTTTCACTTATTTTTGACAGCCTTTACTTTCAAAAATTGAAGGTATCAAAAAAGGTGAAATGATGGATGCAGAGATAACGGTAATCGGAGCAGGGGTAATCGGACTTGCTATTGCGGAAAAGGTATCTGAGGAACACAACAATGTTTTCCTGATCGAAAAACACTTGTCTTTCGGGCAGGAGACAAGCAGCCGCAACAGCGAAGTCATACATGCCGGAATTTATTATACCAGGGATAGCCTGAAAGCAAGACTCTGTGTTGAAGGGAAGTGGCTTCTTTATGATTACTGCAAAAAATACAATATACCTTATAATAATTGCGGGAAACTGATAGTAGCGACTTCTGAAGAGGAGATATCAATAATTGAAGGGATCAGGCAAACTGCAATTAAAAATGGGGTGGATGACTTGTTGGTTCTTGTGAGAGAACAGATAACGGATATGGAACCAAACATCTTCGCCTTAAAAGCTCTCTATTCACCATCCACAGGAATTGTCGATTCTCATTCTCTTATGAAACAGTATGAAACCAATACCCTCAATAATGGTGGTCAGGTTGTGTATGGAAGTGAGGTTACAGGAATCAGGCAGATTAAAAAAGGATACGAAATCACACTTCTCGACTCAGACAAAAAGAATTATAGTTTCACAACAAGTAGTGTTATCAATTCTGCCGGGCTGACTTCAGACAAAGTTTCTGAAATGGTTGGTCTGGGTGATGATAACCTGAAAATAGTTTTCTGTAAAGGCGAATATTTCAGGATCAATCCGCCAAAAAACCGGTTGATAAAAAGGCTTGTCTATCCTGTTCCGCATCCTGACATGGAAGGCATTGGTATTCATGTAACAATAGATATGGGTGGCGGAGTAAAACTGGGTCCTGATGTAAAATATCTTGAATCAAATATTTATGATTACAAATTGACAGCATCAAAACAAGAAGCATTCTTTAAATCAGCTAAAAAATTCCTGCCTTTTCTTGAGTTTGATGATCTTGCTCCTGAAATGGCAGGAATTCGTCCAAAGATCCAAAAACCCGGAGAGCCACTCAGAGATTTCTATATCATGGATGAGGCCAAAAGAGGTTATCCCGGATTTATAAATCTGATTGGAATGGAATCGCCGGGATTAACATCTTCAATAGCTATCGCAAAATATGTGAAAAAGTTAATTAATCTGAACTTTTAAATAGTTCCCGCTGATCTCGCAGACCTGACTGCCGTGTGCCTGAAGGCAGGTCTTCGGGAAAATACACGAGATAAGGTAGGGTATGAAGCTTATTGTACCTTGCTTCTGACAAGTTTCTGGAGATCAGCCATTTCATCCCTGAATCTGGCAGCCTCAATAAAATCGAGTTCTGCAGCAGCTTTTTCCATACTTTTTCTTGATTTTTCAATGGCCTTTTCAAGAGCTTCCCTGTTCATATACTTAACAACAGGATCAGCAGCAATCCCAGGTCTGTCAGGCTCAATATAAGCTTTAACGCCTGTTCCCTTCTTTCCTAATCCGCTAAGTATTGATCCCATCTTCCTTACTATCTGGGTTGGAGAAATACCCATCTCTTCGTTGTATTTCAGCTGCTTGCTTCTTCTCCTGTTGGTCTCATCAATAGTCTGCTGCATGCTCCGGGTGACTGTATCAGCATACATAATAACCTTTCCATTCAGGTTTCGTGCTGCCCTTCCGGAAGTCTGAGTCAACGACCTTGATGATCGGAGAAATCCTTCCTTGTCAGCATCAAGAATAGCAACCAGTGACACCTCCGGGAGATCAAGGCCCTCTCTGAGCAGATTGACTCCAACCAGTACATCAATGGCGCCTGTGCGAAGCTCTTCCATGATATCAATTCGGTCGAGGGTATCTATATCCGAATGAATGTAACTGCATTTTATATCAAATTTTATCAGATAAGATGAAAGCTCTTCAGCCATCCGTTTGGTGATAGTTGTTACCAGTGTCCGTTCTCCCGATTTAGCTCTTGAACGGATCTCACCCATCAGATCATCAATCTGGTTAAGGCTTGGACGTACTTCGATCGGTGGATCAAGAAGACCCGTGGGTCTGATCACCTGGTCAACAAAGACACCTTCACTTTTTTCGAGTTCATAATCAGCCGGAGTGGCGCTGACAAAAATTGTCTGACCCGTAAGTGATTCAAATTCTTCAATCCTCATTGGTCTGTTGTCGAGAGCTGCCGGCAGTCTGAACCCATATTCAACCAGTGTCTGTTTACGGGAATGGTCACCACCGAACATTGCCCTGATCTGAGGGACACTGACATGACTTTCATCAATAACTGTTATGAATTTATCGGGAAAATAATCGAGCAGACAGAAAGGTCTGGTTCCTGGTTTTCTTCCGTCAAAATATCTTGAATAATTTTCAATACCACTGCAATATCCAAGTTCCTTTATCATCTCAAGATCATACAATACACGTTGTTCCAGTCTTTTTGCCTCTTCTGTTTTCCCTATTTCTTTGAAATGTGCAACCTGACGAACCATGTCATCCTGTATATCGCTGACGGCCATATTGATCCTTTCCCGTGTAGTAACGAATATATTCGCAGGATATACAATATATTCATTCAGAATTTCCAGCCTGTGACCGCTAACCGGATCAAATGTATTTAACTCTTCAATCTGATCACCAAAGAATACCACCCGTACTGCTATATCTGCATAAGCCGGAAAGATATCAATGGTATCTCCGCGGACTCTGAATGTACCATGTTTGAATTCGAGTTCGTTCCTTGAATAGAGGCTATCTACAAGCTTTCTCAGTAGAAGATTCCTCCCTATTATCTCTCCTTTCCTGATATGAACCGTATTGGAATGAAAATCATCGGGATTACCGATACCGTATATACAGGAGACCGAAGAGACAACAATTACATCATGCCGGCCTGAGAGTAAAGATGAAGTAGCACTAAGACGAAGCTTTTCGATCTCCTCGTTAATTGAAAGGTCTTTTTCAATATAAGTATCTGATACAGGCAGGTATGCTTCCGGCTGATAATAATCATAATACGAAACGAAGTATTCAACCCTGTTTTCAGGAAAGAACTGTTTGAATTCACCATAAAGTTGAGCAGCCAGGGTTTTATTATGGCTTAATACCAGAACAGGACGGTTTACTTTCTCGATTACATTGGCAATTGTAAATGTTTTACCCGAACCGGTTACTCCAAGAAGCGTCTGGAACGGAACTCCATTTTCAAGCCCTTCTACAAGTTGATTAATTGCTTCCGGCTGGTCCCCGGTTGGCTGAAAATCAGATATTAATTTAAAATCCATAAAATACCCTTCAGTAAAAAGATTACAAAATTACAAAAAAGTCTTTGAGGTTGAAATCTATTAACCGCAAAGGCCTCAAAGTTTAAAGCAAAGTTCGCAAAATGAACTATAGTCGCAGACTACAATTTATTGAAGCGAAGTTACAAACTTCGCTTAGCGTGCGGGTTCAAAAAAATGGAAAAGAGCCTGAGATGATGGTTATAATAGGAAAAGGCGCTCTTAACCGAGCGCCTTTTCCTTCCGTAAAACGGAATATTTAACCTAAATAACCCTTCAATAATCTGCTTCGCGAAGTGTGTCTTAATCTTCTGATAGCTTTCTCTTTAATCTGGCGCACTCTTTCTCTCGTAAGACCAAATTTTTCGCCTATCTCTTCAAGGGTCATCTCCTGACAACCAATACCGAAGAAGAATCTTATAATGTCCCTTTCTCTTTCAGTAAGTGTTGCAAGCGCCCTGTAAATCTCTCTGGAAAGCGATTCATCCATCAGAAGCTTGTCCGCAACCGGAGAATCAGAGTTAGTAAGAACATCAAGTAGACTGTTATCCTCACCTTCTATAAAAGGAGCATCAACGGATACATGACGACCAGATACTTTTAGTGTATCAGTTACCTTTTCTTTTGGCAATTCAAGAACATCAGCCAGTTCCTCAGGTGACGGAGTTCGTTCGTTTTCCTGTTCAAATTTCGAGAAAGCTTTATTGATCTTATTTAGTGAACCTACCTGGTTCAATGGTAACCTTACAATTCTCGATTGTTCAGCAAGTGCCTGAAGAATTGACTGCCTTATCCACCATACTGCATAAGAAATAAACTTGAAACCACGTGTTTCATCAAATTTCTCTGCAGCCTTAATAAGGCCCAAATTTCCTTCGTTGATAAGATCGGGGAGACTAAGTCCCTGGTTTTGATACTGTTTTGCAACAGATACAACAAAACGTAAGTTTGCTTTGGTGAGTTTCTCAAGAGCAGCTCTGTCGCCTTTCTTTATTCGCTGAGCCAATTCAACTTCTTCTTCTACCGATATCAACTCCTCCTTACCAATTTCCTGCAAATATTTGTCGAGTGAAGCACTCTCTCTGTTTGTTATGGATTTGGTAATCTTTAGTTGTCTCATTATCCCTCCCAAAAAATTTCCGCAAAGTTATTGCTTTATTATGTAATAACAAAAATAATTCACTATTGTTGTGAACAGGGAGTCTGTTTTTATAAACACCATGAATAACAGTGAATTATGCAACTAAATATATTACTTTCCGAATTGGTAATTAAATATTGTCCCGTCAGGTTGTATCCCGCCAATCAACTTAAGTGACTTTTCGTTATTGGTAAATTCTCTTACATCAGCAGGAGTTTTTACTTTTTTTCCATTAACACTTAGAATAATATATCCGCGGGTCATTCCAATATCCTTGAATTTGCCTTCATTGACTTCTATTACCTTGACCCCATAATCAACATCCATTGAGTTCTTTTCTTCCGATCTTAGTGCTTCAAGTCGCGCACCAAAAACTATGTCTCCTTCCATTGCGGCAGTTACAACTTTTGTATTTCCGGCAACATTCTTCAGTGTAATTGGTACGGTACTCTCATTCCCATTTCTGATATATGTTACTGATACCTTATCTCCGGGACGGTGTTTCCCAACCTGCTCCTGTAATTCGGACATTGTATTTACAGGTTGTCCGTCGAACTTAACAATTACGTCATTTTTCTTCATACCTGCTTCCTGGGCCGATCCATCAGGGTTAATTCCTGTAACCAGAACACCCCTTAAATTATTAAGACCATGTTTAGTGGCATCTTCTGATTGAAGATCTTGTATGTTCACACCAATTATAGCTCGCTGAACCTCCCCATATTCTTTAAGATCGTCAACGACCTTTTTTACAATTGTAACAGGTATAGCAAATGAGTTACCGGCATAAGCACCATTAGGTGACATAATCGCAGAAGTAATTCCGATAAGTAATCCTTTGGTATTCACAAGAGCGCCGCCACTGTTTCCCATATTAAGTGCTGCATCGGTTTGTATGAATGATTCTATCTTATAGGTACCCTCATTCAATCCAAGAGTTCTTCCTTTTGCGCTGACAATACCGGCTGTGACTGTAGATGTCAGATTGAAAGGATTTCCGACAGCCAGTACCCATTCGCCAAGCCTGAGTTGCTCTGAATCGCCAAATTTAATATAAGGTAAATTGTCAGCCTTAATTTTAAGCAGAGCTATATCACTGCCCGGATCGCGTCCTACCACTTTTGCTGTAAATGTTCTTTTATCATTTAATGTAACATCAACAGATTCAGCGTTTTCTACAACATGGTTATTGGTAACAATATAGCCATCATTAGAAATAATGACTCCCGAACCATAACCTTGTACTTCGCGTGGTTTATAATTCCGATCACCATAAAACCAGTCCAAAATAGGATTATCCGGAGTTCCCTCCATTTTAATATGGACGTGAACTACGGCATGCACTGTCAGTTCAGCAGCATATGTCAAATCTATCTGTCCTTCCTGCGTCTGTAACGAAGTGAGATAAGCTCTTGCATCCTGGACTTCAACTTTAGAACTGTCCTTCGAAATAGACAAGGAAGGCTTTACCAATATTTTTGTATAAGCAAACAAAGCAATTGATGCGCCTAACAGAGCCATAAAAAGTGCGCCTAATAAATACTTTCCTTTCATAACTTTTCTTTTTTAATTAAACTCCCTTTTTGCCGGTGTTAAAGTTACTTATTATGTCTTCACAAAAGTTTAATATCTTTATAACCGTTTAAATGTAATTTTGTTTTACAAAGATCATGCATTTTTCGAATGATCTTCAATAATTTACAAAGATTTAACAACACTTTAACAATGACGACAATAGTATTTAACAAATATCAGGGAGCCGGTAACGACTTTATAATAATAGATAACCGAAAAAGCATTTTTAATCCGGATGATTCTAATCTTATAAATAAATTATGCGACCGCAGATTTGGCATTGGTGCTGACGGGTTGATTCTTGTTTCCGGGAGCCTTCAGTACGATTTTGAGATGAAGTATTTCAATTCCGATGGCTTTGAAGGCACAATGTGCGGCAATGGCGGACGATGTTCATCTGACTTTGCAATTAGGGCCGGGATAGCTGGAAAGAAGCTCATTTTCCGGGCTATTGACGGTGTGCACAAAGCAACATCAGAGGAGGGCATAATCCGGTTACAGATGAATGATGTAAAAGAACCACGTCTCATTAACGGGAACTACTCCATTAACACAGGGTCACCACATTGCGTTATTTTTCATAAGGATATAAACAAACTTGATGTCAATGCAGAAGGTAAAATAGTAAGGTGGTCCGAGGATTTTGCACCTGAGGGAACTAATGTGAATTTTGTTGAAATTGTTAATAAGGGAATTTATGTAAGAACATTTGAAAGAGGTGTTGAAGAAGAAACCCTTTCTTGCGGAACGGGTGTAACAGCATCTGCCATTGCTTCAGTTCTTTCAGGACAAATTGACACAAAACCTGTCAATGTTAAAACGAAAGGCGGAGAACTATCAGTTTCATTCAATATTGTTGGAAAAAGTATTACTGATGTCTGGCTTTCAGGACCGGCGACTTTTGTGTTTGAAGGGAAGATTGAGGTGTGAGGTGTGAGGTGTGGCGGTGCGCGGTATGCGGAAAGAAAGATAAAAGTACAAAGTTGAGGAACGAAGTGACGAACCGGAACGAAGTGGAGCTCGGCGAAGCCAAATCCCGCAAAGAGGGGACAAAAGTAAAAGAGCATAATTATACATTATAAATACCTGCGCCCTGTGCCCTGTGCCTAAAATTATGCAGAAAGAAAAACTTTACGGAAAGACATTAAATGAATTGATAGCTGTAGCCAAACGGATCGGATTGCCGGGTTTTGCAGCAAAGCAAATATCTGACTGGCTCTATAAGAAGGAGATACAGTCGATTGATGAAATGACGAATCTGTCAAAAAAAACAAGAGAACTACTTTCAGTTGATTATGAAATCGGTCTCTCTGCCCCCGTAAATGAATCTAAAAGTATTGATGGCACTAAAAAATACCTTTATAAAGTATTGAATGACAAATATATAGAAACTGCGTATATTCCTGATATTGAGCGTGCCACAATATGTGTTTCATCACAGGCCGGTTGTAAAATGGGTTGTATCTTCTGTATGACAGGAAAGCAGGGTTTCCAGGGAAACCTGTCAACTAATGAGATTCTCAACCAGTTCAGAAGTCTGCCTGAATTCTCGGACTTAACTAATATGGTCTATATGGGAATGGGTGAACCTTTAGACAATATCACCGAGGTCCTTAAGAGTCTGGATATTCTAACCAATGAATGGGGATATGCCTGGAGCCCGACAAGAATCACGGTAAGTACAGTCGGACTAATAACGGGAATAAAGGAATTTATTGAAAAAAGCCGGTGCCATCTTGCTGTAAGTCTGCACTCTCCATTTGATGAAGAGAGAAGGAAACTGATGCCGATTCAACGTACAAACACCGTTAAGGAAGTGATTGATATAATCCGGACATTTGATTTCACCAGCCAGAGAAGAGTTTCTTTTGAATATATTCTTTTTAAGGGAGTGAACGATACACCGCGACATATTAAAGAGTTGGCCAGAATTCTTAATGGTATAAAATGCCGGATAAATATTATTCGCTTCCACCCTATTCCCGGGTCAGAATTCCAGAGTCCAAATCTCGGAGCCACAATTAATTTTAAAGAAGCGCTTAATGCTAAGGGTATTCTGACAACAATAAGAGCAAGCAGAGGTGTCGATATACAGGCTGCATGCGGTTTATTGTCAACACTCGAACTAAACAAATCAGTTTAGAAATGCTGAGAACGTTTATAATAATTTCGTTTACCTTCTTAACACTCTCTGCTTTCGCACAGGAAAGATCATTAGAGAAGTTTCTTAATGACTCATCATTGATGCATGCTTCTGTATCTCTGTGTGTTGCAGATGCAGAAACCGGAGAAATAATAAAGGAACATAATTCAGGTATAAGTCTGGCTCCGGCTTCAGTAATGAAGCTTATAACGTCAGCTGCTGCGCTTGAATTGCTTGGCCCTCAATATACTTTTAAAACTAAAATAGGCTATACCGGTTCTCTGAATAAAAGTTCCGGAAAACTGACCGGAAATATAGTTATTCGAGGTGGAGGTGATCCGGCACTGGGTTCAAACTATTTTTCTGATCACTACTCCAATTTTCTAACCAACTGGATTGCAGAAATAAAAAAGCTGGGAATAAGTATAATAGAAGGCAAAGTCATTGCAGACGACTCATACTACGATTTTTTGCCTGTTCCGGCCAAATGGTTATGGGAAGATGCCGGCAGTTATTATGGTGCCGGAGCTTACGGATTATCTGTTTTTGACAATACATATGAAATCCATTTTGAGACACACTCAGACAGTTCCCAATGTATTATTAACGAGATTGTTCCAAATGAATGCCGCATTGAATTATCTAATTTCCTTGTTGCCTCAGGAACTTCCGATGAAGGCTATGTTTTTGCCGCTCCTTACGGTATCAATGGATGGCTTGCTGGAACCATTCCTGTCAACAAGAAAGATTTCGTACTGAAAGCCTCCATTACGGACCCTCCCCTTCTTCTTGCAAAAATGGTAAACGAAAAACTTGAGGCCGCAGGGATAAAAATTTCAGGAGCCCCTACAACTATAAGATTAGAGCATAATGGTTTAGCTGAGAATATTGTACCGATTACCGAAACGATCTCTCCGCAACTCTCTGACATAATTGAGGTACTAAATCATGAAAGTGTAAATCTTTTTGCTGAACATCTTATTAAGGAGTTGGGGAAAACCTTTAAAAACAATGGATCAACAGCAGCAGGTGTTGAAGTTATCAAGGAATTTCTAAATAACTCCGGTATAAATACAGATGGAATGTTTATTGAGGACGGTAGCGGCCTCTCACCTCTTAATGCCATCAATACCAGAGAATTGGTCAATCTGCTGATTTATATGAAGAACAAAGGAAAGTACTTTCCTGAATATTATTCATCCTTCCCGGAGGCAGGAAAAGACGGAACGCTCAAAAACTATTTTAAGGATCCTGTATTCGATTCACGGCTCAAAGCAAAAAGTGGTTCAATGACCATGGCCAGGGTGAGAAGCTTTGCTGGATATTTTACTACAATATCGGGCAGGAATATGGCCTTCAGCATAATTATTAACAATTATAGCGGTCCTTCAAAGAATATTATTTCGGGTATCGAAGATATTGTCAAAGAAATAATATTGAATAAATGATGAACCGATACTGCCTATCTGACATTGATCTATATTTGCAGACTTTATAGGGAAAAGAAAAGATGAATAAAATAATTGCTGTCAGAAAGTGCAAAGAATATAATCTGCAAGAGATCCTTGACCTCATAGCTGATATATACAAAAAAACTGATGGTCCTGATGTTAAGGGGAAAAGAGTTCTGTTAAAACCCAATATTCTTTCAGACGATGACCCGGCAAAATGTATAAGCACTAATCCGGTAGTCGTGGAAGCAATGATCAGGTTTCTGCAATCAAATGGAGCTACTGTTCTTGTTGGAGATTCTCCGGCTGTGCATACACAAAAATTTAAGGGGGTGAAATCAGGTATTTTCAAGGTATGCGAAACAACAGGAGCCAAATGGGTTGATTTCATGGCTGATCCTATTGAGAAAAAATTAAGGAAAGGGAAGATCCGGATTGCAGCTGTTATTGACCAGGTCGATCTTATTATTTCTCTTCCTAAATTCAAGAACCACGATCTTGTTTATTTTACAGGCGCAATAAAAAACACCCTTGGTATGGTACCGGGTTTCAGCAAAGGGAAACAGCATGCCTTGCACCAGGACAGGGGCAAATTTGGAGAGTTTCTGGTTGATCTTAATGAAGCTGTTACTCCTGATTATTTTCTGATGGATGGTATTATGGGAATGGAAGGTCCGGGTCCTGGTCATGGATTACCGGTTAAAATAGGACTATTGCTGGGTTCAACAAATCCGCTTATTCTTGATATCATAGCCAGCCGGATTGCAGGTTATGAACCCTTAGTTATCCCGACTTCAAGGGCAGCATTTTTCAGAAAGAACTGGTTGCTGTCAGAAGATGAAATAATTTATGATGGACCTGAAATGAGCACCATTATAAAAAAAGGGTTTATGAAAATTCCAATTTCAACAACCAATAATATTGCCCTGAAGTTTGTAATGAAAAGGATTAAATTCCTGAAAAAGATTGAAAGAAGGCCGGTCTTTATACACGAAAACTGCACTGGGTGTCAGAAATGTGTTAATATTTGTCCTGTTCAGGCGATTCTGCCATTACCATCAAAAAAGACACACATAGTTCTGACTGACAGAAAGTGCATAAGATGTTTCTGCTGCAGTGAAGTTTGTATGGATAATGCAGTTGAAATCAAAAGGAAAGTTTTTGGAGTCTAGTATAAATCAAATTCTTTAACCCTGCCTACCGGCAGGCAGGCGCAAAGATCGCGAAGTTTCACGCAAAGGACGCAAAGAACTGACACAGAGGCTCCTTTTACTCCCCTTCCTACCAAATGAGGGGTTAAGAATAAAAGTTCTTTAGCCCCCCCAAATGAGGGGTTTGGGGGGTTAATGCACAACACAGAGTTAAAGGTCAAACAAGTCTATTAAGTATATTAATGAAGCTATTGCTGCGCTACCCATCTGTAGCTCTCGGATATTTACCTGTTCGAAAGTGTCATTTGCAGAATGGTGGTACCAAAAATATCTTTGTGAATCGGGTATATAGCCAATCTGTAATGCACCCAGAGCTTTAAGAGGCGCTATATCGGAACCACCTCCTCCCTTGTCGAAATCTCTGATATTATATGGAGCGAACCAGGAAGCTAAAGTCTGGAGCTTTTCAAGTTTTGGTCCATCTGCATCGAATTCAAATCCCAGAGGGCTCATAACGCCACGATCAGATTCCAGAGCAGCATAATGAACTTCCCCTTTCCTTTTTGCCTCTTCGGCATAGGTCTTTCCTCCAGTGGAGGTCATCTCTTCGTTCATAAACAGAACTGCTCTCACTGTGCGTTTGGGGTTTATACCAAGCTTTTTATAAATCCTTATCATTTCAATTGCCTGAACACATCCACCTCCATCATCGATAGCTCCCTCAGCAATATCCCAGGCATCCAGATGCCCTCCCACAGTAATATATTCATAAGGCTTAAGAGAACCATAAACTTCACCTATAACGTTATAAGACAATGTGTTGGGATAGTTCCTGCATGTGGAAACCAGATGAACGTTAAGTGCAGGATCAGTTTTCATCCACTGACTTAATAGTTCAGCATCTAATGTAGAAACTGCCACAGCTGGTATATTATTGATACTATCAGCATAACGGGTAACTCCGGTATGTGGAAAATTATCCAGAGACTGCGTCATTGATCTTACAATAACGGCAATAGCACCATATCTGGAAGCTTCTGAAGCTCCCATAGTACGCTGATTCACAGCACCTCCATAAGCAGAAAATGAATTAATTAATTTATTGTCGAAAGACCGATTAAAAAAAACAATTTTTCCTTGAATACCTTGGAGGCCTAATGTCTTAAGCTCTTCAAAGTCATGAACTTCAATAATTTTTGATGTTATTCCTTTTTCATCTGTACCGACAGAAAGACCAAGAGCTGTTATTGCAAGATCCTTCCTTCCAAGAACTGATGATGTTACTCTGCATTTCTCAATACCCCTAACCCAATGAGGTACAGGTACTTTCTGGAGCCAAACTGTATCAGCACCCGCACCAATAAGAGCCTGTTTTGTATATTCAATGGCTTTTTCAGCAGCAGGGGAACCTGCTATTCTTCCCTTTGTATGCTTACACAGATATTCAAGATTGTTATATGCTGTCCTGTCAGTTAATGCCTCATCAAAAACAGAAGATAAGATTTTGGCTGGCTCCTGTGCTTTCAATCCACGTGAAATCAGGATGAGAGATAAAACAGCTAATATTTTATGCACTGCTCAGGTTTTAAACATCAATTTTGGCGTACTTTGCATGTGTTTCTATAAACTCCCTGCGAGGAGGAACCTCATCTCCCATTAGCATTGAGAATATATGATCTGCCTCAGCAGCACTTTCAATCGTAACCTGTCTCAGGGTCCTTGTTTCAGGATTCATAGTAGTTGACCAGAGTTGTTCGGCATTCATTTCACCAAGACCTTTATATCTCTGGATACCAACAGAAGATTCTTTCCCCTGTCCCATCTCCAGAATTGCCAATTCACGCTCCTCTGCAGTCCAGCAATAACGTTCCGATTTACCCTTTTTAATCAGGTATAGTGGCGGTGTGGCAATGTAGATATTTCCGCCTTTTATAAGATCCTGCATATATCTGAAAAAGAAGGTCATGATAAGGGTTGTAATGTGAGAGCCGTCCACATCGGCATCGGTCATGATAATGATTTTATGATAACGCAGACCAGAAATGTTAAGAGCCTTGCTATCATCATCTGTTCCTATATTGACACCAAGGGCGGTAAAGATATTTTTTATCTCTTCGCTCTCATAGATTCGGTGTTGCATTGCCTTTTCAACATTCAGTATCTTACCTCTCAACGGCAAAATTGCCTGGAAACTGCGATCACGTCCCTGTTTTGCTGTTCCACCTGCAGAATCTCCTTCCACAAGGTATATCTCACAATTGGCCGGATCCCTGTCGGCACAATCAGCCAGTTTACCCGGAAGTCCGGATCCGGATAGTACATTCTTACGCTGGACAAGCTCTCTGGCTTTACGTGCAGCATGACGGGCTGTCGCGGCGAGGATAACCTTCTGAACTATGATCCTGGCATCTTTGGGATTCTCTTCGAGGTAGTTTGTCAGCATTGTACTTACAGCCTGATCGACTGCTCCCATAACCTCAGAGTTCCCGAGTTTAGTTTTTGTCTGGCCTTCAAATTGCGGTTCAGCAACTTTTACAGAGATAATAGCAGTAAGTCCTTCGCGGAAATCATCTCCGTTTATATCAAATTTCAGTTTTGAAGTAGCACCGGAATCTTCAGCATATTTTTTGAGTGTACGTGTTAAGCCTCTTCTGAACCCGGCAAGATGTGTACCCCCTTCAATTGTATTGATATTATTCACATAGGAATGGACATTCTCGGAGAATGAGTTATTGTACTGAAGGGCAATTTCAACGGGTATCTCAGTCTTATCGAATGTAATATGAATGATTTTTTCTATAAGTCTTTCCCTGTTGGCATCAAGATACTCAACAAACTCCTTTAGTCCAAGCTCGGAGCGAAACTCTTCATAACGTGCTATTCCACCATTACCGTCTTCAATAAGCTCTCTCATATCTTTAATTGTGAGAAGGATTCCTTTGTTAAGGAATGCAAGTTCCCGAAGACGTGCGGAAAGAATCTCAAAATTAAATTCAGTTGTCTGGAATATTGAACCATCCGGCTTAAAAGTTACGGAAGTTCCTGATTTATCTGACTTACCAATGACTTCTACTTCAGTAACAGGTTTCCCCTTTTCATATTCCTGTTTGAAGATCAGGCCTTCCCTCATGATAACAACGGAGAGATGAGCAGAGAGTGCATTTACACAAGATACCCCAACACCATGAAGACCACCTGACACTTTGTAAGAATCCTTATCAAACTTTCCGCCCGCATGTAAAACAGTCATAACAACTTCAAGAGCGGATTTCTTTTCTTTTTCCATTATTCCTGTAGGAATACCTCTTCCGTCATCAGTCACAGTTACTGAGCCATCGTCATGAATAACAACTTCTATTTTAGTACAATATCCTGTAATTGCCTCATCAATAGAGTTATCAATAACCTCATATACAAGATGATGCAAACCTTTAACTCCAATATCCCCGATGTACATTGCAGGCCTCTTCCTTACAGCCTCAAGACCTTCTAGCACCTGAATATTATCTGCTGAATAATCCATACTATCCTGCAATTTTCTTTCTTTCTCGCTCATTACTTATTTATTATTAAGTCAACCTGTTTTAAAATCAATTATGTTAAATTAGACCAAAAGATTAATAAGGAGACCTATCTAGTCTGACTCCATTTTACTGACATCGAACTTGCTTTTTTTGGTAATGAAATCAGGATATCTTTTTCACTGTTGCCAGCCATCAGAATCAACCTCACTATTCCTATTATAAATTATTGATATTATGATTATTAATTATCCTGACAAATATACGGATTTTAAATTGTTTTTCCTTAAAAAAATGCTAAAAATATGCACATTTTTCATTAAGAAATTAACACCAAAGAAGGTCTGATTGTCTTTAGGTCTGAATGTCTTTTAATTCCTCAAACCGCATACCGCAAGCCGCATGCCATACAGACATTACAGACTATAAGTAAACCCAAGCATAAGAAGGAAGCTTTGTGAAGGAAAATATGCCCACTCATAATAACGGTTATTGGATATATTATTAAGTTTTGCCCAGAATGAGAGTATTTTGGAATAACGATATTCAGCACTTAGATTAAGATTAAAATGCGCAGGCATCTCAATTATTACCGGAGGTTTTTGGAGAGGAGGAGGTGTAACATCTGAAAGACTTTCTCCATTTACAATCAGTCTGCGCATGCCCTGAACCGATATTTCCATTCCTGCAATGATTTTATCCCGAAGGTTATATTTTAAGCCTAGTTTCCCATCCCATGAAGACTTATTCCATGCGTACTGATATTTGGAAAGAGTATAGTTATATAGATTTGCAATACCGTTAAACGAGAGTTTATCATTGATAGCTCCGTTCATTTCTGCATGAACGTTAAAAAGTTCAACATCATCGGGAAGAGCAGAAAAATAGCTACCTCTGGCGATGGCAAAGGCACTATCAGGATAAACGATATTGGAATAGAAGATCATATCGTTTATCAGTGAATATGAAGCTGACACCAGATAGTTTCCTCCTAATCCGGTATTACCTTTCAAACCAGTTGAAACAACAAGTCCATAGTTTGTATCTGGCAGTTTGAACAAACTGCCATCGCGGATTAAAAACGGATTTTCAGAAATGATTTTCGATGGCTCATTCTTCTCCAGCTTTCCGGATAATCCCGCAAAAAAGCTGATATAGGATGGAACAACATTAAAACTGAAATTAATATCAGGATAAACATGAAACCTGGGTGTTGGATTCATGTTTTTATCGAGCAATGCCTGTATACCCAGTTTAAAGCTCCACTGTTCAGTACTCTTTTTTATGAAAGGGCTGATTGAGAAAATGTATTTCGGATTTGTTAAAAGAGAGTCAGGAAGCCGGTAATAGTCATAGTTTATGCCGGAACCAATATATAATCCTTCAAAGGATTTTGCCATCATACCTGAAAACCCGGTACTATGCTGAAACAGGTTTTTTTCATTGTAAAAGTAGTTATAATAAACATCGAAATTATACGAGAAACGTGTTGAATCCAAAGTTAAAGAGGATAATGAAGCTTTTGCTCCTAAATTATTATAACGCATCCTTACATCACTTTTATCAGGTGTAAAGTCTATTAAGAGAGGATTGTTATAATCTGGTATGATTGGAGCATAACCGTAAGCATATCTGACCTTCTGACCGAAGTCGACTGAGCCTTTAAGGAGGTTGTTCCTGAAGAATTTCCTGCCAAAAAGAGAAACATCATTATCCATATATCCTGCAAAAACCATCTTGCCATTATCCAGTTCAACATTTCCGTTTGTTGAGAAGTGCCGGCCATAGAAACCAATAGAACCTTTCTTTGACCGGTCATTTGTAATACTTATTTCAGCAAGTGGTGTAAAGTAATTTCCGAGGCCAATCTTTACGTAACTTTTGTAAAGTTTAGGTAAGGGATCCGGAAGCAAGGCAGCTGCTTTTATTGGACTGATAGTATACTCAGGAAGAAAAGGTGTTGTCCTGATATCGTAATGGAAATCAGGTCTGACCTTGGTGGTATCGTTAAGATCAGGTAAAAAGCTCCTTTTTTTAGATTCCGGAAGAGATGGTTTGTACGGATTATATAGAGTGACCTCTCTCTTTAGTCCGGTCTCCTGTTTCTTAACCTGTGCACTGACCGGCAATAAACAGATAAATATTAAGACTAATACTATAAGGTTTCTTTTTATCATGTCAAATCAATTTCTTAATCACTTTTATATTATTGTTGTTTATTATTTGAGACTTTGTCACTGCCTGTTGAATCTGATTTGCTTTCGTCGAGGGTATTTAATTTAGCTTTTACCTCATCAAGTATTCCATCGTTGTCAAAAGTGTAATAATCCTTCAGGCTCTGAAGTGTTGCACGGGCCTGCAGAGAATCTCCCTTTTTTATACTTATATCTGCAAGAAGCAGAAACATCCTGGCCATCCAGTACTGATGCGGACTTTTCTGATCAATAAACTCTGATATTATCTTCTCTGATTCAGCCGATTGATTTTTCTTATTCAGTAGTTCTGCTACCCTGAATTTTGATTCTGCTCCTTCCACACTTGTGACTTCTGTTGCAACTTTCCGGAAATCTCTGAGTGCATCATCAAAATTATTGAGACTATAATTTGCTTTAGCGCTCATAAATGTTGCCTCCCTGATCAACTCCTCCGGAATATTCACCGAATTGTTTATTTTGCCTGCAGCTATGATTGTCTTCTGTGCATCTCCCGCCTGAAAAGCGGACATTAGTTGCCCTTTAAGAGCGATTAGTTTATTCGCATCATTTCCGGCAAACTTCTCAAGTTTTTCATAACAATCCAGGGAGGCTGAATAATCTTCTTTTTCATACAATATAGAGGAGGCAGCTATCAGAGATTGCTCTAAGAATTGATTATTGGGTTCACCTGATACCGCGATATACAATTTCAGAGCTTCCTCGTTATTGCCAGCTGATTTCAGACAATCTGCGAGGTAATACTGTGCATTTTGTTTGAAACTGCCATTAGGAAATTCATTAAGATAGTTTTTAAACGCATCGGTAGCTTTGTCATATTTGCCGTTCATATAAAGATTTTCACCCGACGTGTACAGAAGTGAATCCTTCTGTGCCAGATTAACATCACCATATCCATCAAGTGTCTTGATATAAGCAAAATAGGCTTCGACATCATTAATATCAACATAAGTATTTCTCAGTCCTGTCATTGCGTACCTGGCCTCAGGAGTTGATTTATAGCTCTCAATCACCTTTTTGTATTGGAAAATAGCCTTTTCATTTTCCCCGAGGTTATAATAAAGAAGGCCCAGCTGAACAATGGAGCGTGGGACAAACGGGCTGGCCGGATAATTTGAGATAACTGTATTAAAATCTGCTTCACCTTTTTGATAATCTTCAAGAACAAGGTAAGCTCTTCCTCTTTCGAAAATGGCATTTGGAACAAATGATGAAGAAGGGTACTTCTGAATCAGAGAGGTGAGAACGTCAATCTTGCCTTTTCCATCATTAATAAGTCCCAGGGAAAAACCCTTCTGAAACATAGCATAATCTGCATCCAGGTTTCCGTAATCAATAACTTTATCATAATAAGTAATAGCTGAAGCGTAGTTGGTTGCAATATAGTAGCAATCGGCTATTCTGTTCTTACAATCGGCCAATACTTCCGGTCTGACATTTGTAACCCCTGCTTCGAAAGTTTTAAAGTGATTCAGGGCGTTTGGGTAGTCTTTCAGATTAAAGAATGCATAACCAAGATTATACCTTACAAGGTTGTATTCACTTAATAACGTTGAACCGGGTATTCCCATAAATAGCTCATAATCATCTTTTGCCTTATCATAACGACCAAGCCTGTAGGATGCTTCTCCCCGCCAATAAATAGCTCTTCCCCTGATCGGAACATTATACTTTTCGTATCTAAGTGATTTATCAAACATATCAAGGGAGGCTTCGATCTCGAGATTTTGAAATAGTTCCAATCCTCTGAAAAATGCAACTCTCTGATATGCCTCTTCCAGTTTGCTATCTTTATTGCCTATTTTATCAAGTGCTGACAGGGCAGCCTTGTAGTTTTTAATCTGCACAAAAGTACCAACAAGATAATTGTACACCTCCTGTATCCTCTTTGACCCGGGGTAGAGGTCAATATATTCCTGAAAAGCTGCAATAGCCTCTCCAAAAGGAGAATATGCTGTTTCGTATGTCAGCTTTGCATAATTAAACAGTGACTCCTCCTTGATCTTCTTATCATAATCCAGTTTTGATGCCTGACCGAATGCAAGCTGCGAACGCTTTTTGTCTCCCTTCTTCAAATAGCAATCGCCAAGAATATTCCAGATATTCTGACTTAGAATATCACTTTTGGCACCTATTTCCAGAAAAATATTTATTGCCTTATCAATCTCTCCGGTTTTATAATAGCAATACCCAAGCTGATATTTATCCTCCCGGCCACTGGCCCTTGCTCCTGTTGAATATTTTTCAAGATAAGGCAATGCTTCTTTGTAATTCTCTTTATTATAGTATGCATCTCCTATGAACCTGTACAGTTCAACGGCCCTTTCTTTTCCGGCTGACTTAAGAAGATCCGGAGCCATTGAAAGGATGCCATCGTAATCTTTTTGGAGATATAAAATCTGAACAATATAAAATGGAACTATGCCGCCGAATGTTTCATCTTCTTTCAGGCGCAAGAATCCTTCCATGGCTGTCTGATACATTTTCTGTTCATAAGCTATCTGTGAAAAATAATAAACAGCTGGAGGAGTATATTCCGTATCAATATCTTTAATTTCCGAAAACATCAGAAGCGCTCTGCTTTTATCCCCTTTAATATAAAGCGAATATCCAAGTCTGAAAAAATATTCTGCCAGTTTATCCGATTTCAGTTCCTGCCTGTTTACAGTTTCATAATAGATTACTGCTTTCCTGTAGTTTTTGTTCTGGTAGAAATAGTTCCCCAATTCCAGTCTTGCATCATTAATGCGGGGACTATCTGGATGTGAATATATGAACATGATCATCCTGTATTCGGCATCCGGATTGAAAAGTTTCAATGCTGCGATTGCACTATAATATTCAGCATCAGTGATCAATATAAAGTTGGATTTATCGCCGCTTTTAATGAATGAATCAAAGAGTCTTATAGCAGCCGGATATTTCTCTTTATTGAATAATTCCATTCCCCTGCCAAATTCTGACTCAATTTCTTTGCCGGTAAACAGAACCTGCGATGAGATCTGAATTAAAAAGATTAAAAGAAAACTGAATATTAAAATGAGTTTGTTTCTGTTCATAACTTATTTTTTTTGGCCTGACATAATTAAATAGTGTTGACGTCTGAAAACAACTAAATGGAACGTAACATATTAACTATAAGCCATATATAACAATAACCTGCTTTTTTAATCAATCGTAAAATTACAACTATTAAACGCCGTCAGCGGGCCTTTATTACTGATTTTATCAACATATAAATGTTAATTATCAATTCTTTCCTTATTTTGCACATTAAATAACCAGGAAATGCAGGAAAATCTTCCATTGGATGTTATTATTGAGCTGACAAACTGTACAATATGGCAGCAGGATCATTTAGTACTTTCCAATGTTAATCTTAGTGTCAGAAAAGGTGAGTTAATTTACCTGGTTGGCAGAGTTGGCAGCGGGAAATCGAGCCTCATCAAAACTCTCAACGCCCAGATCCCTCTCAAAGAAGGCACTGGTCTTGTTGCAGGTTATAACCTTTCGGTATTAAAAAAGAGGGAGATTCCCTACCTTCGCAGAAAGATCGGAATCGTATTTCAGGATTTTCAGTTACTTATCGACAGGTCGGTTAATGAGAACCTTGAATTTGTTCTTAAGGCTACAGGATGGAAGAACAAGAATGCAATTGATAACCGTATAGGTGAAGTTCTTGAAAAAGTAGGTCTTGGATTGAAAGGTTATAAGATGCCTCACCAGCTTTCCGGTGGCGAACAACAGCGCGTTGTTATCGGGAGGGCACTATTGAACGACCCGGATATTATTCTGGCCGATGAACCAACCGGCAATCTTGATCCTGAAACATCTGAAGGTATTTTAAGGCTTTTGATGGATATCAGTAAAACTGGCAGAGCAGTTGTTGTCGCTACCCATAATTATACACTCTTAAAAAAATTCTCTGCAAGGACACTTAAATGTGAGGACGGAAAACTTAAAGAAGTCATTAATGATGAGGAGATGGAACTTTTGCAGTGAATGGCGGAAAGACATAACAGCTATAGAGGCTATAAATGCAGGACTTCAAATTTATAAATAGCTGGTTTTGCGTTGAACCGTTGTACCATCGCACCTTCATAACATTGAACCGAAGGGCCGCTGTCAGCCCGGAGTTGTTATATCATTATACCACGAATATACATGCTGCTTAACCCCTGGAGTGTTTTTAATGCAATTATCCCATTGCTCTCTGTCTACTTCAATATTTTTAAGGTAAACTATCATGGCTTCTGGTTTTTGATCATAAATTCAAAAACTTCTCTCCAACAATGCCATTCAGGATCATCAAGCAAAGATGTATTATGCCAGATACTTACGAAGAGTCCCCCTACTTTTCTGGATTCATTTATAAGTTCTGAAATAACTTCCCTGGAAGCTGCAGGATCAAGGTTATTATAGCTGTATAATGTTACATCCATTACCTGGAAAGGAAAGATTTTCAGGTTGGTTAACTGATCCGCATTAACATCATAGAAATAATATGGTCTGGCTATACCTGCTCTGAAACCCGGTTCATCAGGATAACCCATTGAATAGTCCTCAGTAATTCCTGCTCTTTGAAGATCGAGGAACGATTGGGGCATAAATAATCTGATATAATGGAAACGACTCAGGAGGATCTCTTTTTCTAAGATAATCTTCAGGCGAGCTGCTTCTTTATTAATAAGTGAGAAGCTTCCGGCAGCATAATAAGAGGGATGCAGTCCTGATTTATATATATCAGCTATTTTTTTAATTAGCTTCCTGTATTCATTATTTTTCCATGAAGGATTATTATCATATTTTGAATGATCGCCAACCGGAAAAAAGAACCTGGCATTAACATTGTTCCTTTCAATATTATCAATAATATAATCGAATACCTCGTATGGATCTTTTTCTTCCCTGGCCAAAATCCTGTACCTTTCACTGGCATGACCTTCATTGCTTTTTAAATCACGCAATATTCCTCCGATAGATCTGAAAAGGCCTTCGCCCAGATAGGCAAAAGGCTGATCTGTATCAATGGTTAAAAGAGCATTATATTCATTTCTTCTAAAAGCAATAGTCGGGAACCGTTTCAGAAAAGCTTTTGCCAATTCTCTAGCCCACAGATCAACAATGGGTTTTCCCAGAAATCCATATTTAAGAGCAATGGAGGAAGAAGCCTGAAATCTTCCATATTCATCAGGCTGAAATTCAAGATATTCCTCGTACCTGCTTACAAGAAAAAATGATGCAGCAAAAATATCAAAAGGGAGATCGGAATCTGATGCCGTCCGGAAGAATATGGGTAAACCTTTCCACTCACCAATAATGATTTCCTTAGGGGCAATTCCTTTTTCAAATAAAATTGAATCGGGAATGATTTTAAATGAGCCGTTTAAATTTTCAGATGAATAGTTAATAACAGGATGTTTCCCAAGCTTGCGTTTGTCAGTAATAACTTCCCACGATAAACCGAGAATATCTCCAAGGATAATACCTGCTATGTACCTTAGACGAGATGCATTCTCTACCGCATATATTTTTACGGGTCCTGAATCCATAATTACAAATTTATGTAATTACTTGTTAACTAATGGTATTATGTTCGGCAATTATCAAAATTATTTTTAAATTAAATAGTTAGAGTGTTTTTGGTTGAAGCGCCTAGACACTCCAGGCACTCCAGGCACTCCAAACTTTTACTTATGATGCATTTAGAATAATTTGATTATCTTTGCGCCCTAATTAACACAGTGATTTCCACGAAGCGTTGTCAGGCACTTTGCCCAGTCTGCATTTGAGTTCATTTCGGCCGGGATAACAAATCCATCGCTCCCGGAACCACATCATAAAACATAATAATGATAAATTTTGAAGATATGGGATTCACTCCCGGTATCCTGAAAGCAATTCAGGAGCTTGGATTCGATCAACCCATGCCTGTGCAGGAAAAAGTAATCCCGCTAATGCTGGGAGGTGAGGTTGATATTATTGGCCTGGCACAGACCGGGACCGGCAAAACAGCTGCTTTTGGCTTGCCTCTGGTTCAGGCAACAGATACAGAAATAAATAATACTCAGGCACTTATCCTCTGCCCTACACGCGAACTTTGCATGCAGATCACTAACGACCTAACTGACTATGCCAGATTTACAGGCAGGTTGAAAATACTTGCAGTATATGGGGGTGCAAGCATAGATAACCAGATAAGAAGTCTGAAAAAAGGTGTTCATATTATTGTTGCCACACCCGGCAGACTAATTGACCTTATCGGAAGGGGAGCAGCAAGATTATCCTCCGTAACCACGGTTATACTCGATGAAGCTGACGAGATGCTTAACATGGGTTTCCTCGACAGTATCAATGAAATTCTTGAAGAGGTTCCTGAAGGAAGAAGAACACTTTTGTTTTCAGCTACCATGTCTTCCGAAATTGCATCCATTGCCAGGAAATATATGGATAATCCCATAGAAATTACAATTGGTACAAAAAATTCATCTGCTGATAATGTCAGCCATGCTTATTACCTCGTTCATGCAAAAGATAAATATAAAGTACTTAAACGTATAGCTGACTTTGAACCGGATATTTACGGAATTGTATTTTGCCGCACCCGCAAAGAAACCCAGGAGGTGGCATCGAAACTGATAAACGATGGCTATAATGCTGATGCGCTCCATGGCGATCTGTCGCAGATGCAGCGAGATGCCGTTATGCAGAAATTCAGGATCAGGAACCTCCAGTTGCTGGTGGCAACCGATGTCGCAGCACGTGGATTGGATGTGGACGACCTGACCCACATCATTAATTATAGTCTGCCTGATGATATCGAAGTATATACACATAGAAGCGGACGTACAGGAAGAGCCGGGAAAACAGGAATTTCAATTTCGCTTGTTCATCTGAGAGAGAGGCATATTCTTCAACAGATCGAAAGGATGGTTAAGAAACCTTTTAAAGCCATACCAATTCCAACCGGAAGTGAGATCTGCGGAAAACAATTATTCTACTGGCTTAAAAAGCTTGAGAATGTAAGTACTGACCACCAGGAGATTGAAAAATTTTTACCTGAGATAAAGGAAAAGCTCGCGGGGCTTGACAGGGAGGAACTTCTAAAAAGAGTTGTATCACTCGAATTTGACCGCTTTCTTGATGATTATCGCCATGGTGAAGATCTTATCGCTCCGGTTTTCGAAAAAGAAGGCGGATCAGGAAGATCAGGCAGAAGAGATTCCCGCCAACAATACACAGGCAATTATACCAGACTTTTTATAAATCTTGGCAAGTCTGACGGCTTTTATCCTGAACAACTTATTGAACTTGTAAACCAAAACACAAAAGGAAGAAAAGTCCCGATCGGGAAGATCGATCTGTTAAAGACTTTTTCTTTCTTTGAAGTTGAAGCTGGTTATGCTGAGGACCTTATCGAATCGCTTAGCAAAGCTACTTTTATGGACAGAAGAGTAGCTGTGGAGATTGCCCAGGAAAAAACCGATAAGTCCAAGCAAGGCGATTATTCGGGTAAAAGACCTGCTAAATGGTCAGACAGAAAGTCTGAGAAGAGAAGGTCCGACAGGCCAGCAAGCTTCAAAAGCGATTTCAATAAAGAGAAAAAATACGGGAAAAAAGGTAAGAAAAATTATAGCAGGTAGTTGGGCGCAAGTATTTAACATCAGAGCTATACGTCGCGATCTGTTTGCTTTTGGAATTTACCGAAGCTGACAATTATATACATATAGGAGGACCTGTAAGTGGATTTATCATTGGTTTAATTTTCGTTAAGCGAGAGCCAGGCAGTTATGAATCAAACATTATATTAAAATGAGACAAAATATTACCAAAATCCTCAGGACTCAAAAAGGAGAAACTTTACAATATCTCCATGAAGGAGCATATGAATTTCTTCAAACTCAAGCTGGCGTAAAATACCCTATTGATGAAGATATTATATGTTTTCCTAATAATATTTCATTAACTGGAAATAATAAAAATTATCAAAAAATGTACGACCGTTTTTCTATGTTTTATGATATAGCTACACAAGTTTATGCACGGTTCAAGAATGGAAATGAAAAAAGCAGACTAATTCAGTATCTTTCCTTGCTTGATGTTAAAAACGGAGATAAAGTGATTGAGATTTCAATAGGAACCGGGCGTAATATAAAATACCTTAATCCCAAAGCAGAATTTTATGGCATTGATATATCATTAGGCATGCTTAAAAGATGTCATAGGAAAATGAAAAGATTGAAGCGTGGAATTACATTAATACAAGCAGAGGCGGAATTTTTACCAATAAAAGATGAATCATTTGATGTTGTATTTTCTGCTGGTGGGTTTAATTTTTTCAATGACCCCGGCAAAGCAGTTGTTGAAATGTTGCGGGTAGCAAAAAGCGGAACAAAACTTTTAATAACAGACGAAACTGAAAAATTAAGATTAAAATATAATAATAGAAGTGATTTTTATAAGGGCAACGAGATTAAAAACCCTGTTAATTACTTACCTGATTTTTGTAAAGATATTGAATATAAAGAGATATGTGATGGAGATTTATATGTTCTTACATTTCAGAAACCATAAAATAATAAATGACCAGCGACCAAAGAGTTACACATAGAAATCTTTTAATCCTGGTGAGAGCCTGTCGAAGGCTCCTTAATTTTTGCTGCAAGGAGGATCATTGATATTATGGCAATGGTGCCGCCAAATCCAAAGGCGACAGTTCCTCCATACCCTGGAATTACTTTATCGAAATAGCTATAGAGAAATCCGAAAATAATGCTTGCCGGAAGCGCCCCCAGACCGATCGAAAAATTGAACAGTCCAAATGCCGTTCCCCTTTTCTCATCACTCACGAGATCGGCCACAAAAGCCTTTTCCGTACCCTCTGTAAAAGCATAGAATAGGGCATAAACAGCAAATAGGAAAAATGTGACAATAATCTGAAGATCAGGAGAAAGAAAAACGAGAAGAGCAAAAGAAATGTAAACAAAAGCATAGATTCCCCATCCGATATTAATTATTATTTTCCTTCCGATCCTGTCAGAAAGACTCCCTAGAGGAGTTGAGAAGATGACCTTAATTATATTATAGAAAGCCCACACAAGCGGCAGAAACAGGATATTGATCACTTTTGACTGAGCAGCTTCATCTCCGAAATTTGAGACCATGTTATGAAGAGGAGCTATTTCGCTAACTAGTTTTACCACAGCACCACTTTTATGGATAGCCTCCTCAACCCTGAATAAAAGAAAAGCATCAGAAGAGTTCCCAAGGGTGAATAATATCATTACCAAAAGATAGTTCCTGAAGTTTTTATCAAAGCTTTTAAGAGAAAAGGTAAATGGTTTTCCAATCCTGTTTTTTGAGACAGTTTCTTTAACAAACAGAACGAGTGTCAATACTGCTAAAATCCCCGGTATTATTGCCAGAATGAATGTCCATCTTAAAGCTAACAGAGAATCTTTCATTCCGAAACCAATAAACAGGATGAGAAGGGTTATTATTGCCAGAACAGGTCCTGCAACTGCACCGGTATTATCCATGGCACGTTCAAAGCCATAGGATTTTCCTCTTATACTTTCATCAACTGAAGAGGCTATTAAGGCATCCCTCGGAGCTGTTCTGATCCCTTTCCCCACACGGTCAAACATTCGGACTATTATGATCTCCCATGCTGATGTCACTAAACCTGTCAATGGCCGTATCAAAGATGATATTGAATATCCGATAAGAACAAGCAATTTTCTTTTTCCAATTTTATCGGATATAATTCCACTGATCAGTTTAAGCATTGAAGCAGTTGTTTCAGCAACTCCTTCAATCACACCGAGCAGAATCGCACCAGAGCCAAGGGCTGCGATGTAAACCGGAACCAGAGGGTAGATCATCTCTGAAGCTGCATCCGTGAAGAGGCTTACTAAACCAAGCATGATCACCGCCTGAGGTATCCGGGATTTGGTTTTACCGATCACAGTTTCTTGAATTAATAATCAGAAATAATTATCTTTTTACATAGTCATCAAATAAAACCTGAAGATAGGCTTTCCCCATTTTCTCGGCAGACTCAGGGTCTTTGCCCTCACTAAATACCGCCTTTTTACTTTTCAGGTCAAAGCTTACAGCGGAACTATCGGTAATAAATCCGAAACCTTCATTGTAGGTATAAAATGCAAATGATTTTGATTGGTTCGACAATAAGTCCTTGCCAAACGGGAAACTCAAGGTAAGTCCGAGTTGATTTAGTAAAGTAGTCGGAATATCAACCTGACTGCCAAGCTTCTCAATTCTTAGGCCCTTCTTTGATAATGCTCCACCAACCCATAACATTGGTATTCTGAAGACGTTCTGTTTATAATTTGGCATATCGCTGTAAATCCTGGCACAATGGTCAGCTACCATAATGATCAAAGCATTTTCCCACCAGTCTGTCTCCTTTGCCCAATCAAGGAATGATCCAAGTGTCTTGTCTGTATAATAAATTGAGTTTTTATATTTACTCATAACATCTGAACCGGTAAAAACCGGCTCCATCGGAACATCAAAAGGCTCATGGCTCGATAAAGTAAGGATCACTTTGAGAAACGGCTCTTTAACTGTTTTCATCGAATCCTCCAGAACCTGAAAAAGAATATGATCGTGAACACCCCATTTTGAATTATAATTTACCGGATCAAAATTATTCTTGGTAATTATCTCATTGAATCCTGAGCTGATAACGAAAGAATTAAAATTGGCAAAATTGATCTCTCCTCCATACCAGAATGAGCTTTGATATCCATTTTCAATCAATGTTTTCACAAGGCTGGGTAAAGACTGGCTCTTTTTTGGATCCGTAATTATTGATTGAGCAGGTAGAGCAGGATAACCATCAAGTACAGCAGGCATTGCTCTGTCAGTCCTGGTGCCTGATGCATAAAAGTTTGAAAAGAGTATTCCTTCCTTTGCATATCTGTTAATGTTGGGAGTAACCAGCGAGTCCCCTCCGAGTGGTCCGATCAGATAACCGCTGAAACTTTCAAGAAAAATTATAATAATATCAGGTTTCGATGTGTTCAGTACTTTTCCCGTTATTCCCTCTATAACCGTAAGTGTATCAACTACACTTATTGCTTTTGAGAGATCTCCAAACTCATAAGGATTCTTTACAGGCTTTTGCTCAGAAGCAGACCAGCCTACATTCCAGACTGCATTTATAGCAGTGTGGTTCAAGAACATTATTTTGCTGAAATAGACTGTTCCGGCATTGATCGGAGCTAAACCAAATCCGCCTCTTATGGGAATTATAAGGGCTCCCAATAAAATCATGAAGAACAGGATTCCTGGTACTTTGTAACGGATTCTATCAAAATTGTTGAATAATCTGTCAATCAGTTTTTTATAAAAATATATAAAGAATGAGACGAAACATGTTATCGTAAGAACAAACATAATTACCTTCATTGTGCTTACCGAAGCCATTGCTTCTCCGGGTGTTTTCAGATACTGAACCGGGGTGAAATCCATACGGAACCCCCAGTAAGAATAGAGATTAGCATCAGATACAATAATTATTGACGAAAAAACAATCAGAATATATGTGTACCATCGTAGAAATATCCTGTACCAGTTTCCACTGAAATAGATGCCAGGGATAGCAATCAGCATAGGAATAAGCAGATAATATCCAATGATTGAAAAATCAAGCTTTGAACCATGCCAGAATGTGCTTAAAAGATCTCCGATACTGTTTTGAAACGAAGAATGATACTGTACAAAAATGAAAAACAGTCGGGCAATGAAGAAAAATGCCAGCCAGTATAATGTGTAATAACCAAAAGCAATAAGCCTTCTTTGCATAATTGAAACCAAATTTGCTATTCTAAAGGTACTTTTTTTATACTTTTGTAAAACATTATCAGTGATGCTGTTATAACGATCATCCCGAATATGGTCAGCCATTCAGGCTTCTCGTCGGGTACAAGCAGACAGGCTGTAATTGCCCAGAAGACAGTATTCAGTTTATTGTTCAATCAAGAATAATTTGGCATCAAATATCCGAAAAAACATGCCAGTAAATGTAACTGAATTTGATTTCAATTTTAATATGAGGACTTCATAATATTTAATAGTTTTGTCTGTTGTTCGACATATAATAATGACTATTGCAGAATATATTGCGAATCAATTATTTAGCCACGGAGTAAGATATGTATTTGGTATTCCGGGCGGACCGTCCATTCCCTATCTGGAAGCATTCAAAGGTGCCGGTCTGGAGTTCATTCTTACATCAAACGAAGCATCAGCCGGTATCATGGCGGATGTAACAGCCAGGCTTACAGGGATTCCAGGTGTTTGTCATGCCACATTCGGACCCGGAGCAACCAACATTGCCACCGGTGTAGGAGGAGCTTTATTGGACAGATCTCCGGTTATTGTGTTTACAAGCGAAATGAATGATATTAAACTCAACCGGACCTCCCAGATGAATATCAATCATCAGAAACTTTTTGAGCCGTTAACAAAAGCAACATACAGGTTGAATGCTGAAAATGTGGTGGAGGTTATGGAATCGGCATTCAGACTAAGCCAGGAATCTTACCCCGGCCCCATACATATCGGACTTCCTGCGGATATTTCAGATATTGAGATAGATACAACTTCCCAAGGTGGATTTATAACCGAAAACAATTATTACCATAATAACATTCAAAAGATAATTTCGCTTCTTGAGAAATCGCGCCGGCCTCTGATGGCAGTCGGACTTACTGCAGCAAGACTTGAACTCAAGGATGAATTGCTCTCATTTCTCGATTCATGCAAAATGCCGGTAGTAATAACCCCTATGGCAAAAGGATTGATCCCTGAAGACCATCCATGCTATGCAGGAGTTTTATTCCACTCATTAAGCGACTATCTGGAAGATATTTACGAAAAGACAGATCTGGTGATTGGCATTGGTTACGACCCGGTCGAATATAATTACGAAGAATGGATGCCCGATGTGCCTCTGCTCCATTTCGATATCAGAGAAACTGACATGCCAACCACTGGTAGTATGACTCAGTTTATCGGTCTGCCGGAGGATTGGTTCAATATCCTTAAAAATTTGAATATTAGTTCATTGATATTTGAACAGACAGTTATTAAAGGAATCCGCGATGAGATGGCTTCTGTTTATTTTGGTTTTACTAACCATTTCGGTCCCGCTGCAGCTCTGAAAATACTACAGGATGAATTACCTGAAGACTCAATCCTTACGGTTGATGTCGGTTCCCATCTTCATCTTATAGGACAATTCTGGCAAATTCATGATAAAGGGAAAATAATCATGACAAATGGATGGTCGGCGATGGGTTTCGGCATTCCTGCTGCCATGGCAGCCCAGATGAATGATCCTGAAGCAACTGTTGTTTGTATTACAGGGGACGGTGGTTTCCTGATGATGGCCGGAGAGATGGTAACTTTGAAAAGATATAACCTGCCGGTTATAGTTGTTGTATTTTCCGATGGCGAACTTAACCTGATTAAAGTAAAACAATCATGGAAAGAGCTCCCGGCCTATGGAACCCTGCTCTATCAGGGTGATCTTTTTAACTCAGATATCTTCCTAGGTATTAAAGTATTAAGAGCTGATTCCCTTGAAGGAATGAGAAAGGCAATAATTGAGGCTCTTTCAGTAAACGAACCGGTGATCATTAACGCGGTTATAGATCCTGAGGATTATAAGTGGCTTATTGTCAGACGATAACTAAGAAGTGATATTCAGAATTAGAAATTTGAAATACTATTCCTATGAGTTACGAGCAATCAGATATAACAGACATTATGGCTTAAGTGCCGATGCCTTTTCCCCAGAATTCTTTTGATAGAAAATAACCTTTAAAAAATATTTCCATCAGATATTTTAGCTCTTCTTCGCTTTTTTAGGTTTTGGTTCCCCGGCTGTCTTTTCCTCTTTTACTTCCTTTTTCTCTTTTACTTCCTTTTTCTCTTTTACAGCTTTAATCTCCTTAGGTGCAGCTTTTTCCTTTACAGCTTTTCCCTTTACAGCTATTTCATTTACAACTTTTTCCTTTACAGCTATTTCATTTACAACTTTCCCCTTTACAGCTTTTTCCTTTACAGCTATTTCATTTACAACTTTTTCCTTTACAGCTTTTTCCTTTACAGCTTTTGTCTCTTTCACTTCAACAACAGATTTCACTTCTTTAACCTCCTTGACCTCCTTAACCTCTTTTTTCTCTTTTACCGGCTTCTTTTCTTTCTGTTCCTTTACAATAATCTCTTTTACAAGTTTAATTTCCGGTTTATCATTTTTTTTCCGTGGACGTCTTACGCCATAAGAACCAAGTATAATTTTACCTCTTCTTGTTTTTTTATCACCTTTTCCCATATCAATTGGTTTTGATTAGTTTAAAAAACCCTTCTAAAAGGGAGAAGCAAAGTTAATATAATTCTTTATTTTTATTGAATATTTTTTAAGATACGATAAACAAATTGGGTTACAAACATCAAAAAAATAATAGCTATTACATATTGCTGATATATCAATACACTCACAGGAGATCAACTTTCTCTTCATAAAGAATAGTATGATTATCATTATGGGTTTCCTATAGAAAATAATGATGAATTATTCGAAGGGTTAATGAACGACTTAAATTGTTAAAAAATAATTTATGAGAAGAAGTGAAAGGAAAGTGACAGATATTAGAGTTATTGAAGAAATAATAAGAAAAGCTGAGGTATGCAGGATAGCTCTTGCTATTGATAATATCCCATATATTGTAACAATGAATTTCGGTTATTCAGGAGGTGAAAACCCTTCAATATTTTTTCATTGTGCAAATGAAGGGAGAAAACTGGAAATGATCAGAAAGAATAAATATGTCTGTTTTGAAATGGACATTGACCATCAGATATTCAGAGGAACCAGGGGTTGTGACTGGGGAATGAAATATAGAAGTGTAGTCGGATATGGAAACATTTCAATTATCACGGAAAAGGAAGTAAAGAAAACAGGGTTAGATTGCATAATGAAACACTATGGAGGTGAAGATGAATATATTTATGATGAGAGAGTGTTTGCAAATACAACTGTATTAAGACTTGATATCAAAGAAATGACCGGTAAAAAGAGATGAGTCAGGTAAAAAAAAAAGACTAAATTGCATTTTATATTTTAAATGCATATTATGCAAACATTAAACGATTTACGACTTGCTGTTCTAATCGATGCAGACAATATTCCATACAGCAATGTCAAAGGAATGCTGGAAGAAATAGCCAAGTACGGAACACCAACTTTTAAAAGGATTTACGGAGACTGGACAAAACCAACAATTTCGGGTTGGAAATCAGTACTCCTCGAAAATGCAATAACACCAATTCAGCAGTACAGTTACACAAAAGGTAAAAATTCCACTGATTCGGCACTGATAATTGACGGTATGGATATTCTTTATTCAGGGAAGGTTGATGGTTTTTGTATTGTTTCCAGCGACAGTGATTTCACTAGGCTCGCAACTAGGTTAAGAGAGGCAGGAATGAAGGTTATCGGAATCGGTGAAAGAAAAACACCTCACCCTTTCATTGTAGCCTGTGATAAATTCATCTATCTCGAAATAATCACATCATCAACGGCAGCATTGGAACCCCCACCTGAGGTCAGGAAAAGAGGAAAACCTGTTGTGAAAAAGAAGAAGGCAAAAGATACGGATAATCAGACCCCGGCACTTATTGTTAAAAGGCTTATAGCCTCATCAATAACTGATCTCGCTGATGAAAACGGATGGGCATATCTTGGTGATGTAGGAAACCTGATCCTTAAAAAACAACCTGATTTTGATCCCAGGAACTTTGGATTTCCTAAACTGACACCACTAATCAGATCCCTTGATTTTGAAATAGATGAGAGAGAATCAGGACAGAACCATATAAAACATATTTATATCAGGAACAGGAAGAACTGAATATGAAACCACAGTGCTTGTACAATGAGATTGTAACGTTTTGTAAATCAAACACTAACGAAAAGCTTATAAAAAAATATTCGAGGTATTTTAAAGGGGGTCAATATGATGCTTATGGCCTTCCCCAACACCTGATGCACAATAAGGTTAAAGAAATCATTGAGAACAAGAATATTGATTTACAAATTATTCGTGAAACATCAAAACTCCTGATAAAGAGTCTGAAATATGAAGAATCTTCATTTGCGATTCTGTTTTACAAATCTTTTTTAAAGACTTTTGACAAGCAGACTTTCGATGATATAACAACCTGGTTTGAAACAGGAGTAAGTAACTGGGCTCATTGTGATTCCATCTGCGGAGAGTTAATATTCCCGTTGCTGAAGAAGAATATCATCAGTTATAAAGACCTTAAGCCCTGGTTAACTGCACGAAACAAATTTCAAAGAAGGGCAGTTCCTGTCTCATTAATAAAAACACTTAAAACTACAAATGATTTTCTGCCATTTTTCAATTTCATTGAGCCATTGATGAATGATCCTGAAAGAGAGGTACATCAGGGAGTCGGATGGTTTCTCCGTGAGGCCTGGAAAAAGCAAAAGGAACAGACTGAATCATTTCTCTTAAAATGGAAGGAAGTGTCTCCCAGATTAATTTTCCAGTATGCCTGCGAAAAGATGAATCCCGAAGAAAAAGTCAGGTTCAAACGAACAAAATAATAAAACCATATGTTTAATTATGACACTGTCAGTATCTGATGGTTTGCTATTTATTACAGTTTCGAAAAGTGAATAATGCCAAAAAGCTATTAAATACAATATATTATGGATATTTATTTTTTGTTTTCAAAAATAAGTATGACCTTTGTCCCTGTTTTATAAATACTTTAATAATTGAACTATGAACATTTACGTAGGAAGTCTTCATTTTAAAATGAGTGAAGCAGAATTAAAAGAAATTTTTGAAGAGTATGGCGAAGTAACATCCGCAAAAATCATTATTGACAAATACTCTGGGAAAAGCAAAGGATTTGGTTTCGTTGAGATGCCAAATGATGCTGAAGCAAAGAAAGCTATCGAGGAATTAAACGGAGCTGAAGTCAGTGGTAGGAACATTATTGTTAATGAATCTATCGAAAGGACGGACAGAAGAAGTAATTTCAGAGGTGGTGATAACGACCGCAGAGGTGGAAGCGGTGGTGGAAACAGAAGAGATAACTACAGGTAGGTAACAAAAAATCTAAAACTATGAAGGGTACTGTTAAATGGTATGACAGAGTAAAAGGTTATGGATTCCTTCAGACAGAAGATGACAAGGATATCTTTATCCACCGATCAGGTTTAGAGGTTTCCCATACCGAACTTGAGGCAGGTCAGGCAGTTGAATTTGAAGTTGAACAGAGAGAAAAGGGACCGGTTGCCATCAAAGTTAAAAGAGTAGATTAATCTTACTCAAACTAATATCAAAGAGGCTGTCAAAAAAATGTATAGCCTCTTTTTTTTACTCTGTGTTTTAATCTTTTACTTCTTTTTCTGATCCTCCACCCTGAATTCCACTTTTTCCTTCTGGTCCTTTACCATCTCTTTTGGATCATCAAGAACCGGTGATTCTTTGAGGGAATTCCAATCAAATTTTTCGTCCAGCGGAGTAAGTGCTTTCTGTGGGTCAAATATCCGGACATCGGGAGGCAGGGCTGTATAAGGAGTAAAGTCAGGAACTCCGGTAAACATATCTGATAAGTCAGTCGCTCCTGCATCATACTGATTAAGATAAGGTAGTCCCAGTATATTCCAGAATGTTTTGAAAATACTTCCAAAACTAAAGTGAACTTTACTAACATAATTCTTTTTTGCAAAGGGTGAAATTACCATAAGTACACTCCTGTGTGCATCAATATGGTCAACGCCATTCTGTGCATCATCTTCAGTAATAAAGATTGCCATGTTCTTCCAGTATGGAGTGTGAGACAGATATTCCACTATCCTGCCAACAGCAAGATCATTATCGACCATATAGCTTTCCCTGAAGGGATAGCCTTCCTCAGGACGTTCATTGGCACCATGATCGTTGGGAATAATAACTGTCAGTACCTGTGGTAAAATTTTGCCCTCCCCCATCCACTTATCATCAAACTCCTTGACAAATTGGCTTATCCTGAACTGATCAGGAACTGAAGTATTAAAAGTGGGATACTGTCTTGAAGTCCTGCTGAAGATAGGCGTAGGAACAGGAAAATTTGCAAACTGCTTAATTCCGGTGTATTTGAAAGACTTATCATAAAAAGCAGGTTCAAACATTACACTGAAACCGAAATTAAAAAAGTCTATATAGTTTCGCTCAAGATGATCCCACATCGAACCTGATTCATTATAATCTTCGGGATAAATAGCACCTGCAGCTCCATTCATGCCGAGACTACCGGGAGCTTTGGATGCCGGTTTATAGTCTCTGTTACCACCATAACTGGCGGGAGTACATGTCTCAACCCATTCATTTGGATAAGTGTTTACAAGCCATCTGTGTCCATCGGCTGAAACATCAGAGTCGACATAAAAATTATCACTAATGGCGAACCGGGAAGCCAGCTTATGGTGGTTAGCCATTATAGTGGCATCTTCTACTCTTATGGTTTTGGCTCTGTTTGAAAAGGAAACATTATGGCCATACCTTGCCAGTGAAGCATCTCCGTCTCCTTTTTCAAGCTGTCCGAATATTTCATCATAGGTGCGATTTTCTTTTGAAATGAAAACAATATGTTTAATCGGCGATTCCTTTTGTCCTCCATAAAGTGGTATAGGGTTAGCGCTGCGGTACTTTATCAGTTTTCCGGCATTCTGCTTATAAAAATTATTACTGATAACACGGGATGTCATTCTTTTAAGCTGGTTTTCAGAAGGTACTTCAATTATCGAGACCGTACCTTTCATCAGATTTCCGATATAGGTTCCTTCCCCACCCTCTTTAAAATTTTTTCCCCCGTTGGGTCCGCTTCCATAACCTTTTGCATTAGCGACAATTATTTTCTTACCATCTGAGGTGACTTTCAGTTTCGAAGGGAACCAACCCGTCGGAATATGTCTTGCCACATAGACCTTTTTCTCATCATGCGATAGAGCGACACCAAAAGGATAACGTCCAACTGGTACAGAATTTATAACCTGCATTTTTCGTGTATCAACAATGACAAGACGGAAGTTAGTCTGGTCCACAGCAAAAATATGGTTACCATCTCTGGATAAAGCTATATCTCCAATATATCCATCAGGAAATCTGGTGCCATCGGCGGAAATGGAACAATCCACCGAGTCGATCTTATTACCTGTCAGCAGATCAAAAACAAGGATGCTGTTCTCCTGCCCTGCAGCAACGTATACCTTTTTGCTATCGGGAGATATAGCCAGTCCCATAAAAACAGATTCAAGCACACCTGAATTGCTTGAGAATCCCGGAGGAACTTGTCTGATCTCCGGAGCAGAAGTCAGATTACGGATAATCGAAATAGACAATGGTTGAATACCAGAATTTGCTGTAACAGCGATCTCCCCGTCTCCGCTTAGAGCAAGTCCGAAAGGATGAGGGGCAACCACCAGGCTTTTTCCTGCAGGTGTCAGAAACCGGCCATTTGGGATCACTGTAATCCCTTCTTTATTGATTGAAGTATACAGATTTCCGGCGGGAGCCGAAAGAACAAGGAGTTCATCTTTCCCGCTTTTGCTGCCGAATAAGATAAGCCCGGATAATGCTATTAAAACCAACAATCTGTGAAATCGCATCTTGCTAAATATTAGATACATGACGGTACTATTAAATCCACTTACCATTATTCCAAGTCACTAAAACCTGCCGAAAATTGAATATTTTTCAGTATTACAGAAAATAGATGAATAGAGAAACAGATCGGGATTATTGGTCTCCATTTTTCTTTCAAGATGAAGTACGGGCTGATCCTTTTTCATACGAAGGAATCTGCTGATCTTCGATGTTGCGGGAATGGCTTTGATCCTTTGATCTCCCCCTTTAATCTCGATATGATAATAATCTCTCAAAATCTTGAATAGAGATCTGTTTTCAAACTGTCGCGCAGTGATCCTTGGAAGGTTTATATTGGCTATATAACTGATATCGTAAAAGATAGGAATATCATCGAGAAGTCTGACTCTTTCCATATAAATACAACCCGATTCCTTTTCCAACTCCGAAAGTGGGAACATAAAATCACGGGACCATGGCATTAGTACGGGTTTTACGATGATCATTGTTTTTAATTTACGGTCACCTACTGCCGCTGTAGTACCCGAAACTGAAAGAATACCAATCTCTCTTGGAAGGTGATGAACAATACTTCCTTTTCCCTGATGTTTTCTGATATATCCGTCGTTAGCCAGAGTGCCGAGTGACTGACGAACTGTTGGACGTGTCATGCAATATAACTGACATAACTCATTTTCAGATGGTAACAGATCACCTTCTTTATAAACCCCATCTAAAATGTGCTTTCTGAGAATCTCATAAAGCTTCCTGTATTGTGGTATGGTTTTCTGGGTGACCATAAAAGATATAAATAGATATAAATAGAAATAAATTGAAATAACAGAGAGAAAACAAAAACATAAATCTGAAATAGTCGTAAATATAATTAATTTTACTTGTAAATACAAGTTAAATGAATTATTTTTGTAATCATTGATATATAGCGATATCTATATTACGTTGCAATAGTTTAGTTTACTTATTATAACAAGTTAATTGTCAAATGTAAATACAAAAGACAAAAGTAAAAAGTTGAGGAACCCCGCTTTGCGGGGTAAACTTCGTGACAAAATCCCGCAAAGCGGGGATAAAAGGTAAAAGCTTTAACATCTAAACCCCAAAACTTCAATAACTTAATAAAAAATGGCAATAGCAGTAATAATGCCAAAACAAGGTCAGTCGGTCGAGACATGTATAATAACAAAGTGGTTTAAGAACAAAGGAGAAAGTGTTTCTACTGGAGATCTTCTATTATCATACGAGACTGACAAAGCTGCTTTCGACCTGGAATCACCGAGCGATGGTATTTTGCTGGATGTATTCTTCGGCGAGGGTGATGAAGTACCTGTTCTGGTGAATGTTGCAGTGATTGGTAAAAGCGGCGAAACAACAGTCTCATTTAATCCTGATAAGTTAACTCTCTCCTCTTCTACTACTTCTAAAGCATCTAAAGCCCCTACAGCTTTTGAAGCTATAGAGTCGGTAAAGGCTCAAGATTTAAGCAAGGCTTTTTCTGCCCCTGATAATAAAATCAGGATATCCCCCAGGGCAAAACGAATGGCTGAAGATAAAGGACTTAACTACAATACTCTGCTTGGATCCGGACCAAATGGAAGAATTATTTCCGGAGATATCGAAAATGCTTTAACAGGTATTATAGTAAGTCAAAAACATTCTCACACATTCGTTGCAGAATTCACTGAACAACCATTGAGCAATGTGCGGAAACTCATAGCAAAGGCGATGCACGCTTCTTTGCAGAACTCGGCCCAGTTAACCCATCACATGAGCGCTGATGTACGTTATCTTCTGGAAGCAAGAGAAAAAATCAAAAGCAAACTTTCTTCCGATAAAAGCCAACAGGATATCACTCTTAACGATATGGTATGCTGGTGTGTAATCAGAGCTTTGGAGAAGTTTCCTGAAGCTAACAGTCATTTTCTTGATGACCGTATCAAAACATTTCATAAAGTGCACCTCGGAATTGCAGTTGACACCCCCCGCGGACTGATTGTTCCTACTGTGAAAAATGCCAGCGACCTGGATCTTACGAAACTGTCAAAAGAGTTGAAATCGGTTGTTGTAGCCTGTAAAAAAGGAAATATAAACCCCGAGTTAATACAAAGCACAGCTTCCACGTTCACTGTTTCAAATCTAGGTAATTGGGGTGTTGAAATGTTCACTCCGGTCATCAATCTTCCGCAGGTAGGAATCCTGGGTGTATGTACAATAATAAACCGCCCTGCCAACATGGGAAATAATATTTTCGGTTTTGTCCCGTATATCGGATTATCTCTGACCTACGATCACAGGGCAATTGATGGAGGTCCTGCCACTCTGTTCCTCAAAGAGATTAAGGACCAAATAGAGGCGTTCCGATACTAAGACAAAAGACAAAAGTAAAAATAAAAGGGACTGTAAGACAGCAAGACTGCAAGACATTAATACAAAAGAAAATATGCCAAAAAGTCAAAACATTAATCCTAAGGTTGTCCGCAAATCACAATTCATTGAATTCGGGAAAATACCTGTAAACCAATATCATAAAACTATTGAAGAGGAAAAAAAGATATTCAGCAGTGAAGATTTTATAAGGATTTATCACGATATGGTGGTTATCAGGGAATTTGAAACAATGCTTAACCTTATCAAGACAACTAATGAATATAATGGTATCCCTTATAATCATCCGGGTCCGGCTCACTTATCAATTGGGCAGGAAGCTTCTGCAGTTGGAATGGCATATACTCTTGAAGTTGATGATTACATATTCGGATCCCATCGCAGTCACGGTGAGATCCTTGCCAAAGGATTGTCATCCATTCATCGTCTTGACGAAGACACCCTTTATTCGGTAATGAAAAACTACTTCCAAGGTTCTGCTCTGAAAGTTGTTGAAAACAGTTTTCAGGGTAATATAAAAGATCTGGCAATTAATTTTTTACTTTATGGGGCATTAGCCGAGATATTTGCACGCGAGAACGGGTTCAACAAAGGTCTTGGCGGATCGATGCATGCATTTTTCACACCATTCGGTATCTATCCTAATAATGCAATTGTGGGCGGTTCGGGTGACATATCAGTTGGTGCGGCACTATATAAAAAGATCAACCGTAAACCTGGTATTGTGGTTTGCAATATCGGTGATGCCTCAATGGGTTGCGGGCCCGTGTGGGAGGGTATCTGCTTTGCCACAATGGACCAGTATAAGACACTCTGGGATGGAGAATACAAAGGGGGGTTGCCATTGATATTCAACTTTATGAATAACTTATATGGCATGGGCGGACAGACTGTAGGAGAGACCATGGGTTTTGACATTCTTGCAAGAGTCGGAGCAGGTGTCAATCCTGAATCGATGCATGCAGAACGCATTGATGGTTATAATCCATTAGCGGTTATCGATGCATTCATACGTAAAAAACAGATATTAAAAGAAAAAAGAGGACCTGTTTTACTTGATACCCTGACATACAGAATAAGCGGACATTCTCCTTCTGATGCTTCATCCTACCGGTCAAAGGAAGAGATTGAAGCCTGGCAGCAGGAAGACTCAATAATATCTTATGGTAAATCACTGGTCATCGCAGGTATTGCAAAACAGGACAAGCTTGAAAATATCACCAAAGAGACGAAAGAGTTGTTGACTCAAATATTAGAACTAAGTATTAATGAAGAGATTTCACCCAGAATCAATTTGCAGAAACATCCTGATTGTATTGGGAAAATGATGTTTTCAAACAAGTCCGTCGAAAAGATGGAGGATGGAACTCCGGAAGTACTTCTGTCATTGGAGGATAATCCCCGTGTTAAGTCCCTGAAAAACAAAGAGAGATTTTACAAAGACAAGGAAGGCAAAACCGTTTCTAAAGCTAAACTTTATCAGTTCCGTGACGGCATTTTCGAAGCTGTTATAGATCGTTTTTATAAAGATCCTACTTTGGCAGCCTGGGGTGAAGAAAACCGCGACTGGGGTGGAGCATTCGCAGTTTATCGCGGATTAACAGAAGCACTCCCCTATCATCGGCTATTCAACTCACCAATATCTGAAGGGGCAATAGTTGGTACAGCAATCGGTTATGGTATGTGTGGAGGACGTGTCATTGCTGAGATCATGTATTGCGATTTTCTTGGCCGTTCAGGTGATGAAGTATTCAACCAGTTGCCTAAATGGCAGGCTATGAGCGGAAACATGATTAAAATGCCGGTAGTAATAAGGGTTTCGGTAGGTTCAAAATATGGTGCACAACATTCTCAGGACTGGTCGTCGCTTACAGCACATATTCCGGGATTAAAAGTGGTATTCCCGGCTACACCTTATGATGCCAAAGGATTAATGAATTCAGCTTTACAGGGAACAGATCCTGTGATATTCTTCGAAAGCCAGAGAATTTATGATATCGGTGAGATGTTTCATACTGAAGGAGTTCCGGAAGAATACTATGAGATACCTTTTGGTGAACCGGATATTAAAAGATCAGGAGATAATATCACAATCCTGTCGATCGGAGCAACATTATATCCTGTCATAAAAGTTGCAGATATACTTCAGGAGAAATACGGGCTCAGTGCAGAAGTTATTGATGCCCGTTCACTGGTTCCATTCAATTACGAACCTGTTATTCAATCTGTTCAGAAAACCGGAAGGATCCTTTTGACCAGCGATGCCTCATCGCGTGGTTCATTTTTAAAGGAGATGGCACAGACCATAACTGAGATGGCCTTTGATTATCTTGATGCACCTCCGGTTGTTGTTGGTTCGCGTAACTGGATCACACCGGCCTATGAAATGGAAGAATATTTCTTCCCTCAGCCTGATTGGATTCTTGATGCAATTCACCAAAGGATACTTCCACTAAAAGGACATCAAAATAAAACTGACTTCTCAACTGAAAAGTCAATCATTCTGAATAAAGAAGGAGTTTGAATTGTCTAAAAAGAAAAGATTGTCGCACAGATTGACTTCAGAATTATTTTTCAATTTTTATTCTGATTTTAATTAAATTGCACTGCCTGTAACTTTGATAATTAACCATTATGCTAAGAAGGTTTTTTCTGATTTTTTTCCTTTCCGGTTTAACTCTGTTTGCATATAATCAGGCAAAGAATCTAGACTTCTATTTAACCCAGGCTGTTCAGAATAGTCCTTTATTAAATGATTACAGGAACCAGATCAGTACGGCGCTTGCTGATAGCCTTCTTATCAGGGCAGCAAAAAAACCTCTCGTTGAAGCAAAATCATTTCTCCAATACTCCCCTTCCTATCGCAATTTCGGATATGATGAGATCATTACAAATGGTGGTAACTATACAGCAGTGATGGGAATTTCACAAAATATTTTTAACAAAAAAGAACTTAATAATAAATTTGAAGCTGTCGATCTGCAAAAACGAAATGTCAATAATTTATCCCGGATCTCCATCAACGAATTGAATAAAATTATTACTGACCAGTATCTCGCAGCATTTTCAGGATACACCGACTTATTATTTAATAAGAACTTTCTTGAACTACTCGAAAAAGAAAATGAAATCGTAAAACAATTTGTAAAAAACGGGATTGGTAAACAAACCGATTATCTCTCATTGCTTGTAGAGACCCAGTCACAGGAAATCCTTGTTAATCAGCTTAAAAGTAAGTACAGAACAGATCTGATGCTTCTCAATCAGCTATGCGGATTAAATGATTCTGTCTGGTATGAATTGGCCGATCCAAAACTTGAAATCAAAGGTACACCCGATATTGCAAAAGCTCCTGCCTATATTCAATATAAAATTGACAGTATCAGGATAGAAAACGAAAAAATGGCTATTGATATCAGGTACAGGCCAAAAATAAATTGGTTTGCAGATGCTGGTTTCCTTACAAGTAATCCCTGGAATTTCTATACACATTTTGGTTATAGTGCAGGTATTAGCCTGAATATCCCTGTATATGACGGAAAACAACGAGGTGTCGAAAAACAGAAACTTGAATTCAACGAAAACAGCAGGAAGACTTACGAGAATAATTATCGCAAAAAGTATTTCCAACAGATTCAACAACTTAACCAGGAACTAAAGTCATTAAATGAGATGTCCAGTCAGGTCGAGAACCAACTTAAAACATCCAAACTGCTCGTTAATACATTTAAAGAGCAACTCGAAGCAGGAATTATACAAATGACAGAATATATAAATGCTATCAAGAATTTCAAAACAACAGGCAGAAATGTTAACCTGATCAACATACAGAAGCTTCAGGTTATCAATGAAATGAATTTCCTCCTGACTCAATAAAAATATAATCTGATGTTTACAACTATTAGAACTAATTTCTTCTTATTCTTACTTACAGGCAGTGTTGTGTTTTTATTATCCTGTAAACATACGGCTCAGACATCTGAAGAGACAGTTAAAACCAAAACACCGGTTACAATAGTTCCGGTCACATTCAAATCAGTCGCTTCAACAGTCGGGCTACCTGCGGTTGCTACCTTTATGAATAAAAGTATTATAAGGGCCACGACAACTGGTACCATTGAGAAAATATTAATTAGTCCCGGTGAGTTTATTTCTGCTGACAAATTACTTTTCACAATCAGGACACGCGAAGCAATGGCACTCAACAAAACAATTGAAAGTGACACCAGCTTATCATTTAAAGGACTGATCAGCATAACTTCGCGTAAAGAAGGAGTCATTAATTCTATTTCCTATCAGCGGGGAGATTTTGTACAGGAAGGCGATGAGCTCGCAGTTGTTTCTGAACAAAACAGCCTGGTTTTTATTCTTGATGTTCCCTTTGAACTAAACAAGTATATTGAAAAAAATAAGAACTGTAATATCGTTCTGCCTGATAACAGGCTGATAATAGGTACCATAACAGGGAAGCTGGCGGAAATGGATATTCAATCACAAACAATCAGATATGTTGTTAAACCATTAACAGCAGACAGGCTTCCAGGTAACCTGATAGCCAGTATAAACCTGATAAAATCTACAAATGAGAAAACTTTGGTTCTACCAAAACAAGCGGTATTAGGGAATGAAACTCAGACTGAATTCTGGGTAATGAAACTGCTAAATGATAGTACAGCAATTAAGATCATTGTAAGTAAAGGGTTTGAAAACAATGAAGAAGTGGAAATTACCGGACCAAAGTTCCTTGCATCTGACAGGATAATACTGACCGGAGGATATGGATTATCAGATACTGCAAGAGTAGCAATAATAAAGGAATGACTATATGAAGAATTTCTTCCTTTCATATAAGAATCCAATTTCTGTTATTTTCGCTGTTATTATTGTCGGGGGGATATTCCTTTATGGACAGATTCAGGTTTCGCTTTTCCCCGAGATCACTTTCCCTAAATTAAAAGTTATAGCAGATAATGGAGAACAGCCGGTCGATAAGATGATGGTGACAGTAACCAGGCCCCTTGAAGATGCTATTAAACAGATCCCGGATCTGAATTTGTTAAGGAGCACAACCAGCAGGGGAACATGTGAAATATCTGCCTTTTTGAACTGGGATGCAGACATAAACGTCAATCAGCAGATGCTCGAATCGCGCATCTCGCAGATTAAAAACAATCTCCCTGCAGATGTTCAGATACAGGTTGAAAAGATGAATCCATCTATTCTGCCAGTGATTGGATTTACAGTTGAAAGTGATAAAAAAACGCCTATTGAACTTAACCTTATTGCAACCTATTTAATAAAACCTTTTCTATCTCAGATTGATGGTGTTTCATCGGTTGGCATAATAGGTGGGAAAACTAAAGAGTACTGGGTTGAGCTTAATCAGCTTAAAATGAGCACTTTTTCGATAACTCCTGAAATTATAAAGGATATGCTCAACCAGAATCACTTTTTAACTTCAAATGGCTTTCTCTCCGATTACCGGCGTTTATACCTTAATATCACTGATGCCGGACTTTATAACTTAGTTGATATTGAAAATGTTGTTCTTCGCAATGATGGAAAAAGAATAATTAAACTTAAAGACGTTGCTGACATTAACGTAAGAGAGAAAACAGAATATACCAGGATCAATGCTAACGGACGCCAGGGCCTGCTGGTTGCAATACTAAAACAGCCTAAAGCGAACCTGATTAATCTATCGGAGAATGTAGCATCAAAGAAGAAAGAGCTTGAAAAAATCCTTCCGCCGGATGTTCATATCTCTTTATATTATAATCAGGCAGATTTTGTACAGGGAGCAATTAAAAGTGTCAATGATAGCCTATGGTTAGGACTTTTACTAGCAATACTGGTAGCAATTATGTTTCTAAGATCCTTCAGGGCAAGTGCAACAATTCTAGTCACAATCCCTATAACTCTGTTTCTTACAATTATTGTACTCTATTGCATCGGATATACTCTTAATATTATGACTTTCGGAGCTATTGCAGCCGCTATAGGGTTAATAATCGATGATGCTATAGTTGTCGTCGAACAGATACACCGGACACACGAGGAGTATCCTTACAAGCCTTCAAACCAGCTTGTTCATCAGGCAGTAAAATACCTGATGCCATCCATGGTAGGATCGTCAATAAGCACTATTGTAATTTTTGTTCCTTTTATGTTGCTTGGAGGTGTGGCCGGGGCCTATTTCAATGTACTTACAAATACGATGATAATAACCCTGGTTTGTTCCTTTTTTGTAACGTGGATCGGACTACCAGTTATTTATCTTTGGTTTTCTGAAATCAGATCACTATTCCCGGAAAGGAAGAAGTCAGATATCAAAATTACCAAAACAAGAACCTGGGTAAGTTTTTTTATTCGCAGACCAGTTTTAAGTATTCTTTTCGTTCTTTGCTTACTAGTATCAATTATTTATATTCTTCCCAGGCTTAAAACAGGATTTCTCCCTGAGATGGATGAAGGGTCAATAGTCCTTGATTATAAGTCACCTTCGGGTACTTCACTGGAAGAGACTGACAGGATGCTGATTGAAGTTGAAAAAATCATTGTCAGGATTCCTGAAGTTGCGACTTATTCACGAAGAACCGGCGCACAGATGGGGTTCTTTATTACTGAAGCCAACCGTGGTGATTTCCTCATACAATTGAAAGATAACAGGAAAAGAAGTACTGTTGAGGTAATTGATGATATCAGAAAGAGAATTGAAGCAACCCAACCAGCACTGGAAATCGATTTCGGACAGGTCATTGGCGATATGCTTGGCGATCTGATGGCATCTGTTCAACCAATTGAAATTAAGATATTTGGCAGTGACCAGAAAACCTTACATGAATTGGCAAAACAGGTTGCAGGTGAGGTGGAACTGATTGAAGGAGTTGAGGATGTATTCGATGGTATTATTATAGCAGGCCCTTCGATCGAGATAATCCCTGATCAGCAAAAACTTGCACAGTTTAAAATTTCTCCTGCCTCTTTCCAGTTTCAGCTTCAAACTATGGTTGAGGGTAATATAATCGGTAATATCCTTGAGAAAGAGCATATTACCGAAATAAGAATGATTTACCCGAAGAGCACTCAAAACAGTCTTGAAAACATCAAGAACCAGTTTGTATTCCTCCCCGATGGAAAACTTAAACCTTTGTCTACTCTATCTACAATAGGATTAAAAGAGGGAGTTTCTGAAATTAACAGGGATAATCTTAAATCGGTTTCAATAGTTACAGCCAGACTTAACAACAGAGATCTTGGAAGTGCTATGAAAGAGATTCAGAAAACAATTGATTCTAAAATCTTCCTGCCACAGGGATATCATATTGAATATGGAGGTGAATATGCCGACCAGCAGAAATCATTTAATGAGCTTCTACTAATCCTGATATTATCAAGCTTACTAGTATTTGCCCTTATGTTGTTCCTTTTCAAAGATTTCATAGCTGCCTGCTCAATCCTCTTCATTGCTGTTCTGGGTATATCTGGCAGCCTGATTGCCATGTTCATCACCCATACCCCTTTAAATGTGGGAAGTTATACAGGGTTGATAATGATAGTTGGCATAATAGGTGAAAATGCAATATTTACCTTTCAGCAGTACACCACAAACCGACAGAAAGGAACAGTAGACGAAGCGCTGGTTTTTGCAATCTCAAGACGGTTAAGGCCAAATCTTATGACAGCGCTTGGAGCTATCATTGCATTGATGCCTTTAGCTGTTGGCGTTGGTACCGGCGCTCAAATGCAACAGCCATTGGCAATTGCAGTTATCGGCGGTTTTATTATTGCACTTCCTCTTCTTCTCATTATACTTCCAACATTACTTCATCTTTTATACAAGAGGGGAGATAAAAAACTGATTTTAAAGGATTAATTAATTAGCATATATCGAAAAAATATTTCTTTTGCCACAAAGACGCTAAGACACAAAGGTACACAAAGAACTAATCTTTAATGATATATCCTCTTGGTGTAACTTTGCGCCTTTGTGCCTTCGAAGCAATTTTAATATTTTTATAAAGCAAATTAAGGATCTAAAAAAATTAATAAATCATAGGTATCTTTGCAAAAATACTATGAATATGGAAAACGTGTTAGATAATATAAAAGGCAAAGAAGGATATATCATAGATATGGATGGAGTAATTTACCATGGCAATAAGCTCCTTCCGGGTGTAACTGATTTTTTAGCCTGGCTTGAAGCTTCCGGTAAAAAATACTTGTTCCTTACCAATTCAAGCGAGAGAACTCCTAAAGAACTCCATGAAAAGTTGAAAAGACTCGGTATTAATGTTGATGAAGAGCATTTTTACACAAGTGCGCTTGCCACTGCCAGTTTTCTTTCAAATCAGAAACCGAATGGTAGCGCATATATTATAGGTGATGCAGGACTCATTCATGCTTTATACAGTGTCGGTTACAGCGTAAATAATGTCAATCCCGATTATGTTGTTGTCGGAGATACTCACAGTTATAATTTTGAAAAGGTCGAGCTGGCTGTCAATCTTGTGCTTAAAGGGGCTAAACTGATTGGAACCAATCCTGACATCAGTGGCCCTGTTGAAGAAGGTATAACACCTTCGACCAAGGCTCTTATCGCGCCAATAGAAATTGCTGCAGGAAAAAAAGCTTATTACGTGGGCAAACCTAATCCGCTTATGATGCGAAGTGCTCTTAAACGGCTTGGAGTAAAGAGAGAAGATGCGATTGTAATCGGCGATCGCATGGATACTGATATCAGATGCGGACTCGAATCGGAAATTGATACTCTGCTTGTCTTAAGTGGTATTACCGACCGGAATGGCATTGACCAGTTCCCATACCGTCCTCGTTATATTCTTAACGGCATAATGGACCTGGTCAGTTAGTTTGTTCCATGGAAATCAAATATAAATATAAGGCAGAGCGCAAAGAAGTAGCACGCTTCATGAGGCGTCTCTACAGACATGGGCTAACAACAACTTCAGGAGGTAATATCAGTCTTCGTCTCTCTGATGAGCTCATTCTGATTACACCTTCAGCGACTGATAAAGGCAGAATGAAGTGGAAAGAAGTTGGTATAGTAAACATTTTTGGTGAGAATCTTACTCCTTTCCTTAAGCCATCTATTGAGACTGCAATGCATCTTGCAATTTATAAGAAGAATAATGAGGTGCTGGCAATTATCCATGCCCATCCTGTTTTCGCTACGCTCTTTACAGCTATCAAAGCAAAAATTAACACCAGTCTGACAGCCGAAGCCAAAGCAATACTGGGGGACCCTCTTTTTGTACGGTATGAAGTAATGGGATCAAAAGCGCTGGCTGAAGTTGCTGCTGAAAATATTATGAAATCCGATATACTTTTGCTCGAAAATCATGGGATCCTGACTACCGGATCAACCCTTCTGCAGGCTTTTGATAAAATTGAAGTATTGGAAAACGCTGCAAAGATGACTCTTATGACAGAAATGACAGGAAGAAAAAGACCATTAGACAAAGTCAGAATACTGGAATTAGAAAGATTGTTCAGATGATAAGAGGAGTGCTATTCGATATGGATGGAGTTCTTGTCGATTCAGAAACTTATATCTGTAATGCAGCAATAATGATGTTTAGCGAACTTGGTATAAAAGTATTACCCGATGAATTTCAACCCTTCGTAGGGATGGGGGAAAACATGTACATAGGTGGAGTAGCGGACAAACATGGGATAAAGGTTGATATTGAGCAGGTTAAGTCCAGAACATATGAAATATACAAAAGAATAGTCAGGAGTAAATTATCGTCTCTTCCCGGCGCTCATGAGTTCATATCGAAATGCAGGAAAAAAGGACTTAAGCTGGCTTTAGCAACCAGTGCTGACAGGATAAAGTTGGAGGTAAATCTTAAGGAGATCGGACTATCGCGAGATTCTTTTCATTCAATCATTACCGGACTTGATGTTGAGAATAAAAAACCCTTTCCCGATATTTATCTGAAGGCAGCCAAAAGTTTGGGTATTAAACCACAGGATTGTCTCGTTGTGGAAGATGCCATAAGCGGTATTAAATCCGGAAAAGCTGCTGGCTGCAGGTGCCTTGCCGTAACGTCATCATTCGATTCTAGTTCCCTTCGTGAGGCAGATTGGATATGTGAATCGCTGCTGAATGTGCCTGAAGAGGCATTGAATTGGTAGAAATCCACCTCTCCACAACTCCTCACCCAGGAGGAAGGGGCTTAAAAATTCGGCATTATTACTTACCCCCTTCTCTCCCGGGAGAAGGAGGCAAGCGGGATTAGGCAAAAGAGAATGATCTTAAATTTGAAACAAAACATAAAATCAGTAATGAAGAATTTCCTGTCAGAGTTTCCCTCATTAGATGAACTGATTAAAGAGATGAAAGGACTCTCTTTCCCGGAGTATCGTGAAGCAAATGGCCATATTCATACACCCTATTCATTCAGCGCATTTTCTGCTCTCCATACTGTCTTCAAAATGGCTCTTGAAGAAAAAATAGCTGTTTTGGGTATAAACGATTTTTATGTTACAGATGGTTATGATGCCTTTCATAAAGGATGTGTGGAAAATAGAATTTTCCCCCTGTTCAATATTGAGTTTATAGGACTTCTGAAAGAAGAACAGAAAAAAGGAATCAGGGTCAATGATCCGAATAATCCTGGCAGGATTTATTTTAGCGGGAAAGGTCTTGATTATCCGTTTCAGGCAGGATGGCTGCAGAGAAGACAGCTTAAAAACGTAAAAAAAGAGAGCCAGGTTCAGATAAAAGCTATAATACTCAAGCTGAACAAGTTGATAGAACGTGAAAAACCGTCTCTCAAATTATCATATGATACAATTAAAAAGAAGTATGCACATAACCTGGTTCGCGAGCGCCACATCGCAAAAGCTTTAAGAGAAATTGCTATCACAACATCCCGGGAAGCTGAAGAGCAGCTTTATTTTCTTGAAAATTTGTATGGCGGTAAAAAGTCGAAAACCGGCTTGTCAAACCCAGCTGCACTTGAAAATGAGATAAGGTCTAATCTGCTTAAAAGCGGAGGAGCTGCTTTTGTTGAAGAGGATGAAAGTTCTTTCCTTGATCTCAAAAAAATCATTAGGATCATTATCAAAGCCGGAGGAATACCTTGTTATCCGGTTCTCCTTGACGATCCTTCAGGTAATTGCACAGAATTCGAGACTGATCCAGAGAAACTCTATGTTTGGCTAAAGACTGTTGGAATAGAATGTATCGAACTTATTCCAGGTAGAAACGATATTATCATACTGAAAAACTTTGTTGAATTTTTTCATAAAAAGGGTTTTATTATAACCTTTGGCACTGAGCATAATACACCTGAGATGATGCCTTTGACTGTAAAAGCCAGGTGCTCTGAACCTCTTGATGAATCATTAAAAAAGATAGCATGGGAAGGGGTCTGTGTTATTGCTGCACATCAGTATCTTAGAGCGGATGGAAGACAAGGATATGTTTTACCCGATGGAACCCACAGCATAAAACAAATGAGAGATTTGATAAATCTTGGACAATTAGTTATTGAATATTTCTTAAACAAGTATCAACATGAAGAAGGAAATAAATGAACTGATTGAGATTTCGAAGTATTACGGAAGCAATAAGGACTATGTGATTGCCGGAGGAGGTAACACTTCCTTCAAAAATGATGAGAAAATATGGATAAAGGCAAGCGGACAATCCCTTGCAGAACTGAATGAAGAAGGACTAGTCATTTTAAGCAGGCAAAAACTTCATATAATATCTTCAAGCATATATTCTGACGATCCTGTGACCAGGGAAGAACAGGTGAAAGAAGATATGTTCCGGAGTATCCTCGATCCCGGGAAAAACAAAAGACCCTCAGTAGAGACATCCCTGCATGAGATCATCCAATATAGATTTATTGTACACCTGCATCCTTCTATTATCAACGGATTGCTCTGCAGCAGGAATGCAAAGAGTCTGACTCAAAAGCTCCTTGGCGAGAGTGTTCTTTTTGTTCCTTATACAGATCCGGGATACACTCTCTTCAAGAAGCTTGAATCAGATATAATATCATATCGTGATAAGTTCACATACGATCCGCAGGTAATCTTTCTTGAAAATCACGGTTCGTTCGTTTGCGCTAATACGACAGAAGAGATAAAGAAGATTTATGGCGACATAATTCAAAAAATTAAAGAGCAAATACCTCCCATCTCTGAAATTACACCTTTACCTTATAATCCTTTACTTAATAAGGTCCTGCCCACTATACGAATGCTACTTTCAGGGGAACAACCCGGGGTAATAAGGTTCCGTAATAACTCGCTCATTGCTAAGTTTGATCAGAATCAACAGGAGTTTCATAAAATTTCATTGCCACTTACTCCCGACATTATTGTTTACTGCAAGACAAGATATTTGTATATCGAACAATCATCAACTGCCGAGAAGATTCTCGATTCTTTCCGGTATCAGTTGCCTCACTTCATAAGTGAATATGGTTATTTGCCTAAAATCCTTATTATTAAGAATATGGGGGTTTTTGCTATCGGTGAAAATTACGCATCTGCTGAAGCCAGTCTCGATGTCTATGAAGACCTTATTAAGATAAGTTACTACGCTTCTCTATGCGGAGGTATTAAATTCCTTGCTCCTGAACAGGTATCATTTATTGACCAGTGGGAGGTTGAGAACTACAGAAGAAAAGTGTCACAGTCAGCCGGTTCAGCGAACAAGCTGAATAATAAGGTCGCTATTGTCACGGGAGCTGCTCAGGGATTCGGTGCAGGGATAGCAGAGGCGCTCTTTTCTTTAAACCTGAATGTTATTATCGCTGACCTTAATGAGGAAAAAGGAAATTCTTTTGCAATCCGTTTATCATCAAAAAAATCACAGAATAAGGCAATCTTTATCAGAACAGACGTTTCGGATCCATTATCGGTTAAAGATCTCATCATTGCTACTGTAAAAGAGTTTGGCGGACTGGATATGATTATAAGTAATGCCGGTATTTTGAGGGCAGGGGGGCTTGAGGAAATGGACCCTGAAACATTTTCCAAAACAACAGAAGTAAACTATAATGGGTATTTTCATTGTGCCAAATACGCATCAGAGGTTATGAAAATCCAGAATCAGGAGAAGCCCGGTTATTTCACCGATATAATCCAGATCAATTCAAAATCAGGACTAAAGGGAAGTAATCGCAATTTTGCTTATGCTGGCGCAAAATTTGGAGGAATCGGGCTCACTCAATCTTTTGCCCTAGAACTTGCTCCTTTCAGAATAAAGGTCAATTCAATTTGCCCCGGTAATTTTTATGAAGGCCCGCTGTGGACAGATCCTCATAATGGTTTGTTTGTCCAGTATCTTAAAACAGGAAAAGTTCCTGGTGCAAAGAATGTTGAAGAGGTAAGAAGATTTTATGAAGACAAGGTTCCAATGAAAAGAGGCTGTAAGTTGGAAGATGTTATGAAGGCCCTCCTGTATATTGTGGATCAGGAATATGAAACCGGCCAGGCTGTTCCTGTAACCGGTGGACAGGTGATGTTGGGATAAATGGTGCAGGGTGCAGGACGCAGGGCGTGGTAAAAAAGAAAATAAAAAGAATAACATGAAGACCAAGGCAGTGAGAATATATGGTAAGAAGGACCTCCGCCTGGAGGAATTTGAATTACCTGAAATGAAAGAAGATGAAATTCTTGCTCATATTATATCCGACAGCATCTGCATGTCATCGCATAAAGCAGCGCTCCAGGGTGCTGAACATAAACGTATTCCTGATGATATTCATATTAATCCAACTATTATCGGACATGAATTTGCAGGTGTATTACTGCAAGTTGGAAAAAAATGGCAACATAAATTCGAACCCGGACAGAAGTTTTCGATTCAACCTGCAATGAACCAGATGGGAACTCTTAATGCGCCAGGGTATTCCTACTGCTTTATTGGTGGTGATGCTACACATATTATAATCCCCCCCATCGTAATGGAAGCTGATTGTCTTCTGCCTTACGATGGCGAAGCCTTTTTCCCTGCTTCTCTTTCGGAACCAATGTCATGCATTATAGGAGCATTTCATGCGAGTTATCATATTTCCCCCGGAACCTATGTACATGAAATGGGAATCCGAAATGGAGGAAAGATGGCAATACTTGCCGGAGTCGGCCCGATGGGACTGGGAGCTATTGATTATGCTTTGCATCAGGACTGTAAACCCGGGTTACTTGTAGTTACTGATATTGATGATAACCGTTTATCAAGAGCATCCACTATTTTTACACCTGAACATGCTGAAAAAGAAGGAGTTCAGTTAGTATATGTTAACACCGGGATAATGAAAGATCCTGCCAGACATCTGCGTGATCTTACGGGTGATAAAGGATTTGATGATGTTTTCGTTTTTGCTCCGGTCAAACCGGTAATAGAACTTGGTGATGCAATCCTGGGCTTCGATGGATGTCTCAATTTCTTTGCTGGTCCTACAAATCCCGAATTCAAAGCGGAATTCAACTTCTATAATGTTCATTATGCATTCACACATATAGTTGGTACTTCAGGGGGCAATACCGATGACATGAGGGAATCGTTAAATCTTATGGGTGAAGGAAGAATCAATCCTGCTATCATGATAACTCATGTCGGCGGACTCGATGCAGTGGTTGATACAACTTTAAGGCTCCCACAGATCCCCGGAGGGAAGAAGCTAATTTACACTAATATATCGATGCCTCTTGTCTCTCTCTACAATCTTGGTGAGTTGGGGAAAAAGGATGCATTTTATGCCGGACTTCACGAAATTGTTTCAAAAAACGACTATATCTGGTCTCTTGAAGCAGAGAGATATCTGCTAGCCAATGCTAAACCAATCTAAAAAAATCCATTAATAACCCTCACCGCCTTTTGTCTTTTCAGCAAATTCAGCAGAGATATAGTTTTCGTAGCTCAAACAAACATGTGTCGCAAACGTAACAGCTGTTGAAATGATTTTTGACCATTCCTTCTCCCCTAGGTTTTCCAGTTGTTCCCTTTTATAATTATTGCTGTAAATTGCCGTTAACATCCCGGCATTGAAATTATCGCCTGCCCCTATTGTACTGACAGGAGTAATTTTTTGAACAGGAAATTTTCCTGAAAAAGTTTTGGTCCTTACATAGACACCTTCAACATTCACCGTGTAAACCAAACACTTACAGAATTCTTCTACGATTCCCCATGCCTCATCAACAGTGCCTGACCCAAATATATTTTTAAAATCCTCATCGGAACCCCTTAGAAGACTGGTCATCTTCATGTTTTCAATAATCAGGGGTTTGAGGAGATCCAATTCTGACATATTGGTCTTGCGGAAATTGGGATCGTAGAGTATTAATGCACCCCTCTCTTTTGCAGTTCTTATAAATTTTTTAAACTTTTTCCGTATCTCCGGCCAGATTGCATAGAACGAGCCACATTGAACTATGTCATCTTTTTCAATAAGAGGAAATTCGATATTAAGACGTTTTGCAGGAAAGTCCTTGTAGAAAGTATAATGCGCATCGTTTTTCTCATCAAGAAAAGCGAGTGCAAGAGATGTACTTCCATCATGGAAACGATGTACAGAAGACGTATCAACACCATTGTTTTTCAAAAAATTATCTATTAGATTGCCAACATCATCTTTACCATATTCACTTATAAAAGAGACTGGCAGATCCATACGTCCCATTGAGACAACACTATTAAGAACTGACCCGCCTGCCTTTGCCGCCTGAGGCTGACCATCTTTAAAGATTATGTCAAGCACTGTTTCGCCTATACCATAAATTTTTCTCATTTGAACCAAAGTTTGAATCGAGTGATGTGGTGAATTTACTAATTTTAACTTTATCAACTAACCAAAGATCAATTTTACAGGAATCCTTTTTACCACAAAGGTGCAAAGGCACGAAAAATGCACTAACTAATTTTTATATTTGCTTAAAAAAAGAATGCCATGAAAGCAATGATGCTCACCGGGATCAAAAAGATGGAAATGAAGGATATTCCTGAACCTGTTTTGATAAAACCCAATGATGTCAAAATAAAAATGTCTGTCGTTGGTATCTGTGGTTCGGATATTCATTATTATACCGAGGGTCAGATAGGTTCGCAAAAAGTACAATATCCCTTTGCAATAGGACACGAGGGAGCAGGAGTTGTTGTTGAAGCAGGAAGAGCAGTAAAACGAGTTCGTCCAGGTGATCAGATTGCAATTGATCCAGCAATGCCTTGTTGGGAATGCGATCAATGCCTTGCCGGAAGGCAGCATACCTGTCGTAAACTCAGATTTCTTGGCTGCCCGGGTCAGGCTGAAGGCTGTTTGATGGAATATATTGTGATGCCAGAAGAAAGCTGCTACCCGCTAACCGGAAAGTTGACCCCTGATCAAGGTTCAATTTCCGAACCTATTGCTATCGGAGTCTACGCTGTGAAAAAAGCCGGCGACATTAAAGGTCATAAAATTGGCATTTTCGGATTCGGACCAATCGGTATGAGTGTTATGCTTGCATCTAAAGTACAAGGTGTTGGAGATATTTATATTACAGATATTATAAATGAACGTCTTGCAAAAGCTGGAAAAGAAGGGGCCGCCATGACAGGTAACCCTGCTGACGAAAACATCATTGAAAAAATCATGCGTAAAGAGCCATCGGGACTTGATATAGCTTTCGAATGCTGCGGAAAGCAGGAAGCACTGGATCAAGCTATTGAGATTCTTAAACCCGGAGGTAAACTAACAGTGATTGGCATTCCTGAATTCGACCGATGGTCCCTGAGCGTTGAAACGACACGACGCAGAGAGATATCACTTCAATTCATAAGGCGGCAAGTGGATTGTGTGGAACCGGCTCTTGAAATGATGAAAAACGGTTCGATAAATGTTGATAATATGGTTACACACCGATTCCCATTCCAGAGGACAAAAGAGGCTTTTGATCTTGTAGCGAATTACAAAGATGGTGTAATGAAAGCAATGATCGATTTTTAAAAAACTTATCAGGAATTTAATAAACATAAGTCTGAATTTCAGGTTTTAGAATCCTTAATAATGTTAAAACATAAAAAACCTGTATCAAACACATAAATACAAAATAACCAAAAATATCACATTATGAATAAAAGAATCGTTTTACTTACAATCTTTATTTTAGGCTGTTCTTTTATGTATGGTCAAAATGTGGCTTCATCTCCTGAATATATAAAAGCTCTGACTTCTGAATGGAAAGGTGAGCGTTTTGCTGACGGAAGACCTAAAGTATCTGATGCCATACTTGAAAGATTGAAGAAAACATCGCTTGAGGAGGCATGGGGAGAATTACGCAACAAGGGATTTCAAAACCAGTTCGAAGGGGACTGGAAGATTATTCATCCTGAGGAAACTATGACCGGGCGGGTTGTTACTGCTCAGTATATGCCTCTGAGACCGGATCTTGAAAAACAGGCAAAAGCTCAGGGCAAAATTGAGAACAGGGCCCAGCAGGGTGGAACAAATTCCTGGCCAATAGATATTCTGATAACCGGAGATGTATATGTAGCTGATGGATTCGGCAAAATAGCTGATGGTACATTAATCGGCGATAATCTGGGAAATTCGATTTATGCAAAATCCCAGAGAGGAGTGATTTTTTACGGGTCTGTCAGAGATCAGGAAGGTCTCGATGAGATAAAAGGGTTTAATGGCTGGATAAAAGGAGAGGACCCCTCGTACATTCAACAAATGATGCTCACTTCCATCAATGCACCAATACGAGTCGGTCGTGCAACCGTATTGCCCGGGGATGTTGTTCTTGCTAAGAAATATGGAGTGATTTTTATTCCTGCTTATCTTGTCGAAGATCTGGTATTAACTTCCGAATTTACAGAACTTCGAGACGAATTCGGACATCAGCGTCTCCGTGAGAAGAAATACCTTGCTGGCCAGATAGATAGTCAGTGGACAGAAGAGATTAAAAAAGACTTTCTGAACTGGCTCAATAACTACCCTGGCAAGTTGCCAATGTCAAAAGAAGAACTCGATAACTATTTGAAGGAAAGAAATTATTAACGATTTTCATCTTTTAAACTATCTGGAATAATGAAAAGTATTTTACAGCAGATTGCTGATATAAGCAGACAAAAGGAAAGAGCCGATATAGAAGCCATCAAAGCAGAAATTGCGGATCCTTCAACATCAAATGACCGTCGCAGTTTTCTCAAGAAGGCTGCTCTGGGAGGAATGGCTTTGGGAGGGTTGATGAGATTGTCGATCGAAGATACAATTGCTCAGACAACATCGAACGTCCAACACGCTTCAAGTCCATCTGAATTAAAAATTACGGATATGCGTTATGCTTTAACAGCAGCTATGGGCGGTACTGCCATTATTCGTATTGATACTAATCAGGGTATTTCTGGTTTGGGAGAAGTCAGGGATGGAGCTGATCCTCGTTATGCACTAATGTTAAAAAGTCGTATTCTGGGGTTAAATCCATGTAATGTGGAAATGATATTTAAGATTATTAAGCAGTTTGGCGGTCAAAGCCGTCAGGCAGGCGGAGTGTGCGGAGTAGAAATGGCTCTTTGGGACTTATGTGGTAAAGCATATGGAGTACCGGTTTGGCAATTACTAGGCGGAAGATACCGGGATAAAATAAGATTATATGCAGATACTCCTGAAGCTAAATCACCGGAAGAACAAAAAAAGCTGATTAAGTATCGTACTGAGGATCAGGGATACACTTGGTTGAAAATGGATTTATCTATCGGAGAACTCATAAATATACCAGGTACTTTAGTGAATCAGAAATTCTGGCTAAACAACGGCGACCTAAAACAATGGCAGGGAAATTATATGTCATACGAAAATACGAAACACCCGTTTACCCAAATACAAATTACGGATAAGGGACTGGAAGAACTGGCCAAGATCGTAGAAAATGTACGCAGTATGATTGGGTATGAAATTCCGCTTTCTACTGATCACTTTGGCCATTTTGATTTAAACAACGGCATACGCTTAGGCAAGGCATTAGAGAAATACAGGTTGGCGTGGATGGAAGATATAATTTCCTGGGAATTAACGGACCAGTGGAAAACACTGTCTGATGCATTGGAGACACCTCTTCTTACAGGGGAAGATATTTATCTGCTTAAAAACTTTAAGCCACTGCTTGATATCCACGCAGTTGATATAGTTCACCCTGATTTAGCCACTTCCGGAGGTATATTAGAGACAAAAAGAATTGGGGATTATGCGGAAGAACTCGGGGTGGCGATGGCGATTCATCAGGCAGGTACCCCAGTTTCATTTATGGCTGATGTACATTGCGTAGCAGCTACCCAAAACTTTTTAGTTTGTGAGCACCATAACATTGATGTGCCATGGTGGGAGGACCTGGTTAAAACAACAGACGGCAGACAATTGATTACAAAAGGGTTTGCAAATGTGCCTCTTTCTGCACCAGGATTAGGGATTGAACTGAACGATGAAGAGGTAAAAAAACATCTGAGCCGCGATTCAAACGGTTATTTTGAACCAACACCTGAATGGAACGATAAACGTTCTCACGACAGACTATGGAGTTAACATTGTCCTTATTTATTGTCTGTGCTTCTGAGTATGAATAAAACAAAAAGAGCACAGTTGGAAGCATTTACTTAGTTTTCATATTTTAACTAGAAATTTTCAAGCGGATTACTTGAGATAATTTCGAATAAACAATTCCCGCGGCTTATAAACTGTTTCTTCCCATGTTTTAGTCATTCCATTTTGTGGCTGATGATGGGGCCGGTAAGGGACAGCGTAAATAATTTTTTCACCTTCTGACTGGTTGATGGCAGTATAAACAGAGGTTGAAGGGCATGTCATATCAATCAATCCGATCTCAGTAAAAATAGTCGCTTTTGACCCTTTCAATATATTTGCAGCATCAAAATAAGGAAGGGCTATCAGCATATCTTCTTTCGAGGCATTTGTTTCAAAAGGTTGCGGCCAGCCGCCCATGCGTTGCGAATGTGGAGCGAGCCAGTCGCACATTGCAGGAACAATGGCAACAACTGCACTGACTCTATGATCCAACCCTGCTGCAGCCAGGGCCTGTCCTCCTCCCTGACTCTCACCTATAACTAAGATCCTCTTCCCGTCCCATTCAGGTTGCCTTGTTAAAAAATCAATGGTACGTAAAAGTCGCTGGTACATACCTTTGAAATAAAAATTCTCCGGGCTTATAACCCCTTGCAGATAATAGTTTTTGAGTACGCCTGATTCGAGACCGGCATAATAGCTTTCAGGTTGACCGTTTAACATCCCATGTGCATTCAGATCAAAACAAAGGGTTCCCATTTTTGCATAGGTTAACGCGTTCACTGGCTCCGAACAGCACCACGGCCCTTTATCACCTGCAGCATGAACCAGCAGTACAATAGGAAGAGACTTTGGAGCTGCATTTTCACGTTTCGCAAAATATCCACGGGCAGGTTTTGGTCCAAGACAGTTGATCCCGACGTTAACGCAACTAAAACCTTTTTCAGATATGGTGTCTGCAACAGGGGCAGTTTTTACATCGAGAGGCAATACCTCCAGGCTTTTCTTCTGATTCTCCCAATAAGCATTGAAGTCTTCCGGATATTTGGCTCCAGGCTTAAGGTTTTCCGCTTCAACTCACAGACCAATAGTTGAGTTTCCATCTTTTATTCTGGCCTCAATTATTATGGAACATGGTTCGCTGAATGAACTCTCAAAGACTAATAGACTATCACTTAGGATCTTTGTTGTCTTTTCGATAAGGATCTGGTTATTATTTTTTAAAACTCTGATTCGAAGAGAATCCCTGATCTGATTGCTGGTTAAAACAAGAACAGATATTTTCTGGCCCTTTTTATAAATACCAGATTCATTTGTTTGTATCAGTCTGATATTCTGAGCTTGTGCAACTACCGATAAGCAGGTAAATATAACAGCGAGAAGTGAAACGGATAGAAACCTTTTCATCATCGAAGATTTGATTCAGTTATTATAAATTGAAAACATTAATATAAAGATAAGTATTTCAGGATATCACTCTGCCTGAACCTTCACCTTTAATAAATTACACAACATCAACAATTGATTTGTCTTCCTCAACCGGCTTCTCGCGCCAGAAATTGGCAAGAACAGAGCCTGTGACATTCATCAGGGGCCCAAAGATAGCAGGGGCCAATCCCACTGTAGCGACTTTCCCCATCTGTAAAGCCAGACCTGATGCCAATCCACCATTCTGCATACCAACTTCAAAGGCAATAGTACGTCGGTCCTTTTCCGGCATTCCCACCAGCCACGACAACCAATATCCAAGCGTGTAACCGGTAATGTTATGTAACAGGCTGGTTACCATTAGCAGGGCACCAACTTTAAGAAGACTGTCGCGACCCGATGCAGTAATGATAGTTACTATAAATGCAATCCCGACCATCGATATAAGTGCAAGCACCTTCTCCATATATCTATTGTCACCTTTAATAAAGTGAGACATTATCATTGCCCCAATCATGGGAAGAAAGAAGAAGCAGCCCATTGATTTTGAGAATTGGATTAAAAATGCAGAGAATCCGACATCTTTGGATTTTATATAAACAAGGTTTGTGAGCAGGATAATAACCGTATATGAAACAAGCTGAAGGACTTTTGACATCAGCTTTTCTTTTCTCTTTGAGAAGAGATTGAAAATAAAACCCGCAATAATTGGAAGAATAATCATATTAAGGATATCGAGCATCATGCTCCAGAAATTTACTTCAATATACTGACCTCCGAGCAATTTCATAAGCAATGGAGTCACAAAAGGAGAAAGCAAAGTTGAGATTGCACCTACTGTAACAGCTAATGCCAGATTAGCCTTGGCTAAAAATGACATCACATTCGACGCAAGTCCGCTTGGAACACAACCTATTAATATTATGCCTGCGGAGATTTCGGGAGGAAAATTGAAAATGCCTGCAATACCAAAACCTACAAGCGGCATTATCATGTAATGTGAGAATACACCCACAAACACACCTTTAGGCATTTTTATCACCCCTGAGAAATCTTTGAAACTCATTTGAGAACCCATTCCAAACATTATGATCTGCAACAGAGGAACTATCAGCTTCTTTAACTGAAAATCACCTATCGATATGAAGCTCTGAGGGTAGAACATCGAAGTTGTGACAGCGGTGAAAATCCATAGAGTGTATGAAAATCCCTTCAACTTTTTAAACCCTCTTACGGCTATCGCCAGGGCAATCAACCCCGAAATAAGCAAAAGTCCGGTTACTTTTGTAAATTCCAGAATACAAGAAATCCCAGAGCATAGAAAAAAAATTGCGGCGATAATAAGTAATATGTAGCGAAAATTACTTTTCATTAATCTTATGTATTATAACAATGCTTTTCTGGTTTATGCAGGAACCTAGGGCAAAAACACCTCTATATTCTGACAATGTTCCATGTCATGCTTAAGCCGATTTTTATGACATAAGATCCTTTTCAAACGCCTCTTTATTGAATTTGTACCTGTTGTCCAGAAACCCCATCAGTGTCGCAGTATCTGAATAGGCATTTCCTAAACATGTTGAAGCTCCGGGGGAAGGAGTTATATTAAATATTATCTTGTCCCCTGTCAGTTTTGCTTCTCCCATTTCCAGTTTCCGGGTAGAATTATTCACAATCTGAGGCCTAGTTCCACCAATTCCTCTGGCATATTTGAGTTCACCCAGTTTGATAGAAGGGACAATCATCCTGATTTGTTTAATAAACAATCTTTTACCGATAAAAGGCAAATCGTAGAGAATATTTACCAGGATATATTTGAGAAGTACCTTATCAAAAATAATTTTAAACAGACTTATTATCGGACTAATCCCAAGTCCAAAAGTTTTCCAGTATTCGAAAAAGGTCGATCCGTTATGTCTTTCTAATTGAAATATTGGTTTGGCAGTTGGTCCGAATCTTGTCACTTTTTCGTTGTGTACCTCGGGGTCACCATGAATCGCAGCAAAAGGCAGTTTAGCAACCTGTATTGTATATACCTTGCCATTAAGCACTTTAGGAGCGGTATAAAAACTTCCTGCCATTGATAATAGTGATAATTTTTTACCGTATCCAAGAGATTTTGCTATCAGCAGACTATGACCTCCTGCTGCTACAACAACTGTAGTTGCATGAAAATCTCCCTTATCAGTCACTATAGTATAATAATCTTCGTTTTTGATGATCTTGATAAGCTTAGTATCAAGATAGATATTTATGCCCGGTTTTTCTTTTCTGGCATTTCCAACGAATGAATGACAAAGACTTTTGAAATCAACAGTATATCCATCTTCGGTAACAAGGGCGAGGATGTCCTGATCCGGGTTCCTTCCTTCCACAATTCTTGGCTCAATTTTTCCGATTTCATCCCTTTTAATCATTCTCAGATTTGGAAAAAGCTGGCTGAATGTTGTAAACCTTTTGCTCAGATCCTCAACCTGATTCTTGCCAACCGCAAGAACCATCTTTGAGTATTTAGTGAAGAGCTTCAGATTAGTACCAGACTGTTTTTCATTTTCAAGATACTTCATAACCATATCAGCCATTTCCTTTACACTTCTGGCTTTCTCAAAAGAATAGTTAGTTTCGATGTCTCCAAAATGAAGTGTCTGGCTGTTTTTGGTAGAAGCGGAATTCACAAGGCCAAAATCTGAATATTTTTCTATTAAGCCAATGTTTCTAATATCAGTATATTTACTTAAGGTATAAAGTAACGCCGTTCCTACAACACCACCACCTATAACAAGTACGTCATAATCAGGAACTTTATCATTCATTTTTTATCCCCTTCCGGTTAATGGAATATACTCTTGTTTACCGTAAACATTTTTAAATGCAGGCCTGATGATCCTTTTTGCCGAAAAAGTAAGTTCTTCTATTCGATGTGTACACCATCCTGAAACTCTTGCAATTGCAAAAAGGGGCGTATAAAGCTCCTTTGAAATATCAAGACAGGCGTAAACAAATCCAGAATAAAAATCAACATTAATACAAACTACCTTTGTTGATTTTTCACCTTTAAACACTCTGAAAACTTCGGGTGTAAGTCTTTCAACCAATGAATAAAGCTCAAATTCATCAAGACGGCCTTTTTCTATTGCCAGTTCTCTGGCTTTTACCTTTAAAATTGCAGCTCTGGGATCAGAAATAGTATAAACAGCATGACCTATTCCATATATTTTGCCTGAAAAATCATTTGCCTTTTTATTAAGAATCTTTAAAAGATGCTCCTCCACCTCTTTCTCATTACTCCAGTCTTTTACATGGATTTTCATGTTTTCCATCATTTCAAGAACTCTGACATTCGCTCCCCCATGTAATGGTCCTTTTAATGATCCGATTGCAGAAGTCACAGAAGAATAAATATCAGTCTCAGAGGAACTGGTAACTCTCATGGTGAAGGTTGAATTATTTCCTCCTCCATGTTCTGCATGAAGGACAAGCAAGAGATCGAGCAGATCTGCCTCAAGTTTTGAAAAACCTTTACAATCACCTTTGATCAGATAAAGAAAATTTTCAGCTGTAGTCAGATTTAACTGAGGGTGACGGATCGACAGAGTTTTTCCTTTATACAAATGTCGCAAAGCCTGATAAGAATATGCAACTATAGTAGGAAATTTGGCAATAATGTTTAAAGACTGTTTAATCATGTTGTTGAGTGAAATATCATCCGGTTTATCGTCAAGGGTATATAATCCCAAGACTGACCGTGCCAGAATATTGAGGACATCTTTCCCTTTCATAGATAATATCATGTCTTTAACAAAATCGTCAGGAAGAGATCGTAATGATGCAATATGTTCCGAGAATTCCACCAGATCATTTTTATTTGGCAAGTGTCCTGTTAACAACAGGTATACTGTTTCGTCAAAACCATGGCGGTTTTCTTTCTGAAACCCATGAATGATATCTTCAATATCTATACCCCTGTACAATAATCTCCCTGGAACGGCGATTACCTTGCCATCCTCTTTTTTATATCCTACTACGTCGCCGATATTCGTCAACCCTACTAAAACGCCTGTTCCATCTTTGTTTCTAAGACCACGTTTCACCTCAAATTCTTCGAACAGATTGGTATCAATCTGACATGAAGCTCTAACAGACTCCTCCAGTTTTGCAAAATAATTATTGTTTTCCATAAGAAATAAGATTTTATAATGTTTGAGATATAATATTAGAGATTATTGCATCTGCAAATTCGGAGGTTTTTAGTAAGGTTGCAGTCTCCATCAACCTGTGAAAATCATAAGTGACTCTTTTACTTTGTAGGGTACTCTCCAATGCTGAACAGATACTTTCTGCAACATTGTTCCATCCAAGATAATCAAACATCAATGCTCCCGAAAGGATAACTGAACCAGGGTTCACTTTATCCTGATTGGCATATTTTGGAGCGGTTCCATGTGTAGCTTCAAATATTGCATGACCACTTTCAAAATTAATATTTGCGCCTGGTGCAATTCCGATTCCACCTACAATAGCGGCAAGTGCATCTGAGATATAATCACCGTTCAGATTTAATGTAGCGATGACTGAATATTCAGCAGGTCGGGTCAGAATTTGCTGCAGAAAGGCATCAGCTATAACATCTTTGATAATAATCTTGCCTGCAATTTCTGCATTTTTTAACATCTCATCGGCAACCTTTATACCCTGATTTTCCGAAATTTGTTTATACTGTGACCATGTAAAGACATCATTCCCGAATTCTCTTTCGGCCAAAGCATATCCCCACTTCATGAAGGAACCCTCCGTAAACTTCATAATATTTCCCTTATGAACAATAGTGACTGATGGCAGCTTCTTATTAATTGCATATTTAATTGCCTGTCTTACTAAACGTTCCGTACCTTCTACAGATACAGGTTTTATTCCGATTGAGGATGTATTCGGGAACCTTATTGACTTAACACCCATCTCGTCTATCAGAAATCTTCTCACCTTTTCCGTTTCAGGTTTACCATTCATAAATTCTATACCGGCATAAATATCTTCAGTATTTTCCCTGAAAATGTGCATATCTACTTTTTCAGGATGCCTGACCGGGCTGGGCACTCCTTTGAAATATCTTACCGGTCTGTAGCAGGTATAGAGATCCAGTATCTGGCGTAAGGCTACATTTAACGAACGCATTCCCTCACCGACAGGTGTAGTAAGCGGACCTTTAATTCCAACCAGATACTCCCTGAAACCTGTTAACGTCTCTTCCGGCATCCAATTTCCGGTTTGTTTAAAGGCTTTTTCACCTGCAAGAACCTCCTTCCATATCACTTTCCTGTTCCCATTATAAGCCTTTTTGACAGCTGCATCAAAAACACGGACTGATGCTTTCCATATATCGGGTCCTGTTCCATCTCCTTCAATGTAAGGAATAACCGGATTTTCAGGTACGATTAATTTCCCGTCAACCAACTTGATTTTTTCAGACGCCATTTTTTTTATTCGATTTTCTAATAATATTTAAAGCACTTCCCGCTTTAAACCATTCAATCTGGGATTCATTATAAGAGTGGTTTGCCTGAAATTTTTCTATTGTTCCATCGGAATGATTAAGGGTGATAGTCAACTGGCTACCGGCAGCAAATTTTACCAATCCACTTATATTAATTTTGTCATCCTCTTTAATCTTGTTATAATCGTCCATATTAAAGAAGGTCAATGTCAAAATACCCTGCTTTTTAAGATTTGTTTCGTGAATTCTTGCAAATGATTTTACCAGCACGGCCTTTACACCAAGGTATCTGGGTTCCATTGCTGCGTGTTCACGCGAGGATCCCTCACCGAAATTCTCCCCCCCTGCTACAATTGAGCCTGATCCTGCATCACGGTATGCCTTGGCAGTCCTGGGTATTGTGTCATAGGATCCGGTCAATTGATTAAAAATACTATTGGCCTGATCATTAAAATAATTTACAGCGCCAATCATATAATTCTCAGAGATATTTTCGAGATGTCCTCTGTACTTCAACCAGTGCCCTGCCATTGATATATGGTCGGTTGTGCATTTCCCTTTGGCTTTTATCAGCAAAGGCAGGTTTATAAAATCATGTCCATCCCACTCTTTGAAAGGAGAAAGTAACTGCAACCTATCAGAATCCGGAGCTATTTTTATCTCCTCCAGCTCCTGATTATGTGACGGCTTCTGATATCCCGTTTCGACAATTCCAAAACCTTCCGGAGGCAGGCTTAAACCTTCAGGTTCAGCTAATTGTACCTCTTTTCCTTCTGAGTTTGTTAATGTGTCAGTTATCGGATTGAATGTTAGTTTACCGGATATTGCAATAGCTGTAACTATTTCAGGGGAAGCAACAAAAGTATTTGTATTTGGGTTTCCATCAGTCCGCTTTGAAAAGTTCCTGTTAAAGGAATGGACGATTGTATTAACCTTATTATTATCAGCGTCTTTGCGTGCCCATTGTCCGATACATGGACCACATGCATTTGCAAATACTTCGCCGCCGATTTTTCTGAATAAATCCAGAAAACCATCCCGTTCAGCAATTGACCTGATCTGTTCGGAACCCGGTGTAATCTTGAATTCAGATCTGGCAAACAGCTTTAGAGATAATGCATTTTTTACAACAGATGCTGCCCGTGAAATATCTTCATACGATGAGTTTGTACACGATCCGATAAGTCCGACTTCCACATCTACAGGCCATCCGTTCTTTACAGCTGCCTCTTTCATACGTGAAATAGGAGTTGCAAGATCCGGTGTGAAAGGACCGTTAATATATGGCTCCAGTTCAGAAAGATTAATCTCAAGATACTGATCATAATATTTGCCTGGATCAGCGTAAACTTCGCTGTCGGCAGTCAGATGATCCTTGTTTCTCAAAGCAAGGGCAGCAACATCTTTTCTTCCGGTTGCCGTAAGATAATCTATCATAGAATTATCAAAGCTGAAAATGGAGCAAGTCGCCCCTGTTTCTGCTCCCATGTTGCAAATTGTAGCTTTCCCGGTACAGGAAAGCGATTCTGCACCTTCCCCGAAATATTCAATAATACAACCTGTACCTCCTTTAACAGTAAGTAGTCCGGATATTTTCAGAATTATATCTTTTGCGGAAGACCATCCATTCAATTTCCCGGTCAGCTTTATTCCGATAAGTCTTGGAAATTTCAATTCCCAGCCCATTCCTGCCATAACATCAACTGCATCAGCACCACCTACACCAATAGCGATCATGCCCAGACCGCCGGCATTGGGAGTGTGCGAATCTGTTCCGATCATCATCCCTCCCGGAAAAGCGTAATTCTCCAGAACTATCTGATGGATGATACCTGCACCTGGTTTCCAGAATCCGATATTGTATTTATTACATACCGAACTTAAGAATTCATAAACCTCTTTATTTATTACACCGGCCGATTTCAGGTCTGCTACTGCTCCGGATTGTGCCATAATAAGATGATCGCAATGAACTGAAGTCGGGACAGCAGTGTTTTCTTTTCCCGCCATCATAAACTGCAATATTGCCATCTGTGCAGTAGCATCCTGCATGGCTACCCTGTCGGGCATAAACTCCACATAATCAATACCCCTGGTAAATGATTTTATTTGATTTTGCTGATAAAGATGGCTAAATAGAATTTTTTCACTTAAAGTTAAAGGGCGATTCAGCTTTTTTCTGATTTCTAATATTCGTGATTCCAGCTGCTTGTAGAAAGAATCGATCATTTTAAAATCAAATATCATAAAATGCTAATTTTTAAGAGTTTATTTTCTTATTTGCCCGTTTCCTTCAATAATCCATTTGTAGGTTGTCAAAGCCTCCAAGGCCATTGGTCCCCTGGCATGTAATTTCTGAGTAGAGATGCCAATTTCAGCCCCAAGGCCGAATTCCGATCCATCAGTAAATGCAGTTGATGCATTTGCATAAACTGACGAAGCATCCACTACTTTAAAGAACAAATGAATATTATTTTTGTTCTCAGATATAATGGCTTCGCTATGTTTTGATCCGAATTCGGAAATATGATTCATTGCCTCTTCAAAAGAACCGACAGTTTTAATTGCCATTTTGTATGATAGAAACTCCGTGCCAAAGGATTCAATGGTGGCTTTTTGAAGTAGCTTGGAAGGATATTTGCCTTTTAATGCCTTATATGCTTTTACATCAGCATAAATAACAATATTGGAATCGGAACAGAGACCAACAAGGTAATCAAGATCCCCTAAGCGGTTCTCATGTATTATCAGGCAGTCCAGAGCATTACAAACGCTCACTCTGCGTGTCTTTGCATTGTTAATGATTTCCCGGCCCTTTTCTCTGTCCCCAAATTCATCAAAGTAAATATGACAAATACCTGCTCCGGTTTCAATCACAGGAATGGATGCATTGTCCCGCACAAAATCAATCAGACTCCTGCTTCCGCGTGGAATTATCAAATCCACATATTCTCTGGCATTTAATAACTGATTAGTTTCATCGCGGCCTGCAGGGAGAAATATCAGAATGTTCTGGTCAATTCCATTTTTCTGAAGTACTTCCCTGATTAGCTTCACGATAGCTGTATTCGAGTTGATTGCGTCACTTCCACCTTTAAGAATACAGGCATTCCCCGATTTCAGACAGAGAGAAAAGACATCAAAAGTGACATTTGGCCTTGCTTCATAAATTACTCCGATGACGCCAAAAGGGACCGATATCTTTGAAATTATTAACCCATTTTGTCTTGTATTTCTCATCAGAACCCGGCCTACAGGACTTGGCAGGTTCATAACATCCCGTATATCAGACGCAATACCCTCAATTCTTCCGGCAGTAAGCATAAGCCGGTCATATCTTGGATCTGATTCCTCCATTAAAACCAAATCCTTATGATTCTCAGCTATTATGTATTTTGCATTTTCAACAGCAGATTCAGCAACCATTAAGAGAATCTTATTGGTCATATCTGTGTCCAGAACATTCAATGTCCGGCTGGCTTTTACTGCATTTTTGAACAGAGGTGTGCAATCCATTTGGAAAATATCTATTTGAGAATTATTCTTTATTCCTGAACAGTGATTTTATTCTTCTCATTTATAACCATGTAGTCATAATGAATAAAAGGCTTACTGAGTTTTTCTCCGATGTTCTGCTCAGCCTTTTTTGAGTCATATTGCGCTTTCCCCAATCCTAAATTGTTCCCGTCTTCATCAATAATCCTGACTATATCACCACTTTTAAAAAATCCATCAACTCTGGTTATCCCGATCATTAGCAGACTGGTCGCCTTATCACCAAGCAGAACCTCTTTCGCTCCGGAATTGATGACTACGGCACCTTTGGCAAAAGTATCAGAGTGGGAAAGCCATTTTTTAACACCGGTTTCCCTTTTGCTGCTGGCAATGAAGTGAGAGCAGGGAACCTCTTTTCTTCTGACAATATCGGTTAATATAGAGTTGCGGGTCCCATTTGCAATAAAAACATCAATACCCTGGGAAGCTATTTTGCGGGCAATTGAACATTTAGTGTACATTCCACCCCTTCCAAATCCTGATTTCACAGAGGAAATGTATCTATCCAGTTCTTCAGAATCTTCATCAATTTTGGTAATAAGTTCAGTCCCCATTTTGCCGGGAAGTCCATTATAAACACCATCAACATCAGAAAGTATAATCAGCGATTTACAATCCATCATTGATGAAATAAGGCCAGACAATTCATCATTATCAGTGAACATGAGTTCATTAATTGAAATGGTATCATTCTCATTTACTATCGGCAATACATGGTTTTCAAGCATTGCTGAAATGCAGTTCTTCATATTCAAATAATGTCTTCTGTCCCTGAAACTATCTTTTGTCGCCAGAAGCTGACCAGCCTGTATCCCGTATTTCCCAAAAAGAAACTGATAACTCGACATTAGTTTAACCTGGCCAATTGCTGCCCATATCTGTTTAGCAGCTACAATGTTTGTTTTTTTTGAAGGTAATATCTCACCGCGACCTGCCGCCACTGCTCCTGATGAGATTAAAACAACTTCGATCCCCTGCTTGTAAAGAATAGCCACATCCTCAACAAGACGTAATATTCTTCCGTCATTAAGCGATCCATCGGCTTGAGTTATAACATTACTGCCAACTTTAATTGCAATCCTTTTAAAATCCGGTTTACTGTTATTCAATTTATTACTATTTACGCCTTATATAATATAATTTGTCGCAAAATTAATAGAATATGTGAATATATTTTAGTAAAACTGAATAATTCAGCAAATACATTTAAATTCAAAATTTTTATATCGGAAAAGATTTTGACTGCAGATGTTAATGAAGAGATTTATTTATTAACCATAATTTCTCCATTAAGCTTAAAGTCATTGGATGATGATCCGATGAAGTACTTTATTCTGCCTTCTTCCAGAACAAATTTCTGTTTATCTGGATCCCAAAAAGTTAAATCTGATGCTTTAATTGGAATTGTAACCTTAACAGTTCCTCCTTTATTAACATAGACACGTTTAAAACCCTTAAGAGCTATACCCGGCCGTTCTACTTTCGAATCAGGAAAACTTACATAAAGTTGTGTCACCTCATCACTGTCGTAGTTTCCTATATTCTGAAGGTCAAAGGTAAGATTGACAGTTTCATTATTCGTAATGGCATTTCTATTAACTTTTAATCCTGAGTATCTGAAACTTGTATAAGTTAATCCAAAACCAAATGGGAATAGTGGCTCATTTTTAATATACATGTATGTCCTTCCGTTCCTGATATTATAATCCAGAATCGGAGGCAACTGATCTATGGAAGTTATCCATGTCTGAACCAGTCGTCCCGCCGGACTGACTTTGCCAAAAATAACATCAGCCATAGCGTTGCCCATTTCCTGACTTGACTGACTGACATGTAAAATTGCAGGAACATGTTCATTTGACCAGTTTATAGCGTAAGGGAAACTGGATACCATTATAAGTACGGTTTTTGGATTTACAGCAAAAACCAACTTTACCAGATCTTCCTGCTCGATAGTAATCGCCTGCCTGTCAACATCTTCACGGCCATCACTTGCTACATGGTTTTGTCCCCAACCCAGTCCATAGCTGAGTGGATGGTTCCCGATACAAACAATAGCAACATCACATTCTTTTGCAGCAATAACAGCTGAATCAGCTTTGTTACCGGCTGCATACCTGATAATTACATTGTCTCCAACTGCACTTTTAATACCTTGCAAAATACTTATTTTATAAGGAGGAGTGCCTGAATACCAGTCAGATATGACTGAATATGCAGTTGGGCCGATAACAGCAATTGATTTTATTCTTTCCTTTTGAAGTGGAAGTAACATATTTTCATTCTTCAATAATACAATCGATTTTTCAGTAGCTTTTCTTACCAGATCACGTGTCAGCTGCTTTGTCCATGGAGCAATTGTATCTATAATTCCTATTTTTGAATAAGGATTTTGAGGTGAATTATCCAACAATCCCAGTTTTAAAAGAACCCTGAGATTTCCATATATGGCATCTTCAATTTCTTTTTCGGTAATTAACCCCTTATCTAATGCCTCTTTAAGGGAAGGTCTATAATCATCGAGAAACATAGTTATTCCGGCTTTAATACATTCTGCAGCAGCGACAGGTAATGATGAATAATATGCTTGTGTGGTTATGAGTAGCTTAAAAGCGCCTCCATCTGTAGCAATAATGCCTCTTAAGCCCCACTCTTTCATAACTACACTTCGCAAAACCGGATTAACGACACAGGGAATACCATTATATTTATTATACGCAGTCATAAAAGCCTGGGATCCACCGTCTTTCACACCTTTATAAAAACCATATGAATAGTACTCGCGGAATAATCGTTCATCAAAATCAGAGCTGTTATAGGCACGGTTGTTTTCATTGCTGTTTGCAAGAAAGTGCTTCATAAGCGAGGCTGTTTTCCAATAGACGGGATCATTACCCTGAAGCCCTTTCACAAAAGCAGTTACCAAAGTGCCTGTCAGAAAAGCATCTTCACCATAACACTCCTCAGTTCTTCCCCACCTTATATCTCTGCCCAGGTCAGCATTAGGCGCAAAAACTATTAATCCTGAAACCCCGAACTTTATATTCTGAGCCAGGTATCGGCTTTCTGTGGCCTCCAAGTCGGCAACCTGCTGGATCATGTCAGGGTCCCACATCTCAGCTAAACCGATAGCCTGCGGAAAGGTTGTAGTTGGTGAAGCTTTGGCTCCTTTCACGGCCCAGTTAGCCGGACCGCTATATGCCAGACCATGAAGTCCCTCAACAGTCCGTGTGCCTTTAACGCCGAGACGCGGAATAGCAAAGCGTGTTGAGAGACAGTTGATTTTCTCATCCAATGTCATCAATGAAATGAGATTCCTGATTCTCTCATCTTCAGTAAGTTCTGTCTTCTGAAAAGGATAGGTTTGTGCATGGGATAATAAATACACAAAAACCAGACTGATTATCAAAATCACTTTTCTCATTATTTAGATTTATATTTCCTCATTAAGTTTATTCTTTCATCAAATTTCTCAAAATTTTCCATTTCTATAATGAATCATTTAATTACTATTATAAACGATAGTAATTGTTTCACTTTTCCCGGACCCTAATTTACTAATTTGTAAGGTTGTAGACATTCAAAATAACTATTTTAAGATTGAAAATCTTGGAATAGCTATAAATTAGTAAGATCATAATCAAAATCCAATAATGAAACATTTAATAACTGCAATCGTTTCCATTTTAATATTAACAACTAAATTGTCTGGACAGGAAGTGCCATGGAACGAACCTGTATTACCTAAGTTCTCAGGGAGGTGCTTGAAAAAAGTTCTGCTATTACTGAAAGAAAATCAAACCAGTTGATACTTTTTCAGATAAGAATTGATAAAATGAGAGTCCTTTTTAAGTTTTCTGATAATTATTTCCTGTTGCTGAATCAATGAAAGTGAATTTAAGATTCCAGAGAGCTGTTAGTTTATTTTACCTTAATGAGTTTCTTAAGAGAAAACATTTTGCCTTCCGGTGTGATTCCCTGAATATTAATTTCATAATCAGAAACAAAATCTGATGTCCAGAACTCTATCCTGGCCTTACCTTCTTTATCCGGCTTTACAGATGGATTCCAATAAAGTGTATTTCTGAAATCCGGAGTCCGGCTGTTCTTCATTTCTTCTGACGAATAATCAGGTGAAACAAACGACAAGACTGGATCTATTACTCTGTAAGTCAGCCTTATAGCACCATCTGGCAGAGTTGCATTACTGAAATCTCCGGCCTTAGTTATTACATTTACAATTCCATAGGACAGGTAATCACCAACAAAATACCTTTCTTTGATGATATCTATTTTTTCAACAACCTCGGGATCAAGGCCAGCTATTACTGCGAGATCTTTAACTACTATTCCGTCTACAAACAAGGAAGGAGGTGTTTCATAAGTATTATTATTTTCAGGATCAGTCATTAATATATTATATCCCGACTTTTTACTTTTCAAAATAACACCTGGTATAAGTTCAAAAAAGACCTCTTGCATAACGGGAAGAGTAATGTAGTCTTTCATATTCAATTCCTGATCAGGTTTCCCATAAAATCTTCTGATCTTCGGTTCCGAAATATCCGGTTTGATTGGTTCTCCAATAGAAGAAGTTCCATAAATTTTCATTACCTGGTGGTTTACACTCCAGGTTGAAATATACCCCGGTATCGGTTTACTGATTGAATCAACCAATCGCTCTGATTTAATATATTTATCCGAAAATGATGACTCAAGATTAATATTCTTATTTTTAGTGACTTCATCCGGTTGGATAATTAAATCTTTAAGCTCTTCATCAATATGAATATTGAAGCAGAAATTCCCTTCCTTATCTGTTTTGGCATATTGAAAAACAGCAACTTTACCAGGGGATGACAATAATACAGTCTTATTAGAAGCAGTAGTCTTCTGATCACTGGTTAAAAGTTTCCCTGAAAGGTAATGAACTTCTTTTTCAACCTGGTATTTGAAGACAGGTTGATCCTCGTCTAATATCATTTTCCAATTAATCCAGTTGCTTTTCAAAGTCTGAAGAAGACTGTCCATGACTTCGGGAGGAATCTCATTTACTTTTCTTTCTTTAATCGTGCGCCAGGGAAGTTGTCCAAATTCTGTACCAAAGACCATATAATTATTCATATCCATGAATGAATGATCATCTGTTTCAGGTGCTACTGATATGCTAAGATTTGTTGAATTTAAGGTTGTGATCAATCCATTCCCAATCTCTAGATCGAGAGATATTTTATTTCTGATTTTGGAGCTGTCATCTGAATGAAGAGTCATCATTGGTTTTTCTTTATCAGGTGAGTATATCAACCTTTCTCCGACAGGCTGACCTTTTGAATTAAAAACAGTTATTTGATTGATTCCGGATGACAACTGTTTTTTAGGAATATAGATTTTAGTATTTTCATCTGTTATCCTTTCAGAATTCACATAGTCAATTATCCCATGAGTCTGAATAAACAGATAAAACAGATTACTGTTCTCAGCATGGTATTTTTCGTCTGTGGCAGCTACAATTTCAAGAATATCCTCATTTAAATTATTTACTTTCAGAGAAAGTCCGGTATTTGTGGCCACAAAGTCGGTTTTAGGGTTGACTTCTCCATTAATGATTTTGTTTGAAATTAATTTTCCTTTAAATACTTTGGTGCTAAATGGGTTATAAACCTTAATCTCCTTCATAAAGCAGTTATAGGGGAGAAAATTTTTCATCCAATTTGTATATGCTCTTATTGTATATTCCCCCGTACTTAATGTGTCGGGTAACACAATTTGCCCGGGACCAATACCTCCATCAAGCAATATCCTCTTTTGGACAATCGGACGATTTTCAGGATTCAGCAGTTCAAAGTATGCAATTTTGCTACCATTTGAAGGTTTAAAACTCTGTCTATCAATCAAATATATATTAAACCACATATCTTCTCCGGAAATATACTCTTCTCTGTCAGAATGAATAAATATTTCTTCTCTGGGGACAGATTTACAGTATCGTAAAAACCTTTGACTAAGATAGTCTGTCATATTCTCTGAAATCTGACCATAAATGCCCTGAAGGAACAGGAAATGTATCAGAAAAAGAATCGCAGGCTTTAATTTTTTTATCATTTAAAATACTTTTGTCAATAATTTGTTATTTATCACCTTCCCAGAAATCAGGTTTTATATTTGTACCTCTTACTGTACAATCAGCACATCCCTTTTCATGAGTAATTACTTTGTAGGGGGGCATATAGCTTTCTATAATAACCCAAACAGATGAATTCAGATTTTGAATGGGGGCACCACCGTAAATAGTATCATCAGGGCACCCAGAATATAGGTTGACTAAACCTGCAAATTGATCTTTTATAAAAATCCTTTTGGATGAATTGGCTGAAACGCTGAAATAACCCAATACTTTTTCATTTGGATCATCAAGACAATAAACATTGCTGGGAACAGTTGATGGTATCATATCATACAGGCCTCCTACTTGTTCTGAAAAATTTTGCAATTTTTCCCAATAGAGGTATTCATCCTCATTCAGCGAATATTGGTTAACTAATATGCTGTATTTTACTTTCAACCTGTCCGTTTGGTTCGAAATAAAGTTTAAGGGATACCTGCTGATCTTGTCTTCACTTAACACAGAAGTGTTTTTGATATTAATCATATCAGAATTAGATGATACCCAGCATGTCCAATTAGGCACAAAATAGGGAAGACGGAATTCCCATGTTTCAACATATTCCCATCTGTAGAACTTACATAGGTTTGTCGGATCGTGAGTATTTAAATAAACCTGGCAACCCTCCTGAGAAATGATCCCATCGTTTTCATTAAGGGTTAATTTTTCATAATAAACACTGTCGATCGGAGGAACAGGCTTCATTTCAACAGGGAATGACTCATAATTATTATTACCAGTATGAGTATTTGTATTAATGTGTAAAGTATATTGTCTTCCTATTTCGCCCCGAAAATTTGTCGGGTCCGTAACATAATTCCCATTCAGTGTTTCTTTGAGACTATAGTATGTATTATTATCATCAGAAATAGTAACGCTGCATCCTTTAAGAGGTTTTGCAGCACTTTTTCCTCCCAGAGGAAGGGATTTTGACAGTTTTATAGTATTAATACCTGGTTGGTCAGTAATCAAACCTTCAACAACAAGCAAATTCTTATTCTCACTGGTTTGAGGAATAAATTTCGTGATACAACTGTTAAAAAGGAGTAAGATTGATAATAATAATATTTGTCGGTGATGCTTCATAATTGATTTAAAAGTCAAAACTAAAAGTAACTGTTGGAATAGCTCTGCCAAACACCGACAATTTATAACCGTTAATAACTGTTCCCTCATTTTTAAAATAAATTGAGTAAATATTTTCTCTTCCAAGAAGATTATAAACTGAGAATGTCCAGTTTGGATGTGCAATTCTATGTGATCTTAGATTTCCTGCTGCTTTGAAAGAAATATCAAGCCGGGAATAATCAGGAATTCTATATTCATTCCGGTCCGAATAGTCTACCAGTAACTTATCACTAATAAGATATGTAGAAATTGGATAAGTTATCGGACGGCCTGTGCTCCAGGTATAGCTGGAAGAAAAGCTGAAGCGTCGTGAAAAATAGTAGTTAAAGATAACTACCAGATCGTTGGGCTTATCAAAATTAGCAGGAAACCATTTACCTGAACTAATAATTTCGTCACTGAATATACCTGCGCTTTTTTCAAATGTTCTTGCATATGTATAACTTATGCTATATTGTAACTTTCCTTCTGTCTTTTTTAATGTCAGCTCCAGACCATAAGCTTTACCCTTCATATTAACGATATCTTTTTCAATGTGATCGTCCATTATCAGGTCTGTCCCTCCCTTAAAATCAACCATATTCTTTATTTCCTTATAATATAGCTCTGCTGAAGTTTCAAAGCTTTTATTAAACAGCATTTTGTAAAAGCCGAAAGCAATCTGGTCCCCAATCTCAGGTTTCAGATAATAATCACAAAGCTTCCATGTATCTGTTGGTGCAATTGATGTTGAATTTGACAGTAGATGAAGGTATTGTCTTGTTCTGTTATAATTGATCTTAAAAGAGCTCTTGTCGTTTATCCTTAAATTCAATGATATTCTGAATTCCGGGCCGGCATATTTACAGGAAACCTGGCCTGGTCTAAAGTGAAGTGTATCTATAATAGTCGAGGTGCTTTTTGAGTAATCAGGATTATAAATCATAACCGACTGTGGACCAAAAGAGAAATAAGAGGACATTCTCAATCCAGCTTCAATAGACAAGAAATTTGTCAGAATAAATTTGTCGTCGATATATAAAGCTCCTTCCAATGCACGCTCTTCTTCAATTTTACGAGAAATAACAAGTGATGAATCGCCAACAGGAAGGTAATTCCCCGGAACAGTAGCATATCTTGTAAGGGCGAGACCAAAATTAATCTCATTTCTTCCAAGGAACCAGTTAAAATCTGCGTTAAAACCGGTACTGTTAACTTTATGAGAAAGGACAAATGCTTCTATTGGTATGTTCTGGCTAGAGATATCGTAATTATAAGAACTGTTGTTTAGTGAAAGAGATGAAAAAAAACTGCTTGTGAAAAAATGACGCCACTTTAAGGCAAAAATATTGTTGCTATAACTGTAAACCGTATCGGAGTTGAACCGGAAAGAGTCGTGACTGATATAAGCAGAAAAGTCTATTTTATTGTTTTTATTTAAGTCGTAGGTTAATTTACCATTCAAATCATAGAATGATGCCCTGCTTTTGTGCAGAGCCGGGTCATGTATCATACCGAAAATCCAGTTTGAGTAAGTAGTGCGTGCAGTAAGGATATAGGTAAGCGTATCTTTTATAATCGGGCCTTCCAACGATATATGAGCAGTTATGGGACTTATTCCTGCACTACCGGCAAATTCGTTTCTGTTTCCATCTTTTGATCCGATATCAAGAACTGAAGAGATTCTTCCTCCGTACCGGCTTGGGATTCCACCTTTATATAATGTAACATCTTTTATTATGTCTGAATTTACTGCTGAAAAGAATCCAAAAAAATGAGAGGAATTGTATATAGGTGCCCCATATAGAAGGATCAGGTTCTGGTCGGATGATCCGCCTCTAACATTAAAACCTGCCGATCCTTCTCCAACCGATTGCACCCCGGGGATTAAAAGGACACTCTTTATGATGTCTGATTCCCCCATAGATGTTGGTAACAACTTGAAAGAAGTTATGTTGATCTTTTCTGCTCCGACCTCAAATCGCTGGAGTGTAACACTTTTATGAGCTGACACAACTGTTTCTTTTAATGGAATCAAAACACTGTTCATGTTAACATTGAGCTCACCGCTTCCGTAAAGATTCAGATTGACAGTTTTTTCTCTCATCCCAATGAACGAAAACTGGAGGAAGTGAATTCCCCGTGGTATTGTCAGTGTATAATATCCATACTCATTGGAGATTGTCCCTACTGAGAGTTTCTGAATAAACACAGTTACTCCCGATACAGGTTCTTTTGTGTCTCTGTTGGTGACATATCCTGAAACAACAACATTCCCGGGCTTGTTTTTTTCAGCAGGATTTCCGATTTCCACAGTTACATTTCCTGCCAGCTGCTTGTTTTCCCCGGAGCCAGAATAATCAGTCGGTGGAAGGAATTTATTGTTTTTTTCTATCGGAGTATTTGAAACTTTAACAGCATACTTATTTGTTATGACAATGTTTCCTAAATTATCAATGTAATAATAAAGAGATGTTCCCCTGAAAAGATTGTCCAAAACACATGATAGGGTGACGCAATCAGAATAATCGCCTAATTTCAGATCATTCACCCATTCATCTTTGTAAAAGAATTTTACAGGTAAAATACTTTCAGTTCTTGTCACAAAATCCTTAAATGAAAGATCCTTATAATTTGAGGATATCTTATATTTTTCCTGAGCCCCAAGATTAAATGACATGGATAGTATTAAAATCACGATATGGATCTTTAATTTCATAAACACAGATCTATTTGCTTAAACTATCATAATACCTGATTACAGGAATAAAGCTTTCTGGCACTTTTTTTGAAACCTTTAACTTATTTTTTTTCATAAAATCTCTGATCCGGGCTTTATCTTCACCTAAAATCCTGAAGAAGTCACTTTTGCTGGTAATCTGATAAACTATTCTGTTTTTCAGGAAATAGACACGATTTATTTGAGAAAACAAATCGTACTTATCATCAACTGCAAGTAATAGAATTTCTTTCTTGTATTTGACATATAGTGCAGATTTCCCTTTATATAAAACATTTACATAACCCTTAATACCTTTCAGACTATCCTCCCGGGTATTGATAAATTTATATGTTTTATTTTCAAAATTGATTGTAAAACTGTCAACCATTTCCTTATTCAGCTGCAGAATCGACCCATGATTTGTCGGAGTGAGGATCTCGTCATTATAAATATCGTAACTGATGCTGATATTTTTATATGATTTACCATTAATTGTCAATGATCCAGGTAAAAAATCTTTTGAAAAAAGGAATTGATCTCCCTTCACAAAGTAATAAAGGTTTCTCCACATTTTGCCATTATAAAGAATTTGATCTTCTCTCAGTGTATCCTGCTGAGTTAGAGTAACAGGGAGAGGTTCAGATAATCCAGGTATTACAGCGTAAAGACCAGATCCGTTGAAGATGGCAAATAAGAATATAGATAGGAAAATATTTCTGTCCATCAAAAAGTTTTCTTATAGGTGATTAAGTATGCCGGGTAGATTTATCGGATTGTCTTTCTTAAGATATCTCTATACCATCCGTCATGTTTAGTTTTATTAAAAATCTGATGCAGGGTTATAATTTATTTCTATTTGACAATTGAAGTAAGAATAATATTCCCGTAAAGTTCTTTCCCATGATCACCCTGAAGGTAAATCGGGCCCGGAAAAAACATATCTGCATGAAGAGATAAATAATGGGATCCAGATGGTTATAAACAGGTTAACGTGGGTTTTCATGCAATTGGAAATCTGGTACAAAAGGTCTTTAAAAAGTCCATAAAGTTATAAAAATAGTTTACTGTACCTAAGATTGGAGTATTTAAAGTATGTCGTTTTAATATAATTTAACAATTCAGGCACTCGAGGCACTTAAGATCATTTGTTCTTCTTCCCTTGTCAATTGTTTTTCACCCACATCTTTCGTATCTCTGCAGTGATTGCTTATTTCTCTGTATAATATCTGACCATAGGTCTGGAAGCCCTATCAACGATTCCCACAAGCTCCTTTTTCACCGAAAAGCCGGACAAACTTATTCCAGTTCATTTTTGTTAAAGGTTCAAAAGTGAGTTGGTTCAGAAAGTCCGGCTCAATATTATTTTTAATCATATCCGGGGGGCTTGTTAATTTTAAAATTAAATAGATAAGTATCGTTGAAAGTATGCAAGCAACAATATATCTTTTGGATATGGTCATTAGAAAAGTTCAAAAAATTACTCTTCTGATTTCTTCAATTCCCGAACAGGTTTATCTAAAATTTCAAAATCCGGTAATATATTTTTATTATCTGTCGCTTTTAACTGCTCGAGTTTTCTGCCGGCCGGTAATACCCGGCTTTCCCATGAACCTATAGCGTCATTATATCCTTTAAGTGCAGTTTTTAATCCGCCACCAACTTTATCAAGATGATCGGCAAAAACATTTACTCTTCCATAAAAATCCATGGCAGCTTCCATTATCTGTAAAGCATTTTCAGTGATATTATGCTGCTGCCAGGACATTGCTACCGATTTAAGAACTACGATTAAAGTTGTAGGAGTAGTCAAAATTATTTTATTATTCATCGCATCCTGCAATAAAGTCTTATCGGTCATTAATGCAACATTTAAGGCAGATTCCACTTCCATATACAGAACAACAAAGTCGGGAGTATTCTGAAACTGGGACCAATATTGCTTTTTGCTTAATCTGTTTACATGATCCCTGAGGTCTTTTGCATGTTTTGCAAAAAGAATATTTCTTGAAATCTCATCATCCGTTTCCAAAGCCTGCAGATATGCATCTAATGGCAATTTTGAGTCAACAACTACATGACTGTTTCCCGGCAGGTTAATTATCATATCAGGTTTTAGTATCGAATCCTCACCTTCTGTATAAACCTGCTCTATAAAATCACAATGAGCCGATAAACCTGAAAACTCAACCACCCGTTTTAATCCAATTTCTCCCCACTTTCCTCTGACTCTGGGATTTCTTAATGCATTAACAAGCGCTCCCGTTTCTTTCTGAAGACTTGCATTAGTAACCTGGATATTTGACAACATTTCCGTAACCTGGCCGAATGTCTTTTCCGAACCTTTTTCGAGTTCTTCAATCCGCTTTTTATAACTATCGATAGATTCTTTTACAGGTTTAAGCATCTCAGCGATAGCAGATTTGCGTTCATCAAGATTACCCTCAGCCTCCTTAACATGAGTTTCGAGCTGAGATTTTGCCAGGTCGAGAAACTGTTTATTATTTTGAGTAAGTGCGTCGGAAGCAGCCGATTTAAATGTATCGACCATCGCTTTTCTAACTTCTTCAAGACTATTCGCCTGAGCTTCGACTTTAGTCTGCAACGAACTGTTCTGCCTGTTAAGCAAATTAATTTCATCAATTTTCGAAAGTATCTCTTGCTGATGTAAGGTATTTAATCTGGACTTTGTTCCCAGATGTGCAATTAAGGCTCCGATAATTAATCCGGCAATTATATAAATTATGATTTCCATCGGGTATGATTGTATTATTTTTCAAATTTATATGTTTTAAGTGTAAATGTGCAGATAAAAGTTTCATTTTACCAATTTTACTATCTTCGCACTACTTAATCTAACCATATGAAAAGAACTACATTAATAATTACAACCGCATTGGCCATTACAATCTTCTGGTCGTGCGCTTCAAAACAGGAGAAAATGGAGACCCGGATGAATGCTTTTATCTCGTCCTATGAAAAAAAAGCTATTCCTCTTTATAAGGAATCTGCACTTGCTTCATGGAACGCGAATATTACAGGAACTGCTGAAGACTATGCAAAGAGTGAAAAAGCCTCATTTGAATATGCAAAAGTATTTACCGATACCGTTGCCTTTGCTGAACTTAAGCATATTAAAGAATCCCAGGCAATGAAGGATCCGCTTCTAATTCGTCAGCTGGAATTGTTATATAATGTATATCTGGGAGGACAGGTTGATACGGCACTTATAGCCGAACAGATTAAAATGGAGACTGAAATCAGCAAGAAATATGCAAACTTCAGAGTAACGATCAAAGGAAAACAGATCTCCGACAATGAAGTGGAGGGTATCCTCAAAAACTCTACTAACAGTGCAGATCTGAAGACAGCATGGGAAGGGTCCAAGCTAATTGGCCCTCTAGTTGAAAGCGACATTATAAAACTGGTTAAACATCGCAACACTATAGCCAGGAAAATCGGTTTCAACAATTATCACGAGATGAGTCTGAAGCTATCAGGACAGAATCCTTCAGAAGTAACAAAGATATTTGACGAACTTGATAGTCTTACGAGAGACAATTATGCCCAGCTGAAGGGCGAGATAGATTCATTTTATACAAAACGTTATAAGATTCCGGTTTCTGAAATACGTCCATGGCATTACCAGAACAGATATTTCCAGGAAGCTCCTGAGATATACCCTGTCAATATTGACAAATATTACAAGAAACAGGATCCTGTAAAACTTGCTTCAACTTTTTACAATGGAATAGGTTTGAATGTCGAAGCTATCCTTACAAAAAGTGATCTATATGAGAAACCAGGGAAAAACCAGCATGCTTTCAGTACCGATATTGACAGAGCAGGTGACGTTCGTACACTTGATAACATCCGCCCTGATTCATACTGGATGAATACTATATTACACGAGCTTGGACATGGCGTATACTCTTATTATAATGACATGACTCTTCCTTTTACACTCCGCGATGCCGCTCATACTTTTACTACTGAAGCCATTGCCGAATTCTTTGGCAGACTGGCAAAAGATCCTCACTGGATGCTTAGCATGGGTATCATTGACAAAAAAGAATTTGAAAAGATTTCTGATGACTGTCATAAATCTCTGCGCCTTCAGATGCTTGTCTTCAGCCGCTGGGCTCAGGTTATGTACCGGTTTGAAAAATCTATGTACGAAAATCCTGATCAGAATCTGAATAAGCTTTGGTGGGATATGGTTGAAAAATACCAATTGCTGGCAAAACCTGAAGGTCGCAACATGCCTGACTGGGCAACAAAAATTCATGTTGCTCTCTACCCATGTTATTACCACAACTATCTGCTTGGTGAACTGTTAGCATCACAATTATATTATTATATTACGACTAATGTCACAAAAAATCAATCCTTCGCAGGAGAAAAAGCAGTTGGTGATTATCTCAGGGAAAAAGTATTCATGCCGGGTGCAAGATACTACTGGAATGATATGATTGAGAAGGCTACTGGCGAGAAACTGACAGCGAAGTATTATGCAAAGCAATTTGTCAAGTAATTAACATTCAGAAATATGAAAATTAAAATCGTTGATTATCCGACTTTTAACAAAGCCTGGGATAGAAAGAAAACTGAAGAAAAAACAAAAAAAATGTTAAAAGAGATCGGGAAACTTCAATATAAAATGTATGGTCAGAATAAATTCAGCCTTCTGATCATGTTTCAGGGGATAGATGCTTCAGGTAAAGATGGAGTGACCAAAGATCTTATAGAGTATTGCAATGCTGTCGGCATAAAAATACACAGTTTTAAGAAACCGACTGAGGAAGAATTTGCTCACGATTTTCTGCGGAGAGTACATGAGTTTACTCCCGGTAAGGGAGAGATGCAGATATTTATCCGTTCCCATTATGAAGACATCCTTGTCCCGTCTGTTGAAAAATATATCCCTGAAGAGATCATTGGTCATCGGTATGATATGATCAACGATTTTGAAAAACTGGTTGAGAGTAATAATACCAGAGTTCTTAAGTTTTTTCTTAACGTATCAAAAGATGCACAGAAAGAGAGACTAATGGAACGGATTGAATCAAAGAAAAAGCACTGGAAACACAAAGACGGTGATTGGGTTACACGTGAAAAATTTGATGAATACCTCAATGTCTATGAGGAAATCATCAACAGATGCAATCATATTCCCTGGCATATAGTCCCGTCCGACAAGAACTGGCAAAAAACTTTCTACGTTGCTGAAGTTGTATTAAAAACACTTAACGAACTGGATCTTAAATGGCCTGAACTTGTAAGTGAAAGATTTCAATCCTAAAAATGATAAATAAATCAAATACCTCTAAGGCAATTTTAATCTCGAGAACTATGGCAAAAAAGCTTGATTATTTTGTACACCATGTCTATTTCTGGTTAAAAAAACCGGCAACCCGGGAAACCCGGGTGAAGTTTGAAAAGGGACTTAAAGAACTTTTTACAATCGAGACGATAGTCGGAAAACATCTTGGGACTCCAGCAACTACTGACCATGGAGTGATTGATAGTTCATATTCTTATTCCCTTCTTCTTACATTTAATAGCAAGGAGGATCAGGAGATATACCAGACCCATCCGACCCATCTGAAATTCATTGCTGACTGTGAGGATTTGTGGGAAAAAGTTGTTGTGTATGATTCAATTAGTTTCTGATAAATATTCTTTATTTAAGTGTTTCTCCCAGTTATTTAAACAATCTGAACAATCATTGTTGTGGAATTAATCTGATATTAAAAACCCAGTGTTATGAAAAAACTTCTTCCATTTTTTTTATTAGCAGTATTAACTGCTTGTTCAACACATGAACCAAAAAAGGAGAGTACTAAATCATCAGTATATATCAATGAAACAACAGTAAAAGCTGTAATTGATACTGTAAAATCTGCCCAGCCTGCGACTGATCCGAAGCTTCTTGAAAAAGGGGTAAAACATGCCGCTTCACTCTGGAGAAAGGAAGATGGCACTGCTACCGACTTTTCAGAATTTGTGAAGAAAAACTATATCTCCGATCCTGTAAAGCGGAAGATGGTCTTCAAAAAGATCAGCGGTTACATCGAGTCGCTTTCAGGGAACAATAATGAAATAACCCTTGACCTCCGGAAAACTCTTGATGAGGCTCGAGGTGAAATTGATGAAATTGACCGTATGTTTGGTAACTACTCTGTCGATTCACATATTCAAAACGATTTTTATTCCAACAAGATAGCTTTTGCAGTCGCACTCAATTTCCCATATTTTACATTAGCTGAGAAGGAAGAACTTGGACCAAAATGGAGTCGTGATGAGTGGGCAATGGCTCGTCTGGGGGATCTTTTTATTTCACGGGTTCCTGCTGAGCTCGAGCAGGCAGTAACTGAAGCTACAGGAAACTCGGAAATGTATATTGCTGAATACAACATACATATGGGACATCTTCGCACCGACAATGGTCGTCAGATCTTCCCCGATAATATGGTACTTCTCTCCCACTGGAACCTGCGTGATGAGCTGAAAGCTGATTATGCCGATAAAAAAAATGGCCTTGAGAAACAGGAGATGATATATAAAGTGATGGAACGTATCATCAACCAGGATATTCCCAAAATGGTTATTAATAGTTCTGACTTTGAATGGGCTCCTTATTCAAACACCGTAACGAAAGCAGGTGCTAAGGTTCAGGCATCTGCAGAACCAGATACCCGCTACTCTCATATAATCAACAACTTCAGAACAAGAAAGGAGATGGACGCTTTTAATCCGGAAATGAATACGTTTATTCTCCGCAGATTCTCTCTCGAGATGGAGATTGCCCAAAATGAGGTTGAATCTCTCTTCGATTCGTTCCTGAGTTCACCAGAGCTTGTAAAAGTTGGTTCGTTGATTAAGGAGCGGCTAGGACGCGATCTGAGGCCTTATGATATTTGGTATGACGGTTTCAAGACAAGGAGCAGTATTTCTGAGGATCTGCTCACTTCAAAAACCTCTGCTCTTTATCCTGATCCGGCAGCATTCCATGCCGGTATGCCTCTGATGTTGAAAAAGCTTGGCTGGTCCCCCGAAAGAGCCTCTTTCATTTCAGAAAAGATTGTTGTTGATCCGGCAAGGGGCTCAGGTCATGCCTGGGGTGCAGTCAGAAAGGGATCGCTATCACATCTCCGGACGCGCATATCTGACAAAGGCATGGACTACAAAGGATACAACATAGCCGTCCATGAATTTGGTCATAATGTTGAGCAAACAATATCACTTTATGATGTTGATAATTACATGATGTCGGGTGTTCCGAATACCGCTTTTACGGAAGCAAATGCTTTCATCTTTCAGAGCCGTGATCTGTTTTTATTAGGGATGAAAGATGATAATCCCGATAAGGAAAGAATGGAGACATTTGATGCCGTCTGGTCACTGATGGAGATCATGGGTGTTGGAATGGTTGATATGAAAGTCTGGAAATGGCTTTATGCAAATCCTGGTGCCACCCCTGCTCAGCTAAAAGAGAACACAATAGCTATTGCCATCGAAGTCTGGAACAAATATTTTGCACCTGTACTTGGAGTTAAGGATTCACCCATTCTGGCAATTTATTCACATATGATTAATTCCCCACTTTACCTTGCAAATTACTCATATGGTCATGTAATTCAATTCCAGATAGAAGATTATCTAAAGGGTAAAAAACTTTCAGATGAGATTGACCGCATATACAGTCAGGGGCGTCTAACACCACAGCAATGGATGATGGGTGCTGTTGGAACAAAGATATCAACTCAGCCTATTATCAATGCACTTGACAAGGCTTTAAAATAGTTTCGGAGATAATCAGGACCACCGGTCACAATATATTCCTGCAAAAATAAGACCGGCATCGATTGAAACTTTGCCGGTCTTTTATTTCAAGCTGATGAAGATTTGCTATAATTGCTATTTGTTGAGGTATAATCAGTTTCTTTCGAAATTCTAAGTTAATCTGACTTGAGTTACTAACATGCGCTGGCATATGATTTTTTATTTCAGGAAAATCTCCAGTACCGGAATCTCAGCCGGTGGTTTCTGAACCGGGAGCTCAAGAGTTAAATCATTTTTACTTTCATCCCGCCCTCCTCTGAATCTGATTTCAGATGCATCATGAAGGAACTGAACATATTTAACCTTATCAGCCATGTTTGAAAGAGTCAGATTGTCCAGGGGATAAACCAGCAGATGAACATATAAACGTTTTGAGACCGGGTTATAAGTCAAAAGTGTATTGGCAGGTGTTGTGAATTCAGAAGGTGCTTCGGTACAACCATATATTGAACGATTATTATATTTCATCCATTCTCCGATTGATTTTAACCTGTCCTGAGCTCTGTAATCAAAAACACCACGGGCAGTAGGACCAACATTCAATAATAAATTACCTCCTTTACTGACAGATTCTATAAGAAGTTCTATCAGTTGTGCAGGGCTTTTCCATGTATTTTCATCCCGATAATAACCCCATGATCCGGAGAATGTCTGGCATGTCTCCCAGGGAACCATTTTACCATTAATTTCCGGCCATTTTGAAACTTTTACCTGTTCGGGTGTTGTGAAATCCCATCCTCCTTCAACATCACGCAGATCGAGCCGGTCATCAACAATAATTCCGGGCTGCAGACTCCGGGCCAGCTTTAACAAGTTTTCAGAATCCCAGTCATTATGCCCTTTCCCGTTCCTGCCGGGGAAAGAAAAATCGAACCAGATAATACTGATCTCTCCATAGTTAGTCAGCAACTCCCGAACCTGATTTTTTATATACTCTCGGTATTTCTGCATGTCTCTCCCTTTGTTCAGCCGTGCATAGGCAGTATCAGATGTCTGACGCTGAGGATGATAACTGTCAATTGTATAATCCGGATGATGCCAGTCAATAAGCGAGTAGTAGAACCCAACCTTTAATCCTTCTGCTCTGAAAGCTTCAACATATTCTTTTACCAGATCTTTTCCGTAAGGAGTATTTGTTGCTTTATAGTCGGTAAATTTGGAATCAAACAGGCAGAAACCCTCATGGTGTTTTGCGGTAAGAACTACATACTTCATTCCGGCAGCTTTAGCCATTTTAGCCCATTCATGAGGATCCCACATGTCGGGGTTGAACATTTCAAAATACTTCTGATATTGTTGGTTAGTCATTCTTTCGGCATTCTTTACCCACTCGTGCCTGGCAGGTAAAGCGTATAATCCCCAGTGAATAAACATACCAAAACGAGAGTCTGTCCACCATTTCATCCGTTCAGCTTTCTGGGCTTCTGTTTCTTTAGGGAGCTGAGCTACTGAGAACTGAGGAGTTAATAACGTAGATACAAATAAAAGAACTGTAAATAGGGTTTTTGTTTTCATACAGAGTGGTTTTGATATCTTATAATTAACAGTTATTATTATTTCTAAAGACGTTTATGAAGGATCTCAGCTAAATCTTCAATTGCTAATTTAACCGGATTTTCTTTAATTTCAGTTTTTGAACAGATTAATTCGATATCCTTTTCTTCAAGACCATATTTTTTTAAACCTGATAATTGCAGATCTTGTGTAACTAAATGGAGGTAGCTGATAAAACTATCTATATAATATTCATCAGTTTTCCCGTTCTTGTTAAGAAACAATTCCCCGAGAGTTGCATATTTTTTTAACGCGCCAGGATTATCGGATCTTTTTCTGAGTTGCCGGACATTTATCTCGTTAGAAATCGCCATAAGTGTTCCGCATATCAATCCGTGCGGAATACTATACATCCCTCCTATTGAGGATGCAAAACCGTGTACAACACCAAGTCCGGCATTTGCAAGACAAATACCCGAAGTGAGGGCGGCAAAAGACATTCCTGCTCTCGCCTCTATATCGTCATTATTTGTATAACTTCTTATTAATGATGTTTTTACTGCCTTAAGCCCTTCCATGACCAGAGCATCTGTATATTCACTTGATTTGTCAGAAAGATAAGCTTCAGTAAGTTGGGTAAAACAATCCATCCCACTTGCTGCTGTTATATCTTTAGGGCAGAGTAAAGAAAGCTCAGGATCAACAAGAGCAATGTCTGGTACAAAGTTATCGTGGCGCAGCGATCGTTTGAATCCGTTTTTCCCTATTTGAGAGATCACTGCATTTTTTGTTGCTTCACTACCGGTACCTGATGTAGTAGGTACTGCAATATAAGGTATCCTAGTTCCGGGATGTTCCTTACTACCAACACCCTCAAGAAACTCAACCACTGATTCTGATCTGTACATCATCGCTGAGATCGCCTTTCCACTGTCAATAACACTTCCTCCACCAATCCCAACCACAAGCTTAATGCCCTCATTATTAAACTTTTTTACAGCCTGATCAATAATATCAGGGGATGGTTCTCCAGGAATTGATAAAATGTGATAATCAATCCCATTCTTTTCAAAATCATGAAAAAGCTTTTCGGATTGCCGGGAACTGAGAAAGGAATTCTTTCCTGTGACCAGAACTATCTTATGACCGTACAAGTGTGCTATAGAAGCCAGTTCGGTGATTATCCCTTTTCTAAAATAAATCTTGGGTAACCTTGAAAACTGAAAAGGTTTTACCATCTTGTCCTGTCGTTTGGTTCGATGATGTTATATTTCACACCCTGTCTTGGTTCTGCCATGTAATCTTTGACAATATCCCTCCATCTCAGATAATGAGTGGTGGTCTTATGATTGGCTGCAGCCGCCCCAGATTCATAAGCTTCATAAATCATAAAGCGACAGGGATCATCGGCCTGCTGAATTAAGTCAAACCGAAGATTACCGTGTTCTCTTACCGATTCAAGATGATTAGCTATTGTTGCATCAATAAAGCTATTGACTTCATCAGGCTTCACATGAACATATACACAAGTTACAATCATATCAGCTGGTTTTTTTAGTAAAGTTAAATGATTAGAACTTAAGTTCAAACTACTTTTAAACTTCAACCAAAACCTATAATTTCGACAAGAATTTTCTATCTTGCTAATAATTTCCTAAATTGAAGTTAATTTGAACAATTAAAACACATTTACGTTAAAATTTGGAAATAGCAAGTGTTGAAATCATTACCTATTCATTCTGAATAAATGAACTTAAAATCAAAAATACAAGTCATTAGAAGAGTCTTGCTTATATTTATGTTTGTGTTTCCCTTTTGCATAATAAAAGGTCAACAAACACCGGCTAGTCCTATCTCCTACTGGGTTTTTACACCTTATATTTACAACCCTGCCATTATCGGGAGCAAAGATTTTTTATCAATTGGCCTAAATGCGGCTTTCCAGGGCAATTCTAACAACCAGATTATAAGTGGAAACACCAGATTTTCAAAAACTAAATCTGGCTATTTCTCATCTCCGGATATTGCAGAATTTAGAAACATTGGCATTGGCGGCTCAATATTTAATGATATTAACGGTTTATCTCATAATATCGGACTAAGTGTTTCCTGTTCTTATCAGATACCATTAAATACGCGTGAACTATCATTTCTATCATTCGGAGCATCGGTTAAAGGAGTATATAATAAACTCGATCCAGATTCTACCGGGCAAGGGAATCCCACCAAAGAAACATACTTTCCAATTCTGGACATGGGAATATATTATTATGGCACTAATTTTTTTACCGGAATTTCAATGACAAATATTTTTGGAAATCCGGGAAAGTCTGATAGCCTTGGAGTATTTGAAATCCCGGTCTCAAGACAGTATTTTTTTTCAGCCGGGGATAAGATACTTATTAGTAAATCTCAAAATATTGTTCTGGAACCATCAATATTAATTTATGCTAATGACTCAACTCTCAGGAAAATAAAAAATGATTTTAATTATATCCTTAAACTCTATATTGATAACTTCTGTTTTGGAACATCTTTCCAAAGTGATGGTAAAATTTCATTTTTTTCGCAATACAGATATCCCACATTTTACGTTGGAGCATTTTTTGGGTTACCGAAAAAAACACCTTACTTTAAAAAGAAACCACTTGTAGAATTCACGATGGGTATAAATATTCCATCTGATAAATCAAGACTTTCCAAACATAGCCACTGGTGAGACTTACTTATATAATTTTGCCATGAAAAGACTTCTAAAAATAGTACTGTTTCCCTTACTTATCACGGGGCTATTGACTTCAGGGAGAACAGAAAAGAATATCAGGCATATACCGGATTTGTGTTCTTTTTGGGCAATAAAAGATGATACAGCAGGTTTAATCCGTCTCTTAGAAGTAGATTCCTTCAATCTCAGAATAATTCCACCCTCATCAGGCGTTCAGTATTATAAAAATGGAATTGTATTCCTATCCATGTCGAAGTATGAAAAGAAAATGTCACCGGATTTTATCTCCTTCGGGACCGTTGAAGCATATTTTGCAACTATTGAGGATTCTGTTCTGGGCAAGCACATAGTTTTTTCTCCGTTTTCTTCTTTTTCATATCCATGTGAAGCCATGACGTTTAGCCGAGATTATAATACCACCTATTTTACAAAGATTCCTAAAAAAGATAAGAAGGAAAAGATCTATATGGCGAAGTTTACTTCAAATAGTACAAGCCAAACCGGTTGGGTCTCAGAAAAAAACCCAATGGATTTTTGTACAGATAATTATACCTATTCACATCCTACCCTATCAGCGGATGAGAAAATGATGATTTTTGCTTCAGACAAAGAAGGTTCCATAGGTGGAATGGATCTGTTTATCTCCAGGAAAGTTGATGATAAATGGTCTGCTCCTGAAAATCTTGGACAATTCATAAATACGACCGGAAATGAGTTTTTCCCATTTCTTGATTCAGAAAACAACTTATTTTTCTCATCTGACGGACTTCCGGGTTATGGTGGCTATGATGTTTTTACCTGTAAATTCAATGGAGTAGACTGGGATAAACCAAAAAACCTATCTGATCGTATAAACTCCAAATATGATGATATTGCATTTACTATTAACAAAATGGACGGGAAGACGGCCCTTTATACAAGAAGGCAAAAATCAGGTAAAGTTGTTATGCAATTGTTCAGGGTTATCTTAAGGCAAGAAGTCGCCGATCACAATCTGTTGACAATTTCATATATTTTTAATGGTAAACCTGTAGCTACAACCAGTTTAATAACGGCCAATACCATGAAACCTATTGAAACAGAACCTGCTAAGGCAAAACCTGAAACTGAAGTCATAAAAAAAGAAGAGGTTAAAGTTCCTGAAACAAGTGTTAATCTTAAGAAAATACCTGAGAAGAAATCTGTTACAAAATCTGAAGCAGAGGTAAAACCGACTGAGGCTAAAGTTGTTATAACAAAACCAACTATTCCAATACCTGTTGAACAAAAAGATGTTGTGATTTACAAGATCCAGCTTCTTGTAAATACCAGTCAAAAAAATAAAAAAGAGATCATTATAAATGGTAAGAGTTACAATTTGAACGAATATTTTTATCTGGGAGCAAACCGTTATACTATTGGTGAATTCAGCACACTTAAACCTGCGATAGAATTACAAAGAACCTGTAGACAATCGGGGTATCCACAATCTTTTGTGGTAGCATTTAAAAATAATATCAGATCCTTAGATCTGAAATTGTTTAAATAAAAGATTCTTAAATGTCTTTTATTTATTATGCCTTATATTATGAAATATTATTAGATATTATGGGAACGAGCGTTGAAAAGTGAGTTAATATCCAAATTTGAGTTTTATGCTGGTTTTAAACCTTATGAATTGTTCAGGCTAGATAAATACCAATTTATCTTTAATTATTTCATCGTCGTCGTTTGTACCGTATAGTTTTATGCCAATACTTGGTATTGCATAATGAAAAATATCTGCTATTGGAATAAATGCATCTTTAATATCATCAAATTCTTTCATTTCATCGAATTCATCGATTGGTAAATACAAGTGTATTATTATAACATAGTCAGGTTCATTGATCCGGACCAAAGCTTTAAATATTTTTGCCAACCACAATGATGATGCAGTATTGAAATAATCCAGATTGAGTCTTATATTGGTTGTTGGACTTGCGTGCAGGATATATTCTGTCACCCAATTTAATATAGGTTCATATAGTTTAGCAGCGTTTTCAGGAATTGATTTGCCAGAAAAAAGAAATTCACCTGTGAGGTGATTCAATTCAATTTGTGGTGTTTTCGGTGTCTCTTCAATTTTTAAACTCTGAAATTCCTTCATTATGGTCGTTTTGATAACTTTTATAACAATGTGAATTTTCTTTTTACTAAAACACTCGTCAAAATTAAAATTAACTTTTATAAATACATATATCTTAATCAAATTCTAAATGCCAGTCATCAATTAAAACAGTCTGTTTATAAATATATATATAGTTATCTCTAATTGATCAGCCATTTTTAAAATGCAAGGGTTTAAACCGCTTAATTGTTTTAAATATTATTTGAAATTCAATTATCAATATTAAAGTTAATATTAAAGATTTAATACTTATCCGGAGTAATAATTCCGCTGACATTCTATAAAATTATTGTAGAAATCAATAGAAAAATGCTCTATTCTTAATTTAATATGAATTTTCATCCAAATATTGATATCATTGGTCAAAAAGTCAAGAATTGAATTCCAGAACATTTAAAGGATTCTTAATTTTGATATCAATCTGATTATATGTACTTTATAGTTAATCAACTCATAGAATGTCCAGATTTTCTAAAATTCGTTAATAAATTTCATCTCTTTTTGACAAAGTTAGCTTTTTCATTTATAAACGATAAAATTTTATTGATATACCTGCTATATTTATCGATTAACAAAAAATCAAAAATACCTTGTTTTACGTCAATAAGGGTTCTTCCTATTGATTCAGGTTATCTTAATGTATAATTTTATTTTTTGAAGTTAAAGACATTTTTGATGAGAAACAGTATTGCAATAGAAAAGCTGGATGTTATTAATAATCAAAGGATTGATGCCCGTATTAATCTGGGTAATACTTCCATTGATTTAGTTAAAGGTAATTCTGTTTTTGAAATTCTGACTGTCGAAGGAGGTGAAAATTTTTCTGGCTATATTGAATTATTAGGTCTTCAAAAAGACCCGAATCTGGTTGTTCTTTCTTCTTTACACCATTATTATTATGATGCTGAAGAAATGGTTAATGTTAAAACTGTTATTAATTTAAAGGAACTTAACCATATAAAGCAAATTAAAGATTTTCTTCATTCGATATTTCATATTCTGCCGATAAACTGTAATTTTATTGGGTGTTTTGTTGACAATAAAAAGCAAAGCGGTTTCGTTTTGAGCAATGGTCCCACGGACTTTCATTATAAAAGAAATTCAGATGCTATTGAAAACGGTATTGTATCAAGTAGCCCTTTTTTGAACATGATATACAGTTTGATTGATTCAAAGACAAATAAATATATGTCTGAAAGGGGTGTCTCCCAACTACTGGAAGATCATGGTTTTAGAGTTCTGAACATGACTGAACTTAACGGGCTTACCTATTTTCAAGCACAAAAGGCTCGGATGGTTGTCGAGTAATTTTGAGGCCTAATATCCCAGTCCACTGTTAAAATATCTGATTTCTGAAAATATTATGGAACACTAATTTAGTTTCTTATGGATTTTTTTGGTCAGCCCTATCTTCTCAGAATTATTCCCTTTCTTAAAAGATGGAATTTGCTAAATGTAATCCTTGGGGGAATTGATATTTTTGCAATCGTATTTGCATTCCAATGCTCCTATTTAATTAATTACTATCAAGAGGGATGGTTCTTTTTTTTCCATATAAGATTGCTTAAACTTTTTATTCTTATTATGCCATTCTGGCTGTTGATCCTTTATTTGATACAAATATCTGAGATCCCCAGAACAAAGCGCTACATGGTCCTTTTATTCGAATACCTTCAATCAACAATATTGATAATTATTCTATTATTGGTTTTTTATTTTCTTTTTAAACTTTATATAATCTCCCGGCTGTTCCTGATAGAGTTTGCACTTCTTGGCTTTTTGTTCCTTTTTCTCGGTAGGATATTTGAGTACAAGGTATTCAAAATTTACAGGGCAAAAGGTCATAATCAGGTAAATATTGTATTAATTGCCGACGATTCATCTTTGCAATTCATCGAAAGTCTTCTATCAAATAAAGATTGGGGATACACGATAATTGCTATCTTTACCGAATCAGCCCGGATTAAAGAAAAGTATGAAAAAGCAATAATTCTGCTTACCAAGGAATACCTAGGTGTGCTTAATGACCTGATGGAAGTTGATATAATTGATGAAGTGCTTTATACAAAGAAAAAGGTGATTCCGTCTGAAGTAAGAAATGTGGTCAGGTCATGTGAAGAATTGGGTGTTGTCTTCAGACTTAAGTACGAGGATAATAGAATAAACCTTACAAATGCAGTAAAGACTAATATTGCAAATGAGAAGTTCTTGAATTTCATTAATATACCTCATAATTCATATGCACTTGCAATAAAAAAAATTATAGATATTTGTGTTTCCCTCTTTTTGATAATCAGTTTATCTCCGGTTTTGTTACTTATTACAGCTATAATAATATTTACATCGAAGGGGCCGATAGTATTCAAACAGGCCAGGGTAGGCTTGAGGGGTCGTGCATTCAATTTATTTAAATTCAGAACTATGGTTGCCAATGCTGAAATGCTTAGAAAGGGTCTTGAAAATGAAAATGAGGTTGATGGTCCGGTATTCAAAATAAAACGAGACCCACGCGTAACAAAGTTCGGGAGATTTCTTCGGAGAACAGGATTAGATGAATTACCGCAATTAATTAATGTTCTCAGAGGAGAGATGTCTTTAATTGGCCCGCGTCCGCCTCTTCTGAAAGAAACCCAGCAGTACAAACGATGGCAGTTAAGACGCCTTTCTGTTAAACCAGGGCTCTCTTGTTTCTGGCAAATAAAACCTGACAGGAATAATATTAAATTTGAAAAATGGATGGAATTGGATTTGGCGTACATTGATAATTGGTCACTTCGATTAGATTTTATAATTTTACTGAAAACTATTAAAACAGTTTTTCAGAGAACGGGTTTGTAATTCTTTTATAAATATAAATTATGTCAAAGAGAAAGAAGTTTAGTTATTATAGAGCAGGAGTTATTATATTAATGATTTTTACTGCTTCATGTGTTCCCACAAAACAGTTAAGTTATTTCAACGATCTTAATGAACTTGAAGAACCCGGAGTTAATCCCAGGACCCAGAAGCTGATTATGCCATTTGACAGACTTTTTATTAAAGTGCTTAGTATTGACCCTCAAACCACCCTGATATTTAATACTTCGGATGAAATGAGGAATGGCGGTAGCGGAACTGATGTAATCGGCTACCTTGTTGATGAAGCCGGTAATATAAATTTCCCTTTTGTCGGCAATATTAATGTAGGTGGTCTTACGACAGCAAAGGCGTCTGAAAAAATTCAGAAAGCTTTAAATGATTATGTTTCCAATACTTCCATCGTTGTTAAATATGTTGATAACCAGGTAACTGTCATGGGTGAGGTTCAACGCCAGGGAGTATTCCCTTTTACGCAGGATAAACTCAACATTTACGAAGCATTAGGTCTTGGAGGAGGGCTTACTCGATTCGGTGACCGGAAAAATATCATTCTGATCAGGAATGAAGGCGGCAAGATAATGCATTATCGTCTAAATCTGTCAGATTCAAAGATTACACTTAAGGACTATTATTATATTCTTCCTAATGATGTGATTGTGGTTGAACCATTGAAAGCTATCTCTACAAGTTATGAGAATATTACATATACAACCATTCTCAGTTCTATAACAACTCTGATTGCTGTTCTGCTTTTTACAAATGTTAAATTTTGAAATTAATCAAGTTATATGTCGAATTATAAAGAACCCACATCTGAGGCTTTTAATATAAAAGATTTCATATTAGCAGCTTTATCTTACAAATATTTATATATAGCCAGTTTTGGGATTTTCTTAGCTGTCGCTTTTATTATCAATAAGGTTTCACCCACAGTATTTGAGGTATCTTCCATAATCGGGCCTATTGAGGATAAACGTTCATCCTTACTTGAGTCCAACGATCTTTTCAGGGGATTAGGATCATTTTCAGAATCAAAAAACCTTCAAAACGATATTAGCAGTCTTAATTCATTTTCACTCGTTTCCGCTACTCTGAGCAAGCTTAATCTTGAAATTGGGTATTTCACCGAAAATAAAGACCTTTTCGGACAGAAAAATCAGATTTACCCGGCAGCTTCTTATACTGTAACAATTGACAAATCTCACATACAGCCAATCAATGCCAGATTTTATATAGATATTCTTGATGAAAAATCTTTCAGACTCAGATCTTCAGAAGATAAAGTTGCCCTTTACAATTATGTTGATAACATGATTGTTAGTGAACATAATGTTCTGAAAGTTGACACAATATGCAGTTTTAATGAAACTATAAAAAATAAAAATTTTAAATTCCTGGTATTTCTTAACAAAGAACTTTTTAAAGCAAATTCAAAAAATAAAAATCTTCGTTATTTTGAATTTTATCATCTCGATTACCTGGCCCAGCAATATCTGGGAAAACTTTTGATACAACCTGTCAATTTAAAATCCTCATTAATAAAAATTTATTTTCGGGGGAAAAACCTTGACCTGACAATTGACTTTCTGAACTCATACCTTAAAACTTACTTAGACGATAATCTTTCAAAAAAGAATAAAATCGCAGAAAGTACGATAAATTTTATCGATTCTCAAATTTCTGAAATATCTGATTCGCTTCTTAAGTCAGAATCCAAATTAAAAGATTACCGGTCGAATAACCAGGTTACGAATCTCACTTACCAGGGACAACAAGCTTTGGAGCAGATGACAAAAATACAATCAGACAGGTCAGCTTTCCAGGTCCAGGAAGGTTATTATAAATATATTTTAGAATATTTGGATAAGAATAAAGATGTAGCCGGACTAGCTCCTCCTTCTTCAGCTAACGTCAATGATCCATTAATGACCTCACTTGTAACTGAACTTATGTCGCTTGGTCAACAAAAGGCAAGCATATTAAGCAATAATACCGGGAAAAACCTGTTCCTGGGGCAGATCGAAAATAAGATCAAATTACAGAAGCAGCAAATTATTGAGACTGTGACAAATAACCTGAATACGCTGACTCTTACTCAGAATGAACTGAATTACCGGGCCGAAAAGCTTTCCGGAGATATTTCAAAGCTGCCCAGAACTGAACTTAATATGGTCAGTATGCAGCGAAAATTCAATCTTAGCGATGCCATCTACACTTTTCTGCTTCAGAAACGATCCGAAGCAGCAATCACAAGGGCTTCTAATTATCCTGATTATGAAATCCTGGAACCTGCCCGGGAAGTCGCATATGCAGTTATTTCTCCAAAAAAAGTATTTAATTGGATGATAGCATTTTTACTCGCTCTGACAATTCCCACTACTTTCGTTATTTTAAAAAGTTTCTTTAATGAAAAAATTACACGTATCTATGACGTTGAAAGTTTATTAAACCGTCCCGTTTTAAGCATAATTTACAGTAATTCCTATAAATCGGAAGCTGTTGTACCGGAATTTCCGGGCTCTTCAGTAGCAGAATCATTCAGAAATTTACGAAGCAGCCTCTTCCTTCGATTTAAATCGGCGCCATTAAAAGTGATAATGATCACATCTTCTCAACCCCAGGATGGTAAAAGTTTTATCTCTTTTAACCTTGCAGCCTCCATTGCATCAGTAGGATACAAAACGATTATTCTGGATAGTGATCTTCGCAGGCCGACTCTTCATGAAAAGTTTAAGGAAAGTAACACCTCAGGTCTATCCACTTATATGGTCAATAAATCATCACTGGAAGACATTATTCGCAAGACAAATATCAAAAATCTCTCATTTATTCCTTCCGGACCTATTTTACCTAATTCTGCAGAATTGATCGAATCCGGTACTCTCGATGAACTTATGGATTACCTGAAAAGCAAATATGAATATATTATTATTGATACAACACCAGCAGGTTTGGTTGCTGATGCTGCACTTATGATGAAATACGCAAATCTTAATCTTTTGATCTGCAGAAATAATCATACACGAAAAGATGTTTTTAAAGATGTTTTGAATGTTTTAACCACTAACAGAATTGAAAATTTTGATGTTATTTTTAATGACCTTAATTTAAAGAAAAGCCGTTACGGACGTTATAATGGTTATTATAAAAAAGGATAAAATTAATGATTAGCACGTCCAAAACATTAATAATGGTATCTGGAAATTTAAATACAAATCCATTATTCTTAACTTTACTGAGCTTCATTTTTTACCGGCTATTCTATTACCGCAGCTCAACTGAAGCTGAGAAAATCAGTTTACTTACATCAAAAGGGGCAGCAGTTGGGACGAATAAATTAATCTTAAAGTAATTTGAATTACCAATTAGAAAAAAAGCGATACAAATTTAATACGATATACCTTTATGACAGATGACACATTAATAATCAGGGAAAAAGTAAAAAATTATGTTCTTCAGGCAGTTTATGCCGATAAAGAAAAAATTCAGGATGATTCTCTTATCTTCAAAGAAGGATACTTTGATTCGATGGGATTTATGGTGCTAATATCATTCATTGAAGAAGAGTTTGGAATAAAGACCAATGATACTGACCTTTTAGAGGAAAACTTTGAATCAATCAATGCAATTAGTGAGTTTGTAATTCGGAAAAAGCAATAATCGGGTTATGTGTGGAATCGGAGGAATAATTGATTACAACTGCAAGGAAAACAGCCGGACTAATGTTGAATCAATGATTCGTTCTATCAGTTATCGCGGACCTGATGAAAGCGGTATCTACGATTCCACTTTTGCAACTTTAGGTAATGTCCGCTTAAGCATTATAGATATTGAAGGAGGACAGCAGCCATTATCTGATCATTCAGGTAGATTCTGGATCGTTTTTAATGGAGAAATATTTAATTATAAGGAACTTCGAAAAGATCTTGAAAAAAAGGGAACTACTTTCAAGACTAAGTCAGATACTGAGGTTTTAGTTCAGCTTTACGCTATTTACGGGAAGAAATGTCTTGATTTATTAAACGGGCAATTTGCTTTTGCTATCTGGGACAAACTAAAAGAAGAGTTGTTCATGGCAAGGGACAGAGTAGGCATTCGCCCTGTTTTTTATAATATTCATGATGGTGTTTTTTCTTTTGCATCAGAAATAAAGGCCCTTTTTCAGCAAAAGAACATAGCCAGGGAGTTTTGTCCTGAAAGTTTATCTCAGGTTTATACATTCTGGACCACCATTACTCCAAATACTGCTTTTAGGGATATTTATGAAGTGCCGCCTGGACATTTTGCCACATTTAGCCGGGAGGGATTAACTATAGAAAGATTTTGGGAATTAGGTTTCAACAAACCTGATTCAACTCTCACATTTCACGATGCTATGGACCATTTTCATGAATTGTTCTCTGATGCAGTAAGAATCCGTTTAAGAGCAGATGTGGAGGTTGCAGCTTACTTAAGCGGAGGGATTGACTCAAGTGCAACAGTTGCATATATAAAAGATATTGAACCCGGAATACTCAACACCTTTTCAATTGGGTTTGATGAAAAAGATTTTGATGAGAGCGCCTACCAGGAAGACGCTGCAAAGTATTTTGATACAACTCATAAATCGATGATCTGTTCATCAAAAGATATTTCAGATTCATTTCCAAGAGTTATCTGGCATTCGGAAACACCTATGCTCCGTACGGCACCGGCACCTATGCTACTGCTTTCAAGACTTGTCAGAGATAATAAGATAAAAGTGGTTGTAACAGGTGAGGGATCAGATGAAATTCTGGCAGGTTACGATATTTTCAAAGAGGCAAAAATAAAAAGATTCTGGGCTTCACAACCCGATTCAAAGATCAGGCCTCTCCTCCTTAAAAAATTATACCCTTATCTGACCCAGATGAAAGATGTTAATCCTAAAATGCTCAGGATGTTTTACGGGTACAAACTGGAAGATGTTGACAATCCATTTTATTCTCATCTCTTGAGATGGAATAATTCAAATCACATAAAAAAACACTTTTCAGAAAACATAAAACAAATTCTTAAAGATTATTCTCCCTTAAATGAGTTGGAAAAAAGACTACCTGAAAACTTTGACTCCTGGAACCAACTGGCAAAATCACAATGGCTTGAGACAACTGTTTTTATGTCAGGATATCTTCTTTCCTCACAGGGCGACAGAATGGCCATGGCAAACTCTGTTGAAGGAAGATACCCGTTTTTAGATTACCGGGTCATAGAGTTTTGCTCTTCACTACCCTCAGATTATAAACTTAAGGGACTCAATGAAAAGTATTTGTTAAAAAAGCTTCTGAAAAACAGAATCCCTGAGAAAATACTTAAAAGACCGAAGCAAGCTTATAGAGCACCTATAAAAAGTGTTTTTTTATCAAAAGATTCATCCGAATATGTTAGATATATGCTATCTGATACTAATTTCAGTAAAGCTGGCGTTTTTAATTATGATTCTATTGCGGGGTTAATTTCGAAAATAGAAAAAACAGGTGTTTCATCTGAGATTGACAACATGGTTCTGAGTTCCGTAATTTCAACTCATCTGCTTTATTATCAATTCATTGAAAATCACAGTGAAGAGTTTCATACTGGAGATCTTAGAAATCTCAAAATAATTAATGATTTCTAGCTTAATCAATTTATTTTCTTAAAAAACATATGAATACTCAATAAACAAGAAAAATAACCGTAAAGTTCGTAAGGCTCGTGTTAAAGCTTAAGTGCCGATCCGAAATATTTGAATACATAACTTAAACTTTGCATATGATGCCTTCTTATGTTTGATTTATTAACAGAGAATTAATTTAATATGAGCCCAAGAAAACCGTTTTCAAAAGATATTGTTCTTCTAAATGATGTAGAAGATGTAGCTAACGAAATAATTAATAAACTGCGAAAGGATGTCTTGCACAATTTAAAACGGTTGGGAGCGGTTGTTGGTACAAGTGGAGGCATTGACTCTTCTGTCTGCCTGGCGCTCACAGCAAAGGCCTTTGGACCTGACAGGGCTCTGGGAATTATGATACCCGAAAAAGACTCCAATCTCGAAAGTGAAGAGTTTGCTAAGGAACTTGCAGCCAAATTTGGAGTAAATGTAATCAGGGAAGATATTACACTTGCTCTTTCAGGTTTCAAATGCTACGAAAGACGTGATGAAGCAGTCAGACATATTTTCCCCGAGTACGATCCAACAACGCATAGGATGAAAATAGGGATAAAGCAACATGGTCTATCCAACAACCTGCCACCTCTCTTCTCCCTTACAATTATTGATAATTATGGAAATCAGAAAGATCAGATTCTCCCGGTAAAAGAGTATCTCCGGATTGTAGCTGCTTCCAATTTTAAGCAGCGATCAAGAATGGCTATATTATATTACCATGCAGAATCACTTCATTACGCTGTTATCGGGACCCCTAATAAACATGAGCAGGAACAGGGGTTCTTTGTGAAACATGGAGATGGAGGAGCAGATGTCATGCCAATCGGAAATCTCTATAAAACACAAGTTTACCAATTGGCAAATTATCTTGGTGTTCCAAAAGGCATAATAGAAAGAACTCCTACAACTGATACTTATTCAGCAGAGCAAACACAGGAAGAGTTCTTCTTTCAGCTACCTTACGGATTAATGGATAGGTATTGGTATGGATTTGAGAATGGCTATTCTCCGGAAGAGGTCGCTGAAGTAATGGGGGAATCTGAAGAACAGGTGAAAGCATTATTTAATAGTTTTGAGAGAAAGAAAAGAACGACCGAATACTTAAGGATGGCTCCAATCAGAAACTATTTTGGGAGATAAGTTAAACTGGATTAAAGTTGCAAGTTTCGAGTGAAACCCTAAACGCAAAAAGCTACAACGTAACCAATTTACTATATGAATGCATTTGATTACTTTTTCGAAAAAACCGCTGACCTTGATAAACCTTTTCTAATTGGAAAAGAAGAAATCTCATTTAAACAACTTTATAACTCTTGCCTAAACCTGGCATCATGGTTAGAAGAGGAGGTTGGCCGTAATAATCATATAATTCTAATTTCGATAAATAATTTATTCTTTATAACATCTTATCTTGCCATTATTAAATCAGGAAATATATGTATCCCGTTGGATCCAAATATCGAAAAAGAAAACTTCCATTATATCAATGAATTGACAGATCCGATTCGGATATTCCTGACAACGGATCTTGAACAAAAATTTGCTTTGCAGTCTGATAAATGTGTGTTTCCGGATACTGTTTTTGATATTCAGCCAAAAGTTAAGCAGCTAGCTGATAAAGATTTTGATACAGAAAAGTGTACAGAGATCATCTTCACATCAGGTTCTACAGGAAAACCAAAAGGAGTAATGATTTCTCATAAAAACCTTATAGCAAATACGGAATCAATCATTGGGTACCTGAAATTATGTCAGGACGACAGGATGCTTGTGGTATTACCATTCTATTATTGTTATGGTCTTTCTCTTTTGCATACTCACTTGAGGGTTGGCGGTTCAGTTGTCCTTAATAATTCGTTCATCTTCCTGGGAAATGTAATCAAAGATCTTAAGGAATTAAAATGCTCCGGTTTTGCGGGAGTTCCAAGCCATTTTCAGATTCTTCTCAGAAAATCAGACTCTTTCAAAGAAACAAAATTTCCTGATTTGAAATATGTTACACAGGCTGGAGGTAAGTTGGCAACAATTTTTATTGATGAATTTCGTAAAAGCTTTCCGGAAGTGACATTCTTTGTTATGTATGGTCAGACAGAAGCAACAGCCAGGCTCTCTTACCTGCCGCCAGATTTGTATGAAAAGAAAAAGGGATCCATGGGAAAGGGAATTCCGGGAGTTGAACTTAAAGTAATTAATGAAAAAGGAAAAAAAGTAAAACCAGGAGAAACCGGCGAAGTTACGGCCCGTGGTGATAATATTATGGTTGGTTACTTTGCTGATGAGGAGGGCACCAGGAACGTTCTCAGAGATGGATGGCTCTACACTGGTGATCTCGGGACGGTTGATAAAGATGGTTACATCTATTTAACTGCCCGGAAAAAGGAGATTATAAAAGTCCGCGGAAAACGTATAAGTCCAAAGGAGATTGAGGCAGTGATACTTGAGATACCTGAAGTTATTGATTGTTCTGTAGAAGGAATAGATGATGAAATTGAAGGAGAAATGCTGAAAGCTACAATTGTGATCAGGAGAGATGCTAAAAATCTTGTAAGCAAAGAGTCAATATTACAGCATTGTTCAAAGCATCTGGCAATGTACAAGATTCCTCATGTTTATGAACTGAAAGAAGAATTGACCATTAGTGCAACTGGGAAAAAGATCAAAAAATAATTAAAAAAGTATTATTTAAGCAAGGCCCGCCCGTTTATCAGTATATTTGAATGCAATAGTTTATCATCAGTTTTTAGCAGTTTATCAAAAAAAAATTGTAAAGACAAGAAAATATCTTTTATTTGCTTATTAAACTATTTTTTGTCATAGGTGAATTGCTTACTTGTAAAGTGTTTTAGTCGATTTATTTCTTTAAAATATCAATTAAACTACAACCTCAACAATCATAAATAAAGGTAAGAATGAATAAAGTAATAGTTTTTCTGGTTTTTGTTTGCTTAATTTCTGGAACAGTATTAATCAACAGCTGCAAAAAAGATCCAGTAATACCGACCTTAACTACAAGTGCTGTGACAAGTATTACAGTTAACTCCGGAACCACCGGTGGTCTGATCTCAAAAGACGGGGGAGCTGCAGTGACAGCCCGGGGAGTATGTTGGGGCACTACTGCAAGCCCCACTATTTCAGGTTCACATACAACTGATGATAAAGGAACAGGAAGTTTTACAAGCAGTTTAACTGCCTTGACTCCTAATACTCTTTATCATGTAAGGGCTTACGCAACCAACAGTGCTGGAACTGCATATGGAAATGAGGTTACATTTACAACAATCCCGATTGTAGTTGCTACTCTTACAACCACCATAGCTTCTTCAATTACTTTAACAACAGCGGTTTCGGGTGGAAATATCACCTCTGATGGTAACGGATCCATCACAGCAAGAGGTGTTTGTTGGGCAACAACAGCAACTCCGACCAGAGCCAATTTTATAACGACAGACGGGACCGGAACAGGAAGTTTTACAAGCAACCTTTCAGGATTACTGCCGGCTACAACATACTATGTACGTGCTTACGCTACAAACAGTGCCGGTACTGCATATGGAAACGAGGTTTCATTTACAACAAGTCCGATAGCAGTTCCTATTCTTACAACAGCTGTAGCCACTGCAATTACTTTAACAACTGCGGTTTCCGGTGGAACTATTACTTCTAATGGAGGTGCTGTAATAACTGTCAGTGGTATCTGTTGGGGTTCAACTTTAAACCCGACAATTACGGATTCACATTCAACTGATGGCACAACCACAGGTAGTTTTACCAGCAATTTAACCGGA
>JBEKWS010000017.1:0-111338 GCA_049512815.1 Bacteroidales bacterium | reverse complement strand
AAAATAAACCAATTGCAGCAATTATCCTGACAAACCAGTAAATCAAGCCTGAGATAGGATTTGATTTACTGGTTTCAAAAATGTTTCAAGTGGGAAAAGGGGAGGATTTTAAAAACCTACATCCTTATTTGCTAAAAAATCAGCATTGCTAATTGCTAAAATACCTACATTACTATTTGCCAAAAAACCGACATTGTTATTTACCATTTACATTTTCTTTATAACAACCTAGAAATCCAAGAAAAATTAAACATATTCCTACAATCACTTATGCTTTCATCATCGTTTATTCTTATAAAACCTAAAGGGTGCTGGGTGCTCAGTGCGTGGTTTCAGTGTTAAGTATCAAGAACTGTACAAATCTGATTATCAGAACACCATTGTCCTGACATGAACCTGATTTAAGGCTTTCAGGTCTTTTTCAAGAAGCATGCGCTGTTTTTCATCTCCTTTTAATTCGAGAATAATCAGTCCTGCAGGTTCTCCGAAGAAAACTTCATTTACTCCAAGACGCGTACGTATATTGCATCCGTATGAAGTAAGAAGTTTCTGTACAGATAAAATCACAGACTGACTTCTTTCAACAAGAATACCAAGAATCTCTACCCTGTTTCTAACTGATTCAACATTCTGGGATTCTTTATCAGAGGTGAAAATCATTTCCCTGATTTCAATCCCCTCCAGTGTTTTCAATTCTGATGCAAGTTTATCTGTATCGGCCGGATCACCATTAAGATGAAGAATGATATATGCCTCACGGCTGCAGACCTCATCAGTCACTTCATGAAATCCCAGGCGTGTTGTGATAATAGTTGCATGCCGGGACAAAATGCTCTGTGTTAGCCCAGCTTCTTTTATCTTGTCGATGATTTTAATTCCAAGAACCTTTATCATGATTATCAATTTTTGTTCAAAGTTCAGTGTTCAGTGTTTAATATTTTCTTTTTTACCACGGAGTAACTCGGAGTTTTTCACAGAGTAACACGGCTTCATATTTCCTCTTCTTTCAGTCTCTTAGTCTTCCTTTCTCCAACTCTCCCCTTCTCTATTAGAAATACAGATCTCTCTCCCCCAGCTTAATCCTTTCAATTTTTTCCTTAGTACTTACTGCCACCCCGGCTTCAAGTTTTTCGAGGTTTTTGTCGATAGCTTTCCAGCCTTTTTCAACTGTTTCTCCAACAGCATAGTCGCAGATATATTCTGAGAGAGTAAGTATAGCATTTGGAGTACAGAATCTTTTTATGAACCCCGGGACTGAAAACTCCATGAAATGTTCACCGGTGCGTCCCATTCTATAACACGATGTGCAGAATGAAGGCAGATAATCGTTTTCCAGAAGTTCATCGATAACTTCAGCAAGTGACCTGGGATCATTTATTTTAAATTGTTCACGATTCAGATTTTGCTTTTCATTTTTTGAATCTGAGTATGATCCAAGCTCGAGTTTAGTGCCTCCATCTATCTGTGAAACACCATATTGCATGGCTTCCTTCCTGACATCAGGAGCCTCTCTTGCGGTTAAAATCAATCCGGTATATGGAACCGCAAGTCTTAGTATGGCGACAAGTTTTTTAAAATCTTCATCTCCTGTCTGGAATTTACCGTCAATATTCAGACTGAGGGCATCTTTAATACGAGGGAAAGAAATCGTATGTGGTCCGACATTATAACAAGCCTCAAGGTGGTTCGTATGACGGACAAGTCCGAGTACTTCAAATCTCCAGTCATAAAGTCCAAACAACGCTCCTATCCCTACATCATCAATTCCGGCCTCCTGTGCCCTGTCAAGAGCTGTCAGGCGCCATTCATAATCTTTCTTTTTCCCTGCAAGGTGATACCATTTATATGCTTCAGGATGATATGTTTCCTGGAATATCTGATATGTGCCAATCCCGGATTCTCCAACAGTCCTGAATCCATCAACATCCAGAGGAGCTGCATTTATGTTAACCCTTCGTATTTCACCATGACCTTTTTTTACTCCATACACAACTTTGACTGTATGGGCAATATATTCAGGGGAGTAATCCGGATGTTCACCATAAACCAGTATTAATCTCTTCTGGCCATTATCCTCTAGAGCTTCAACTTCCTTAATTATATCGTCATCACTAAGTGTTTTTCGGATTGCATCTGCGTTCGTAACTCTGAAACCACAATACTGGCAATTATTAATACATCTGTTCCCAACATAAAGAGGAGCAAAAAGTACAATGCGGTTTCCATAAACCTTTTCTTTTAATTCCCTGGCACCCTGTTTTATCTCATCAGCAAGACCTGTTCCAACAGAATTTATAAGAACAGCAGTCTCCTCCATTGTGAGCCTTTGCTTATCAAGCGATTTTGCAATAACATCTCTTACTCTCTGCTTTTCAGGTTTAGTATTATTTATCAGATTCCATATTTCTTCAGGATCAATAAATGGCTTCATTCGTTGATCGGGAATATTCAATTTTTCAGGTGAAAACTTCATTTATGAAAAAATTTTAATTTACATACAATAAACAACTGGTTTATCCTTTTTGACACATTCATCCTCTTCTTCCAGTATTTTTACCTCATCCCCCGACCTCTTCTCCCAAGGGAGAAAAGGAGTAAGAAAAATATAATCAATCAGTTATCCCCTCCCCCGTGGGGGAGGGGTTGGGGTGGGGTAAAACTCTGCAAAGATAGTCAATAAATGGCCTTCCGGAAATGATACTTGTCAATAAATTAGCTCAGATATCTCTTCTTTTGCCGAATTGATCTTTGTTATGGTTATAATATCGGAAAGGTTGATAGCACCATAGATTTTTTTATGAAATGAGATGTTGATTTTATTATCATTATGAAAGTTCATCTCATCAAAAATGTTAAGCAGAACTTCTGCTATTTTATCAGATTTTCTATGAATGATTGCCATTCCTTTTGAACTAAACAAACCGGAATTAACGGAAACTGCGTATATCCCCAAGGATGGTAGAATTTTACATTCTTCAGTAAGTGGTATTTTTAAAAGGGAAGGCAGGTTAAGAGAATATTCAGCTATATACTTTTCTGGCTTACCCTTTATCATATAATAGTGATCGAGGTATGCATTTGCCCTCTGGATATAACCTTCACTTATTGCCTGCCGGATTTTTGTGGAACTTACAGTCTCATGGTATACCTCCTGTTCAGGTATCTCTTCGGCTTCAAAATTATATTTTCCCTGCCATGCCCATAACTGTTTATAATCACCTTCTTTATTGAATCCAAAATGATGGTTAAAACCGACAACAACCACTTTTGCATGGAGAATTCCATGGAGTAAATCTCTTACAAATTGTTCGCTTGTAATTTTTGAGAACTCTCTAGTGAATTCAATTATAATGACATTATCCAGCCCTGCCTTCTCGAGAAGATCTAACTTTTCTTCCTGGGAACATATCAGTTTCAGATCTTTTCCGGCAGTTTCGGGGTAGAGAACTTTCCTGGGATGAGGGTCAAAGGTGATAAGCACCGATTCTCCGTTGTACTTCTGTGCCAGCATCCTGAGCCTATTAAGTATGGTTTTATGTCCGATGTGAACCCCGTCGAAGGATCCGGTTGTTACAACAGGATTTCTGATACCTTTTGCCTCCTCAAAGCTTCTGAAAATCTTCATATCAAAACCCTGATCCTAAATTTTATTCTCTTTTACAAAATATGCAACTTTTTCTATGGAAGTAATCATATCATATTCTTCGAGATATACTCCGGAAGGTACATTTAAAGGAATAGTGGTAAAATTCAGAATACCTTTTATTCCATAGAGGACGGTCTCTTCTGTTATTTCTCTGGCATAATCGGGTGGAACAGTAAGAATTGCTATTCTGATATCAAGCTCTTTAATCAATCTTTCGATATCATTGAATGGATAACATTTTACCCCTGAAATAACTTTATTAATCTTCTGGGGATCATTATCAAACGATGCCACAAGATTTAGTTTTGATCGTTTTCCCTTAAAATAACCTGCAACGGCTCTTCCAAGATTTCCAATCCCGATCACCGCTACATTCATGCTCTCTTCCGAATCGATTATATTACCGATGGTATCGATGAGCTCCCTCACATCATATCCTTTTCTGAGAACACTCGAATAACCAATCAACATTAGGTCGCGCCTGACCTGTACAGCTGTAATGTGAAGACGCGCAGCAAGATCGTGAGAAAAGATGAAGTTTCTTTTTTCGTTAAGGCATTCCAGAAGTGTCCTTCTGTATTCGCTAAGCCTTTCTACAGTTTTTCCAGGTAGTTTCATCATAAAACAATTGATTTTAAGAATATTATCAGGTAATAGTTATTGGTTTTTTTGGTAATCTTATTGTAAATACTGTTCCTACATCAGGTGTACTATCAACTTTTATTGTGCCATGATATAACTCAACAACTTTTTTAACAATTGATAATCCGAGTCCGCTTCCTGAAATATTCCTTGTCTTTTCATTCTTGATCCTCACAAACTCAGCAAAAAGATTTTCAGTGTCATTTTTTGTTATACCAATTCCGGTATCTGAAATGATAAGAATTGCTTCGCTGTCAGAACTATCTATTGTAATCTCAGCTTTGCCACCTATTTTATTGTACTTAACCGCATTAGAAATGAGATTATTAAATACAATCTCCATATCATCAGGGTCGGCCATAATAATAACGTCAGACCGTACATCAAGAATAATATTTACATCCATCTGAATTGCATAAGGCTGAACAGTTACTATTGCTTCTGAAGCTAATTCAGCAAGATTGACCTCCTGAATCTTTTCTTCTTTTCTTTCAAGACGTATTTTAGTAAAATCAAGAAGGTCCATAATAAGGTTTCTCATTCCCTGTATCCTTTGAAGCGATCTCTCAATAGGCGTTGCATAATCATCAATCAATTCACCTGCCTGCTTCCCCTGCATCATCCTAAGATAACCTTCAAGTGCATTAAGCGGAGCCTTCAATTCATGTGAAAGAACAGAAAGAAACTGATATCTTACTTTTTTCCCTTCCTGCTTCATCTTATGAGTTATCCTCTTGAGATACTGTTGTTTGGTGATGTTTTCTATACTCGATTTAAGTTCCTGTGGGGTAAATGGCTTGGGTATAAAATCGATGGCTCCGTCGCGTGTTGCCCTGATTGCCACATCTAATGAGGCATATGATGTAATCATTGCGACAACAATGTCGTAATTCCTTTTTCTTATATATTCCAAAACATCAACTCCCTGTATACCCGGTAACTTGTTATCCAGTAAAAGAATATCAGGCATATCCCGCTCAAGAATTGTTATGCCATCCTCACCGGTTGCCGCTTCGGTAACCTCAAATGTATAATCCTCATCCATAAAAGGATAGGTTACATGAAAATTGTTCAGTATCCGGGAAACACCTGATCGGATCCCTGGTTCATCATCAATAACAAGTACTTTAAGAACGGCCATTTTAAAGTTTTAAAAGTTTCATAACCTCCTGGTCGAGCTGCTCAGGTCTGATGCCTTTTTCAAGATATCTGTCAGCCCGTATCCACGACTTTTCCTGTTCGGAATCGATACTGAAAGATAATCCAGTTTCATGAGATACCGCTGTTGCCAGAATAACCGGGACATCTGGATATTTACTCTTTATTTTGTAACATAAGATGAAGCCACTATCATCGCTTTCCATCATCAGATCAAATATTGCCAGATTAGGTTTGAATTTTGCAATTACTGACTCAGCCTCAGCCTGACTCTCTACGGCCACTGTCTTGTAACCTGCCTTCTCAAGGTTGAATACTGTCTGAAAAAGGTAATCGGGATCATCATCTGCAACCAGTATTGTTATATCACTCTTTTTCATCTTTCCACAAATTTCTAAAAATTCTTTAAATCAAAGTCAAATTATATACCCTATTCTTTTCTTCTCGGTAACACAATCTTAAAACTCGTACCGGTTTTACCTTTGGAAGGGTTATTATTCGATTCAGCGGTTATCTGACCTTTATGCATTTTGACAATACCATAGGCAGTTGCCAGTCCCAGACCAGTTCCCTTCCCGATACTTTTTGTCGTAAAGAACGGTTCGAAAATCTTAACCCTGTCTTCTTCCTTTATACCTGATCCTGTGTCACTTATTGATATAATTACATCACTCAGTGTGTCTTCCAGTTTAATATTTACAGTTCCTCCTGCCGGCATAGCATCGAAAGCATTCTTGATCAGGTTTGTCAGTACCTGCAGCATCTGTTCCAAGTCGAGCATTGCTTCAGGATTAGTTGTTAAATCATCTATTTTTATTTTAATCTTTTCCGGAATAATAAGACTTTCAAGACTATGATTGACTAGCTCGTTAATACTTACCGACTGATGGTTCACCTGGTTTTTCCTTGCAAAATTCAACAATCCTGCGACAATTTTCTTGCATCTTCCTGCCTGTTCGACAATCAGTTTAAGATCTTCTATTACCGGATCTCCGGCTTTGGATTCTTCGAGGAGAATGTTGCTGTACATTATCACCACACCAAGCGGATTATTAAGCTCATGCGCTATTCCAGCTGAAAGCTGACCCATATGAGCAAGTTTTTCGGATTGTTTCAATGCCTGTTTCATTGATGAGAGCTTCTCGTTTGATAAAGCAAGATCCTTGACTGATTTGTGAAGTTTTTCGATAGTATACGGTAAGCACATCTCTACTTCAGCAAGTCCCTTTTTTATGGCTATTGCGTGCTCAACACAGCTCTCGTAACCGCAGGCACCACAATCGAGCTGATCCTTCTTTGTCTTTTTGCCCATCTTAATAAGAATATCGTTCACATCGTTCTCATTAAGCATATCAATCCTGTGGTCTTCAGGTTTATGCCGGATAGACAGATCCAGCTCAGCGAACTCGTCAAATGATTTTTGCCAGCTCTCAGAATCGATGTTTTGCATTTTACTATTTGCATACGAACTTACAAGTGACCGTCTGTTATATTGCTTTCCGTTTTTTGATAGTCCCGGACCCATAATGCAACCCTCACAACAAAGCAGTTCCATATGCTTGTTCTTTATCAGTCCTGCTTCAAATTCCTTTAACGCTCCCTGAAAATCAATCCTGCCTTCAGCAGCAATAATATTTCCTGTAATAGCGTTATCGCTGATTTTGGCCGTTTGAAGTAATCCACGCGCAACAGGGAAAATGGCACCTCTTCCGCCAACAGGCTCATCAAAATCTACTCGTTTACTGGTTTCCATGGAGATACCTTTGTCAGCCAGCATATCTCTTAATTCGGTAAACGTTATAGCCTCATCAATTTCAGTACTTTCAGCTTTCTTGGCAATACATGGGCCAATAAATACTATTTTTGTTTCCCTGCCATATTTTTCACGCATCACTCTGCTCATCGCTACCATTGGAGAGACAATCGGAGCCAGGTTATCGACAAGTGCAGGGTGATAGAATTTGACGTAGTTAACAATTGAAGGACAATCAGATGATATATAAAGAATTTTTTCTTCCGATACAAGTTTTTTATATCTGTCAGCAACAAGGTCGGCACCAAAAGAAACCTCTGCAACATATTCAAATCCCAGTGCTTTTATCATGCCTGTAAGAATATGATGATCAGGAATATCAGAGAACTCTGCAGGAAAGCTGGGGGCAACAATAGCAGCAACTTTCGAATCACTTTCGAGAAGTTTCACTACTCTGTCGGTTGTATTCAGAAAGACCTTTGCTCCCTGGCTGCACACTTTTGTACAATTGCCACAGGCGATGCACCTTTCATCGATTACCTCAGCCTGTCCTCCCACAATCCGGATAGCTTTGGCAGGACATTCCCTTACGCATGTATAGCATGTTCGGCAAAGCTCCTTTATGGTGTAGACCAACATATTAAATCGACATTTTTAATTATAATAATACATTTCTTTTCTCAAAATGAGTAAAGAATATTTTTTTATCTGCAATGTCAACATTGTCTTTTAGCAGCTTCTCGTATAAATTGATGAGAGACGCAGATTTACATGGCAGATTAACTGCTTCTGTATCATCTGCCTGGTATACAAGCTTCGACCTGCTTTTGATCTCATCCTTTGAGGGACTGAAAGGTAAACCTGCTCCATGTATGCATCCGCCCTGACATGTCATCACTTCAATAAGGTCATACTTTTTACCTGTTGCCATGGAAACTTTTAACTTTTCCAGACCTGTCAGACCATCAACAACTGCGACTTTAACCTCACTCTCACCTACCGTTACTGATATTTCCCTGAATGCTCCTGCCGATCTCAGCTTTTTAAAAATCTGCTTATCAGGCTCTTTCTTCATTTTCTTATAATGATATGTTCGGATTACACCTTCTGCCATCCCTCCCGATACTTCAGCCAGTATTGCGGCTGAACTTCTTCCGGACATAGGTTCATCAGCCGGTTCATGTTCAATGTTTGAAGTGTCGATTCCATATAACCTTATAAGTCTGGCAAGTTCCCTCACTGTCAAAACGGTATCCACATCACTGATACCTTTCCTCATCATTCCGTCGCGACGGGCTTCAAATTTCATTGCCATACAGGGAGTTGCAGATACTGAAAAGATCTCCTCAGGTTTAACGTCCATCTGATCCGCTACCAGAGTCTTGATCAGTACCCCGGTAATCTGTTGTGGGGATTTTACGGTCGAGAGTTGAGGAATAAGCGAAGGAACAAATTGCTCTGCATATTTGACCCATGCAGGACAAGCAGAGATATACAAAGGGTTAACTGACTTATTTTCAATTCTGTCGGAGAGCTGACCTGCGATTTCGGATATACAAACATCAGTACCTAATCCTGTTTTATAAACCTTATCAAAACCAATTTTACGGAGAATGGTATTCAGAATCTTATCAAATTCCCTGGTATATCTCATCCCAAGTTCTTCGGCTATTCCGTAAACCACCATTGAAGAATACTGAATGACCTTTACTATTTCAGGTTTATTAAGGTATTCCTGTACCTCTGTAATATTGTGTTTTTCATGAAGCGCACCGGTAGGACAAACCAGCACACATTGGCCACAATGAATGCAACTTGAAAAGTTAAAATCCCTGTCCATTGCAGCACCAATATGTGTCTCTTTCCCTTTATTAATAAAATCCAGCGATGTTGCAGTTATTACCTCTTCACAGACTCTTACACATCTACCACAAAGGATACATTTAGTGAGTTCCCTTATGATAGCAGGACTGGACTGGTCGATACGTGGTTTTATTTTTCTGCCATGTATACGCCTCTCTCTGATATTGAGTTCTTCAGCAAGCCGTTGAAGTTCGCAATTCAGGTTCCGGTCGCAGTACAGACAATCGTCAGGATGGTTTGAAAGCAGCAGTTCAACTATAGTTTTTCTTGCTGTGATCACCCTTGGCGAATGTGTTTTAATTTTCATCCATTCTTCTACAGGCTGCGAGCAGGCTGTAACCAGTCGGTCACGACCATCGACTTCAACAACACACATCCTGCAGGCACCTGTCGGGGTAAACTCCTTCATCCTGCAGAGTGTCGGTATAATAATTCCGTTACGATTAAGGGCCGAAAGGATTGTTTCACCCTTTTCGGCTTTGATCTTTTTATTATTTACCTGTATTGTAAAAAGCATATAAGCTATTTAATGTTTATTGCACTGAACTTACAAATATCGAAACAAATACCACAGCCGATACATTTTTCCTCAACTATGAAGAAAGGTTGAAGTCGTGTTCCATAGATAGCATTCACTGGACATTTGGCAGCGCATACTGTGCAGCCGGTGCATTTGTCCACATCAATTGAGAATGTTCTTAACCCCCTGCAGATATTGGCGCGGCATTTTCTGTCAAATATATGTTCTTCAAACTCATCCCTGAAGTTTGTAAGAGCACTGATGAAAGGGTTTGGAGCCTTTTGACCGAGTCCGCAAAGTGAAGTGTCCTTCATTACAGATGCAATTGTTTCGAGTTGCATGACTCCCTTAAACCGTTCGAGGGTTGTCCCCGATTCTTCATTCAAAGGTTTCCTGATTACGCTTTCAAGGATCTCGAGCATCCTGCCTGTACCCTCACGACAGGGGATACATTTGCCACAACTCTCATTACGAATGAATTCCATATAATATCTTACGAGGTCAACCATACAGGTGTTCTCATCGATTATCACGAATCCACCCGCACCCATTCCAATTCCTTTCTCTTTTAGGTCATCATAATCAATTGCGACATCGAGGTTTTCACTCGTTATGAACGAACCTGATACGCCGCCAAGTTGTATTGCTTTAAACTCTTTACCTTCCCTTATTCCATCGGCAATATCTTCCAGAATTGTTCTGATGGTTATACCCATTTCGACTTCAACCACGCCTGACATACGTCCTTTTCCTGCAATTGCGAATACTTTGGTACCCGGACTATTTTCGGTTCCCAATGTCCGGAACCATTCCGGTCCGTTTTGCATAATAAGAGGGACATTCATCAGAGTCTCAACATTATTTATCACAGTGGGTTTACCGAATAATCCTGCTGTTGTAGGATAAGGAGGTTTAAGTTGTGGCATTCCCCGTTTTCCTTCAAGAGTGTTTATCAGAGCGGTTTCTTCACCGCAAACGAATGCTCCTGGTTCTATACGGATTATGATATCAAGATTATAACCGCTTGAAAAAATATTATGCCCGAAAAGCCCATATTCTCTGGCTCTGTCAATTGCTTTCTGAAGCCTGTTCTTCGCATGATCGGAACCTGATCGCATAAAAATAATAGCATTCGAAGCTCCGATAGCATATGAGGCAATTGCAATACCTTCAATCAGGCGGTGAGGATCACTTTCCAGAATGGTTCTATCAGTAAAGGCTCCCGGGTCGCTCTCCTTTGCATTACAGATAAGATACCTTGCGCTTGAAGTTGTATTGAGTGCATGTTTCCACTTTAGTCCTGTAAGATATCCTCCTCCGCTTCTGCCTCTCAAACCGCTCCTTTCAATGATATCACATACTTCTTCAAAGGTATAATGTCTTATCGCTTTGATATATGCACGGTAGCCTCCACGGGCAATATATTCTTCAATGCTTTCAGGATCGTAACATCCACAATTCCCAAGTATGACCCTTTTCTGGTTTGCGAAAAATGGCAGTTCATCCATAAATGGAATTCCTGACCATAATTCAAAACCTTTTGTACCTGTCTGACCGGCCAGATCATCCTCATTTATATCATTATGAAAAACACCATTCAAAAGGGGTTCTACCTTCTCTTCGGTTATATTTCTGAAGAACAGCTTGTTTTTCCCCGGAATCTGAATACAGACCAATGGTTCAAAATTCGCCGGTCCGGTACATCCGACATGTATTAATCCTGAAGATGGTTCATTTTCCTTAATGTATGTTTCAATTGCTAAACAAGTTTTTTCTGAACCTGCAATAACACTGCTTGTACCGGAAGAGACGAAGATAACAGGCTTGTCGGGCTTTTCCCGCCTTACCTGCTGTAAAACCTTTTCTGTTCCCGGTGACAATGTATCGGATTCAAACAAAAGAACCTTATCAATAAGGAATGTTTTTAAATCTTCCATCTGGAATTTAATCTTGAATTAGTCGTTTTCAATAACATACTTTAATCTTTTAATCAGTTCCGGAAGCTGTTCTGCTTTCACATGCGTATGGTATTGTCCGTTCACATTTATAACAGGACCACTATTGCAACCACCCATGCACGAGACAATCTCATAACTGAAATTGCCATCTCTTGTTGTTTGCCCTGCTATTATTCCGGTATCTTCTTTTATTTTATTGATTATTGCCTGCGACCCATTGAGGAAGCATGAAGTTCCGTGACAAATCCTGATCTGGATCTTTCCTGAAGGAATGAACCTGAACCTGTCATAAAATGTGGCAAGACCATAGATCTTTGTCGTGCTCAACCCTAAGAAACTTCCTGTCTTAACAATAGCTTCTTCTGAAAGATATCCCAATTCATCCTGTATTTCCTGAAGCAAAGGAATCAGATCCTCTCTTTTACCCTGTTTGTATTTTTTAAGGATTATTTCAAGATCAGTACCCATTCTGATAATATAAAGTATAAAATTTCAATACAAAGATAATTGATTTTATTGTTAATAAATAAACATTGTTATTTTATTAACAATAAAAAAATAGATTATTTCTATAAAATCATTTAACATAACATATTGATTTTTATTATCTTACAATATATATTGATAATTCCGTCAGATAAAACATCAGCAGAGATAGCTAGAAGCAAAGCATATCTAGTCGATTATAAAGTGAATTTAACATAAAAAAAGCTTGATGACAGCTCGGAAATATTCATTACTTTTGATGTTGTTGTTTATTTATGAACAGTAAGAAGAATGGCTCAAAGAATTGAGATGCAAATCTGTCTTGGAAGTTCCTGTTTTTCCAGAGGTAACAAAGATGTTGTAATGTTCATTAGAGAATATCTCAGGAAAAATCATCTTGACGACAGAGTAATTTTCAAGGGAGCCCGATGTATGGGCAATTGCAGTAACGGGCCAAACCTGAATATAAACGGAGTAACTCTTGAAGGAGTTACTCTTTCAAAAATAGAGAGTATTCTTGAAAAAGAATTGGCAGGATTAGTATAAAAAAGTACTTAAAGTGAGCTAGAGTTTAGAGTACTTAAAGTTGAAGGAGTTGAATGGGTTGAAAAGTTGAAATGTTGAAGTTTAAGAATTGTCTCAGAGAGACACAGAGGAGCATAGAGACCCCCTGGCACTCTAGGCACTCCAAACTTTATGCACTGATTTGGCATATTTAACCTTTTAGAAATTAGTATGATAGACAGAAAACCCGTTCTTTATATAAATGACGAAAAATGCAGAAATTCATATTCCTGCGTACGTGTTTGCCCCGTCAATGCTATTAAGGTTAAACCCCAGAAGGCCCATCCGTTTATTCTTCCCGACAGATGTATCGGATGTGGATTATGCTATGTCTCATGTACCCCTCATGCTATTGAATTCCGCGATTCAAAGGAAGATGTTAAGAAACTGCTGTCATCAGGCAGAAAAACTGCAGCTCTCATTGAGCCAAGTATTGCTTCGGAGTTTGATGATATTACGGATTACAGGAAGTTTGTTGCAATGATCCGATTGCTGGGCTTTGACTATGTTCATGAGGATTCATTCGGAGTTGATCTGATAGCTGCAGCATATGCAAAACTTTTTTTAAAAGCTGAGGGTAAATACCTGATCACTGCAAACTGCCCTTCAATAGTTAAACTTATCGAAAAGTTTCATACTGAGCTGGTTCCCAACCTTGCCCAATTAGTCTCCCCTATTATTGCCACTGCAATGGTTGTGAAAAAGTTATACGGACCTGAAGTAGCTACGGTTCAGATAGGTCCTTGTATCGATGCAAAAGATGAATCATTTATTTATGATTCGGGTAAGCTTGTTGACGGGGTTCTGACATTTGTTGAACTGAGGCAGCTTTTTGATGAATTCAAGATTCAGGAAAGACTGGTAAAGATGTCTGATTTTGATCCGCCTCATGGAAACTGGGGGGCCCTCTACCCTCTGCCTGCCGGGATAATCCAGGCAGGCGGTATTAAACGTGATATGGTTTCCAGCAGTGTTATAACTGCTTCAGGAAAAGAAGAAATCCTCGAAGCAATTAATGATTTCGATAAATATATTGATACGATACAACACCATTTTAATCTCTTCTTTTGTCATGGATGCCTGCTTGGTCCTGGAATGCAACATCATAATGAGCGGTTCAGGAGAAGAGCACTCGTAAGAAAGTATGCTGAAAAAAGGGTGGGTAAACTTGATAAGGCGCTCTGGCAAAAAAATATGGAAAAATGGTCGAAGCTCGATTTTTCCAGAACCTTTACTCCTGATGATCAGAGAATTCCTGAACCGCCAGAAGAGGCTATAATTGAAGTACTTAAAATAATCGGTAAAGATAGTCCCGACGAAGAGATAAATTGTGGTGCGTGCGGCTATCTGTCTTGCCGTGATTTTGCCGCTACAGTTGCCAAAGGGCTTGCGGTTCCTGAAATGTGCCATACTTTCAACCTGCGTAATAAGCAGGAATATATTGAGACTCTCAGACAAACAAACAGGAAACTGGCTGAGACAAAAAAAGCTCTCAAAGAATCGGAAGAACTTGCCAGAAGGGAAAAAGAGATTGCCCAAAGTGCTTCCGATATGATGAATAACATGCTCGAAAAGCTTCCTTCCGGTGTGGTAATCGTTGACAATAATCTTAAAATACTACATTCAAATCAAAGCTTCATCAATATAATTGGGGAAGATGCCAAAGCCATATCTGACGTAATTCCAGGACTGGCAGGTGCAGACATTAAAACCCTCATCCCCTTCAATGTATATAATATGTTCACTTTTGTAATAAAGGAAGATGAGCCAGTTGTAAGCAAAGATGTCCATTTTGAAGATAAAATGCTGAATATCTCTATCTTCCCAATCAGGAAGAATAAAATTTGCGGAGCAATAATCCGTGATCTGTATTCTCCTGAAGTACAGGGCGAAGAGGTGACCAACCGGGTCAGTGAAGTGATTGACAAAAATCTTGAAATGGTTCAAAAGATAGGATTCCTGCTGGGAGAAGGTGCATCAGAAACTGAGCAGATGCTAAACTCAATAATTGAGTCATACAAAACAAAAAAAGTGAATAAGAAAAACAACCTGAAATAATATTACGTGAACAGGAACTTTTTTATTGAGGTTAACAGCCAGCAAAGGAACTTCGATGGGGAAAGGATCAGCGGTGATGTTTTCCTTTACAGGTATATAAAAGAAGAAGACAGGGTTATAGCCGTTCTGTCAGATGGGATGGGGCATGGTGTCAAAGCAAATATTCTCGCCACTCTTACTGCGACAATGGCAATAAATTTTACCCGGGAACATAAAGAGGTTGACCGTATAGCTGAAATAATAATGAATACCTTGCCGGTTTGCAGTGAAAGGAAGATCAGTTATTCAACCTTTACAATAATTGATATCGAAAACAGTGGAAGGACAACAATCCTGGAATATGATAACCCTTCCAGCGTTGTTTTAAGAGGGAACCAGATATTTGATGCATCCTGGAAAAGGGTTGTGCTTGAAAAAGGTAAAAACTCGGGTAAAGTGCTTAAAACCTGCACATTTATGCCTGAAAAAGAAGACAGAATAATTTTCTGCTCTGATGGAGTTTCGCAAAGTGGGATGGGTAGTGAACCATTTCCGTTTGGCTGGGAGAGGGATAATATAGCAACTTACGCGGCATCTCTTGTAACAAGTGAAGCATCAATCTCAGCCATTATGCTTGCCGGAAAGATTGTTACAATGGCTCATAAAAACGACAGCTATAAAGCCCGCGATGATATCAGTTGCGCAACAATTTATTTCCGTGAACCACGTAAACTTCTTATCTGTACGGGTCCGCCATATGAAAAGGAAAAGGATAAAGAGCTGGCTGTAAAAGTTCTGGCGTATAAGGGAAAAGTGATTCTCAGTGGTGGGACAACAGCAGATATAGTTGCCAGGGAATTAAACAGGACAATTGTTGATGAACTCATATTCGAAGATCCGGAGCTGCCGCCTGAAAGTTTTCTGGAAGGCATTGATATTGTAACTGAAGGAATCCTGACACTTCAGAAGGTAAACGAAATACTGAAAACATATAATAACAGTGTCAAACTTGGTAAAGGACCGGCCGATAAGATCGTAAGACTGATTATGGAAAGCGATGAGATTCACTTCGTCATTGGTACAAGGATTAATATTGCCCATCAGGACCCTAACCTGCCAGTTGATTTGGAAATAAGACGAACAGTAGTAAAAAGGATTGCAAGGTTACTTGAAGAGAAATGGCTTAAGAAAGTGAGTTTTGAGTATATCTAGTTTTTCTTAGTTTATTAAAACGTCCAAAATCCATCGTACAAAGCCACCTAAACAATAAAAAAATGATTACCAGTTGTTAGTATTTTTGTTCATTGATTTTTTTAAACCGTCAATTATATTTAATATTTTCCCTGTTTTCAGCATTACAACACCTGAATAATAATCCTAAATTGATTTTGTTTGTAATTCCACAAAAACTTGCTTGTAATATATTTAATTTCAATCATTTAATATAAATATTCCGGTGCGCTGCACCTCGGTCCTTAACTACAAACAATTATCTACAAATATTATGGTGCTCCGCACCTTTTGCTCCACTTACAATTATTTTTCTGCAATTATTATGTTACTTCGAACCTTTTCGTACCTGTTTCAAAGCGGCAGAGCCGCATAATATTTGTAGAAATACAGTTGAAAAACAGAACCATAGGTGCAGAGCACCTCAATATTTAATTCCATTCATAAATGTCATTAAAAAATTCAAACAGGTATTCCTGATTGAATTCGACATTGTTCTTTTCAAGTATTTCCAAATATTCTTCTTTGAATGGTTTTTTTTTGTGATGTTCTTCCTGAGTTAAAATATATTTTATCAAAGCATCAATTTGGGAGCGAGAATGGGTAAAAACCCCATATCCTTTTTGCCATTCAAACTTAAATTTAGAAAACCTTTTTCCTTTAATCCATGAATTGGATGATGTTTTAATTTCTTCTACCAGATCTGGGATTAGTTGATTCACATTATATCCAATTAAGATATGCATATGGTCGGGCATTGCACCGATTGCCAGTATTTTATGTCGTTGGTTTTGAACAATTCCTGTAATATACATTTCCAATTCATCTTTCCATTCTTTTTTTATTAAGGCATCGCGGCTTTTCACTGCAAATACCAGATGGAAATAACATTGAGTATAAGTGTTTGCCATTGTGTTTAACATTTTAATTTTTGTAGAAACGTGCCTTAAAGAGAGCTTGCGGCACCCAAATTCAAAAATCAATCCCCATGAATTGCAGGTTCCAAAAGCTATTTTTTAAAAGTGAGTAAAACAAGAGCCACCTAAACAATAAAAAAATGATTACCAGTTGTTAGTATTTGTGTTCATAGATTTTTTTAAACCGTCAATTATATTTAATATTTTTGTATTCAGATTTTGTGCATCTGAAACATTAAAAGTAATTTCTTCGAGTAGATAGTCCTTATATGAAAAATTGGAAAAAACATATTTATATTTTTCATTTTTTGTTTCGATTTTTGCTGTAAATTCAACATGTACAATCATCACATTTTCATGTACTTCAAATCCTCCCTTTCCTACTATTTTCCCTGCTTCTTTATCATCCAATTGAATGACATCTTTAGCCGATTAAATGTATTTGCAAACCATTCGTGTGCTCTTACATATAGTTCTTTAGAATTAATGCTATCAACATTAACCACTCCAGAATAAACAATTTCTCCTTTTTCATCAATTGGAAAAATAGCTTGACCAAAAGAACTGAAAGAAATTAGTACAAACATTACAAATAAGAACATTAGCCTTTTCATGATTTTTATTTTCTATTTTCCCTTTATTTTACTTATTATTAATTTTGATCTATATAATTTTCAAACTTGTTTTTACGTTCACCAGTAAAAATATTTAATATAATAAAATATTCAGGAGGTTCAATTTCATCTTGTTCTTTTCCATTTTTTTGAATAGCTTCAAGAATTGCCACAAAACGTTTTTCGAGAGCTTGATCCCACTTAGGCCTAATAATTTTAATTAAAGAATCAACTTTAGTGTATTCTTCTGTCAATAGAATAGCTTTATTTTGTAATTCTTGAACAGCCTTGCAACGTATTCTTTTAGGATCAGTCTCTCTTGATAAAGACACATCATACTTGTTACAAGTCCATATCAACATAGGTTCAAACTTTTCAAACTTTTTAGGTTCAAAAGATATAGTTTTACTTATAATATTTTTAATTTTTATACTATCCTCCATATTCCATCGAACAACCAATATGCGTGTCAGACCATCAGAGTCAATTTTAATATTTAAATTATAACCATTTTTTTCTAAATTGTTAAGAATTTTTTTATATTCTTTTTTTACCTCACTAATTTTATCTAATTCTGTTCTGTTTTGCTTACATGATAATAATGTTATTAATAACATCACAACCAGGAATAATAATTTTTTCATAGTATCTTTTATTTAATAAAGCGGCATTCCCAATTGAAAGTCTCCCCTGGCTTCATCTTTATTCACCACTTATAAAAACATTTAAATAGTCTCTTTCAGTCTCGATTTTTGTTAGAACCATTTTTTGTCCATTGTAATAGCCTTTTACAACTCTAAATACCTTATCCTTTTGCGAAAATGTTTCTGCTACAACTTTATTGGTTTCGTCAACTAATTGCAATTTGTAATAGTAGGGGTGTTCAATATAATATTCCTTCTCAAAGATTTTGAGTTTAAGATTTCCCAAATTCAGTTCTATTGGTTGTAGCATGGAAAACTTTATTTCTACTGGTTTTATCATCTTATAGTGCTTCTCTAAGGAAGCTTTTGTAGCCTTCTTTTCCTGATCAATCATGTCCATTATGATTTTTTCATGCTCTTATGGTGAGAATAGCTTAATTTCGATTGTGCAACTTGATCTAGAAATATTTAGTATAGTAGCATCATAATTATTTGTAGAAGGTCCAGACATCCCATAGTCCTTTTGTCTCAAAATATGAGCTTGAATAGTCTTGAAATATTTTTCTGGGACAATTCCCAATTGCCCCATTCCTCCAGCTGAACCTGGTGCATAGATTATCACTCTATTCATGTCAGGTTGTGTCCAAAGGGTCACATAGTCACCAACGTTACAGTTAGATAGTTCTCTTTGGTTAATATAGTCCCCCGTAAATGTGATTACTTTACCATTGTTGTCCTCTTTTGATTTCTCATATATTTCATCATCACCTTTAAAATATCCCAATTCTTTTAATTTAATAAAACATTTTGCTGTTATCGCAACATCAGTTTTTGCATTATGTGCTTCTAAGATTTTAATATTGCTCCACCCTGGGAAATAGCAATGCTCTAACAGTTCCTCTAATTTGGGATATTTATAACCTCTTCCAGAGTAATTAGGTATTTTGCAGAAACTGGCACCTTCTTTCATTGTGCACAGTTTCTTTTTGTCCTTAAAAGGGCTTTTCAATCCATACCTAATGAATTCGGATTCAATTATTGGTATATCAAATTCGACATTATGTGCAATTATATATTTAGTTTTGTTAATATCAGACAAAAGCTTTTCAAATACAGATTTTTGATCTTCACCTTTTTCTTCAATCATTTTATCATCTATCCCGTGAATTTTTATAGCTTCTTTTGGAATTGGTGCATCCTGTTTTAAATAGCATGTTTCAGTATTGACACCTTTAAAATTTGAATCTAACAAAGTCCAGCTAATTTGAACTATTCTTGGCATGCTATTAAGGTCTTCTGGTTTTGCATCTCTAAATTTTGGCAAACCAGTTGTCTCTGTATCAAGAAATAAATATACTCCATCCACGTTTGAGGAAGATTCAAATATGATATCCATAATCATTTCTCCTGTTTGGGGATCTCTTTTTACAAAATCAGGCAATGGTGGAATTTTAGGTATTTTAGGTATTTCTTGTTCGTCATTATCATCAGATAGACTTTTTTTTATGAGGTATCCGACTATAATTATTAAGATAGAAGCTATAATAAAAATTGTTGATAAATTCATAATGTAAGATTAGAAAGTGATAACGAATTATTGAAAAGACTATTAAAAGTAAAAACATTTGACCAATAAAAGAGATTAAAATTTAAATTAAAATAGTTGGGAAACAATTGATAGGTCTGTTTAATAAAAGAAGTAGCATCTTCTGAGTGAACAAGTCTCACCGCGTTTTGAAGTCAAATGCAATAAGAAGGAAATGCCGCCAATTAAATTTCAGAAATATTTTAATTTAATGCAAATAATAGTATATCACAAGTATAATTAGTTTTATTTGGCCTTTCCCAACTTCATATATTCAATTGTTCTGTTAAAAAGATGCGGCTGAATATCGGGATGAGTAAGGTTTTCAGGAAGATGATCCAAAAATATGATTTCAGCAATTTCGGATATGTCGGGTACAGGACCAATTTCAAAAACCTCTGCAAGATAAAGTCTCCCCCATCCGGTCTCTCCATCCTTTATTACCGAATAGGTAGATATACATTCGAGGTCGAATCTGACAGCACCTGTCTCCTCCATTAATTCTCTTCCGGCTGCTTCAAATGAAGTTTCCCCTTTTTCAATATGCCCTCCTGCAATCTCCCATGTTGAACGCTTTTGATGCCTGACAAATATCCATCGGCCTTCGAATTTAGCTGATATAACTGAATAGGTCAGTTTTGAATCAGGAACAAAAAGAGGGTCGTAAAAATTGACTTCGGTCATATATCTCATTGAATTAAATCAGACTAAAGAGTTATATTTCTTTGTGTTACTTAGTGATTAACTTTGTGTCCCCCTTCCGTTGTCAGGGCAAGCTTTTGTGGTAAAAAAGGTTAACCACAAAGGCGCACAAAGGGTTTCACAAAGGCGCACTAAGTTTATTCTTAAAACAAGATGGACGTTGTGAATGTAAGAATAATCGGGATAATAATATTTGAGTACTTTTATATCTTAAACTTATTTTCAATGTTATTATTTATTACTCTGATCATTACCGAGATTCTGACACTGGTGGTTCTACATCAGCATTTCTGCAAGAATTCAAAAATAAAATATTTTATCTCAATAATAATTCATGTCATCCTAAGTCTTTGGTTATGGATCCTTTTTATTGAAACAACCTCTTATAAAAGTTTTTTCGATAACCCCCGGCATGTCTGGTTAATGATGAATATGACCGGTATGATAATTGCTGTTGTTATTCCCAGGGTCATATTAATTATTTTGCATTTTTCAGGAAAATTAATAAGAATAAAAAAGGGTGATCATATAAGATTTTTGACAAATATCGGATTGATCATAATGATTGTAATCCTTTCAGTTATCGCTTCCAGTACCTTTCATGGTAGATTTAATTTCAAAACAGAAGAGGTCACAATTAAGATCAAAGGGTTAAATAAAGATCTTGATGGTTTGAAAATCGTCCAGTTATCGGATCTGCATCTCCCCTGTTTCTTTAATCACAAGAAGTTGCTGCAAAAGGTTATGTATGATGTTAACTCCTTTAAACCTGACCTTATTCTGAATACAGGTGATTTCATCGACTTTGGATGGAGGGAATTTGACAGAAGTGACACAATCCTTTATAAAGCTAAAAGCAGGTACGGCAATTTTGCTATAATGGGTAACCACGATTTCGGAACCTATGATCCATTTTTCACAGAAGCAGATAGAGACAATAATGTACTGATAATGAATCAACTGATAAAGTCTTCAGGATATAAAGTTCTTAATGATGAGTTTACTATAGTCAATGTGGGAAATGCAAAAATCGCCCTGATAGGCATTATCACAATGGGGCGATTTCCTGATATTTTACATGGAGATCTGGGTAAAGCAATTTCCGGAATTGACAGTGTTGACCTTAAAATACTTCTCAGTCACGATCCCAATCAATGGACTGAGGATGTGACGGGAAAAACTGACATAGACATTACTCTTTCGGGGCATACTCATGGTATGCAAATGGGTATACTCACAAAAAAATTCAGATGGAGCCCTGCAAAATATTTCTACCCTCATTGGAGTGGACTTTACTCAGAGGGGAATCAGTATCAGTATGTTAATCGCGGACTAGGAGTTCTGGCTATCCCATTCAGGATATGGATGCCACCTGAAATCACACTAATAACAATTAAGCATGAATAACAGATACTCTGTAGTGCTGCTCCTTTCGTAAAACAGAAAAAGAAACGGGCAGCAGATAAACTGCCACCCGTTGATATTACCCTCCCTGATCTTAATGCTAACCTACTAACCTACTGACCTTTCAAGATATGGCAGAAAAAATTATTTGGAATAATTTACTAACCATCTTCAGTTCGGGTAACGCGAAAATTAATTTTGTCTTTACCGCACCGTAGTCTGTCTTCTTTCAGTTTCTTTGGTTTGAAAAGTTCAAAGTTTCTTTTTACGTTTGAATGACAATGTATAACGTACTAATATTCCTAAAAATTTCATTTTTTTATCTTTTTAACGTTTTTTTAATGAATTTTAACAATCTGCTGTCTCTTTTGTCGTTTGCCTGCAAAATCTGTGTTGCAAAAATTATCATTCTATTTTTAGTAAATTGCATCTTGCCAGATATTAGCATCTTAAGTATGAAAAAGAAATAATGTTAAAAGAGCTGAGAACACACAAAATAGATGAAATAGAATTCAAGGTAATCTATTCAAGAAGAAGGACCTTAGGTATCAGTGTACTTCCCGATTCATCAGTGATTGTGAGAGTCCCATATCTGACCTCCTTTAAAACAATCAGCAGGATTGTTAAGGAAAAATCTGGGTGGATTTTAAAACACTGTGACAGTTACAGGAAACCCCATACCAGTGCACTTAACGGATTATATGTTTCAGGAGAGACCCATCTTTTCCACGGGAATGAGTCTGTACTAAAGATCAAAAAATCAGGAAAATCATACATCCGGTTTTACGATAATACAATTGAGCTGGGAACAGAAAAAACAGACGATTCCATAGCAATCAGGAGGTTGCTTTATAATTGGTATAAAAACGAAGCTTTGATATATTTTCCTGAATTATTAAGTAAAGTTCTCAGGGAACATGAAAATCAGATATTTAAGCCGGCAGGTCTGGTTATCCGAACCATGAAAAGACGATGGGGAAGTTGTTCAAATAAAGGGATAATAACATTAAGTACAGAACTTATAAAACTGGCTGATCTGTATATTGAATATGTAATTATTCATGAGTTATGCCACCTTAAACATCATAACCATGGTACCCGGTACTATAAACTTCTATCTGAAGTTTTCCCGGGATGGAAAACTGTGAGAAAAGAATTGAGGAAATACGTCCAATAAGAGGTTACCTAATAAGTCAACCACCTCCCCCCTTCGGGGTACTCTGCTGCAGGCTGGCTCCTCCCTAAAATTGCCCACCGGGCAATTTCTTAACGGTCGGCCCCCTTAAAAAGGAGGGGTGCAATGCCCTAACGGCCATGACGGGGTGGTTAAAATCACATTTGAGTCACCCCCTAAACCTCATATTCCTGTCCTTTCGCTGGTATTTCAATGTTTTTAAATCCTTCATTTAAAAGTGTGGAAACATACTTCTTTTGTGTTTCATACTCACCATGAACAATAAACATTTTCCCGAGTGCGCTCTTATCCTGACAACTTATAAAACTGATCAATTCTTTATAATCGCCATGTCCGCTGAAAGATTCGATTTTTTTCACTTCAGCTTTTACATCATAAACTGTTCCAAAGATGGAAACTTCTTTATCACCTCTTCCTATTCTTGCTCCGAGTGTTGTTGGTGCACAGTATCCTACAATAAGAATCGTGTTCCTTGGGTCTGAAATATTATTTGCAAGATGATGTTTTACCCGGCCGGCTTCCATCATTCCTGAAGCAGAAATAATTACACACGGTTTCTTATGGTCATTAAGTTCTTTTGATTCTTCAACTTTTGTGATATAATATAAATTATCAAATCCAAAAGGATCAGGATCTTTTTCCAGAACATTAAGAAAATTCTGATTGTAACACTCAGGATGCATTCTGAAAACTGTAGTTGCGTTTACGGCAAGTGGGCTATCAACAAAAATGTCTATTTTTGGCAGTCTGCCTTCGTTAAAAAAGTTGTTAAGAGAAAATACAATTTGCTGTGTACGTCCGACACTGAAAGCAGGAATTATCAGCTTCCCGCCTTTAGTTATACATGTATCTACGACTACATTAAGAAGCTCTTCCTCAGCCACCAAAGTATCGTTATGCAACCTGTCACCATAAGTTGATTCGGTAATAAGAATATCAGCCTGAGGGAATGACTTTGGAGGGGCGAGTATCTGGTCGACCGGTCTTCCAATGTCTCCTGTATAGGCTATCCTTTTAATCTGCCCGTTTTCGATTATCTGAAGATTAGCCACACCACTACCAAGCATATGTCCAGTATTTGTGAATTTAACTTTTATATTATAGTCAATTCTGAAGTTCATATCATATGGTACTCCGATAAAGAGTTTCAAGCAGGTTGTTGCATCAGCTTGTGTATAAATCGGATCCACCAGGGGCAGCCCCTTTTTAGCTCTGCGTTTATTGAATGTAATTGTATCATGTTCCTGAATATAAGCGGAATCGGCAAGCATAATGGAACAAAGATCTCGTGTCGCATTTGAACAGATCACCGATCCTCTGAACCCGAGTTTATATACATAAGGTATCAGTCCGGCATGATCTATGTGGGCATGAGTAAGAAGGATATGATCTATCTGGGCCGGATCAAACATAAGATCTCTGTTCATGCTATCTGTTTCGAGACCTTTACCCTGGAACATACCGCAATCAAGAAGTAATTTTTTTCCTAAGTTTGTAGTGATTAGATGTTTACTTCCGGTCACTTCCCTTGCTGCACCTATAAATTTAATTTTCATTTTTGTGTTAATTTAACGTATAAAGATAGTGAAATAAGTAATGAAGTCTAAGGGCTACAGGCTACAGGCAACAGGCAACAGGCAACAGGCAACAGGCAACAGGCAACAGGCAACAGATAAAAGACAAAAGTAAAAAGATAAAAGTAAGGAATAATTAGCAGGTAGTAGGAAAGCAACATGCAACATGCAACATACATCATGCAACAAATTATATCCTCACACCTAAAATAGTAACATCGTCGATCTGGTTAACGGAACCTTTCCACATTTCGAACTCATTCTCTATGATGTTGCGTTGTTCAGCCATTGATCTGCTACAATTCTCCGACAGAAGTTTCTTCAGATTATATTTCATGTATTTAGATCCGTTAGGTCCGCCAAACTGATCAGCGAATCCATCTGAAAAGATATAAAGTGTATCACCTTTTTGCACATTAATCTCGTAATTGGTGAATGTATCTTTTTCACCATAGTAGATACCAATAGGCATCCTGTCGGCTCTATATTCCTTGAACTCTCCTCCCTGGAATAAGAAGAGGGGATTATAAGCCCCTGAAAATTCGAGTGTTCTTCTGTTTTTATGAAGAACACAGAAGGCCAGATCCATACCATCAGTGGCTTCTCCCTGTTTGCCAGTCTGGTGGAGCGATGTCTTTATCTTCTCACGTAACAGACCTAATACGGCATTTGCCTTAAGATCAGTATTATTAGTAATTATCTCATCTAATGTTGATATTCCCAGGGTGCTCATAAAGGCCCCTGGAACACCATGACCGGTACAGTCTGCAACTGTGAAGAAAATATTTTTTTCATCTTCACCTATCCAGTAAAAATCGCCACTTACTATATCCCGAGGCTTGAATATTATAAAATAGTCAGAGAATGAATTCACAAAATGATCATCCTCCGGAAGCATTGCCTGCTGTATCCTGCTTGCATATTCAATGCTCGATGTAATTTCTTCTTTTTGTGCCACAATTTCTGCAGTACGCTCTTCTACCTTCTTCTCGAGTATCCGTTTTTCTTTCTTAAGTTGTCTTTCCCTAAATCTTATTACTCCTATTATTCCAATCAGGATGACACTCAAAACTATTATATAAAAAAACGTCGTTTGGGTGAATGGCGCTTCAATTATAAATCCGATTGTTTTAGGTTCACTTTCATTACCCCAGATATCTTTCGCCCTCACTTGAAGTGTATATTTGCCAGGTTTTATCATTAGGCTTATTGTATTGTTGTAAGACCACTTTGACCATTCCGTCATTACTTTGTCAACAATATATTGATATTGAGTTGAATTCTGCTTAAGATATCCAGGTGCCACCAGATCAAAATAAACAGTATTATCTCCACTTCCGAATACAATATCGGAAAGCGCGAAATAAAGACCTTCCGCATTAGATATACTTCTGATAATAAGGTCAATATCAGGTTTAATTGAAGGAATTTTATTACGCACAATTCTGAAAAGCAGATTGTCTCCGCTGATAACCCAGATATTATTTTCATCGGTATATATTGAATTAAGATTATCAAAGATTTTAAGAAGAGCCTTGTCATTATAGGCAATGCTACGCGCTGAACCAATATTGATCCATTCATCCTCATTTTTTATCCAGGGAATTTCCGGCTGGGAAAACACATATTTTATCTTAGCGCCTTTACCTGTAAATGCTTTTTTATATTCTTTAAAAGAATCAAGACTTTTGTTATAATAACTAACACCCGATAATGTAAAAAGTAATACTGTATCATTAACATATTCAATGATATATCTCTGAGATATATCACCTTTAATGCTATATGCTTTAGGATTTCCTGAAGATACCCCATTATTGATACCTATCCTGAAAGCAATATCGTCGCTTCCCGCCCAGACAGTATTCTCATCCGTTGATACAATTGAAAAGAGTGAATGAGTAAATGCTTTATCCGGATAAACTGCCTCCCAACGGTTATTTTTATCAGTTGTGACATAAAAGTAACCATCCAATGTGGCAACATAGTACTTATTGTCCTTTGATTTTGCACTTATGTAGTTAATATACCTGTTATTTACTAAAGGTTTGGCAGCTTGTCCTGAAATAATGAAAAGGCCCCTGTTTGTTGATGCAAGAATTTCATTGCCTGCTGAGACCATCTGTTTGCACTTCTCATTTATTCCATCAACTTTCTTATAGATATAATTAATCGATTTGAGCCTGCCTGTTATCATTTTGAAGTGTTTTGGTTCAGGCAAGTTAATTACCGGTGGGGCAATTACCTGGGGTGTTTGTTCCTGAACACCTGGTGTCACTAATTTCTTGCCAAATATTCTTGAAAAGATGCTTTTCCTTGTCTTCCGGGGCTCCGGAACCTTCTGCTGAACAGGCATGTTTTGAATAACAGACGGACTTGGTTTTCCAGCGACTTCTTCACTTTTTACAAGTACTTCAACCTTAGCATAATTTTTGATTTCTTTAAGATAAAAAACTCCCTCACTTGTTGCCACATATAATTTATTATTATGCCAGAGGGAGCTGATCAGATTGCCTTTCAGTCCTGGATAAATACTGAAACTGGCGATAGGTAACTTCAGATCAGCACGTGTAAGCCCATATTGATGAGAAAGCCATAGACCATGATTGTTATCGACACCGAGTGCGAAAACTTCATCATCAGGTAATCCATTTACATAATTAATCGCATGTTTTAGTATACCGCTCTTCTTTTCTACAACCAGGGCTCCACCATCGAGTGTTGAAAATGCATAAAGGCTATCAGAAATCGATAATCCTTCAGAAAGAATGTTTTGTTGGAGATAACCCTCATCTTTAATCTGATAATCATAAAATTTTATCCCGTCGAAAAGAGAAAGGTCACCATTGCTTTTTCCCAGAAGTACAAGATTATTGTTATATGGAAGGCTGAAAAGGATCTCGACATTTTCAAGCAAATAACCTGTAACTATGGGGAACAAGGTGTCGCTCTCAAGTCTGTAAAGTCCTTTTGATAAAACATTTATGAATGTATTTTTCGGGGTGATAAACATCCCGGTGAATGGTTTATTTTCTTTTTGTCCAAGTCGCCACTCAAGCTTTCCCGATTTTAAATTATGTCTGCTGATACTTTGTTCCCCGTAGAAATAAACAGTTGAGTCAGTAAAAAGTATCCTTGATATAAGTCCAACTGAGGATGAATCCCCTGAAATAGAAAAGTATCTGTAAATCCCCTTTTCATCCCTGGCAAGGTATCCATAATTGTTATCTCCGCCGACATAAACTTTCTTTTCCTGTGGATTGTATTTAAGTGAATAAGGAATTGTAGGTACCGGGATGAAATTCCAACCCTGACCATCAAAAATCAGAATACCCCGTCTGTTGGCAAACAGCATCACATTATGGTCATCCTGACATATGGCCCAATTCTGGTTCTCAATCTCATTGCTTTCCTTAAAATTTGTAAGCAAGGGTGCACCTTCCTGAGCCTCCAGTGCATAAACAATAAGTAAAAAAGAGATTAACAAAAGAATTCTTTTCATGGAAATCGAATCTCAGATTTATCAGCCTGTTTTCTAAAGTTTAAATGTATAAGAAAAAACTCAATAATAAATCAGATTGAAGTCGGAAGCCGGAAGTCCGAAGAGTTTTATTCATATCTTCCTCTTTCCTGTAAAATTTGTTAAACCAGATAGCTCCTTCAGATAGCGGTGCAACAGCTGAGATCTGATCATCGACGCTTCACTTATTCACTCTTTCCAACTGCTTCAAAAGAGATATCTGCTCCTCTTTTATTTGTCAGAGCAATTATTTTTTCTTCAAGATTTTCTTCTGTTGAGATGAAGATATGATCTGCCCCTGCCTGTGCGGCCTTTCAAGTCGCTTTGGATTAATATCGATCACAATGATCTTTGAAGCGCCTGATATTTTGAGAAGTTTCAGAATAAAAATCCCGATCATTCCGGTACCCACCACGACACATTTATCTTCAGTTTTCATTCCTGAAATACTTATCGAATGAAGAGCAACCGCAATAACCTCCACCATTGCAGTCTGTTTAAAAGTTACCATTTCAGGTATTTTGTACAGAATATACTGAGGAATTGCAATAAATTCAGCGAATGCACCGTCTCTTTTATATGTCCCGGGTGATACCCCAAGAACCTCACGGCCATCGCTTAAATAATACATCCCTTCAAGTGTAAACCAACTCATTATATTTTTCAAGTACGAGGGCTTTCATTATATCAGGGTTAGTTTCAAAGATTTGTCGAAGAACAAATATAATAAAAACAGGGTGAAAACAATTGTGGTACCCCCGAAATGAAAATTTATCACCAGGTATATTAACCAGTAGGGTCATGCCATGGCATGACCCTGCATTATCACATTATGGCGAATGTAGGGACACGTCTGTTCGTAAATATGTTTAATCAATTCTTATTGGGAAAATGATAATAGGTATACCGAATTTAAAGAATCGCTTCTGAATTGAAAAAATGGTATGGTTATGTAATAATTTAGAAAGGTAAAATGTTTTAGAGAAAACCAATTGCCCACCAAAGAAAGCTGCACCCGAGAGTCTGGGCCTTATTTTTTTAACAATACGATATATTTCGTTTACAGGGTCCGTGCCAATAGTCCAGATACTCTTTCCATACAAACCAAACTGATTGGCAACCGCAACATATTTTTCCCCATCTTCTATTACCTGCTTTTTAAAATGTTCCAGTTCCACTGTGCCTCTGTAAATTTTTGAATTAATAATGCCAACTCTTACAAAAACGATATTGTTATAAACACCTTTAAAGTTTTCAAGAATTCGGAGAAAAGTGTATAATCCGGTTCCGCCAAAGCCACTTACTAATATTATTGCAGTTCTGCCTTCCTTGTTGAAAAAGATTTTTTTCATATTTCTATCTGCACAAGGACGCTGCCCGATTAACTTTTCTATTTCCGCAAAAGCTTTTAATCTTAACTTCTGAAGTTTTACAGCTGTTTTAAAATAATGGCGTTTAATATTTACAGCTAAAAAGATCAGTAAACCGGTAATAAGTAAAGTGGCCCAACCGCCATGCCCAAATTTTATAATGGTCACTGATACAAGGATAAAGGAAGTTAGTATAAGCCCAATACCGTTTATGGCTAATTTTCGCTTCCATGGCAATTCCTTTCCTCTCATCAGCCACCAGTGCTTTACCATTCCCACCTGCGAAATAGTAAATGTAATAAAGACATTAATGCTATATAGCACAACCAGTAATGCGACTGAACCTTTAGATACGACCATTATAATAATAGATCCAATACCCATTAACAAAACTCCGTTCAGTGTCACGAGGCGATCACTGAGCGAAGCAAATCTTTTAGGGAACCAATGATCAATTGCCATATTTGCCATAATTCTGGGGCCATCAATAAATCCGGTTTGTGCAGCAACAAACAACAATGCAGCTTCCGATATCAGAGTTATCAGAACAAAACTTCTTGACCAGAAATGGCCCCATCCTGCTGTCAGATTATCGAGTAACACAGCATTTAATGTTTTATGGGTATCAAGCTGGACGTTAAAAAGCATGTAACAGATCATCAATCCAATTACCATAAAGGAAAGGGAGATTACCATTAAAAGCATAGTTTTGCGGGCAGTGGCAACTTTAGGTTCACGCAAAATAGGCATGCCATTACTGACGGCTTCAATACCGGTGTAAGTTCCTGCGCCCATGCTATATGCCCGAAGAATTATAAAGAAAGTAGCAAAGAAGCCAACTTGAGAGAAAGTTGAATTAATTTCGTGCGTGGTTTGGCTGGCAACAGCAGTAAAATTGGAGGCGTGGATAAAAATACCATATAAAATGGCAATAACATGTGTGGTAATAAAGACTATAAATATCGGAGTAAGAGAAAGTACCGATTCTTTCACACCTCTTAAGTTTAAAAGAATAAGGAAACACACACCCATTAGTGCGAATGTGAGTTTATAAGCCTGCCAACTGGCAGGGAAGAAACTAAATATAGCATCAGCACCACTCGACACAGAAAGTGTAATTGTAAGAACATAATCGATAATAAGAGCAGAACCAGAGATCATTCCAGTGGTAGGCGACAAGAGTTTGCTTCCGACAAGATATCCGCCACCGCCATGTGGAAACAGGCGTACTATCTGGTTGTAACTGGAACTAATGATGATAATTGTAAATACAGTGCCTAATGCTACAAATATAGCCAAACTCGGGTGTCCGAGTAAATTCCGGTATGCTTCTTCAGGCCCATAGCAGGATGATGATATACCATCTGCTCCAAGGCCTATCCATGCAAAAAATGCTATTAAAGTTAATTTATGAAATAAACCTTTGTCCTGAAGGACCTTAGCTTTACCAATAAATGCGTTTTTTAGTTTTTCGGTAAATAATAAACTCTCTCCTGAACCCTTCATTTTTATCTTGATTATTAACCCAACAAATATCTGTTCACTGAAGGTTTTCTAAAATCTTACCAAAACCTTAAATAAAGCCCGCAAAAATAACTTTATTTTTATGAAAAAAGTGTTAAGAATGTGAAAATATAAAGATTTTAAAAAGATTCCTCTTTATTGTTTTCATTAATCGATCATGTTGCCTATTGTCTAATTGATTTGAACAGGACTTAGTTTAATAACCAAGATGAATTTCGCTTACCGATTTTATTGCCCTGTCAGAAAAAAAATCTGCTGAAGCGAAAATCCTGTAAAGACCTCCGTCTTCTTCTGTCTTTGTTTTGATCAGCATAAATTCCTGCTGATCGTTCCGGTTGAAAAGTTCAGAATAAGTGACTGCACTCCTGTAACCATCTATGCCAGCGATACACATTATACCCGATTTCAGATTCTCCCTGTTTATTGGATAATATTTCAGAAGGAGATCTTTAAGCATCACTCCGGTAAAGGGTGTTGTGCTGTGGATACCTTTACCCCTGCCATAAAATATTGCATTGAAAGTTACATTATTGAGGTTTGTTGGAAGAGTTTCTATTTGCCCCACCTGTTTGGAAGAACTGAAAATACCTATCCGGGATGAGTACATAGGTGACAAAACCTGCTGAACTTTAAACGACCGGGGATATGATTTAATAGTTATCCTTACCGGAGAAGATATATTTCTTTCAGTCACAAGATCGTTTGCTGCCACAATCTTACTTTCGGCAGTCAGTGGCCACAGCTTCTTTGTCCTGGAAGGTACTATCCTGGACACATTAGAGGCTATAATAATCTTATGCAGATTATTTGGATAGTATATTTCACCCCAGCTGAATACAACCTTTTCGCCTCTGTCATTTTCAACTTCGACATATAAATCAATTATAGGTTTAAACTCAACACTGTTTATTTTTTTTAATACCCTTTTATCCAGAATATCGAAGAGTGAATATCCATCATATCTATAAGCACCAACAAACCTGTCACTGCCGGCACTGTCGAGTAACGTTTCTTTGACAATAACCGAATGGACCGGAAGACCTGTAAAATCAACCTTGCCGGGATTAGCTATTTCCCCATCAATGACCAATTCCTTTACCGGAAGTGCATAGGTTTCAACGTTATCATAAAAACTATTGGTCATGTCTGATGTGTCTGTCGATTGTTTTAAAGACTGGTTTGACGACTCCGAAGTTTTTCTCGATCCTGAATTACAGGAAATCAAACTTAAGAAAAATATAGAGAACAAAGATATCACTTTCATCTTTTTCAGGGTTTGCCAGAGCTTATAATTATTGTTGTGTCGTTGTGTCGTTGTGTCATTATGTCGTTATGCCGATGTACTGTTGTACCCTTGTACCGTTATACCGTTGTACTATTGTACCAGTATACCATTGTGCCTTTCCGATTATTCCACTATTACGACAATAATATCCATTACATTAGTCATAGTTGGACCGGTAGTGATATGTCCACCAACTTTTTTAAAGAAATGGTATGAATCGAATTCAGTGAGGTACTTTTCCGGATCAACATTTTTTGAAAGAGCTGTCGGGAAGGTATCCGAATCAACAACAGCTCCGGCGACAGCAGTTGGGCCATCCGTACCATCAGTTCCAGCAGAAAGTATTGTTATCCCGGGATAGTTTTTAAGCTGGAAGGCAGACAATAAAGCTAAATGCTGGTTTCTTCCGCCGAGTCCCTTACCTGTCATTTTAACAGTTGTTTCTCCTCCGAATAACAAACAGACTGGCTTCACCTCATTTTTATCACTTTTAAATTTATTTGATGTTTCAACTAAATACTCTGCAATTGTGGAAGCATCGCCTTGCAACTGATCGTCAATTATAACTGCATTAATGTTGAATTCTAATGCTTTACATTTCGCTGCCTCAAGTGCCATCCTGTTTGACCCAACGAGGATATTGAATGTCTTTTCAAAAACAGGATCTCCTGTTTTTGGGGTTTCAGGTCTATTGCCTGCTGCTCCCTCATTTAAGAATTGAAGTATCCCTACGGGGACAGATTCTGTTAAATCAAATGTAGTTAAAACAGTCAATGCCTGCTGAAATGATGTAGGATCTGGAACTGTTGGTCCGGAAGCAATTACATCAAGCGGATCACCGGGTACATCAGACAAAATAAGATTCACGAGAGTAGCCGGATACACAACTCTGGCAAGATGACCGCCCTTAACAACTGACAAATGTTTGCGAACTGCATTAATTTCCTTTATACAGGCTCCGCTATTTACCAGAAGATCAGTGACTTTAATAATATCCTTAAGTGAAGAACCTTCGGGGATATCAGAAAGCAGAGATGAGCCGCCACCTGATAAAAGACAGATCACCAGGTCATTCCAACTGGCCATTTCAGCAATTTTAAGTATCGTCCTTGTTGCTCTCAATCCGTTTGAATCAGGTACCGGATGGCCCGCTTCAGACACTTCAATATACTTTAATTTGCATGAATAACCATATTTAACGACGATATGTCCCTCAGTAATCCGGTCGCCAAGAATCTTCTCCACTTCTGCACCCATCATTGCGCAAGCTTTCCCTGCCCCTATTACATATATATTCTCAATTGTTTCCAGGGAGAAACTCAGATGTCCGATCTGCAGGCAATTATCTCTCAAAGACATCTCATTGGTTATCAATCTGTCAGGGAGAACACTTTCGACTCCTGCCAGAAATATCTGTTCAGCTATTGTTTTATAATTCATCTTATTGTTTTCCATACTGTTTATCAGTCTTCATTATACCCGTCCTATTACAAAATTATCAAAGATGTGATCCATACACATGCAAAAACCGCAACTCCCATAATAATAGTAGAAGAAGAATACACTTTTAAAGTTGTCGATGGGTCAACTTCAGAAAAATTGGAAATGACCCAGAAGTAAGAATCATTAGCATGAGATATAATCATTGAACCTGCACCCATCGACAATAATGTCAGCAACCTGCCCCACTCCGAATCCAGACCAAGAATTGATAACATCGGAGCTACAAAAGAGGCTGTTGTGATAATTGCCACGGTGGATGAACCCTGTGCGGTTTTCATAACAACTGCAATAAGAAATGGCACAACAATCCCAATATTTGTTCCTGCCAGCAGCTTACCCATTGCTTCACCTGTGCCAGTGGCCTTTATTACCATTCCGAACATTCCTCCTGCTGCTGTGACAATAAGTATTGGACCCGCTTTTTCGATAGCTTCGCGAAAAACAGAATTCATCGATTCAATTGTTTTATTTCTGATCAATAACATTGCAAGAACAACGCCAACTGACAATGCAAATATGGGTTCTCCCGGAAGAAATAGTATTTTTGAAATCAGACTATGGCCTTCTTTGTCGAGCATATTAAATAAAGATTTTAATGCTATCAGCAACAGCGGGACAACAATCGGCATAAATGAGAGAAAAGTCGGGGGAAGATTATCTTGAGTTAATTTTGGGTCTACATCGATAACTTTAGCCGGTTGATAATTTTCCCCTTTACAAATCCATCTGCTCCAGAAATATGCAGCTAATGTTCCTGGAATAGCGAAGATTGTTCCAATAACTATCAGGTAGCCTATATTAACCTTGAGCAGACCCGCTGCAGCCAGTGCTCCAGGGTGAGGCGGTATCAGGCAATGTACCGAATAAAGAGAACATGCGAGAACTGCTGCCAGAAAGGGCATTGGCAGTTTAGATTTTGAACTTAATGACTTGGAGAGTCCGCTTAATATAATGAACCCTGAATTGCAAAAAATAGGCAAGCCGGTAATAAAACCTATGATACCCAATGCCCTTGCACTTTTGTTTTCACCTGTTTTTGACAGAATAAATCTTGCAATGCTGAGTGTTCCTCCTGTTTTGTCGAGCGTTATACCAATAATTGAACCAAGAATTATTAAGAAGCCGATAGTGCCCATTGTGCTTCCGAATCCTTCCTGGATTGTGCTCACAATTGTTTTCACAGGAAGTACTGTAAATGCCAGGAAGAGTGAAACCAGGAACAGGGCAATAAAAGCTTCCAGTTTAAGCTTCGATGTAAGAATAACTATGGCAAAAATACTTATGCCTACAATTATTGAAGTCAGAAGAATACTCATAAATGAAGTTTATGTGAAGAAGAGATATGCTACAAATATTGCAGTTGTGAACCCTGCAAGATCAGCTAGTAAGCCGCAACCTATTGAATACCTCGTATTTTTTATTCCTACCGATCCGAAATAAACCGCGACAATATAAAATGTTGTGTCGGTGGTTCCCTGCATAGTGCAGGACAATCTCCCTATGAATGAATCAGCTCCGTTTGTCTTCATTGCATCAATCATCAGGCCGCGTGCGCCACTACCGGAAAGTGGTTTCATGAATGCCACTGGTAGGGCACCTGTGAATTGGGTATCAACTCCTAACCATGCAAAAAACTTCGCTATACCAGCGATTATGAAATCCATTGCACCCGAAGCTCTGAAAATTCCAATGGCAACGAGGATGGCAACAAGGAAAGGTATAATCCTGACGGCAGTCATAAATCCCTCTTTAGCTCCTTCAATAAATGCATCATAAACGTTCACCTTTCTAATGAATGCCAGAACGATGAAAAGTACAATGATCGACATGAGTATAAAATTTGCTGCAAATGTCGAAATGGTTGATATCTGCTCCTTAGGAAGCCTGCTGAAATAGAGTATAATGCCGACTACTATTGCAGTAAGTCCTCCCAGGTATGCAAGAATTACTTTATCGAGAAGATTGATTTTCTGAATTATAGCAACACTGATCATCCCTGTCAGAGAAGCGGCAAAAGTCGAAATAAGTATCGGGATAAATATGTCAGCAGGATTGACTGCCCCAAGCTGGGTCCTGTAAACAATAATGCTGACCGGAATAATTGTGAGACCTGCTGCATTCAGAACAAGGAACATAATCTGAGAATTTGAAGCAGTCTCCTTATCGGGATTGACCTCCTGCATTTCCTTCATTGCCTTAAGTCCAACAGGGGTTGCTGCATTATCGAGACCAAGCATGTTTGCGGAAATATTAAGCATAATTGATCCGTAAGCCGGATGGCCCTTCGGTAGTCCGGGAAAAAGTCTTTCAAAAAGCGGACCAATAAGTCTGCCAATGATCGCAACCACTCCACCTTTCTCTCCCACTTTTAATAATCCCATCCATAGCGTAAGTGCACCGGTTAATCCGAGCGAAACTTCAAATCCGGTTTTGGCATTTGAAAAAACAGAATTTACCAGGTCATTGAATATCTGTGTATTACCTGCGAAGATCAACTGACCAAGAGCAACCAGGAAGCCGATAATAAAGAATGCAATCCAGATATAGTTTAATGCCATGCTGATAGATTGAATTGCTAAGATAATTATTATAGAAGACAAAAGACAAAAGACAAAAGTTAAAAGATAAAAGTAAAAAGTGAAGAAAGTTCCAAGGTACGGGATGCAAGGTGCAGGGTGTGTTTAACATAGACCATTCACTATGCACCATGCACCATGCATCATGCAATAAGCACCCAGCATTTTCTTCCATTAAAATATATATAGTGATAATAATTTTGTATTTTTTAAATACATTTGTCTATACAAACCTGAAAAAAATTATGGCACGGTTTACAAGAATAGATGTCATCCTTAAGATGAGGGAAACAGGTATTGTCCCTGTATTCTATCACAAAGATTCTGAGATTTGCAGAAATGTTATTAAAGCCTGTTTTGAAGGTGGCATAAAAGTTTTTGAATTCACTAATCGTGGTGATTATGCACATGAATTATTCAGTGAACTTAATAAATGGGCTGAAAAAGAGTTTCCCGGTTTGATGATGGGTGCAGGATCAATAGTTGATGCCGGGACCACTTCCTTATATATACAACTGGGCGCTAATTTTATAGTTTCACCGGTACTTAATCCGGAAATGGCAAAAGTTTGTAACCGTAGAAAAATAATGTGGTTGCCAGGTTGCGGATCATTGTCAGAAATCAGCTATGCAGAAGAGCTTGGTGCTGAGATAGTTAAAATATTTCCGGGTTCATCTGTCGGAGGACCTGATTTTGTAAAGGCAATTAAAGGACCATGTCCCTGGACAAGTATAATGCCAACCGGGGGTGTTGAACCAACCCTTGAAAATTTAAGAGAATGGTTTAATGCCGGGGTAACCTGTGTCGGTATCGGCTCAAATCTTATCACGAAAGAGCATGTTATCAAGAAAAACTGGTCAGGTCTGACAAAGAGAGTTACTGCAGCAGTTAAAGTAGCCAGAATGTTTCACGTGGATTAATCTCCTTCTTTCTCTGTGTCACTTTGTGTCTTCTCCGTGTTTCTCTGTGTAAGTTCTTAAAAAAATTAGTTACACAGAGAACCACAGAGTCCCGATAACTATCGGGATCACAGAGTTATGCAGACCGTCATTCCCCTGGGGCCCTGTAAAGCTCAATATTAGAAATAATAGGGCATGATTTTGATTTACTGATAGTTACTTTAATTTTAGAGGTTTTTATAACTGGAAATTTCTTAATAACTTTGTGTCCTATAGTAGTACCATCAATTAATGGCTCCCATGTGCCATTACTAAATACAGCCACTTCAAATTTCTGAACCCGTTGCCCCAACTTTATATATTCCTGAATCACGATTCTGTTCACCTCTGTTTCAGCTCCAAGGTTGACAATTATATCACCGGTTGTCTGGAAATCATTTGTGGTCCAGTAAGTTTCCGGATTCCCGTCATTTACATTTAAAGCTTCATATCCCTTTCCCCTGAAGGATGTAGCAATTACCTTCTTCCCTTTCGCGAGATCTGTTTCAAATTCCTTTTTCAGCAATTCCCTGAAAGCGAGAAGGGATTTTATATCGTTTTCATGCAGAAGGCCTCTCCTGTCAGGAGGTACGTTCAGCAGAAGATTACCATTCCGTCCGACTGAAGAGTAATAAAGTTTCATTAGATTTTCAGGCGATCTGACAAGTGAATCCTGATCCTGATGATAAAACCATCCAGGACGTATCGAAACATCAACTTCAGCAGGAACCCAATAGTTTCCGTCTTCATTACCTTCTCCTAATATTTTGGCAAAATTGCCTCCCGGATACATCTCATCTTTTTTAAGCAGACACCAGTTGGTCAGGCTCCCCATTCCACTTTCATTCCCAACCCAGCGGATATCTGGTCCGGCATCGCTGAACATTACGGATGAAGGTTGTAACTCTCTAACAATCTTATGAGTATTTACCCAGTCATAATAGGTTTTATTATCAATTTTTCGCGTTTCCTTTGCACCACCGTAATATCCATCTCCCCCATTGGCGCCATCGAACCATACCTCGAAAACATCACCATAATTTGTAAGAAGTTCCCGAAGCTGATTACGGTAGTATGTCAAATATTCAGGGGTTCCGTAAAATGAACTGTTTCTGTCCCATGGTGACAGGTATACTCCAAACTTCAGGCCATATTCATCACCGTAACCCCACTCCTTATCTGTGAATGTATTTACAGTAAAATGAACAAACATATAATACTCCATGTCATGCCATGCAAGCTGCCTTTTTGAAGGAACTGGCCAAAGGGCTCTGGTGGTTTCACTTGCGAACATGCTGAAAGTGAAATAATTGAAATCAGTAAACAAAATATTTTTACCATATTGGGTATTTAATTTTCATCAATTATTATAAATCCATTAACCGCAAAGACTGCTAAGGTTTGCGCAAAGGCGTGCTTTGCGTACTTTGCGGTTAAGAAAAGTTTTATTGTGAAAGGTCCTTTATTCTGATGTTTCTGAATTTAACAAGAGATCCATGACCCAGAAACCCGATATGTCCTGTCTTATTTTTTAAACCGGGGTGGTTCTTGTGATCCATTGTTCCATTGTCTCTTGGATCAGCAATATCGTCGTCAACAATAGTAGTCCCATTAAGATTTATTTTAACCTGAGTACCTTTAGCGGTGACCTCTTCATAATTCCAGTCACCGAGTGGTTTAAGAAACCCTCTTCTGGAAGGGATTACCCCATAAACCGATCCGTGATACTGATAAGGTTGCAGATTTGCATAAACCGGGTCTGTGTCATCAAGTATCTGAAGCTCCATACCTACATAAGCAGCATCGCCTGAAAGAGGAGCACGTATACCGACACCGTTATTAGCAGCTGGTGTAAGCTGAAATTCAAATCTGAAATTGAAATCAGCATATTCTTTTTTCGTGTAAAGATTACCTATATCTCCTTTGGAAGGAATCGTTACTAACAATCCATCTTCGACTCCATAGGCAACTGTATCTCCTACCCAGCCGTTCAGATTTCTTCCATTGAAAAGTGTCATAAATCCTTCCGATCTTTCTTCAGGAGTAAGATTAAATTCTTTTTCACTTATTTCTCTGACATATATATCCCTGAATGCCAGATCAGTACCATGAGCCTGGAGTTCAATTGCACCTTTAGGGAATATCGGGATTTTACGATCCCAATAATTTTCCAGAGTGACATTATCAACAACAAGTTCTCCGTTAAGCCATACTGACACCTTTTCACCGATCATTACTATTCTGAAAGTATTCCAGTCGCCGATTGGATTATCAGCCACTTTAAGAGGTTTTGAAGGGTTCATCTGGTTATTATACAATCCACCAGAACCGACCTGTGCTCCTACCTGCACTCTCGAAGTATCCCATATCTGAACCTGGGGTGAACCTCTGAGATAGATCCCGCTATCACCTTCTTTGGAGATTTTCCAGTCTACAAACATTTCAAAATCACCATATTCCTTTATTGAACAAAGATTATCACCATTGCCATTGAACCAAATACAACCATCTTTGACACTCCAGTTACCTTTAATCTTTTTGTTTGCTTCAATCTGTTTCTTAGCAAGTTCGGCGGGTTTCATTTTAGCCCTTGCTACGGGGTTTTCAACTAGTCCCTGCCAGCCGGAAAGATCCTTCCCGTTAAACATTGGCTTAAAACCCTCATCAGCAGTCATACCGGCCAAATATTTGTTTACCAACTCTTTATTATATTCACTTTCCAGTCCTTTTAACTTGCCAACTGCTTCTGTAAGAATCGCTTTTGCGAGATCTCCATACATACCTGACTTTGAATCTACTGAGGGAAGAGCAATAATCATTGCAGCTTTAGCCGCTGTTGCCGAAGTAGAAGCATCTTCAAGATAGTTTGCAACAAAATAGAGAGATTGATAAGTTTTGAGTTTTCCGATTTCGGTAAGGACTTCGTTTTTGCGGTCAGGGCTTAATGCAAAGGGCATGATTTTTCTGTAAAGAAGCAGTTTTTGTTCGTCTGTTAAGCCGGAGGATTTTATTTGTCTTACATAACCTTCAAAAGCTGGTCCCTCATAAGTCTTATTTCTTGATGCACAAATCTCGTACAACGCTGAAGATGCTGAATAATCTTTCCAGTTAGTAAGAGCCTTAAAACATACCTCACGAATTTCCGGATTTCCATTTTCAAATTCTTTTAGAACTGTTTTCAGAGCTTCACGCCCACCTGTTTTTGCCAGGACAGGAATAATCTTTTTCTTTTGAATTTTGCCTTCCATAGCTTTAAGAATGGTTGAGGATCTCATTTCAGGATCAGAAATTTTGCCTGCATCAACAGCAATAGCAGTCTGGATCTCATTAATATAATCCTGATTATCAGTGACAGAGAGAAGTTCAATCAGTTTTGTCTGATCAGATGATCCGGCCAGGTCAGCCAGGGCTTTAATAGCAGCTGTTTTTACAGGTTCTTCAACTGATGATGCTAAAGGAAGAACCTCTGAAAAATATTGATTCCCTTTATTCCAGGCTAGCAGCTCAATTACACTTTTACTCGCAGATGGTTGACCACTCCTCAATATAGGGATCAGAAGATGCATATTATCGCTGCCACAAACAGTCATAAGAGCTAATTTTGCAGTTTCCTGGTCAGAATCGCTGCCGAATTTCATCATATAATCAATCAATGCCGGGATAGCTTTTCCACCACTTAACTTAACAATGGCTGAAGCAGCCTCCTTTCTGACATTCAAATCATGATCTGACAATGAAGCAGTTATGAGAGGCAGCGCCATCTGATCAGCCCTGATACCAAACATGTTTACTAATTCAGGTCTTGCATCTGGAATTGCTTTTGGAAAATATTCAATCCATTTCTTTACTACTTCAGTTCCGGGAATTGCCAGTGACATACGCATAGCAGCGTTTCTGTATTTGCTGTTTGGATGAGAAGCCGCTTTGATCAGGTCAGTTATTGCATTGATACCATGAAAACTGACATAGGTATCCAGAGCAACAGTTTTATTTTGAATTGTAATATTATCGTCGCATTTCGAAATAATAAGCTTACAAATTTTATTCATGGTTTTGATATCTCCATTCTGACCAACAACCTTGGCATATTTAAGTAAAGAAGCTGTGGCACCGGTAGTTTCCCATCTGTACGAAACATCTTCAGCTGCTTTTAATAATACTGGATATGCCAATAGGCTGCCACTTTGAGCCAGTGCATTATATGCAGAAGCTTTAATATTGATATCATCAACTGAAGCCCACGTAATATATTCGTTTACTGCCGTTTGTGATTTCATTAGTGCAAGTGAATTCATAACCGCAGCGGCACAGGGAAGTTCTTTGTTCTTAAGTGATTCAGCTAAAATGGTTTCTGCAGTTTTACCTCCAACCGCAGATATTACAGCCAGTGCAGGTCCATTCATTTCTTTACTGTTAAGATAGATCTTCATAGCTTCAACAGACTGATCTCCACCCATTAGCTGAAGTTGTTTCATAAAGAAATCTTTGACACCGAAATCATTTTGTACTGTCGCATAACTTATACAAACTTTTTCCCAAATTGCCTTTACATTTTCTCTTTTATTAGCGGATAGAAATCGTGAAAGACTTTCGACTGCAAACCTGGGACGCGTATCATCGCCGGTTCCAGCGGGGATAACCTGATCACAAATCTCTCTGATCCCTGTTTCTCCAAGCGATAGCATATCAACCATCAGTTTATCAGTAGATTGGATGTCGTTTGAAGGAAGACGGGCAAGAAGATCTGCTACTTTGGTTTCGATCGTTCTATTGTCCTGTGGGTATAATGCAAAAGAAATCAGCAGGAGAGAAAAACCGATGAGAAGTATTTTCTTTATTTTCATGTTTTCAAAATTTCAAATTTTCAATTTTAAGGTCAAAGTTTATATTTTCCAGGGTCCACGCATTGGCGGATTAATGAGTCTGTTGGCGCCTTCATCATTGATAAACTGCTGTTTGACTGGATCATAATTAAGGTTCCTTCCCAGCCGGAGTGCAATTACGCCAAGATTAACGATAGAACATGATCTGTGGCCGTTAGCCTCATTAAGCGCAAACTTTTTCCTGGTAAGAATCGATTCGGTGAATGTCGCTATTTGTGGTTCCGGATCCGGAAGTGAATCGATCAGTTTCTGAATATCAGGGATATCCGATCTGAATCCTTTAAAAATTTTCCCATGAGGACCTTCAATATAAGCTGCTTCTTTATCGCGGTTTTCACCATCAAGAATTATCTTGCACCCGTCAGCATAAGTATAGGTTATTCTCCGCCATGAGCCTACTGCATCATAATGTTGTTGAGGAGTATCCACTTCAACGGTGACAGGTCCTGTATCGTCCTTACCGAGAAAATACTGCACTGGGTCAAGATAGTGCTGACCCATGTCTCCCAGACCACCACCGTCATAATCCCAGTAACCACGGAATTTTACGTGTACCCGTTCAGGATTGTATGGTTTATAAGGTGCCGGGCCAAGCCAGAAGTCGTAGTCCAATTCTGGCGGAACAGCCATTGGCTGAAGATTATGAAGTCCGCTCCAATAGAATTTCCAGTCGTAACCTGTTATTCCGCTGACTGTTACCTTGAGTGGCCAGCCAAGAACCCCGCAATCGACAAGTTTCTTAAGCGGTTTTATAGTAGTTCCAAGACCATAAAACTGGTCTTTAAATCTGAACCATGTATTAAGCCGGAACATCCTGCCATTTTTCTGAACCGCTTCAACCACTTTAATTCCTTCGCCGATTGTGCGTGTCATTGGCTTTTCACACCAGATATCTTTTCCGGCTTCCGCTGCTGTCTTAGCAATTATTCCGTGCCAGTGAGGAGGAGTTGCAATGTGAACTATATCTATATCCTGTCTGGCAATTAGTTCCCGGAAATCGTGATAACCCGAGATGTTTCCTCCCGCTGCAGCAATAGCCTGATCAAGGTGAGTTTTATCGACATCACAAACTGCAAGCAGGCGGGTGCCTTCATATTCAAAATGGCCCCGCCCCATTCCACCAACACCTATAATACCTTTGGTAAGCTGATCACTGGGAGCAGTATAACCTTGTCCTCCCAGCACATGCCTGGGAATAATTGTAAAAGCAATGGCAATAGCAGATGTTTTCTTCAGAAAATCACGTCTGTCTAGTCTGACTTCTTTCATATTTTCAGAGTTTGTATCCGGGCAAAAATTGCGATATGAATTACGAATTGTTATTCAATGCATTTAACTAATTCGAAATACTCTGCAATTTGCGCGTTTTAAGTTCAATATACAAATGTAAGAAGTTCTATTTTTAATAAACCGGAGTCCGGTGTTCGGTATGCGGAGTGTGAGGTATAGAAGAACCCCCTCCGGGCTGGTAAAAAGTCTGCATTATGCAAACCTCACAGTGGAGGGGGATAAAATGTCCCGGAGTATTTGGAAAATGGGGAATAGGGAACTCCGGAACAGTGTAAAATCATACCTAAAAACTATTTACCTGAGTAATAACGTTATATTCATTGTAAACTAAAGACTATCTATTTTTTTTTACTATGTTTCGGAGTCAAATCACCATTTTGAATCAACATTACAGACTATTCAAAATCACCGTTAAAATTAGTGCGATCTTCTGTAAAAAATCATTGTTACCCGCGGTTTTGTATGAATCGTCTGTTCTAATGTACATACATCCATTCTGAGTGGATGAATAATGATCTTATTCATTCTGGATTCAAAATGATAACCGTGCTTCCATCATACTTATTAACGTGGTTGAAGCATATTCAGACTGCAACCAACAGTTTATCTCTTGAGATTGTAAATAGAGACCAATAATAAGTAAATCATACAAACTATAAGGATTGACATCCCGAAAGCAATACTGCTAAGATCGCTTACCCAACCAATAAGTAATGGTATAACCGCTCCACCCGAAATTGCCATCATCATTAGTCCTGAAATTTCATTGGTACGAGTAGGATATTTTTCAACTGTGATTGAAAATACCAGAGGGAAAATGTTAGCTACTGACAGTCCGATAAGGAAGACGAGACCCCATGCCATGACTGGTGAAGATATCAGCAGGATGGCAACTAAACATAATATTCCGAGAATTGATGTCCATATAAAGAATTTTCGTGAAGAGATTCTGGTAAGCATAATAGCGCCGGCAAAGGTACCAAGCATACGACCGAAGAAATATATGCTTCTTCCAGATTCAGCTGTTGTTGAATCGATGCCAAAGTGTTTGATAAGGAACTGACCCGAATTAGAATTGAATCCTACGTCGATACCTACAACCAGGAAAATCGAAACAACCATCATCATCACAAATCCGGTACCAAGCAGTTTGAAAGAGGAAGCAAATGTAGCTTTGATTTCCGTTTGTTTACCCTCATCTATTTTCGTTAAACCCAGCCACAGAACTGAAAGAAGTGAAACAACTCCGAAAACTAGGAACAAGAGTTTCCAGTCTCCGAATCTTGCCGCAAAAACCGCTGCCAGGGGAGCCCCGATCATTGATCCTATCGCCTTAATAAATTGTGAAAAGCTGAGGAAACTCGATTTCCGATTTCCCGGAACGACATCAACAATAAGAGGATTTGCCGAAACCTGAACTATAGTGTTACCTATTCCCAGAAGTGCAAAGCCCGCAAGGACCATTGCAAAAGTATAGAAGAAAAAAGGGACCAGCAGACCTAATGCTGTTACACACATCCCGACGTTGAGCATAAACCGTTTGCCCAGACGGGATTGCATAACTCCAAACGGAACAGAGAGAAGAAGAAACCAGAGGAAAGCTGCAGAAGGGATCAATTGTGCCAGAGTGGCGCTAAGGCTCATATCTTTGCTAACACGGTCAACCCCGATACCAACAAGGTCAACAAAACTCATGACAAAAAATGCCATAAGCACAGGGAGTATTTTGGTGATGTTAACTTTTTGTGTATTCATTTTTTTTGGTTTGTGGTTTGCGGTTTTACATCAATGGAAGTGCATGCTGAACTGATTTCCAGAAATCGTCATCAAGCAGGTAGGCACTTCCCAGCAGTGCTGCATCCTCTTTCAGTTTTGAAATCGTTACCTCACAAGTACAATTCTCCTTTCTCAATCTTTTCTCAAAAACATCTCCAAACAGGTTATATGCATGTGATATATTTCCTCCAATAACTAAAATTTCAGCCTTGAACTTTTTAAGCCAGGGTGCAAGGAACAGCCCGGCATTCTCTCCAAAATCCGTAAAGAGATCGGTTACTATCTTGTCGGAAGCAGCCAGTACCGCAAGCTCTTTTACACCGTTCAACTCTTTACCAGTGAGATTCTTATACCTGGAAAGTAATCCACGGGTTGAGAAATAATCATCAGCAATTCCACCTTTAAACGGCAGGTGATATATACAACCTAGTTTAGGTACTTCAGGCCCATCAACAATCGGGATGCGGTCACTGATAAATGCAGATCCAAAGCCGGTGCCAAGCGTAATTGAGAGTGAACGATTAACCTTAGAGGCACTGCCGGCCCATGCCTCTCCCACGGCAAAAGATGAAGCATCATTCATAAATCTGATGAGGAATCCATCGTGAATGCCAAGACTGCCTGAAATGGCATCAGTAATATTGAATCCATACAAATTTTCATATTTTGCGACACCATGGATATAACAAATACCCTTGACATAATCAAATGGACCGGGCATTGCAAAGCCAATTCCTTTTACATTTTCAAGAGGAACCTTCGCTAAAACAGATAATATAGCTTCCGTCCATATACCAATTATCACACTTGCGTGAGCCTGATTGTCTACCGATCTTTCTGTTAAAGTTTCCCTGATGATCTTTCCTGAAACCAGGTCAATAGCGGCACAAGTGATATGACTTCCGCCTATATCAGTGCCTATTGCAATGTTTTTATTCATAGAAAAATATAATATAAAATCCTGCTAAAACCATAATTAAAACTGCCGTTGAAAATATCTATTTTTGTTATCAATGCAAAAAAAAATCCAGGGAATAAAGAATATTTCAGGAGCTATTTTAAGAAACCTATTTAAGCCGGCTAGGAAAAAATGACTTATTTCATAAAAATATTGCTATTTAAATCTTAAATTCGAATGACAATAAAAAGTCCACACAATGCCAAAAGTTACAAAAGAGGATGCACTTCTCTATCATAGCAGAGGTCGTCATGGAAAAATAGAGGTAATACCTACAAAACCTTATAGTACGCAATTTGACCTCAGTCTCGCGTATACTCCAGGGGTAGCTTATCCCTGTCTTGAAATTGAAAAGAATCCTGAGGATGTTTACAATTACACTGCAAAAGGGAACCTTGTTGCAGTAATATCGAATGGTACTGCAGTGCTCGGGCTTGGAGATATCGGGACTTTGGCAGGAAAGCCTGTCATGGAGGGGAAAGGACTACTGTTTAAGGTATTTGCAGATGTTGATGTTTTCGATATTGAGGTTAATGAAAAAGATCCAAAAAAACTTATTGAATTTTGCAGACAAATTGCTCCGACTTTTGGCGGAATAAACCTTGAAGATATTAAAGCTCCGGAATGTTTCGAAGTGGAAACGGAACTAAAAAAGATGCTTGATATTCCAGTATTCCATGATGATCAGCATGGAACTGCAATTATTTCTGCAGCAGGTCTGCTGAATTCTCTTGAAATATCAGGTAAAAAAATAGAAGATCTCAAAATGGTGGTATGCGGGGCAGGTGCAGCAGCTATTTCATGTTCCAGATTGTATGTTTCTCTTGGTGTCAGGAGGGAGAATATTGTAATGGCTGATTCAAAAGGAATTATTAATAAAAAAAGAAAAGATCTTAATAAATACAAACAGGAATTCATTACCGGCAGGGATCTTGACACTCTGGAACAGGCAGTTAAGGGTGCTGATCTTTTTCTTGGTCTGTCTGCAGCCTGTACGATGTCAAAAGATATGCTGGCTTCTATGGCAAAAGACCCGATCGTTTTTGCTATGGCCAACCCTTTCCCGGAAATCTCCTTCGAGGATGCAATGTCAACAAGGAATGACCTGATTTTTGCTACCGGAAGATCAGATTATCCAAACCAGATTAATAATGTTCTGGGATTTCCTTTCATCTTCAGGGGTGCACTGGATGTGAGAGCTTCGACCATTAATGAAGAGATGAAACTTGCAGCTTCGAAGTCACTTGCTGCACTTGCAAAAGAGCCTGTGCCTGATTCAGTATTAAAAGCATATAACGTTGAAAAACTTGTATTTGGAAAAGAATATATTATTCCTAAACCCGTTGACCCCCGGTTAATATCATGCATAGCTCCGGCAGTTGCTAAAGCCGCAATGGATAGTGGTGTGGCTAAATACCCGATCACTGATTGGGATGCGTACAAGAAAAGTCTCGACAGGAGACTAAGTGAACACATTAAAAGAATAGCTGATTGTAGTGGGATGTAGTCGCTAAATATTTACCGAATCCTGTTAATCTTTTTCCTCTCTGCAATTTGCCTGCATATTTTCTTTTCATACATTGAAAGAATCAAATCAGCTATCTCCTGTAATGTAAAGGAGCTCCGGTTAATGGTGGCATCAAACAAGTAATCAATATTAAGAGGTTTTTTTCCCAGAAATGCCTGTATCAAATTGAATCTCTTTTCATCAGTATCAACAACAAACTTTTCGGCATTTTCTATGTTCATTTCTTTCTTTTTCATCACATTCTCAACTCTCCAGTAGAAGGGAGCAATAAGCCTGATATGAAGTGCATCTTTAATTTCATGAGCTATTGAAACACCTCCTCTTCCAACCAGAATTATGAATCCCTCTTTACACATCGATAGTACAACATCCCTAATAGCCTTCTTAACTCTCAGATCACTTATAAAACCACCCGAAAAAGCCATAATCATTTCCGAAATATTGGACAATTCAATTCCTTTATAGAAATTCTCAACACGCTGAGTATCTGTATTTAATTCCTTTGCGATAGCATAGATAATATCCTTATCGATCCATTTCCACTTAGAAATACCAAATTTATGGTTGAGGTCATCTGCCAGAATAGCAGCTACCTGACGGGCATCACAACCTGTCAATCGTGAAAGAGTAATTACCGGACCATCATCATCAGGAGCCTTTTTAAGTATTGACTCTCTGTACCGACCGTCAAAATAATCAAAAAATTTTTCCATTTGACCCGTATTCTTAAATTGTTATTATTTAAGATACTGAAATACAGAGTTTATATTAGCTTATATATTAATCACTTATCCCGCATAGCCGACGGATGAGACTTATTGAAAATGAAAACAATTCCTCATTTATTTTAACCGATATAATTTACGAAAAATAAATGATTCAATAAAATTTTTTATACCACTATTCACTGTAACTCTTATATTAATAAATTTGTAAACTAATCATTCAATTACGGTTCAGACTGGTCCGATTTTTGAATATGATGTTTTAACAGGTAATAAATGAAATCATTTTTTTTAAAATTATTTTTATTTCTTCTTACGGTCTTGTTTCTTACAGGATGTAAAAAAAATAACGTTATAAGCAAAAAACAATTAATACTGTTCCAGATTGAATATATTAATTATGCCTGGGGATATCAGCATAATGGATTTATCATCGATAGTGAAGGAAATATTTTGACCTATCAAAATCCCCTAAAGTGGAATTTCACGGACAAAGATTTTACTATTAGCGAAAACCAGGTCAAAGATAATATCAGTAATTGTATAAACTCCGGAAAAAAAATTCCAAAGGAAGAATTACAGAAATACACTAATTATATTAAAAACATAGCTTCAAGCAAAGTTACTGCTTTAAAGAATGTTTCAGCCGATGCAGGATCATTAAAGTATATCTGTTACCGATTTTCGGAGAGTTCAGGAAATTATAAAGGATACGTGATAAAAATGGAAGGTGATTTTACCTGTGAAAACCTGAATTTTTTTTCCAAGAAGGTTGTTACATGGTTGAAAAGTATTAATGACACCATTAAAAAAAAATAAGCTGTCTTCACTCCAGGTTAATATTTTCAACCTTATTTTAAGAATGGTAAACCCGTAATTTTTGAGTTTTCTGTAGTTTTTATTATATCTTTACTTCATACAAAACAATCATCTCGCTAACAATTTAAATTATTCGTTATGATCACAAACATTTTTTCCAGGCCTGAACTGTTTTGGTTCATCGTTGGTCTGGGCCTTTTTCTTCTCGAATTGGTCATTCCCGGATTTTTCATTTTTTTCTTCGGCCTCGGAGCCTGGATTACTGCCTTGGTTTGCCTTTTTGGTAATCCCGGCACCAACATACAAATAGTAATTTTCGCTATTACATCAGTTCTCTTACTCATAGTGCTCAGAAGAATAATTCAGAAAAAATTCTTAAATAGCAAGGGTTCCCATTCCGAAGATGTTGAAGATGAATTTACTGGTAAGGAGGCACTTGCTACAACCGATTTTGGTGGTATTAAAACCGGTAAAGTCGAATTCAAAGGAACAACCTGGACAGCCGAATCTATTTCAGAAATCAAAGAAGGACAGAGAGTTATCATCATTGAAAAAGAAAATTTTAAATTAATAGTTGAACCTAAAAAATAATTAAAATGGAAGGATCAAGCACAACTTTTATTCTTATTGGCATAATCTTTTTGGGATTTATTTTGATTATATCCATGATTAAAATTGTTCCGCAAAGAACAGCAATTATCGTTGAAAGGCTCGGAAAGTACAGGGCAACATATACAGCAGGCTTTCAGCTACTTATTCCTTTTTTCGACAAAGTAAGGTACCGGCATACTCTTAAAGAACAGGCAATAGATGTTGCGCCACAGATATGTATCACCCGTGATAATATCGCTGTTGAGGTTGATGGAATCCTCTATCTTCAGGTACTGGATCCTCAAAAAGCTTCGTATGGAATTGATAATTATAGATTTGCATCTATACAGATAGCTCAAACAACCATGAGGAGTGTAATAGGAAAGCTGGAACTTGACAGAACTTTTGAAGAACGTGAAACAATTAATGTTACTATAGTCGAAGCTGTTGATAAAGCAAGTGAACCATGGGGTGTAAAAGTAACCCGATATGAGGTTAAAAATATTTCACCACCTCAGAGTATAAAGGATGCAATGGAAAAACAGATGAGGGCTGAGAGAGAGAAAAGAGCTGTGATTGCTGAATCGGAAGGAACAAAACAAGCTAAGATAAATAATGCAGAAGGCGACAAACAGGAACTGATTAAAAAATCCGAGGGTGAGATGCAAAAACGTATCAATGAAGCTGCAGGACGTGCTTCTGAGATTGAACAACTAGCAAAGGCAACTGCTAATGGCTTAAGAGCTATTTCATCTGCAATATCTGAGGAAAATGGTTTAAACGCTGTTAACCTCAGGATCGCTGAGCAATATCTTATGGAGTTTGGAAAGCTTGCCAAGACCAATAATACAATAATAATTCCGTCAAATCTTAGTGACATCTCCAGCGTAATTGCATCAGCCACCGCAGTGTTTAATGAAACGAAGGACAAGAAGACCAAATAGAAATAAGTGGAAATATATTAAAATTAAGAATTTCAATAGGGACGGTCTCAAAAGATCACCACCTTCCTCCGACGGTATCGTCGGGGTACTCCTCCTCTGAAGAGGAGGAGAAAGTTATAATCCTGAATATCAATAGTTTCCCCTCCTTTTCAAAGGAGGGGTGTAATAACCGAAGGTATATGACGGGGTGGTTAAAAACACTTTTGAGACTGCCTCTTCTTTTTGGATTGTATATGTAACAGCTTCTTTACCTTTATAGCTTTTACAGCCTCTGAGCTTCTATAGCTTTTTATGCCTCCCCTGCAGTCTGGCTTCTCGCTAAAATAGCCCACGGGTTATTTTTTAACCCTCGGCCCCGTGTTCTGTCCTTTTAATTATTTCGTTCTGTAGATCCTCACCAAGATCATTGAAATAATCACTGTAACCTGCCACACGAACAATAAGGTCTCTGTATCGCTCCGGATGTTTCTGAGCATCCTTTAGTGTTTCCACATTAACTACATTAAATTGTATATGATGACCATCCAATATGAAATAGCTGCGGATCAATGCTGTCAGCTTTTCATAGCTCTCCTCATCTTCAAAAAATGATGGAGAGAACTTCTGATTCAAAAGGGTACCTCCTGTACGGAGATGATCAATCTTTGATGCTGATTTTATTACAGATGTCGGACCATTATGATCGACACCCTGAAAGGGCGAAATACCTTCCGAAAGGGGCAGATGAGCACTCCGTCCGTCTGCTGTTGCGCCAATAACACTCCCAAAATAGACATGAGAAGTTGTGGGCAGCATATTGATACGGTGAACTCCCCCTCTTGAGTTTGGTCGTCCATTAACTGCATCATAGAAGATCTCAAAAACCGCAACTGCCTGCTGATCAGCATAATCATCATCATTGCCAAACTTAGGTGTTTTATAAATCAGCTCATACTGAATCTGTTCGTATCCTTTGAAATCAGCATCGAGAGCTTTTATTAACTCCCCCCAACTAATCGTCTTATTATCAAAAATATTATAACGGATTGAAGTAAGCATATCGGTGATACTTCCAAGACCAACACCCTGGATATAAGATGTGTTATATCTGGCACCGCCACAATTATAATCTATACCGTTGGAAATACAATCTTCGACAAGCAACGACAAAAAAGGGACGGGTAACCAGCTGCTAAATGTTTTCTCTATCACATTATTCCCTCTGATTTTTATGTCAGTAAAATAGTTCACCTGTAATTTAAAAGACTCTAAAAGATCTTCAAAACACTTATAGTCAGAAGCATAACCTGTTTCAAGCCCGACAAGTTTGTTTGTCACTTTATCAAATCCATTATTAAGAGTCAGTTCCAGAATTTTTGGAAGATTGAAATACCCTGTGAGCCAATAAGCTTCTGTACCGAATGCTCCGGTTTCTACACATCCTGATGCGCCGCCATTTCTGGCATCAGCTATACTCTTTCCCTGCCTGAGAAGCTCCTGGATTATAGCTTCGGTATTAAAGCACGAAGGTTGTCCGAATCCGGTTCTTATAATATCTAGAGCTTTGTGAATAAACCTGTCCGGACTTTTTTTGGAGATCTGTATCATCGAACTTGGCTGAAGTATACGCATCTCCTTGATGACATCAAGGAGAATATATGACATCTCATTGACTGCATCAGTACCATCAGGTTTTACACCACCAAGGTTTATTAGACAGAAGTCGGTGTAAGTATTACTTTCACTGGCTGTTACATCCATTTTTGGAGGTGAGGGATGATTATTGAACTTTATCCAGAAGCAACCGAGAAGATCATCTAATTCCCCGTTTGAAAGAGTGCCAGACTCCATCTCCTTTTTATAAACCGGATAAAGATGCTGATCAAGTCTGCCGGGATTAAATGAGTCCCATGGATTAAGTTCTGTTATAACTCCCAGATGAATGAACCAGTAATGCTGAAGCATTTCATGAACGGTTTCCGGAGCATTTGCCGGAACCTTCCGGCATACAGCGGCCATCTTTACCAACTCACTTTTCCTTTCAGAGTTCATTTCATCCAGGGCAAGTTTTTCCAGTATGTCAGCATGTCGGTTAGCAAACATTATTATTGCATCACATGAAATTTCCATTGCCTTTAGCTCTTCGGTCTTTTCAAGTGCCTTATTGTCTGAAAAAAAATTGAGAGACACAATTGACTTCTTAATCTCTTCCTTTACAGCAAGAAAACCTGTTCTGAACATCCTGTAACCTAATACAGTATGTCCAGGGGCACGCTGCTCCTGAAATTCAGTAAACACACCTGCCTTATAAGCATTCAACCATTCCATGGTCATCAGGGACATTATCCTGTCGCGGTTGCTCTTATCTTTCCAGAAAGGAATAATCTCTTTTTCATAAATGTTTTTAACCTCATCATCAACCCTGAAGAAGACCTTTTCCCTTGAATTAAGTATCTCAAGATCTTTCATCGAATGAAGGCTTATTTCAGGGTAAGTTGGAGTTTCTTTGGGACCAGGCCCTCTCTCGCCCACGATCAGTTCACCTTCATTGATACATATCCTCTTGTTTTTCAGAAGATATTCAAAAGCCCTTGCCCTTTTTACAGGAGCCGATAATTCACGTGCTTCATCGCTCTTGTAAAACTGAGTAATTAGCAATGCTCTTTCTGCACTGATTCTTTCGACTGCATTCAGACTCTGGTCGCGTAATTTTCTAACTCTTGCTGATATTTTCATAAGTAATTATTCTGATAGTTAAATAAACTTTATTCCATTTAGTTACAACCCCCGGTGCTGCTTAAAAAGTCGAAATCCATTAACCCCAAAGATTGCAAAGGATCAATTTGCCCCCCATCACCCCTAAAGTGGGGTTAATACTCTGTATTCAAGTGTAATTCACCTGAATGGTACCGAATTAATCCCCCTTTAGGGGGATGTCCCGCGTTAGCGGGACAGGGGGCACAGATTTCATCCCCCAATTTTAACTTTTACTCCTGTCTCCATGAAAAATTCCTTCATCTTCTGCATTTTTTCTTCTTTCGGTGGTTCCACGCTTTCCATTCTGTAAGGAATATTAAATCTTTTGTATTTTGAAGATCCTGTTTTATGGAAAGGTAAAAGGCAGATCTTCTTAAGTGAACTGGATTTTGTTGATGAAAGAAATTGTTTTAGTCTCTCCATGTGATCAGTATCATCATTATAACCCGGAATGACCGGGAGTCTTACTATTATATCTTTTCCGCTTTCAAGCAAAAACCTGTAATTATCAAGTATTCCAATATTTGATACCCCTGTTAGTTCAATATGCCTGACTTCGTCAAGATGCTTTATGTCGAAAAGGAAAAGGTCAGTGAAAGGAGTTATTGATTTATAGTTTTCCATTAAAGAATATCCTGAAGTGTCAATTGCTGTGTGATATCCATTTGATTTACAAACCTTTAAAGTTTCAAGAAGAAATTCAAACTGAACCATCGGCTCACCACCTGAAAATGTGACTCCACCTTTTGACTGATTAATGAAAACTTTCTCTTTGTCAAGAATTTCAAGAATGTTTTCAATTGCATAAAATTTCCCAACCTCATCGTTGTTACTGAATTCTCTGTCACCAACTTTATTGGTCCTTATCACAGTCTGAGGTAAAGGAGATATCCCTTCCGGATTGTGGCACCACATACAGCTCAGAGGGCATCCTTTCATGAAAAAAGTCACCCTTATCCCCGGACCATCATGGATCGAATATCTTTTAACGCTGAAAATAAGTCCTTTCATAAAGAAAAGGCGTAAAGAAGATTTGGTAATGTTAAATAAAACAGGGGATACAATTCTGAGGATACAGAATGACCGATATTTTTAATAGCTGTAAAACATCAGACAACAATAGAGCCTTCTGCCAAGGCGTTGCATCATAAAACGATATTTCAGTTTTGCTATCATCATAAATAAATGATGGTGCAAGTTATATATATTTTTGATATGTTACTTTAATCTCAAATTACAACTGTGAATCAAATCATATATATCTAGTTATCTGATAGTTAATACTGTTTAAGAAATAATTAACATAACATTAACATTTTTAAATGCAACAATTTTGGTTCCCAAACGTCTATAGATTGAACGAAAGACAAAAAAAGAGTAAATAAAATTGTGAACAGTTCTTTTTTTTTATCATTTTGACAACCATGAAAGGAAGATATAAATAATAGGTTTAATTTTTCTACAATCGCCATTCGGCAGATTCTACGATCAGGTTTAGGTAAATCAAGGAAAGACACCGCCCGGTGCCTTTCCTTTCTTTTTTAAAAAATCTCAGATGAAAGATTATCTGATAAAAAAATAATCTTTAAATTCAATTATGACTACCTGTTGTCATTAATAGAAATTATATTTGCATTTTGAACACTTTGCCAACCCGAGATGAGAACAAGGCTGTTTTACTTTTTTATATTACTTTTCGTTTGCACATTTAACATCAATGCCAAAGGTCCCTCTCCAACAGCCGTTAAAGGCATACTTGACCTTCGTGAAATCAAAAATCCTGATCATTTCGTTGTAAAACTTAATGGAGAATGGAAATTTTACTGGAAAAAAATGTTGCGTCCTTACGATTTTATAGCAGGAACTGTAAAACCTGATTATTATGGAAATGTGCCCTCTTACTGGACAGATTATCCGTATGAGTTAGTTAAAACTGAAAGATTTGGTTATGCCACTTACTGTTTAACTGTCTTATTTCCAAAGGGATTTAATAAACCATTAGGTATAGATCTTCCTGTATTTGATTCCTCATATGATATTTACCTGAACGGGAAATATTATGGAAGCAACGGTACCCCGGGAAAATCGTCCGATGAAACAAAACCCGAGTACAAAAGAAATTTTTACAGGGTTATTCCGGAATCGGATTCACTGAAAATAATAATTAACGTTTCGAATTACGATCATCGTCGTGGCGGCTTCTGGTTACCTGTTAAATTGGGAACTTTTAATGAAGTTCAGAAGCAATTGGCAAACACCTGGGCAGCAGAATGGTCCGTAATCAGTATTCTTTTGGGATTCTCTGTCTTTTTTCTTTTCTTTTTTATTATTTCTCCACGGGAAAGGATAATGGGTTTCTTCAGTATGACAACTATTGGTCTGGCTTTAAGACCTCTTTTTACTTCCCATTATCTCATTCTAAACCTGTTCAATATGGACTGGGTTTGGATAGTCAGATTTGAATACTTTGGACTTTTTCTTATCATTATTGGTTGGGCATGGTTCGTTTTGAATCTCTATCCCTCCGAGTTTTTTAGAATAATTGCCTGGATTATTACCGCATTTTTCTCCCTGGTATTTGTTTTAACCATGTTTCTTCCTGTAAAAATATTCAGCTATTCAACACTTATGTACTATCCTTTAATGATATTGATTATCTCTTATCTTTTGTACATGAGTTTTATGGGCTCATTGAAGAAAAATGCTCTTGATATAATATATTTTTTAGCATTTATTTTACTGTTATTATGCGGGTTGCATGACATGAGGGTATCACTTGGAAAGTCAAATAGTACAATAGGTTATTTACTCACCTACATAATAGTCCTTTTTGTTTTTATCCAGGCAGTTATATTACTCTATAAATGGGTAAAAGCATTTAATGAAAAGGGAAAACTACAGAATGAGCTCGCATTCATAAATCACAACCTCGAACTTATTGTGAATGAAAGAACACAGGAACTAAAAACCAGGAATGAAGAAATTGAAAAACAGAACAACATGATTGCCCTGCAAAACAAACAGTTATCTGATACAATTCAACTGAAAAACAGGATTTTTTCTGTTATTGCACACGATTTAAGAAGCCCTGTGGTAAATATCCTATACATGCTCAATCTTCTTAAAGAAAAGGAGTACAAAGAGAAATACGATATGTTTGCAAATTCAAGCATCCAATATGCACAGCTAGTCATCAGTCTCCTCGAAAACATGCTTGTATGGGGCAGAGATCAGGAGGACAAAATAAAATTTTCTCCTGAAAAACGTGATCTGGCAGATATTATACTTACAAACCTCAGCATCTTCAAAGAGACTTCTGACAAAAAAGAAATCTCAGTTAATTTCACTCAGGTTGGAAATTCAATTGCATTCTTTGATAAAGATCTGCTTGATATTATAATCAGGAATTTATTATCAAATGCTGTAAAATACACACCACGAGGGGGAAGAATCAGCATTCTTCTAAAGGACAAAAAAATGAATGGGAAAGGTATGTTGCTTAAAATTTGCGACAATGGTGTGGGTATTCCTGAAACAAAGCAAAAATATCTCTTTACATCCGCCGAGATTGAAAGTACTCCCGGTACAGAGAATGAAAAAGGGACCGGACTGGGACTTAAGCTCTGCCATGAGTTAGTAAGAATAAACAATGGAAGCATCGCTGTTGAAAGCAAGCTTAGTGAGGGAACCACCTTCATTATTACACTACCTTCTGAAAAGGGATCCATCCTGAGTGAAAAAGAATAACTATTTTTCGGAAAGCGGAACATTTTTTTTAATTAAAAACATATAAGTCAACTCTAAGGTCCGAAAATGCTTCTTAAAACCGATTAAAATGAAAGGAATTCTAGCTTTTTTTGTAATCCTGTTTTTATCAGTATATCAAGTTGCTCTTTCCCAAGATGATTTTGAATCAAAATTGCTTAAACAATTTCATGCCATCACAAGCGAAGAAATGATGACGTGGATTGAGAAGGTTTGTTCTCCAGAATTCAATGGCAGGTTGGCAGGTACTCCGGAGTACATTGCTTGTGCAGAATGGGTTGCAGGGAAGCTGAAAGAATGGCGTATTAAACCTGCTGGTGATAATGAAAGTTATTTTCAATGGTTCGATTCCCCCTATACCGTTGTAAATGATATTGGAAGCCTCACGCTTAATTTACCTCAGGCAGATGGCTCTGTTATAAGAAAAAATTATAGCTATCCTGATGAATATTACCCAGGTATGAATTCCGGTAGTGGAGAAATAACTTCTGAAGTTGTCTTTGTTGGTTTTGGAGTTACTGCTCCTGAACTTAATTATGATGACTACAAAGGAATTGATGTTAAAGGAAAGATTGTATTAATGAACAGGGATGTACCCTATTCCGACCCCAGAAACCCGGAATATAAAAAATGGGTTGGATATTGTTACCACCAGTACAAGCTTCAGAATGCGGTAAAGCATGGTGCAGCCGGAATGCTCTATATTGATGGAGCGTTAGCAAATCCTAATATCTCATATGATCCATCAATAATTGTTTGCGGAATCGGACCTCAGCCTCTGGCTGATATTTTTGCCGGATTGAAAACAACCAATAAGGATATCCTTGAGAAGATCATGAAAACATTTAAACCTTCATCCTTTAATACCGGTAAAAGTTTTACCATCAAAGCCAATACTACAAGACATCCCGAAGGAAAAGCCTGCAACGTGATAGGCATTATTGAAGGTAGTGACCCGGTTCTTAAAAATGAAGTTATTATTATAGGTGGTCATCTAGACGCTGTCGGCAAAGCAGGAAAAGTTGTAAATGGAGCGCTCGACAATGCGAGTGGAGTGGTTGATATTATGGGTGCTGCAAAGGCGATGGCCCAATCGGGGATTGGACTGAAAAGGTCCGTAATATTTGTTTTTTTCGGAGGTGAAGAAGCCGGCCTGCTTGGAAGCAAAACTTATACTGAAAAACCTGTTTTTTTAAAAGATAAAACAATCACCTTCATCAATCTTGATATGGTAGGAAACGGCACAGGCCTTGCGGTAAATGCCGGAAGTACTTACAAAGATCTCCTGAACTATTTTGTACTGGCAAATACTCAATATATTCACAGGACCATGCGTACTTCAGCACCCGTAGCCGGGGAGTATTATGGAAGACCAAGAAGTGATGATGTCGTTTTCAGTATGGCTGGATACCGGACTATGTCAATTGGAACCACTGATTGGTACAAAAAGGTATTTTATCATCTGCCGGGTGATGACCCCGATGCAGTTACAATTGACATAATGGAGGATGTTGCTAAAATGATTTATGTGGCACTCACAAATATGGCAAATGATGCTTCACTGAAATTTTAATTGCTCTATTAATAAAAAGTTCCTGAATTTCAGTCCTTTAAACTTTACCAGTTTCACCCCCAATACCTTGCTTTTCTACCCACTATTCCCATTTGGGGAGGGCAAAAATAAGCTTTTATAATGTATATTACAATTCATCTCATTGTATTTATTCAATTTTGAAGGTGAAAACTTATAAAACATACAAATATGAAGAGAGATATTTTAAAGGTGAATACTATAACTATCATGATGATGGAAGTTCCCTGTTGCCGAGAATTATTGCAGATGGTAAAAACAGCTTTGGGTAATGCAACCAGAATAGTAAAAGTAAATAAGATAATTGTTGCAATCAATGAAGAGGTACTTCAGGAAGAGTGGATATGATATGGTAATTTGAAAATTTAAAAATTCATTAATAATATACTCTGAAAGTAGCATATTCTGAAAAGAAAATATTTTAAAATCAAGATGATTGTAAATGAGACATTTAGGCCATCATGAAATATGATATTTAGCATGAAACCAATTATTTAAATTGATTCTTAGAATGGGATTTAATATATTTGAAAGTAATAGATTCTGTTCCAAAAAGATTTGTTTTTTTACCTGATCTAAACCTCTTTTTATGAAGCCTAAATCTTCTTCCACGGAATTATTTGATTCTAATTATTTCCTGGGTTTTGATATTGGCTCTGTTTCGCTAAATACGGCAGTTATAGATGAGAACAATAATATCCTGGAAGATTATTATGATTATATTCATGGAAAACCATTTAATGTTCTCAGAGAGCGATTATCCCTTATTCTAAATAAGTACCCTAAGGAAAAGATAAAGGGGATAGCTATAACCGGTTCAGGTGGAAAACTTGCCACGGGGCTGATTGGAGGGGTTTTTGTGAATGAAATTATTGCTCAGGCAACTTCAACAGGAAGATTATATCCTGAGGCAAGAACTGTAATTGAGATAGGAGGAGAAGATTCTAAACTTATCATTCTGGAGAAAGACCCTCAAAACGGACATTCAAGACTGGTTGATTTTGAGATGAACAGCATATGCGCGGCAGGAACCGGTTCATTTCTCGATCAACAGGCAAGAAGAATCGGTGTCCCTATTGAAAACGAATTCGGCATAATGGCTCTAAAATCGGTTGATCCCCCCAGGATAGCTGGCCGTTGCAGTGTTTTTGCCAAAAGCGACATGATCCATCACCAACAGATAGCAACTCCCTTGCATGATATTGTAGCCGGCTTATGTTTTGCGTTAGCCAGAAACTTTCGCAGTAATGTTGCCAGAAGCAAAGAGATCAGAAAACCGGTTATCTTTTCAGGTGGAGTCGCTGCTAATGCTGGCATGATAAGGGCTTTCAGAGAGACTCTGAACCTGACTGACGGTGAACTTATAATCTCTCCTCATCATGCTTCAATGGGAGCGATAGGTGCTGTCTATTATGCCCGTGCTAACAATCTCATTATGAATAATTTCGTCGGCATTTCTAAACTTGAAGAGTATCTTGCCGGCGTTACTGCAGATTTTGTAAGCCTTCCACGTCTTAAGGAATCTGAAGCAGAATATAAAAAAGATGTTCAGTTCGTCATAGACGGTAAAAATAAAGTGCCTGTTTATCTGGGCCTTGATATTGGTTCGCTCAGCACAAATGTAGTTCTGATAGATGAAAAGCACCGGGTCGTCGCAAGACGCTATCTGCCAACTGCAGGGAAACCTCTTGAAGCCATTCAGCAAGGGATGACTGATATATATGATGAGGTTGGTGAAACCGTAATTGTACTCGGGGCCGGAACAACCGGCTCAGGACGTTACCTTACTGGTGATTTTATCGGAGCCGACAATATCGTAAATGAAATTACAGCTCAGGCAACTGCTGCAATTGATTATGATCCGACGGTTGACACAATTTTCGAAATCGGAGGGCAGGATTCAAAATACATTAGCATTGAAAATGGTGTAGTTGTCGATTTTGAAATGAATAAAGTATGTGCCGCCGGGACAGGGTCATTTCTTGAGGAGCAGGCAGAAAAACTGAATATCAATATTGTAGAGGAATTCGGTAATATGGCGCTGAATTCTGAATGTCCGGTAAAACTTGGTGACCGGTGCACTGTTTTCATGGAATCTGATCTGAACTCATTCATGCAGAAGGGAGCCAGTAATAAAAATCTTGTTGGTGGACTCGCCTATTCCATCGTCTACAATTATCTTCAAAAGGTAGTAGGTGACCGGCGAATTGGAAATAAAATATTCTTTCAGGGTGGGGTAACCAATAATAAAGCAGTAGTTGCTGCATTTGAGCAGGTTGTCGGTAAAAAAATTATAATACCTCCTCATTTTGATGTTACAGGGGCTATTGGAGCAGCAATCCTGGCTAAAAGATCTATGTCGGAAGGTCAAAAAACCAGGTTCAAAGGCTTTGGTGTAAGAAATGCTACCTACAAGGTCAGCAGGTTTGTATGCCAGGGGTGTACTAATCACTGTGAAATCAGACGTGTAAAAATAGCAGGAGAAAAAAAATCTTTGTATTATGGCGGTCGGTGCGAAAAGTACGAGACTGATGATAGGAAAAAAGTGCCGAATAACATTCCTAACCTTTTTGCAAAACGGACAGAAATGCTCATGGAGGGTTTCGTTGAAAAAGAATCCTGGAAATCAATTTCTATAGGAATTCCAAGAGCACTAATGGTGTTTTATCAGCAATTTCCCTTCTGGAGGACTTTTTTTGAAAAATTAGGATTTACTGTAGTAATTTCAAAAGAATCAGATAAATCCCTCGTAACAAAATCAATAGAGACTATAACTGCCGAGACTTGCCTTCCGGTTGAACTTATGCATGGTCACGTGATTGATCTTATGGAGAAAGGTGTTGACTATATTTTCCTTCCTTTCATTGTAAATGGGAAACAAAAGGAAGGAAACAAAACATCTAATTGTAACTGTCCGTGGATACAGACATATCCTTTCATGGTAAAAGCTGCCCTTCGGGGTAAAATTGACGAATCAAAACTCCTTATCCCCACACTTCATTTCAGGTTTTTCGAAAGAGCTCTTGTGAAAGAGATGACTGAATATTTCAGTGAGAAATTTGGGATCAGTAAGATAGAAATCAGGAAAGCAATACTAAAGGCTGATACAGTGCAAACCTCATTCGAAAAACGACTTATTGATTGTGGTAACGATGTACTTAACTCAATTCCCGAAAACTGCCGTCCGGTGGTACTTCTGGGAAGACCTTATAACAGTACGGATCAATACCTTAATCTGGGTCTGGTTGAAAAGCTTATAAACCAGAATGTTATGCCAATTCCTCTGGATATGCTTGATCTGTCGTCATTCAATATTTTTACAAATTACCGCAATATGTACTGGCCCAACGGACAAAAAGTTATTGCCGCTGCTCAGTTTGTAGCAAAAAATGAAAATCTTCATGCAGTGTATCTCAGTAACTTCCGTTGCGGACCTGACTCATTTATCTGGCATTATGTTACAGAAGAACTAAAAGGCAAACCATTTCTTCATCTTGAAGTTGATGAACACTCTGCCGATGTAGGAATGATAACCCGTATTGAAGCTTTTCTGGAAAGTCTCAAAGGCGCTGAAAAAAATGAGAAGAAAGATGTAACTATCTTCAGACCACGTCCTGGTCCGGCCTCCCTCCAAAAAGATAGGGTACTTTATTTCCCGTATATGAACGATGCTGCATACATGATGGCAGCTGCTGCCCGTAGTTGCGGTATACAATCGGAAGTACTGCCAAAACAGACTGAGGAAGATTTGGCAATAGGAAGAAAGCATACTTCATCAAAAGAGTGCTTCCCTATGATCTGTACTACCGGAAGCTTCTTAAAAAAGCTTATGGAACCAGGAGCGAATCCATCCAAAATGAGCTTCTTTATGCCCGATCATAACGGTCCTTGCCGGTTTGGTCAGTATAACCATTTTCACAGGATACTCTTTGACAGACTTGGTTTTCATGATGCGGAACTTATAACTCCCTCAAATGATACTTCATATGAAGATGTTGCGGGAGAGCACGGACAAAAGTTCAGGATAAATGCATGGAAAGGATTTATCGTTTCCGATTATCTAAGGAAAATCTACAGGGAAACACGACCTTATGAGATCAACAAAGGAGATACAGATAAGCTTTATGGAGATTCATTGATACGACTTGAAAAATGTATAGAGAATGGATCAATAGGTCTGCACAAAGTACTTACCGGAATTGCGTCGGATTTTATGGCAATAAAAATTGATAAGATTCATAGGAAACCTGTGGTAGCTATAATCGGAGAGATTTTCATGCGGGATAATGCCGGCTGTAACGGCAATATCGCAAACCGGCTCGAAGATCTTGGTGTTGAGGTGATTATAGGACCAACTTCGGAATGGATAACCTATTCAACATACCGGTTTACCCGTGACAGCAAGTGGAAAAATGATAAAAAAGGTATTATTAAATCAAAAATTCAGGGTGTTGGTCAGGATGTTATTGCAGCTACATTACTTCGGGGTATCAAAAAATTTATCGATCATGAAAAAGATATATCGCTATCCGAAATACTGGATTTATCTAATATTTACATAAATCAGTTTTATGATGGGGACCCTCCGATTTCGGTCGGTTCATCTATAGCTCTTGCAAAGAGAGGTGTTTCTGGTCTGGCCTCAATTTTGCCATTTACGTGTATGCCCGGTACTCTTGTTGCTTCAGTGAGCGATACATTCAGGAAGGACCATAACAATATTCCTTATCTTAATATTGCTTATGATGGTCAGGATTCCGTTTCACTTGATACGAGGCTGCAGGCATTTGTTTTCCAGGTGAAGGAGTATGCGATGGCAAAGGAACGGGTTCCGGCAAACATTTAATGTCTTGGGTTGATTGTTTTTTGAATAAAGATAAAAGACAAAAGTAAAAAGATAAAAGGTGACAAGGTGAAATGTCGAATAAGTTGGAAAAGTTGCAAGACTGCAAGACAACCAGACAATCAGACAATTATCCTGAAGCCAAGATTCCCGAGAGTTTTTTGTGATTTTTCAGAACCGTTCTTAAGTTTTACATAATATGAACAAAACTCCCGTCTTAAAGGGTAATCTTCTCTAAGCATTTCAAAATCTGATGGTGAAAAACGAAGCTTTACATCATCCTCATCTATATTATATGTATGATTAACAGCTTCCCTTACAATATCTTCCTCTGATTTTCCTTTACAATCTATTTCTATTTCAGGATAAGGAGGAAGGGGAACATTTTCAGGGTACCAGTTTTCTGAGGGCAGATTGAAATATTTACATAAAGAGTTGACAACCATTGCTGTACCGTTAGCCTTACCGTCAGCCGAATAACCTGCAATATGCGGGGTAGCAACAAAAGCCAGTGTCATAAGTTCAAGGTCGATATCCGGTTCGTTCTCCCAAACATCTATTACGGTACCATCTAGTTTACCGGATCCAAGTACTTTTTTAAGCGCATAAGTATCAGTAACTTCGCCCCGTGAAGAATTGAAAAACCATGCTCCCTTTTTAATCTTTTTGAAACACTTCTCATCAAAAAGATGATAGGTAAAATCCTTCCCAACCACATTTAGAGGTACATGAACCGTCACAATATCAGATTCGTTTAATATTGTTTTCAGACTGTGAAAAGCTTTTCCGCCTTCTTTTCTTCCCCGGGGAGGATCATTCAGCAGAACATTCATCTCGATAATTCTTGCAAATTTTTCAACCTTTGATCCAACATTACCCACACCTATGATTCCTATTGTTTTGTCCTTCAGGTTAAAGCGGAATTCAGAAGCTATCTTAAGCAAAGATGCTGCAATGTATTGCTGAACCGATGATGAATTGCAACCCGGAGCGTTAGTCCATCGGATCTTATGATTATTGCAATAATGTGTATCAATGTGGTCGAACCCGATTGTCGCAGTACCAATAAACCTGACACTTGTCCCATTTAAAAGACTCTCAGTACACTTTGTTCTGGTACGTATCAGCAAGGCATCGGCATCTTTCAGTATTTCATTTTTAATCTGCTTCCCCGGCACATAGATTACTTCGGCGAAATGTTCGAGAGCTCCCCTAAGAAAAGGGATTTTATCATCGGCTACTATCTTCATCTCATCTGAAATTTAATGAAAGTTAATACTTTTTAGTTCAATGAGATATAAATTCAAAAATGAAAAATCATTTACCGAAAATATTGAATGTAACTAACTTGTCAGAAGTCAGAAGATGAATGAATTGTATTTTTTGCTTCCAACTCTCTACTTGCTGCTTCCCATTCTAATACAATTGAAACATGATTTTGGATCAAATTGTTATATTATTCGTACACAGGGGCACACTACCGGATCACAAAGTGTTATTGTTGACCACCTGGTCGTACACCCTCCAGGGAGGGGAGCCACTTTGTTTTTACTTTTATTTTTGTCTTTACTTTGAAATGAAGTTTTGAAGCTCTCTGTAAAGCCTTTGTACAGGCAAGCCTACAACATTGAAATATGAACCTTCGATATGCCTGCACGCGATAATGCCAATCCATTCCTGGATTCCATAGGCACCGGCTTTATCATAGGGCTTGTAGTTATCGAGATAAAAGGAAATTTCCTCTTCCGTGAGAGCTTCAAAAGTAACTTTTGCTGAGTCAGAAAATGTCAACTCCTTAAATGTGGAAAGAAGAGATACCCCGGTAATAACTTCATGAGTGTTTCCGGATATCTCTTTCAGAATACGGATCGCGTCGTCAGAATTCAGAGGTTTCCCAAGTACTTTGTTATTACACCAGACAATTGTGTCTGCGGCAATTACAATCTCATTTTCTGATATTTCGTTTTTAAAAGAGGCTGCCTTTTCATGTGCCACATATCTGGCAATCTCCTCTCCGGCAAGACCTTCCGGATATGTTTCGATAAATTCTCTAATTACCACATCAAATTTAAGACCTAGTTCCCGGAGTAGTTGCTGCCTCCTAGGTGAACGTGAAGCAAGAATTATCTTAAATTTATTGAGATTGTCAATTATCATTAGAATAGGTTCCAGGTAAGTATCACTTTTACCACAAAAGAGTAAAGTATCCCGGTTAACATTACTATTTTCATAATCCTGCTTGCGCTATGAAGGTTTTTTCTGACACTGCTCCTAACTAACTTCAAAATAACGTATAAAAGAGGCAAAACTATTGTAACGGAAAGGTAAAGAAGTGTTATTTTATCATTAATAAAAAAATGCCACGTAAGGTAAAGTAAAACAATAGTGATAATTATGAGACTTATCGAAACTATTTTTGCCGAAAGTACTCCGATTACCACCGGAACAGTATTTCTTCCATAGGTTAAATCTCCTTCAAAGTCTTCGATATCCTTTATTATTTCGCGGGTAAGATTAATCATAAAAGCGAAAAGAGCAAATCCCCCAACCCAGTAGATAATAACGTTTATGTCGGGAACGGTTATTGCATTAATTGTGTAATATTTATATAATGCCGGCCATTCGTAAAAAACAACCAGCAGTGGAACCAGCGCTGTAAGAATTGCTACAACAAGATTGCCGATCAGAAACTGTCTTTTATAGCTCGCGGAATAAAAATAAAGCAAACCTGAGACGACCAGAAACAGAGTTCCCAACCATATATACCCGGCTTTATATGAAATATAGAAACCTGTAGACACCCCTGCTATATTCAAAAGGTTGTGCCACATCATAGCCTGACGTCTGGGGATTTTTGTACCAACAATCACCTTCCCTTTGTTTATCAGGTCGGTTTTTATATCAAAATAATCATTTATAACATATCCACCGGCAGTGATAAAAACTGTAGCGGCAACGAGTAACACAAAGTCATACCATGGAAATTGCAACGACATTGGTATCTCTTCGCCGCTTCCTTTAATTAATATTACTCCAACCTTGCTGATTACCGGTTCAAGAACTGCATATCTCATAAGTACCATAGTGAAGATAACTATGAGAAGATTTTGCCATCTTATCAGATTAAGAAATGCTCTCATTATTTACCATGTAAATGCGTCTGAATCCATCCAATTATTATGTAATCTTAATACCTGTTCTATAACATCTCTGACACATCCTTCTCCTCCTTTTTTATCAGAGACATAGGAAGATACCTGTTTAATCTCACTATCCGCGTCAGAAGGGCAAACCGGAACTCCAGCCTCTTTCATTACTTCAAAATCAGGGATGTCATCACCCATGAATAAAACGTCTGATTTATTTAGCCTATGTTTTTTAATAAAAGAATTAAAATGGTCAAGTTTACTCCGGCTTTGCAGATAAATATCAGTTACTCCTAACAGTTTGAGCCTCTTTTGATACTCTTTTGAATGGCTTCCGGAGATTATACCAATATGATAACCCTTCTTCACTGCAAGCTGAAGGGCATAACCATCGCGAAGGTTAACAGTTCTGTTTGGTACACCAAAAGAATTCAGGTTAATTGTTTGCAGCGACAACACTCCGTCGATATCAAAAATAAATGCCTTTACTTTTATAAGGTTTTCTTTAAAATTAGCCATTATCGCGACTTATTATAGTACTCAATTATTGACAGGGTCATCGCTTTATATATCCTCTGTAATTCAGTCGAGAAAGATAGTAATTCCAGATGTTTTTCAATCGTATTATGATCATGTCTCACAGCTGGACCTGTCTGCGAATTTTCCGGACCTATATCCATGGCTTTTGAGATGGTCTCCTTAATTAATGGTCGAAGTATTTCAAAAGGAAAACCAGCTTTTAAGGCCACCTCCTTCCCTTCCGTCAGCATATGATTTGTAAAATTGCAGATAAAAACAGCAGCAAGATGAAGTAATCTTCTATGCTCAGTATCAACATAATGCACTTTACCCCCGATCGATTCTGCAAGGTTTTTAAGAACTATAGATGATTCATCATCTGATGATTCAAGTAAAAAAGGAAGATCTGAGAAACTGACCTTTCTGCTCTTAGAGAAAGTTTGTAAAGGATAGAAAACGCCCTTTTGCTTAATTTTCTCAGGAAAAATATCGAGTCCAAAGCTACCTGCTGTATGAGCTACTAAAGTTCCGGGTCGGCATTTAAGTGTATCCAGGACATTTTTTAACCTATGGTCGGGCACAGCAACAATTATTACCTTTGTGGAATCAGGAAACAGAAGGTCCGATGACCAAGCGGCTTTACAGGAATCAGCAAGTAACTTGCCGCTGATTGCAGTTTCTGAGCAAACCATATCTATTCTGAAACCCATATGAAACAACTCTTTGCATATAGCATTTGCCACATTTCCTGCTCCTGCAAAAGAAATGTTGTTTTGATACATCATCAAATTTTTCAGAAATATACAAAATTGTCGGAAAATAAAACAATGGACATTATTAAAGAAGAGCCTGGTTTAATTCTGAGGTTTTATTTTGCTAAGAATATTGCAGGATCCGGATTTATTTCTTACCGTAAAGATTCAGCGTGAGATCAGTAACCTGGACATCATATACTTTATAAATGTTCTGGTAAGAAGAATTACTGGACTGGTAAACATAATTGCAATCCCAGTAAACTGAGCCTGATACCAATAATAAATCTCCTGATTTAGCGTCCGTTAATTTTGAAAACATCTCGCTCGGGTTGCAGAAATAATAAGTTGAATAAGGGTCGCCTAATGTTTGAAAATATATACTTGTTCCTGTCGCATTATAGTAAACATTTGCCTGTGAATTAGTAAGTGTGATCAGGACATCTTTTCCACAACCGCATTTTGGTTGTTTCTTACAACCTGTATAGGAGATAACAGGTGCGATAATAATCAATGCAACAAGGATTTTTCTTACAATGTTTCCTTTCATTTCAGATTAATCTTATTCTGTTATTTGTAATCAACGGACAAAGTAAACCTTTATTTCAATGATAACAAAAAATCAAGCCGTCAAAAATGGTTTATGACGGCTTATATCTGAAGTCATAAGCAAATTATGCCTGAGCAGTTGGTCCGCCAAAACTTAAAGGTATTGCGGGTCCTGATCCTTTAACTTCTTTAATAGTGCCATGAACAGATTCGTACTTGGCAATGTTATCCTGAAGCGCTGCAACAAGTCTTTTTGCATGCTCCGGAGTCAGGATTATCCTCGATTTGACTTGAGCCTTAGGTATCCCCGGCATTATACGAACGAAATCGATAACAAATTCAGATGCTGAGTGAGTTATTACAGCAAGGTTTGAATAAGTTCCCTGAGCAACTTCTTCATTCAGTTCAATACTGATTTGTGTTGGGTTCTTGGGATCTGTCATAGCTATAATTTATTAATCCAATTTTCCAGGTTCAACCTGAGTTTCCTGTTCTACACCAACAAGGTTTTCATACTCCTCGAGTGAGCCTACAATAATTCCATTGTATTGTCTCTGACCTGTTCCAGCCGGAATAAGATGACCAACAATAACATTTTCCTTAAGACCTTCCAGTCTGTCTATCTTACCCAAAATTGCAGCTTCATTCAATACTTTTGTTGTCTCCTGGAAAGAAGCAGCTGAGAAGAAGCTCTTTGTTTGAAGAGAAGCTCTCGTTATTCCCTGGAGAACCTGACTTGAAGTTGCAGGAATGGCATCTCTTGCCTCAACAACTTTCATATCACGGCGTTTAAGAACTGAATTGTCATCTCTTAATTTGCGGGCCGAAATAATCATACCGGGACGCAGGGTTTGAGAATCACCACCTTCGTTAATCACTTTCTTACCAAAGATCCAGTCATTCTCATCCATGAATTCAAGTTTATCAACTACCTGTCGTTCAAGAAATTTTGTATCGCCCGGATCGACGATCTCAACCTTACGCATCATCTGCCGGACAATGATCTCAAAATGTTTGTCATTGATCTTAACTCCCTGTAAACGATATACTTCCTGAATCTCGTTGACAATATATTCCTGGACTTTTGTCGGACCTTTAATTGCCAGAATGTCGGAAGGTGTAATGGCTCCGTCAGAAAGCGGGATGCCTGCTTTTACATAATCGTTTTCCTGGACAAGTATCTGTTTCGAAAGTGGGACAAGGTATTTCTTTGTCTCATCAGTCTTTGATTTGATAGAGATTTCCCTGTTACCTCTTTTAATCTTTCCGAATGTAACTTCACCGTCGATTTCCGATACAATAGCTGGGTTCGAAGGGTTACGTGCTTCAAAGAGTTCTGTAACACGAGGCAGACCCCCTGTTATATCGCCCGATTTTCCAACTGCGCGTGGTATTTTAGCAAGCACTTCGCCTGCTTCAACCATTTTATTGGTATCAACTACCAGGTGAGATCCGACAGGAAGGTTATAAAACCTAAGCTCTTCACCTTTTGTGTTTAAGATTTTAATTGCCGGGTTCTTCGTCTTATCCCTGCTCTCAATAATGACTTTCTCCTTAAATCCGGTCTGTTCATCAGATTCTTCACGGAATGTAATACCCTCTATAAGAAAGTCGTATCCAATTTTTCCTGTCATTTCTGAAATAATAACAGCATTGAAAGGATCCCATTCGCAGATCAATTTCCCCTTTTCAATCTCTTGCCCCGGCTTGATATAGAGTTTTGAGCCATAAGGAATTGTATGAGTTGTAAGGGCAATACCGGTTTTCTTGTCAACTATCCTTAATTCAGCAAGACGTCCGATAACTATATCTATATCACCCTTTTCAACATCTTTTTTAGGGACTGTTCTGATCTCTTCAATCTCCGCTATACCACCGTAGCGTGCAACAAGCCGCGACTCTGTAGTAATGTTCGATGCCGTACCTCCAACGTGGAATGTACGGAGAGTCAGTTGAGTTCCGGGCTCGCCAATACTCTGGGCAGCGATAACTCCAACAGCTTCTCCCTTCTGAACCATACGTCCGTTTGCCAGATTGCGTCCATAACATTTTGCACAGACTCCCTTCTTGGATTCACATGTAAGAACCGATCGGATCTCAACTTGCTCAATCGGAGAATCTTCAATTTTTTTTGCCAGGTCCTCAGTAAGTTCCTGTCCTGATTCGACAATAAGCTCGCCGGTAAGCGGATGATAAACATTATGAACAGTTGTACGACCCAAAACTCTTTCGTACAATGATTCAACAACTTCCTCGTTCTTCTTTATCGCTGTAGCAATCAATCCTCTCAGTGTCCCGCAGTCCTCTTCATTTATGATGACATCCTGTGAAACATCAACAAGACGACGAGTAAGATAACCTGCATCAGCTGTTTTAAGAGCCGTATCGGCAAGACCTTTTCGTGCACCGTGGGTTGAAATAAAATATTCAAGAACCGAGAGTCCCTCTTTAAAATTGGACAAAATAGGATTTTCGATAATCTCTGAACCTGTAGCCCCTGATTTCTGAGGTTTTGCCATCAGTCCTCTCATTCCTGAAAGCTGACGTATCTGTTCCTTTGAACCCCTGGCACCAGAGTCAAGCATCATATAAACCGAGTTAAATCCCTGCTTGTCAGCAGAAAGCTGCTTCATTAATGTCTGGGTGAGTCTAGCGTTAACGTGTGTCCAGATATCAATTATCTGATTATAGCGTTCGTTGTTGGTTATGAAACCCATGCTGTAATTATTAAGCACCTCTTCAACCTGCTCATATCCTTCGGCAACGAATTTTGTTTTTTCTTCAGGGATGATTACATCGTCGAGATTAAATGACAAACCGCCTTTAAATGCAGAATAAAATCCAAGGTTTTTAATTGCATCAAGGAAATCAGCTGTTTTTGCTGTACCGGCAAGTTTGAGAACCCTGCCAATTATATCCCTTAGCGATTTTTTTGTCAATATCTCATTTATATACCCAACTTCAGCCGGTACAAACTGATTAAATATAACCCTTCCTACAGTGGTTTCAATAAGGTGGTTAATAAACTCACCATCTTTCCTGTCGTTAGCCTTAACTTTTATGTGAGCGTGAAGGTCAATTTTACCTTCGTTATATGCGATATTAACTTCCTGCGGGGAATAGAAAATCAGTCCTTCACCCCTGACTTTCTCTGTTTCAGTGCTTTTTCTGCCTTTAGTAATATAGTAAAGACCAAGAACCATGTCCTGTGACGGTACGGTTATAGGCGCACCGTTTGCCGGGTTAAGGATATTATGAGAAGCCAGCATAAGCATCTGAGCCTCAAGTACAGCACCGTTACCTAATGGAAGGTGAACAGCCATCTGGTCACCGTCGAAGTCAGCGTTAAAAGCTGTACATACAAGAGGGTGTAACTGGATAGCTTTTCCTTCAATAAGTTTTGGCTGGAAAGCCTGAATACCAAGTCTATGCAATGTAGGAGCACGGTTTAGAAGAACAGGGTGGCCTTTGAGAACATTTTCAAGGATATCCCAGACCACAGGATCTTTCCTATCAACAATTTTTTTAGCCGATTTGACTGTTTTAACAATACCACGCTCGATAAGTTTACGGATAATGAATGGCTTATAGAGTTCTGCAGCCATATCTTTTGGTAAACCGCACTCGTGCAATCCGAGTTCCGGACCAACAACAATTACTGAACGCGCAGAGTAGTCGACCCTCTTACCGAGCAGGTTCTGACGGAACCTTCCCTGTTTTCCTTTCAGACTGTCACTAAGTGACTTAAGAGGACGGTTAGCATCTGTTTTTACGGCATTTGCTTTACGTGAATTATCGAAAAGTGAATCGACCGCTTCCTGGAGCATACGTTTTTCATTACGCAGGATCACCTCGGGAGCTTTGATCTCAATCAGTCTTTTAAGACGGTTGTTTCTGATGATAACCCTTCTGTAAAGGTCGTTCAGGTCACTCGTTGCAAATCGTCCGCCATCAAGTGGTACAAGGGGCCTAAGTTCAGGTGGAATAACAGGAACAACTTTAATAATCATCCACTCAGGCTTGTTAACCTGCTTTGAATCCCTGAATGCCTCAACAACCTGAAGTCGTTTAAGCGCCTCATTTTTACGTTGTTGCGATGTTTCAGTATTAGCTCTGTGACGAAGAGAATACGACATTTCGTCAAGATCGATACGGCTGAGAAGTTTATATAAAGCTTCTGCACCCATATCAGCAACAAACTTATCAGGGTGATTATCTTCAAGATATTGGTTTTCTTTTGGCAGCGATTCAGCAATCTCGAGATATTCCTCTTCTGTAAGAAAGTCAAGATATTTTACACCATCTACAGCTTTAATGCCGGGATTGATAACGACGTATCTCTCATAATAGATAATAGAATCGAGCTTCTTTGTCGGAAGACCAAGAAGATAGCCTATTTTATTAGGCAATGAACGGAAATACCATATATGAGCAACAGGAACTACCAGGGAAATGTGCCCCATCCTTTCGCGACGTACTTTCTTTTCTGTTACCTCAACACCACAACGGTCGCAAACGATGCCTTTATATCGGATTCTTTTGTATTTTCCGCAATGGCACTCATAATCCTTAACCGGACCAAATATCCTTTCGCAGAATAAGCCATCGCGTTCAGGTTTATATGTACGGTAATTTATCGTTTCGGGCTTCAGTACTTCACCACTTGAGCGATCAAGTATTTCTTCAGGTGAAGCCAGACCTATCGAGATTTTTGAGTAACTGGTCTTTGTTTTGTTATCTCTTCTGAATGACATATGCTGAATATTTTATTATTCTAAAACTAAAAATTCAAAACCTGGCAATATACTTAGTCAAGTATTACGCTCAGTCCGAGACCTCTCAGTTCGTGCAGGAGAACATTAAGTGATTCAGGGATACCGGGTAAAGGCATTGGTTCGCCTTTTACAATTGCCTCGTATGCCTTGGCACGGCCAACGACATCATCAGATTTAATTGTAAGTATTTCCTGTAGAATATGAGCTGCCCCGAAAGCCTCAAGGGCCCAAACCTCCATTTCACCAAAACGCTGACCTCCAAACTGAGCTTTACCACCTAATGGTTGCTGTGTGATTAGGGAATAAGGCCCTATTGAGCGGGCATGCATCTTATCATCAACCATGTGGCCTAGTTTAAGCATGTATATAACACCTACGGTTGCAGGCTGATCGAATCTTTCACCTGTTCCACCATCATAAAGGTAAGTCTTTCCGAATTTTGGAAGGTTTGCCTCTTCGGTGTATTCTGTGATCTGACTAATAGTGGCGCCATCGAAAATGGGAGTCGAGAATGTAAGCCCGAGTTTCTGCCCGGCCCACCCAAGAACAGTCTCGTAAATCTGTCCAAGGTTCATCCTCGAAGGAACACCAAGCGGGTTCAAAACAATATCTACAGGTGTACCATCTTCAAGGAAAGGCATGTCTTCAGCACGTACTATCCTGGCAACAATTCCTTTGTTACCATGACGACCGGCCATCTTATCTCCCACTTTAACCTTGCGTTTCTTGGCTATATATACTTTAGCAAGACGAACGATACCAGCTGGCAGTTCATCGCCGATAGTGATATTGTACTTCTTACGTTTATATATACCATCAATTTCCTTATACTTGATTATATAATTATGGAGTAACTGTTTGATGCTATCATTTTTCTTTTTATCGGTAGTCCACTTATTTGGATTAGCATTCAGAAAATCAACCTCCTGAAGTTGTTTCAATGTGAACTTGCTTCCTTTAGGAATTACGTCAACATTCAGGTAATCTTTAACCCCTTGCGATGTTTTGCCGTTAACAAGGATGAAAAGTTTATCAACAAGTCTTGCTTTCAGCTCATCAACACTTCTGTTGAACTCTGCTTCGATCTTGTCAAGCAGGGGTTTTTCCACTGCTTTCGCTTTCCTGTCTTTGATAGCTCTTGTGAACAGTTTTTTATCAATAACAACACCATCAAGTGAAGGACCTGCTTTAAGAGAAGCATCTTTAACGTCACCTGCTTTATCACCGAAGATAGCACGCAAGAGTTTTTCTTCAGGCGAAGGATCTGATTCACCTTTCGGTGTGATTTTTCCTATAAGTATATCACCCGGCCTAATGTGCGCACCTATTCTTATAAGACCATTTTCATCGAGGTTTTTAGTGGCTTCCTCGCTTACGTTAGGAATATCGGATGTAAGTTCTTCTAGACCACGTTTTGTATCGCGAACTTCAAGCTGGTACTCATCGATATGAACTGATGTAAAATAATCTTCCTGAACAACTTTCTCAGAGATTACGATTGCATCTTCGAAGTTATAGCCTTTCCAGGGCATAAAAGCAACCTTGAGGTTTCTTCCGAGAGCCAGTTCTCCATGTTTGGTTCCGTATCCTTCTGTAAGTACCTGACCTTTAGTTACTTTTTCACCTTTTCTAACTACCGGTATAAGATTGATGCAAGTATTCTGGTTTGTTTTCCTGTATTTTGGAAGAATATAACGCTTAATATCATCATCAAAACTTACAAATTTTTCTTCATCAGTACGGGTGTATCTGACAACGATTTCATTTGAATCTACAAATTCAACAACTCCGTTGCCTTCTGCAGCAAATAGTATACGGCTGTCGCTGATCACCTGTGCTTCAAGACCTGTACCCACAATCGGAGCTTCAGGATTAATGAGAGGAACAGCCTGGCGCATCATGTTTGATCCCATGAGAGCCCTGTTTGCATCGTCATGTTCGAGGAACGGAATGAGTGAAGCGGCAATTGAGGCAATCTGGTTCGGGGCAACGTCCATAAGATCAACCTTTGAAACCTCCTCAAACGGATAATCAGCTTCATATCTGCATTTTGCTCTGAGGTTTTCAAAATGGCCGTCTTTTAGTAAGGGAGCATTTGCCTGAGCTATCATTTTTTCTTCTTCCTCCTCAGCACTCATCCATACAATACCATCTTCACCAAAATCTACCTGAGAATCCTTAACTTTAAGGTATGGCGTTTCAATAAATCCGAGTGTATTGATTTTGGCATAAACACAAAGTGATGAGATAAGACCGATATTTGGTCCTTCCGGAGTTTCAATAGGGCAAAGTCGTCCATAGTGTGTATAGTGAACGTCCCTCACTTCAAATCCTGCTCTTTCGCGGGACAGACCACCAGGTCCCAGTGCAGACATACGACGCTTGTGCGTCATTTCAGCAAGCGGGTTAGTTTGATCCATGAATTGCGACAGCTGATTTGTTCCGAAGAATGAATTGATGACTGAAGAAAGCGTCTTTGAATTGATAAGGTCAACAGGCGTAAACACCTCATTATCCCTTACGTTCATTCTTTCCCGAATAGTACGTGCCATGCGGGCTAGTCCTACACCGAACTGTGCATATAATTGTTCGCCCACAGTACGTACCCTTCTGTTACTAAGATGGTCGATATCGTCTATATCGGTTTTGGAATTAATAAGTTCAATCAGATAACCAATTATCTTGATAATATCTTCTCTGGTAAGAATCTTAACATTCATTTCAGTGTTAAGACCCAGTTTTTTATTTATCCTGTAGCGTCCTACCTCTCCAAGGTCATATCTCTTATCGGAGAAGAATAGTTTGTCGATTACATCGCGTGCTGTCGCTTCATCAGGTGGTTCAGCATTTCGGAGTTGGCGATAAATATAGATAACTGCTTCTTTTTCAGAGTTACAGGGATCTTTCTGAAGTGTGTTATATATTATAGCATAATCTGAGAGAGTTGTATCATCTTTGTGCAAAAGAATTGCCTTTGCACCTGAATCAACTATCATATCTACATGTTCCGATTCTATAACAGTCTCTCTGTCGAGGATTACTTCATTTCTTTCAATTGATACAACTTCGCCGGTATCTTCGTCAACGAAATCCTCCACCCACGTTTTAAGTACTCTGGCTGCCAGTTTACGTCCGACGAGTTTCTTGATATTTGTTTTAGATACTTTATGTTCTTCTGCGAGGTTAAAAATCTCGAGTATCTCTTTATCGCTTTCAAACCCGATAGCACGGAGAAGTGTTGTCACCGGCAGTTTTTTCTTTCTGTCGATATAGGCATACATTACGTTATTAATATCTGTAGCAAACTCTATCCAGGATCCCTTGAATGGAATTATTCTGGCGGAATAGAGTTTAGTTCCGTTTGCATGTACGCTTTGACCGAAGAAGACCCCGGGGGATCGGTGCAACTGTGAAACAACTACTCTTTCAGCACCATTTATAACGAAAGTAGCACGTTCCGTCATATATGGCACAGTTCCAAGATATACATCCTGGATAACTGTATCAAAATCCTCATGTTCAGGATCGGTACAGTAAAGTTTCAGTTTTGCTTTAAGCGGAACGCTGAACGTTAGTCCGCGTTCTATACATTCTTCTATTGTATAACGTGGAGGGTCGATATAATAATCCAGAAATTCAAGAACGAAATTGTTCCTTGTATCAGTTATCGGGAAATTTTCTGTAAAGACCTTAAATAGTCCCTCTTTTTTCCGGTTTTCGGGAGTAGTTCCAAGTTGAAAAAACTCACCGAAGGATTTCAACTGAACTTCCAGAAAATCAGGATATTCAAGTTGATTTTTTCTGGATGCGAAACTTATTCTTTCGGTATTTTTTGAGGACATTTATTAAAAGATTAAGTGAACTTATTATTTAAAGAACAAAAAGGCTTAGTCCTGAAAAATCGGGACTAAACCCATAACCCAGCAATTAGGTATAATTTATTTAAGTTCAACTTCAGCTCCTGCTTCTACTAATTGACTTTTTATTGCTTCTGCTTCATCTTTGGAGACGCCTTCTTTAACTGGAGAGGGAGCAGCATCAACTACTGCTTTGGCTTCTTTCAGTCCGAGACCAGTGATATCCTTAACGAGTTTAACAATCTGTAATTTCTGACCGCCTGCTGCTTTGAGAATAACGTCAAACGTTGATTTTTCTTCAACAGCAGCTACATCGCTGGCTGCGGGGCCGGAAACAGCAACTGCAGTTGCAGCAGGTTCAATACCATACTCATCTTTAAGTATTTTAGCCAGTTCGTTTACATCTTTAACAGACAAGTTAACCAGTTCTTCTGCAAATTTCTTAAGATCTGCCATATTTATCGATTTTTAATTTGATTATACTTTAATTATTCTTCTCTTTTAGATAGTGTTTCAAGAACACCGTGAATTTTAGTTCCACCTGATTGAAGGGCACCAATAACATTTTTAGCCGGCGACTGCAAAAGCATAATAATATCACCTATCAGTTCATGTTTGGTTTTGATTGAAATAAGTGCTTCAAGCATGTTTTCTCCAACATAAACAGATTCCTGAACGTATGCGCCTTTAAGCACAGGTTTATCATGTTTTTTACGGAATTCCTTAATAAGTTTTGCAGGAACATTTCCGGATTGTGTAAACATGATGGACATAGTACCTTTAAGAACCGGATATAGTTCATCAAAGTTTCCTACAGACTGCTCCAGTGCTCTTTTGAGGAGGGTGTTTTTTACAACAACGAGTTTAATGTCGTTTTCGAAACACTTTCTTCTCAGGTCACTTGTATCAGCAGCATTAAGCTGAGCAGTATCAGTCAGATAAAAGTGGCTGTACTCTTTTAATCTCTCAGCAAGGCTGTCTATGATAGCATTTTTTTCTTCCCGTCTCATTATTTCTTCAAGTTTTAATTTAAATAATTAATCATCAAGACCTTTAGGATCGATCTTAACCCCGGGGCTCATTGTGCTGGAAATGAATACGCTACGAATGTAGGTGCCTTTAGCAGCGGCTGGTTTAAGTTTGTTTACAATTGAGATAAACTCTCTTGCATTGTCGACGATCTTATTTGGTTCGAATGAGACTTTTCCGATTGAGGCATGAATGATTCCGCTTTTGTCAACTTTGAAATCAATCTTACCCTGCTTCACTTCTTTAACAGCCTTCCCAATTTCCATAGTAACAGTTCCACTTTTTGGGTTCGGCATCAGTCCGCGGGGACCGAGTATTCTACCTAACTGACCGACCTTTCCCATAACTGATGGCATGGTTATTATAACATCCATGTCTGTCCAACCACCTTTGATCTTTTCGACAAAGTCGTCAAGACCAACAAAATCAGCTCCGGCTTCTTTAGCTTCAGCCACCTTATCGGGGGTGCAGAGCACGAGTACGCGTGTCTCTTTCCCCGTTCCATGAGGGAGGGAAACAACGCCGCGAACCATTTGATTGGATTTTCTTGGATCTATACCTAACCTTACATCTAAATCGATCGAAGCATCGAATTTGGTTTTGGTCATTTCCTTAACCAAAGAAGAAGCTTCTTTCAATGTATAAAGTTTGTCCTTATCTAGTTTTTCAAGAGCAAACTTCTGGTTTTTGGTAAGTTTAGTCATTTTTTCTCCTATTAATTATTTTACCGGGAATTCTCCTTTAACGGTGATTCCCATACTTCTGGCGGTACCAGCTACCATTCGCATAGCGGACTCTACTGTAAAACAGTTTAAATCCTCCATTTTATCCGCAGCAATTATCTTGATCTGGTTCCAGGAAACTGAAGCTATTTTATCTCGGTTAGGTTCCTGAGAACCTTTCTTCGCTTTAGCAACTTCAAGCAGCTGTACAGCAACCGGTGGTGTTTTGGTGACAAAATCGAATGATTTGTCGCCATATACAGTTATTACTACCGGTATTACTTTTCCAGCTTTGTCCTGGGTCCTCGCATTAAATTGCTTACAGAAATCCATTATATTTACACCTTTTGAACCTAAAGCCGGTCCAACGGGGGGTGATGGATTAGCTCCTCCGCCACGAATCTGTAACTTGATTAGTCCAGCAACTTCTTTTGCCATAATTTAAAATTTGCTTGTTTATTGCGAGAGCTTGATAGTTATTCAGGAAGCATTATGAATATTACAACTATCAATATCTTCAGTTAATTTTCCTTTTCTACTTGCATAAAACTAAGCTCAAGCGGGGTTTTTCTGCCAAATATTTTAACCATCACTTTAAGCTTTTTCTTTTCATCATTCACCTCTTCAATTATTCCTGTGAAACTGTTAAACGGTCCATCGACCACTTTAACCGATTCTCCCACAAAGAAGGGAACATTCAATTCCTCATCGCTTGCATTCAGTTCATCGACTTTTCCAAGAATACGGTTAATCTCTGATTTTCTGAGTGGTACAGGTTCACCGTCCTGAGAACCCAGAAATCCGATTACATTGGGTACGTTCCTCAATAAATGAGGTATCTCTCCTACCAGGATAGCTTCTACAAGAACATATCCTGGAAAGAATGTTCTCTCTTTACTTATTTTCTTGCCTGCTCTTATTTGATAAACTTTTTCAGTCGGGATAAGAACCTGTGAGACATATTCCTCAAGTTTCAGACGTGTAATTTCGCTATCGATATACTCTTTAACCTTTTTTTCCTTTCCTCCGATAGCCCGAAGCACATACCACTTCTTTATATTCTCACTCATGGAACCTTCTCCTGTTTAGTATAACAAACTGTAAATGAATTGCATTGTTCTGCTAAAAATAAAATCCATACCGGCAACTAAAACAGCAAATATCAATGCAGTAATCATTACTAAAACAGCACTGTTCTGAAGTTCGCTCCACGTTGGCCAGGTTACCTTGTGCACAAGTTCTGTAAACGATTCCTGGAAATATCCTTTTATATTCATAGTACTAATAATTTTGCACGGGAGGAGAGACTCGAACTCCCGACACCTGGTTTTGGAGACCAGTGCTCTACCAACTGAGCTACACCCGTGTATAGGGTAGTGTCTTGTCGAGACAGGACACTACTGTATATCCAAAACTCTTATTCAAGTATCTGAGTTACCTGTCCGGCACCTACTGTTCTGCCACCTTCACGGATAGCGAAACGAAGACCAACATTAATAGCAACGGGATAGATAAGGTCAACCGTTATAGTAACGTTATCACCTGGCATCACCATTTCTGTTCCTTCAGGAAGTGTAATCTCACCTGTAATATCAAGTGTTCTTACATAGAACTGAGGACGGTATTTATTATGGAATGGAGTGTGGCGTCCACCTTCTTCTTTCTTTAGAACATAAACCTCAGCTTTTATTTTTGTATGAGGTGTTATTGAACCCGGTTTAGCAAGAACCATTCCTCTTTTGATCTCTTTTTTATCAACACCGCGAAGAAGCAGACCTACGTTATCACCAGCTTCACCTCTGTCAAGAATCTTACGGAACATCTCAACACCGGTACAGACTGATTTGCGTTTGGTTGCGCCAAGTCCTATCAGTTCAAGTTCATCACCTGTAACAACGACACCAGTTTCAATACGACCTGTTGCAACAGTACCACGACCTGTGATTGAAAAGACGTCTTCAACCGGCATAAGAAATGGTTTCTCATTTTCGCGTTTAGGTATTGGAATGAATGAATCAACTGCATCCATCAGTTCCAAAACTTTTTCTTCCCACTTCGGCTCTCCATGCATAGCGCCAAGAGCAGAACCACGTATAACCGGAGCATTATCGCCATCAAACTTATAGAAGTTAAGCAGATCACGAACCTCCATTTCAACAAGATCAAGAAGTTCCAGATCGTCGACCATATCTACTTTGTTCATAAATACAAGCACCGTAGGTACGTTAACCTGGTGTGCAAGAAGAATATGTTCACGTGTCTGCGGCATAGGTCCGTCATCAGCAGCAACTACAAGTATCGCACCGTCCATCTGTGCGGCACCTGTAACCATATTTTTGATATAGTCAGCATGTCCAGGACAATCAACGTGTGCATAATGACGTTTAGCAGTCTGATATTCAACGTGAGCAGTGTTAATGGTAATACCCCTTTCCTTTTCTTCAGGTGCATTATCGATTGAGTCAAAATCCCTGATTTCAGAGAGACCCTTTTTGGCAAGGACCATAGTGATCGCTGCCGTCAAGGTGGTCTTACCATGATCAACGTGACCAATTGTACCAACATTTACGTGCGGTTTCGACCTGTCAAATTTTTCTTTTGCCATAACTCCAAGCGTATTTAATTAAGTTTATCTATAATCAATTATAAATCAAGTTTCCTGTTGAGCCGGAGGGGGGAATTGAACCCCCGACCCCTTCCTTACCAAGGAAGTGCTCTACCCCTGAGCTACTCTGGCCTCAAATAGTGAGCGGGAGACGGAACTCGAATCCGCGACCCTCAGCTTGGAAGGCTGATGCTCTACCAACTGAGCTACTCCCGCCTGATATCGTCCAAAGAGACCCGCATACTCTTCCAAAATTTATTAGAGTTTACGGTCTGTATCCTTTTGAAGTGGGGAGAGCAGGATTCGAACCTACGAAGGCATTCGCCAGCAGATTTACAGTCTGCCCCAGTTGGCCGCTTTGGTATCTCCCCATTTAAACAGAGTTTTGCTCCTAAGACACACATTTATAAATCTCTCAAGAGCCGATGAAGGGATTCGAACCCCCGACCTGCAGATTACAAATCAGCTGCTCTGACCAACTGAGCTACATCGGCAATTTAAAGAACGCCCCGTAAGTGTATAATTCACCCTCAAAAAACGGTTTGCAAATGTATGAATTTAAATTTTACTTATCAAAATAATTCAATATATTTTTATAAATAGAATTTTCAGACTCCTCTCTTCTTCTGTTTATGCTTAGTAATCTGCTTCTTAAGCGCATCTATAGCCTCATCAGTTGCTTCTTCAAATGTTTTGCTTTGCTTCCTTGCAAATAAAGGTTCTCCAGGTAACTCCAGCTTAATTTCGCTAATTTTGTTCTCTCGCTCCTGATCTTTGTCAAGCCGAAGATAAACCTCAGCATTAACAATATCTTCACCAAACTGGGTCAGTTTTTCCAGTTTCTGATGAACAAAGTCGATTAGCTTTTTGTCGGCATTAAACCGCACTGAATGAATCTGAATGTTCATAGTAGTACCTCCTGATTTTTTGATTAATATTTAAGCCCTTGGATGAGCCTGTTTATATACTTTTTTGAGTTTTTCAAAAGTGTTGTGTGTATATATCTGTGTAGCAGATAAATTTGCATGTCCCAGTAACTCCTTTATTGAATTAAGATCAGCGCCGCGATTAAGCATATGTGTTGCAAAAGTATGCCGTAAAATATGCGGACTCTTCTTTTCAATTGTGGTTACCATTGCGAGATAACTATTTACAGTATTATAAACATATTTATCATATAACTTGTTCCCCTTGTCGGTCATAAAAAACCAACCATCCTTTTCAGTTGCAACATTTTTGTCCCTCACATTTATGTATTCTTCTAACCGTCTAATAAATGGCTTAACCAGTGGGATTATCCTTTGCTTATTTCTTTTACCAGTCACTTTTAAAGAACCTTCAAACAGATCTACGTCTAAATTTTTTAGTCCGATCAGCTCCGATCTCCGAATCCCTGTGAGATAGAGAAGCTCAATAATCGTCCGGTTCCTTATGCCTGCAAAGCTATCTCCAAAACTGTAATTATCAAGTAAATTAACAAGAGCCTCTTCTTCAATAAAAACAGGGAGGGTCTTTTTTCGTTTTGGTAAAACAACCTTTTCAAGAGGATCACTTTTAACAATCCCTTCCTTTCTTAAATAGCGATAAAATACCCTCAGGCAGGAAATTTTCCTATGAACACTTACGGCTGAATAGTTATTGTCGAGCATACTGACAATCCATGCCCTTATATCGTGCGAAGTTACTTCGACCGGGTTTTCAGGAAGTCCCATGGATGTTAAAAATGAATAAAACTGATCCAGATCATTTAAATAAGACCTGACAGTATGCAGTGAATACCGCTTCTCGATTTTCAGATATTGTAAGAACGATTCCTTATGGCTCATGAAGGAACCTTTTTATCTGTTGTATTAAAAAAATGAGATGCCTTTAAGCGAATCACTCTTCGCTCTCTTGCATTTTTTGTACATACATTGCCTTCTTGATTTCTTCCCTCCGGCGGACTGAAGGCTTAATGAAAGCCTGACGTGAACGCAATTCACGAATCACTCCTGTCTTTTCAAATTTTCTTTTGAACTTTTTTAAAGCTCTTTCAATGTTTTCGCCTTCTTTTAATGGTACAATGATCATAATTAATATTTCAGTTTTTAAACGAGGCGCAAAGTTAGAAATAGAAAAAGTCTTTTCAAAACATTTTAGGAAATAATTTATCCCGACAACCTTATTTTTGACATTTAAATAAATTATTTATGATGAACATATCGTATTATATTTTAATAAAATTACGATTTTATTAGGTTAATTACAAATTCTAAAAATCAAAATCCAATAACCGCAAAGGTCGCTAAGTTTTTTCGCAAAGGTCGCAAAGTATTGCATTGCCTTAAGTTGGTTTTGCGTACTTTGCGCCTTCTTCGAGAACTCTGCGGTTAAAAAAAAATTACTTTTCAAAAGTCAGATAAGGCCTTACTTTAAAAGCTTTTTCAGCTGTAATCAATTTATTCTCAGTAAGATCAGAAATTCCAGTTACCCTGCCTTTAATCTCCCTGTACTTAAGAATTGCTGTCACCTCATATTTTTCGAAATATGGAAGACGAGATAGTTCTTTATAACCAGCTGAATTTATATTAATTCTGATAACCTCTGTCGAATCGGCAAATATTCTCCCCTTTATAACCTCAAATGTCTCAACTGGCAACCCATAAACCTCTTTTAATTGGTCAATCCTGACAAACCCCCCGAGTAAGCGTCTATACTTTATGATTCTGGCAGATAGTACAGGACCGATTCCCGGAAGCCTGACAAGTGTTGCAGAATCACTACTGTTAATATTAAGTATAGATTCTTGCTTTGAAATGGACTGAGCCCTGACTTTTTCCACAGGTGTCTTTTTAACGTCAACAAAAGGAATAAGCTTTTCAGCTTTTGCAACTTCAATTCCATATACCTTTTTAATATCTGAAGATTGTCTGAATTTTCCTCCTTTGTTTCTGTAATTTATTAATGTATTAGCTTCTTTTGAGGCAAGTCCGAGTCTCATAAGTGTTTCATTCGATGCCGTATTGGGATCAAATGAGAATGGTTCTCCGTTGGATGAAATATCTTCTTTAAAAAGTTCAGAATGACTTTCCCTAGCTGAAATGGTGGCAGTAACATCCTTAAACGCATTACTATTGTCAGGGAAAGTATATCTCAAACCAATCATCAGTACTATTATTAAAAGCATGATAAATGTTGATCTTCTCTCCCTCCGTGTAAAGCCAAACCAGTTCTTAATTGGTTCCCTGTTTAAATTCATTATAACAAATATGCAATGAGACAATCTGCAATTTATGCATTTCTCTTTAAAAACACAGCAACAATTGATCGATTTTAGTTTTGGATGAATAAAAAATGAGAATATTTTAAAAACCTGACAGAAGTAACGTTGAATCTTCAGAATTCAGAAAGGATATCCAATTGCTAAAACAAGTGCAAAGTCATCTTTGAAGGTATACGGTCGTCTCATAATTATCCATTTTGACCCACCTGTCAGCTTAGGATCACGGAGTTTGATGCCAAGGTCAACTCTCCCGATTACGAATTTAAAATCGAATCGTAAACCAGTTCCTGTTCCCACAGCAATATCCTTATAAAACTTATTAAAGGCAAATTGCGAACCCGGCCGTGCCGGGTCGTTATTATAGGTCCAGATATTCCCTGCATCGAGAAAAAGGGCGCCTTCGAGGATCCAGAACAATTTAAACCTGTATTCCGCATTGGCCTCTAACTCTATATCCGCTGTCTCATTCAAAAACTTGGTGCTATCGCCGGGATTAGGATTATATGAACCAGGGCCAAGAGTCCGAACCTGCCAGGCTCTTATACCGTTTGCACCACCGCCGAAATACTGCTTTTCGAATGGTATTTCTTTTGAATTGCCATAAGGTATTCCAATCCCAAAGAAACCTCGGTATACAACTGAACTTACGTCATTAAATCTATAGTTATATCTGAGATCGAAATCAGTCCTCACATATTGGGCAAACGGTTGCCCGAGTATTTGATAGCTCCCATTAGTCTTTGTCGCATTGGAAAGTTTTTCAACCAGCGAAAGCATGTTACCTGAAGCTTCAGTGTTAATTCTAAGAAACCAGTAGTCTCTTGAATTCTTATTTTTCTGATTATTAAATATATATGAATAGCTTCCTCCAAGAATCATAACATCCTTATAACTGTAAGCCAGATAAGAGGACCTTTCTATATAAGCTGCGAATGTTGAATCGATAAAAGGAAGTTTTACAAGATTAAACTGAACCGGGTTTAAGATATGCTCCTGATAATGATAATTACCTGCTTTCCAGCTATAACCAAAGGTTGCATTAGCCATGGTCCTTGTATAAAATGGCAATTCCTGATAGTCATAGGCTGCCAGTATTGTTGTTGAAGGATTATATTTCTTAACGAAATTTTCTGTCTTAATAAAAGGAACCAAAAATTCGGGAAGTCTCAGGCTGGTTTCCAATCCATATTCCTGTGTACTTGTCAGATGACTGTTCTGTTGTGAATATGCTTCGTAAGCTCCTTTCAACTTCGTGCTGAAGAGTTCCGCTCCATGAAAGAGGCTTTTATGCTGGTAGATCAGGTTCAGGGCTCCGCCCAGGTTGCCGGCCGAATTGGTACCTTCTAGCTCGATCTTATACGACTGTTGACTCAGAAGAGTCAGCTGTATATTACAGTCAAGACTTAATTCCATACCTTGGCGACTTTCATTTTCCTTTGAATCATTATAGTTAATAGTAACAAGACTGTATACTTTAAGTGACATCAGATGAGCCTGCGTTTGTTCAGTATTTGTCACGTTAAAAATTGAGTTTGGCTTCAAATATAGCGACCGGATAATCAGATCGTATTTTATTTCAGGTTTTTTCTTTGAGGTAATAAAATAGTAACCTCTGTAGTATGTGGTATCCAGACCCTTAAAATATGCTTCACCCCCTTCCAGTGCTTCCTTTGGTATTAAATCAGGATAGATGTAAATATTCTTTACTGTATAAATTGCAAAAGGAGCAGAGGTGATTCTGTTATTAGCATCAAGTTTGGTAAAATTCCTGATATTGTATTTAATATCTACCTGCCTGTTCCCAACGATGCTATCAACTCCAAACCAAATGAAATCGTTTGTAAATCCATAGAAACCATGGTCCTTAATAAAACGCTCAAACCTCGTCCGTTCAGCCTGCAGAACATCAACATCGTAAGGTTTTCCCCTGACAATAATGCAGTTCACAGAATCCAAAAAACAAAGTTTTCTGATATTACTATCTGCAATCTCATAAGTGAGGTTTCGGATTGTGTAAGAGCGAAGTAAATCAACATTATAGAATACATCCGATTTCCTGTTGGCAGTTACTACGGTATCCGTTACATGTCCATCAAAATAACCCTTCGACATAACATATGATTTAATCTGCTCTCTGGTCCTGGTTGTGGCAGATGAATCATAAATAACCGGTTCTTCTCCAATTTTTCTTAACCAATTATGCGGCCACTTTTCTTTATTAATATTTGAAAGATTGTACAGGCCAAGGTGAAACCTGGTACCAAAAATCCGTTTATTCGGGTTTTGTTTAATATAAGGCACAAGGTCGCTTTTCTTAATGCCTTCCTTGTTAATAATAATGTGGTTATTGTTTAGGAGGCTCTCTCCCTCAGGAACATATTTTGTTGGATTACAAGATGTTAAAAATAAAAAAAAAAGAAAGAGGAAGAAAAGATTGTATCCCGGATAAAACAGATTTAAATATGTGATGGATTTTTTCAAAATTTATCGCAAAAGTTAAACTCAAATATATCAATAATAATCTGAAGTCAAAGTTAAAAAAGAATAATGGCTAAGAGGTCGCAGAAGAAGACATTAACAACTACAATTTCAGTTAATTTCAGAAGCTAATAATTGATTTTTTAAAATACTGACAATTTTTAACTTTGGGATGATAACATTTTTGCCAAATTAAGAATTCTTTGAGTGCTTTGCCTTAAATTTGCCTAGATTACAGTTTAGTTTTTCAAAAAAATGAACTTACAGGTTTTTTCAACTTTACCAGATTTCTGACTTAGCAGCTTTAATATGATCAGCAAAAACAAAAAAAAATTCATTATTTCTCTTCAAAAAAAAAAGGTCAGAGATGCAGAGAGATTATTTGTAATAGAAGGAGATAAACTTGTTAAGGAGTTCCTAATTGCGAAGATCCCCATAAAAATGCTCCTGGCCAAATCTGAATTTCTAAGTTCCTTGCCCACTCATATGACAATGTTTGTCAATGAAACTGAGGATGTAAGTTATGAGGAACTTAAACAATTAAGCACATTAAAAACACCGCATAATGCTCTGGCAATTGTCCATATTCCGGATCGTGAAATGAAAATATCAGAGGTAATTAATCAATTTTGTGTAGCCCTCGACTTTATTCAGGATCCTGGCAATCTTGGCACAATCATAAGAGCTGCCGGCTGGTTCGGTATTAAGAATATTGTATGTTCAATGGATTGTGTGGATGTTTATAATCCTAAAGTAATTCAGGCAAGTATGGGTGCATTACTTCATGTAAATGTTTTCTATTACGATCTTAAAGAACTTTTTGCTACCGCTGTTAAAAATAATATTCCGATATTTGGGACAATGCTTGAAGGCGACTCTATCTATAATCATAAGCTTGATAGTAAAGGGATTATTTTGCTTGGGAATGAATCAAAGGGTATTTCTGATGAACTTATTCCGTTTATCAATGAAAAAATAATGATACCAAAATTCAGCAATCTAAAGGAGGGAATCGATTCACTGAATGTAGGTATGGCGGCTTCAGTAGTTTTTTCTGAGTTTCTCCGAAAATCTGGCAGCTTAACTGATTAATAAAATTATATTTATTCAAAATTATTACGCTATGCCAAAATCAAATTTCAAAGTTTATAGTGCTCGTTGGATCATGCTGGTTGTCTATATGTTAATGGCTGCTGTAAACCAACTCTTATGGATTACTTTTGCACCGATCACGGGCGATGCGACAAAATATTATGGTGTTTCTGATCTTAAGATCGGAATCCTTTCCATGTGTTTCATGATCGTTTACATTGTTGTTTCAATTCCGGCATCCTGGGCTATCGATAAATTCGGAATCCGGATTGGGGTTGGGATCGGCGCTGTATTTACAGGTATTTTTGGTTTACTTCGCGGATTTGCGGGTACAGATTACAATATGTTGCTGCTTGCACAAATTGGTATTGCGATCGGACAACCTTTCATTCTTAATGCTATCACGAAACTGGCTGCCCGCTGGTTTCCAATTGAGGAACGCGCAACAGCAGCAGGCCTTGGAACACTTGCAATGTATATAGGAATACTGGGAGGAATGACACTTACACCATACCTTGTTATTGGATCAGGTATAGGAGGAATGCTAACCATTTATGGAATTATTTCAATTATCACCGCTGTTATCTTTCTTGCAGTTTTGAAAGAAGCACCTCCCACAGCCCCATGCCGTCCTGATCAGGAGGAGCGATCACTCGTTTTAGATGGTTTTATGCAGACTCTGCGAACCAAAGATTTTCTCTGGTTGATGATTATCTTTTTTATCGGTTTGGGTGTCTTCAATGCTGTAACTACCTGGATTGAAGACATAATTAGACCGCGGGGATTCTCAGCCACCCAGGCCGGTATTACCGGAGGCTTAATGATAATTGGAGGAATTGTCGGAGCTTTAATTATTCCTCTGCTTTCAGACTATTACAAAAAAAGAACTCCTTTTATAATTGTAGCCCTTTTCGGTGCAACAATTGGCCTTATCGGCATCACATTTGCTACCAGCTACTGGCTCCTGCTTTTCTCCGGAACTGTATTAGGATTTTTCCTCCTTAGTTCAGGGCCTATTGGCTTTCAATATGGAGCCGAAATAACCTACCCGGCTTCTGAAGGTACATCAAATGGAATGCTCATTTTGATGGGTCAGATATCCGGTATTGGATTTATATTTGGAATGGACAGTCTTAAGTCTCAATCTACGGGGTCAATGACCAGATCTTTAGTTTTTCTTATCGGGCTTATGCTACTAAGTATATTAATCTCCTTCAGGTTAAAAGAATCGATTATCTTAACCAGGGAAAAAGATAATTAAAACAGATCCGGATTTAATATATCATACCTCGTCAATAGATTCCGGGAATAAGTTTTTTTGATTGTGATTTATATTCTGAATACCTGTTGCCAAATTCCTGGATCAAAACTTTCTCTTCCACACTGATTCTGTAGAGAATTGCGAGTGAAACAGGTATTGTAAGAATGAGAAGTGAATAGATACTATTCATCGTTGCAGAAAATCCGATGATTATCAATAATAATCCCAGATAGCTTGGATGCCTTACTTTTTTATATAATCCATCTGTTTTAAGTTTAGCAACCTCTGTTATAGCTACATCGACGGTGAATGATTTGCCTAACTGAATAATTGCAAGCCACCTGATGACTATCCCTGTGAGAACTATCATTAATCCGATACCGGCAACTACAGAATTGATAGAATGCCAGGAATCATGTTTTGCCAGATTGAATCCACCGATAAATCCAAAAGTAATCATAGCCCATATCAATATCATTGAACCCTGGTCTTTCCTGGTTTTGGCAGTTTTTATCCTTGAATGCTTGAAAAGCATAAGCAGAAGCTCTGAAAAGGCAAAAACAAATGAAAAACAGATGATAAGTTGCATTATATTAATTCTCATAATACTATATAATAATTAGATTCAAGACATCAGAGATCATTTAATAAGTTCAACTCTGACAGCCCATCCATACGACGTTAGTGTCGAAATAAGGACACCTTTCACCTTTCTGTTAAAGGGGTTCAATACTGTTTTTGAGTCCTTCCTGTCTATTAAAACACAAAAATCCTTTTTCCCATCATGATCGTAATCGATCGAATCTTTGATCATTTCAGGGAGAGTTCCGCGCCAGTCCATCTGTACAAAACCAGAGTTTCTTTCTCTTAAAAACCCATTAAAAACCGGTTTTCTTATGTCCAGGGTACAGCTCTCAGTTATCATTTGATTCGCAACTTCACCACCGGTATATCTGGGATTTAGCTTCATAAACGGTAGTTTAGATACCGAAACGGAGAAACTGTTCAAACCCGGGAATAAAATGATTATCAGAATGAGACAGAGAAACGCCCAGCAAATTCCTGCAATTATCTTTACTTTTTTCATTTTGAAAACTGGTTTAAAAGATGAGTTTTAGTAAACTTTGTAAGCTGTTTATTATAGATCCTGCAGAGAACACTGCCATAAAAAGGAATGAAACAAACAGAAAGAGATTCCTTGAAAAATTTTTCATTTTTCCGGGAGGGATCCCTTTAATGCCATAATGAATAGCCTTTTTTGAACAGGCATCAACACATTTTCCGCATTTACTGCAAAATATGGAAACTTTGCCTGCTTTAATATCTTCCCGTGTTAAGGCAAACAGAGGGCAAACTTCAACACATTTTAAACACTCATTACAGGTTTGCCTATCTATCTTTAAAGTGAATGGCGTGATTTTATTCGACAAGGTATTAACAGCTCCCATAGGGCACAGAAAACTGCATTGAGTTCTTTTCCTGGTCATTACAGGCAAAACAACAACTAATCCACCAAAAAGGGAGAGAAATATTCCAGCTTTTGTGGCAGACTCGACAGACGTAACCTGTTCAAATTCAGTGACTGCCTTAAAAGGACATATCCATGAACAATATGTCGGCATAAGCGCTAATGCTGAGGTAAGAGCTACCATAATAAGAACTGCAAAAGGCATCCATTTCCATAGTTCACTTATCTTTTTGATTACGGGTCTTTTTCTTATTCTCGAGAAACCGTCATCCCATCCTCCATAGAAACAGCCCCAACTGCAGAAACCCCTGCCCAATACTACAGTTGCGACTAACCATAAAACTACCATTGATGATATGTTTGCAAACCCCCCGATAATGCTCCCCGGAAAAATAATTGATTTAGTAAAAGCAGCAGGAAGTATCATCATCGGAATAACAAGATGGCAGAATGGAATCTTACATTCAAGTATGTCGGCCCGGGAGAAAGACATGGATTTTCTTACCTCAACCATATTGTGTATAAGTGTAAAAGAGAGAGACAGGGCGAAAATAATAAAAAGGATTGCCCTGTACCTGTCTGTTTTCCCTGTAAAATGCATAAAGAAGTACAGAACATTCACCATTAAAAAAGCAGTTAGCATGGCCAGGGCTGAAGCCGGATCTGCAAAATTTGGTCTTCCTCCGGTCATGAACATGAATGTTACCAGAAACATAGGGAGAGTATACAGAAGAGATATCCCGAATGATTTCCTCATCCCTGTAATCTTTAAAGTGTTATCCATTAATAATTCCTCCTATTAAATTAGTCAAACCTTTTATCATGAAAATTATGCCTGCCAGACCTGTGGCAAGAATTCCAATATTTTTAAGTACCTCCTTTTTCCGTAATTTACCAGCTAAAGGCAACGGTAAAAACCAGAGGGAAGACCCTATAAAAAATGCCAGGAAGGCAAAGTAGCTTTGAATAAGAGTTCCTTGTGTGGCACCCTTTGTAAGTATTATAAACAGTGCCGGACAAAATCCCAGGCTGTTTACCAACCCAAGTAAGATGGGGACAAGCTTATGGTTATGAACCGTTTTTACAATTTTGGCAGGGCAATCCGTGTTGCGATTTTTACTTATACTGTACCATACCAGCATTACTGCAAATACAATATAGAGAACCCCGGGAACAACATTTTTTACAACCCGATTACTAAATAATGCCTGGCCGAAGTACCATGATAACGTTGCCAGCAAGAAATAAACAACAAACCTTGTAAGTAAGAAGAGAGAAAGATCAATTGCAATTCTTTTAACATCTGCTGAACCAGCCATCAGGTATGGAAACATTACCATTCCGCATGTTGCCAGACATGCCGAACCGCTGCTGAGACCAAGTATCAATGAATCTGTCATTAACTTTTTTTATGCAAATCTAAACCCATATCACATTCACTCCAAGAAAAAAGTGGTCAACAAACTTCAATTGTGGTTAAAAGTTATGAGCAAGGGGTGAATTGCATGAATCGGGGGCAAAAGGTTATGCGACAGACATATATTTCATTATTGATCTGCTGCAGCTCACTTGAATTTTCTTACAACTTCAGCAGCTTTTGACCGGGAAACAGGAATTTCCAAACCCTGAGGTTTAATTTTAATTTTCAAATTTTGAACATTACCTGTCACATGATCCACATATTCTGCATTGACAATGAAGCACTTGTGACATCGAAAAAAAGAGGTGTTCTTTTTGAGTTCCGATTCTGCTGCTTTCAGAGTACCACGAAGATGTGTCCTGGTCAGGGTCTCTCCTTTGATTGTAACAATAGTTACATAATTATCATTAGAACACAGATAGACGATACGCTTCGGGTTAAATTTATATTCGTTTTTTGGATTTCCTCCCCTAATTATAACTTCACTTTCCCACAAAACCTCTTCAGGCGGAATTGCAGCTTCTCTTAAAGCACTTTTGTAAATCCTGTTGAACGAAACGATATAACCTATTGTAACTGGTATGATTCCTACTAATATAGCAGTCCAGATGGCAAATAAAAAATATTTAAAAATAAAGATCTGAGGGAATATAATACTGACATAGAAGTAGTTAGCTGCTCCAATACTTGATGCAATAAGCAACCCCCAGAGAATACTCTTTCCGAAGGTCCAGTTCTTTTTTATTACCATAGGTTCAAGTAAATACTTGAAAATGGAGAGCATAAATATTGTTACAAACCCAAAGCCAAGTGAAACAAAGAACTGATATTCAGTCTTTAATTGAACCATTCCGAATGGTTTAAAAAGAAGCAGGAACAGGAAAATAAACAGGCCAAAAACAAGTATAAAAACAAACTTTTCCCTGAGTGTTTCAATTCTACTGTATGGTTTTTTAAACGGATTTTCCATTACAAATATCTTATTGACAAATCTATATATTTTTGGGAGATAATGGTAGCTAATTTTCTAAACCAAGGAGCAAATGGGTTTGTAAAAACCAACCACCTCCCCCCTTCGGGGTATTCCTCATTAAAAAGGAGGAGAGAAGCAGAAAATTATTATATATTATAAGCCAATAGTTTCCCCTCCTTTAAAAGGAGGAGTGTCATGACCAAAGGGTCATGACGGGGTGGTTGATTCCACATTTAATTTGACTTTAAGAAATTACCGGCTATAGCCTCGGCAGCCCTCATTCCGTCAACCGCTGATGATACAATACCTCCGGCATATCCGGATCCTTCTCCACATGGATACAAACCTGATATCTTTATATGATGAAGTTTTTCAGGATCTCTTGGAATCCTTACCGGGGAAGATGTCCGTGACTCAACACCTAATACAACGGCATCGTTAGTCAGGTAACCATTCATTATCTGCCCGAATAGTCTGAATCCATCCCTGAGCCGTCTGCCTACTGCTTTTGGCAGCCAGTTATGTAGCGGAGAAGATGTTACCCCGGGGAAATAGGAAACTTTTGGCAGGGATCCTGAAGTGTTTCCTGCGACAAAATCAACAAGACGTTGTGCAGGAGCTCTTTGTGTATGTCCTCCATTCTTCCAGGCTTCACGTTCAAGTTCTTTTTGAAATTCAAGACCCGCCATTTCTCCAAAATTACTGTATTTAATAAGGTCTTCAGGTTTTATCTCAACCACTATCCCGGAATTGGCGTATGGAGAATTCCTTCCTGAGGGTGACATACCATTTACAACCACCTCTTCCTGTGCAGTAGCAGAAGGTATGATAAATCCGCCAGGACACATGCAAAACGAATAAACACCTCTCCCTTCTACCTGTTTTGCAAGGTTATATGAAGAAGCAGGCAAATATTCTCCTCTTGAATTTCCATGGTATTGTATTTTGTCGATTAACTCCTGGGGATGCTCAATTCTTACTCCCATGGCAAATGGTTTCATCTCAAGCTCTACGCCCCGATTATTGCAGATATCATAAATATCCCTTGCGGAATGGCCCGTTGCCAGAATTACATAAGGGGAATTAAATTTTTCATTATCCGATGTAACGACTCCATTTATTGCATTGCCATCAATCAAAAAATCAGTAACTTTCTTTTCAAGAATGAATTGACCTCCTGCATCGAGAATCGACTTCCTGATCTCAGAGATAATGCCCGGAAGTTTATCCGTACCAAGGTGAGGATGAGCTTCATACAAGATATTCTCATTGGCGCCATGAAGGCAAAGCAATTCCAGGACTCTTGTATTATCGCCTCGTTTCTTCGACCGGGTATAAAGTTTCCCATCAGAATAGGTTCCGGCGCCACCTTCCCCAAAGCAATAATTGCTATCGGGATCAACAATCTGTTCACGGCTTATCCTTGCAATATCTTTCTTGCGAGATGAAACATCACGACCTCTTTCAATTATTACCGGACGCAAACCCAACTCAATCAAACGAAGTGCGGCAAAGAGGCCTGCCGGACCTGCCCCAACTATGATGATCTCTCTCTTCAATGAAACATCAACAGGAATAAACGGACTGATTGCAGGTTTTACAGAATCTTCACCGGAAAAAACTTCAACGGTCAGATTAACCCGGATGTTTTTCTTTCTTGCGTCAACCGACCGCTTAATAACTCTTACAGAAGTAACTGCAGATTGATCTATTCCGGCAAGAGATGCTGCAATCTTTTTAATTACCGCTTCGTCCGCTGCAGCAGCAGGGGTAAGATTAATCTGAACCTGTTTGCCCATTTCTATTCGAAATGAAATGCAAGAATCCAAATCTGCGACTTCATCTTTTCAATGGCATTCTCGTACTCGGGGTGCCCCAGAGCTGCTTCTTTAATCAGCACATCGCCTAAACCGTTCGACATTTTCAACTCAACTGAAAGTTTAAAGTATACCAGGTAAAAATCGACACCTGCTCCCAGTTCATAATAAAGATCCGGCCGTTTAATCCTGATATAGATTGGTTTCGCGTCATCAAATTCTTTCTTACCAGCCAGGTCATACCGGAAGTTGAACCCGCCGATCACATAGGGTCTGACATTATTTAATCTATCACCCTTATATTTAAGAAGGAGTGGAAATTCAAGAAATGAAGATTCGAGTCTTTGTTGATTGTTAACCAGTGTACTGTTTTTATAATACATTATAACTCTCTGACCAAAAGATACACCGGGAAGAAATCTTATATCCAGATGATTAGCTGGTCTCAGATCGGTTACAATCTGGATATTAATACCAGGATTGAGCTTACTCACTTCAGGGTATAGAGAATTTATCTGATAATATTTTTGTGAGGGAGTTATATCGAAATCCATCGTATTAAACCCCAGGCTGAATCCAAAGTGAAGAAGCTTCTCATCATACCATGATTCGTTTTTAGGCTTCTGTTTTTGCCCTGATAAATTGAGTTGATTCAGAAGAAAAATGAAGATTAATATTATGTAAGTGGCTTTTCTTTTCAACCTTCTTAGAAATTATTTATTTAGGGATACAAGATAATAAACTGGTTTGAATTCTAATTATTGCGTTGATAATTTGATACCGGTATAAATACTTGCCACTCCACTGGTCAGTTTTATCTGATGTGTATCGGAACAACCTGCCTGCATAAGTAATTTAAGGAACTCCTCATTATCCGGAAATTCCATTACAGAATCCGGTAAATACCTATAAGCATTACTATCTTTTGAAAACAGTTTTCCGAAAAACGGAAGAATATTTCTGAAATAGAAATTGTAAAGTTGCTTAAATGGGCTCCCTGATGGTTTCGAAAATTCAAGCACCATTATCATACCACCGTTGCGAATCACTCTCTTCATTTCCGAAAGACCTTTCAGTGGATCTGAAAAATTTCTGACTCCGAATGCCACCATAGCCACATCAAAAGTATTGTTATCAAAGGGAATTTTCTCCGAATCGCCAGGTATCAATTCAATTTTTCCGGTCAAACCTTTTCTTTCAATTTTTTCTCTACCTATTTTAAGCATCTTATGGGAAATATCGATTCCTGAAATCTTTGATGGATTGAGCTTCATAGCTGCTATTGCCAGATCGCCGGTACCCGTTGCAACATCCAGAACATGAGGTGACTCATACAAGTCAGAAATTACCTTTATTGCTCTACGTCGCCATAGACGGTCAACATTAAAAGATAGAAAATGATTAAGAAAATCATACCTCCATGCTATTGAATCGAACATCGATTCAATAGCAACTTTTTTCCCCTCATTCAAATTCGCATACTTATTTCCCATTTTAATTTTAAAACGCAAAGATAGAATTATTAGCCCATACGCAAACTCTTCAAATTATATTTAGTTTCCAGACCCAAGGCCTCTTTTATTCCTCACGAACTCACCCCCCGGCCTCTCTCTGCTTCGCAAAGAGGAAGTGCATACTACTGTATATCAATTAATTACCCCTCTTTACAAAGTAGCTACTCTTTATACACATCTTTTTATTGTGTTGTCTAATATGTAGTTAGAGTAAGAAGGGTAAGATTTCATTTCAGAATAATGCCGGAGGCATTTAATTCCAATAGCCACGGTTACGTCCGTGGTCGAATCAATAGTTGATCTATCAACCCCGGAGGGTGTTGAATATGTTTAAGTTATAAGATAATCTTCATTATAATCCACAGAATGTTCGTTCAACAACTCTTTTAATTCTTCCTTAAATGAAAAAATCTTATGGTGTTCTCTTTGGTTTTCAACATATCTTATGAGTTTATCTTTAGAAGAAATATGGTAAGTGAAACCACTGTAACCAACCTGCCATCCGGTAAAGTGAGAAAACAACTTGCGATTGTCTAAGATCATTTTATGACTGGCAAGCTTAATATCCTTAACTAAAAATGCAGGGGCCTCGGTCGGATGAATATGAGTAATGATATGAATGTGATTACTAGCGCCCCCAACAATGTAGGAATGACAAGACTTGTTTTTCAGAATACCTACTATATACGAGAAAAGTATGTTCTCGTTCTCAGTATTCAGAAAGGGAGTATAGTCATAGGTTCCGAAAACAATTTGATAAAGAATCTGGGTATAGGTTGACATATTTATTTATTTTAGCAGCGAGTATAAATTTACTAATTTGTCAAATAAAACAATTGTAATGAATCCTATTTCTTCTTTTGTGTTTCTTCAATAAAATCCGTGATCATTGGAATTCAACACCGCCGGTGTTGGACAAGGTCATTTTATCATTACCACAGACGTGACTGTGGCTATTGGAATTTGACGCCTTCAGCGTCGTTTACAACAATATCCCTAACTCAAATAAAGAGATGTGTATAAAGGGTAGTTACAAAGTAGAGAGAGGGATTAAAGGGGGTGAGTACATGCAATAAAATTTATTTCTATTTTTACATAATCTAAAACCATATCGTAAAAGATGAATAAGACTATAATGATTACCGGGGCGACTTCAGGTTTCGGAAAGGCAACTGCTGTAAAATTTGCTAAAAATGGATATAACATTATTGTGACCGGAAGAAGAAAAGCGATACTGGATAATATGGAAAAAGAACTTCGGACTTATGGAAAGATAAAAGTTCTGGCGCTCAATTTTGATGTCAGGAAAAAGAATGAAGTTGAATCAGCGATCGGAAATCTTCCTGAAGAATGGAAAACAATTGATGTACTTGTTAATAATGCCGGTCTTGCTGTTGGGCTGGATCATATTCAAACTGGGAATACTGATGACTGGGACAGAATGATCGACACGAATGTCAAGGGTCTTCTTTATGTTACAAGAGCAATAGCACCACTTATGGTTGCTCGAAATAAAGGTCATATTTTTAATCTTGGTTCAATTGCCGGAAAAGAAATCTACGAAAATGGCAATGTTTACTGCGCTTCAAAATTTGCCGTCGATGCACTTTCAAAATCAATGCGTATTGACCTGTTGAAAGATAATATAAGAGTAACACTTATAGCACCCGGGATGGCAGAGACGGAATTTTCATTGGTTCGCTTTAAAGGAGATGAACAAAAAGCTAAAAACGTTTATAAGGGCATTGATGCGCTTACCGCTGAAGATATTGCAGATGTAATATTTTATTGCGCTACTCTTCCAGATCATGTCTGTATAAATGAAGTGGTAATTACACCGACACAACAGGCTGGTGTGCATAATAGTATCAGAAGGGAATAAAAGACAAAAGACAAAAGACAAAAGGCAAAAGTAAAAAAATAAAAATAAAGAACCTTGCAAGGTTCAGGATGCAAGGTGCAGGGTGTATTTGACATTTTTCTTGCACCATGCACCACGCACCAAGCATAGCGCATCGCGTAACACGCAAGATGTACCATTTAATCAGTTAATAAAAAATGTATCAATACGACTATCTGTTTGATTTTACCAGGGATGTTTTCATGAAGATGGGATGCAATGAGCATGACTCAACAATTATTGCTGAAGTTTTTCTTGCTGCTGAATTAAGAGACCATGCTTCCCATGGGATGATAAGAATCAAGGACTATTATGAACTTTGGAGAGCCAAACGGATAAATACTGATCCCCTTATCAAGATAGTTCATGAATCACCAAGTACGGCAGTTGTTGACGGAGATAATGCAATTGGTATGGTAGCTGCCAGAAGATCGATGGAGATTGCTATTGAAAAAGCAAAAAAAGCAGGAACGGGATGGGTTGCAACCAGGAACTCCAACCATTTCGGGATTGCCGGGTATTACTCAATGATGGCGTTACAATATGACATGATAGGTATCTGTCTGACAAATGCCAACCCCCTTGTTGCACCTACATTTTCAATCAGTAGGATGATGGGCACCAATCCAATTGCCGTTGCCATACCCGCAATGAAACAACCACCGTTTGTTGCTGATTTTGCTACAACTCCTATTGCCAGGGGTAAACTGGCAATAGCCGAAAAGAAAGGAGAAAAAGTTCCATTCGGATTCGTTCAGGACAAAGATGGTTTGCCATCCGATGATCCGACAATACTTAAATATGGAGGATCGATGCTTACTCTTGGCGGAGACAGGATACACGGCAGTCATAAAGGTTTTTGCCTCTCATCGATAGTCGATATTTTCTCTGCTGTTTTCAGCGGGGCAAACTTCGGCCCATTCGTGCCTCCAAGTGTTGCCTACCTTCCGATACTCAATAAAAAGGTTGGTGAAGGAACAGGTCATTTTTTCGGGGCAATGAGAATTGATGCGTTTCAACCTGCCAAAGAATTCAAAACAAAAATGGACGAATGGATTGAGACTTTGAGGTCCGCAAAACCAGCTAAAGGTCAGGAGTGTGTTCTGATTCCGGGAGATCCTGAAAGAGAGGCAGAGGAGAGGAATATGAGGGATGGAATCAAACTGGTTCCGGCAATCAGAGAGGATCTAAAGGAAATCGCGAAGATTCTAGAGATTGATTTTGAATAATGTCTGATTGTCTTGTGCCCTTTGGTCGCAGTCTTAATGTCGGCTTCGCCTCCTGTCTTACGCTTCGCACTTGTCTTTAAGTCTTTTTCTCTCTTCTCCTGTTCGACTTCTTTAACTTTTATCTTTTAACTTTTGTCCTTTGTCTTATTTATTGCTCCATAAACCCTTGTTCCTTCAGAACCTGCAACAGTATTTTTGAAAAATGAACATTATCGGCTTTTTTGTACCTGACATCTGTAAAAACCTGTGCCAGAGTTTCTTTATTGTTCTCCTTCACAAACTGATTGGAATCTGTTCTGCTTTCTTTCGCTTTATAAAAGTTTGCGATACTCTCATCGGAATAATCACTATAGATCTCTTTATGAATGATTGCAGACAATGGAAGCCTGTCTACTTGTTCAGGCATCTCATATGGCCAGCCCAGAGTAACTGTAGTAACCGGTACAACACCTTTGGGAAGTTTTAGCAGGTCAATGATTTTATGAGCATTATATGTTGTGGTTCCAAGATAACAAATTCCAAGGCCTTTTGATTCAGCGGCGATGCAAACAGTTTGTGCGACAAGCAATACATCAATTGCAGCGGTCATGAATGAAAGAAAATTATCATACCCTGGGTTGGCATTCCTAATCAGACACCATTTGGTAAATCGGTTGAAATCTGCACAGAATGTCAGAATAACAGGAGCTTCAGTAATCATCTTCTGATTAAAATGCAGTGGAGCGAGATCATTTTTCTTTTGTTCATCTCTGGTAATGATAATACTGTAAACTTGCATATTCCCTGTTGTGGAAGCGCGGCAACCCATCATAAGAAGTTCATTAAGAAGCTTATCATCAACAGGTTCAGAGGAATATTTCCGTATTGTTCTGCGATCCAGTAAAATATCTGATATTTTTGCCATTTTATAATGTTGTAGAATATTATACAAAGTAAATAAAATCCGGTATAACATGAAGATTGTATGAAAAGGAAAAAAGTTCAACGAGCCAATCTTAAGGGGAAAAAGATTTTTGAGTCAGGTGAAAAATTTTGCTGCGAATTGATCATTTTAGGCACTGATTAATTATGAAATATAAATTTCTTAACTTGCCACTATGATTGGTTCAATCGGAATTTGTCATTTGAAATAATTCTGGAAGATGCAAGATCGTACAATAAAAAACGAGTCACTGTTGGTACATAATTTATCAAAAGGTAATCTTTTAGCCTTTAATACCTTATATAAAGAGTATAGTGGCCGATTATACCGTTTTGCTCTTGGTTATTTAAAATCTGAAGCGGAGGCTGAAGAATTAGTTCAGGAGGTCTTTACAAAAATCTGGGAGAAACGGGCAGATCTGAAAAAGGAACTATCTTTTAAATCATTCCTCTTTACAATTGCTTTCAACATTATCAGGAAGCATTTCAGAACCAAAGCCTATTTGTCTGAATATTTTAAAACCGGAATTATTTCTGATCTGGATATGCAGACTTCTCAGAAAATAACTTATGATTCACTATATCAATATATAACCGAACTAGTCAACCAATTGCCCGCACGACGTAAAGAAATCTTCATAAAAAGCAGGTTCGAGGGGTTGAGTATTAATGAAATTGCTGAAAAATTAAAGATTAGCCACAAAACTGTTGAAAATCAGCTGACAGAAGCATTAAAATTCATCAGAACAAATCTTAACAGGGAAAATATTCCTGTTATTTTATTCTTCATTCTATTTATTTCATCATAATATTTTTGTTTTTAATGATATGATGTAACTCTCTCCGACACGTTGGTGTTCGGTTCATAATTAATCCAGGGTGTGTAAGTAGGAGGAAATGCATATTTTGTATTATTACACACCCAAAATAGCAATTATTATTTATTTTCCCCCTTTTGCTGATAGGTGTAATCGGGCAGAAATGGATATTACAGTATATTGAATAAATTTTTTAAAGATTAATAAAGAGAGATTTTGGAAAAGATTTATTGTCTGTATTTGAAGAAGAGAGTAGAAAGTTTTTGTGTAGGGGTAAATGGTTTTACTTCACCAGTGCATAATTACCAGGATGAAAGATGCACCGGAACAACAGGGTGTAGAAATAAATATATCTGGCAAAATATTTTTCATAGGTTTTGGTTAGTTGATTAGGGTAAAAAGCAGCTCTCCTTGGTTTGAGAGCTGCTTTTTTTCTGATAGGAGTATTAAGACAGAATTTGATATTACTATATGTTGTATATTAAAAATTGATAGATAGAGTATAATATGGCAGAGATTGGCTTTGATAGTGAAAAGATAAACCGTTATTTCGAGGGAGAGTATTCTGATAAGGATGCATCTTATGTTGATGAGGTTTTTTGCGATAAGAATAAAGAGAAAGAATTAATGCATCTTTTATCAAGACAGTTTGAAGAATTATTGCCTGAAGATGATTTGGATAAAAAGGATCTTGATCATATTCTTTACAGAATTCATTATGATATAAACACCAGATCATCAGCACGAAAATCGTGGTCATTTGATAATATCCTAAAATGGACATTGCGAATAGCAGGTATATTAATCCTTCCCCTTGTAATCTATATTGGAATACAAACTTATAAAGAAACCTGGTTGAAAAAAGAAGCCTGGGTTGAAATTAAAGCTCCGGCATGGACACGTGCACAATTCAGCTTGCCTGACGGCACGACCGGATGGTTAAACAGCAATTCAAGTGTAAAATATAATGGAAATTTTAATTCTGATCGCCAGGTAGCCCTTAAAGGAGAAGCTTTTTTTGATGTGTTTAAAGATAAGAGAAGACCATTTAAAGTAAACACAAATGAAATTATGGTTACAGTTTTAGGCACACGTTTCAATTTAGCCTCATATGAAAATGAGACGAATGTGGAAGTGGTTCTTGAGGAAGGGAAACTGGTATTCAATAATAAGGAAATGAATAAATCCCACACAATGAATCCTAATGATATAGTTATATATGATAAAACTTTTAAGGATTTTTCAACTGAAGTGGTGCAACCTCACAAATATTTGTCTTGGACAGAAGGCAAGCTGGTATTCAGGAATGATCCGTTGGATGTTATTGCCAGGAGGCTGGAGCGGTGGTATAATATTGATGTTGAAGTTAATGTCAGTTTAACCGAAGACCTGCGGTTGCGTGCAACCTTCATAGATGAGGGTCTTGAAGAGGTTTTAGATTTATTGAAACGCAGTTTGCCTATAGATTACAAAATTGTGAACGGGAACATACAAACAGATGGAGTTTATAGAAAAACACGAGTGATTATATCACCTCGAACTAAATAATCTTAATATAAATTAAAACCACATTTGCCTATGGAACAATCTTTTATCAGCAAAAACAGGAAAGCGATGGAACCGCCTTCCTGTATGTATTGCTAAGTTACTATTTAAAAATAATAACCTAACCAAAAACTTTTCAAAGTTATGAAAAAAAAATTTGACTTATGGGTACATTCAAACCCAACCCTAAAAAAACTAATCATGGAACTTAAAATTGCAATCCTTTTTATTGTAGTTGGTGTTTCAAATGTCTTAGCTACACCTACCTATTCCCAGGTAGCGAAGGTTTCACTTGATATGAAAAACAGGAGCCTTGAACAGGTAATGGATGAAATAGAAAGTCAAAGTGAGTTTTATTTTATCTTTAACCAGAAACAGATTGATGTCAACAGAGTTATTGATATCCAGGCAGAAAATAAACTGATCACTGATATTCTGCCTGAATTATTTAAAGGTACAAATGTCAATTACGTAGTATTTGACAGGAAAATCTTATTAACCACCGATCCCCTTGAGAATAACTTGCTGGCTATAGCATCAAGAACTGAACCACAGCAAAATAGAATAACCGGTATTGTTACTGAAAAGAATGGCACATCTATGCCTGGAGTAAACGTTGTTGTTACAGGAACAACCCAGGGAACGCTGACCGATATTGCTGGAAAATTCAGTATTGAAGTTCCTCCGGGAACAAAAAGTCTTACATTCTCATTTACAGGGATGGAAACACAGGAAATCAGTATTGGAACATCAACTCAAATTAATGTTACAATGTCTGAGTCGATAGTTGGACTGGAGGAAGTGGTGGTAATTGGGTATGGTACGCAAAAGAAGGGAGATGTCACCAGTTCGGTTGCCACCGTAAAATCTGACAATTTCATCAAAGGGAGTGTAACCGATGCGGGTCAGCTGATCCAGGGAAAAGTAGCGGGTTTGAACATTATTTTTCCAACAGGGGATCCCACAAGCAGAACACAGATTTTGTTACGTGGTAATACTTCATTGATGGGTCAAAATCAAAATCCTCTTATCCTTATTGATGGGATACCAGGAGATATGAAAACTGTGGCACCGCAGGATGTTGAATCTATTGATGTTTTAAAGGATGGTTCTGCTGCAGCTATTTATGGTACCCGGGGCACCAATGGGGTAATATTAATTACAACCAAAAAAGCAGGCGGTAATAAAAGTACCGTTGAATACAGTACTTATATAAGTACGCAAACCATTACCAGAAAACCTAATCTGTCCAGCGCTGCCGATTTTAGGGCACAGATTGCGTCAGGTGATCGCGCAGTGGTATCAGGTGGTGTAACTACATATCCAATGCTTGATAATGGTGCAAGTACCGATTGGATAAAAGAAATTTCCCAAAAGCCACTGATCTACAATCATAATTTAACATTTCGCAATGGTAATGAAAAAACAAATTATCTGGTTAATCTTAATTATAACTACGATGAAGGTCTGTTCAAAAAATCGTATAACAAGGGTTTTTCCGGACACATCGATTTTAACCATAGCATGTTTGATGATAAGGTAAAGATTAATATAAATTTGTTTAACTCTTCAGCCGAGTGGTGGGGTTTTAATTATAGCACATATTATCAGGCCCTCAACCAAAACCCAACATCTCCTGTTAAAAATCCGGATGGAACCTGGTTCCAGGAATTGCTTAAATTTTCATACCAGAGCCCTGTGTCCAATATATACGAGAGTGATGGTAAGTATAATAACCAAGTCGGAAGGTATAAAGGTGCAATCACCTATACACCACTTACAGGCTTAAAACTTTCCGGGGTGTTCTCATATGCAAAGTCGATCATGTCTAAAGGGTACTCTGAAACCAAACAAAATGCGAGCACGTTGCGCGACAATCTAAATGGGTATGCAAATATTGAGGGAAATGAAAATATCGACCGGTTAGCTGAGCTTACCGCCGAATATTCAAAAAAGATCAACAAACATAATTTTATGATCCTTGGCGGATATAGTTACCAGGATAATGACTTCAGTAATTATTATATGGAAAACTGGGACTTTCCAACCGATGTATTTGGATATAATAATATAGACCTTGGCCAGGCTGTAGTAAATGGCGCTGTTTCTAATCCTGTACAGTCTTCCAGGCAAGCAACAAATTTAATTGGTTTTTTTGGCAGGTTAACTTACAACTATAGCGATAAATATCTCTTAATGGCAAGTATTCGTCGTGAAGAAGCTAGTCAATTATATGGCACTAAAGAACCCTGGGGAACATTCCCTGCCGTTTCAGTTGGTTGGAGAATTACCAAAGAATCTTTTATGAGTAGTCAGTCCCTTTTTAACGATATCAAGTTAAGGGCCGGTTATGGGGTTACAGGATCTCAACCATCAGATCTTTTCAAAGGAGTGAGTCTTCTTGGCTACCAGGTGGATGGTGTTACGGGATATATATTTACCAATGGAAAATGGATAAAAACACTTGTCCCAACTCAGAATGCTAATCCCAATTTAAAATGGGAAGAAAAACGCGAAACAGACGTTGGTCTCGATTTCAGCATGTTGAATGACCGCATTGGCGGTAGTTTTGATTATTATAACCGCCAGATCCACAACCTTCTTTGGTTATTTGACGTACCGAGCCCTCCTAACCTTTATAATAGGACTCTGGCCAATGTTGGCGTTATGGAAAACAAAGGAGTGGAAGTATTGCTCAACATTGTGCCAATAAAATCAAAAGACTTCCAATGGAATACCACTGTTAGTTATTCTACCAACAAGAATAAACTGGTAAGCCTGTCGAGCGATGTTTACAAGCTATCAACCGATTACTTACAAGTTGGCAGCATTTTCCCTCCTATTCAAACCTTTTCCCATGTTTTAAAAGTTGGTGGCCCTGTAGGTAATTTCTATGGCTATAAAGTAATTGATATTGGCAACGATCCTACCGATGCAGCAAATTATGGCCAGTGGGTTTACGAAGGAGCTGACGGAAATCCGGTAAAATATTCTGATTTCAAACACTCTTTCGAAGATAAAAAAGTAATTGGCAATGGCCTTCCAAAATTCTACCTCGGGTGGAATAATAACTTCCGTTATAAAAACTTGGACCTAAGCATTACACAAAGAGGTGCATTTGGGTTCCAGGTTGCCAACTTAACGCGGATGATGTTCGAAAATCCACGAATGATACAGTACAATGTTCTTACAACAGCTTTTGATAAAGTGTTTGGAAAAACCCAGTTAAAATCAATACCGGAATTCAATAGCTATTATATCGAAAATGGCGATTTCTGGAAAATCGATAACATCACACTGGGATATAACTTCAACAAAACTGGGATTAAGTTTATACAATCTGCAAGGCTTTATGCATCGGTACTCAATGCATTTATCATTACCGGTTATAAAGGGATAGACCCTGAAGTAAGTTTGCGAAACCCTAATTCAACAGTTCAATCAGGAGTTGTTCAAGTTGTAACATCGGGACTAGACCCTGGAATGGATTCGCCTAATAATTATCCAACCACTCGTACTTTTACTGTTGGTCTGAATGTGATATTTTAATTATTAATTAATGTAGATATGAAAAATCTAAAATTTATTACATATACCGGAATAGCATTAATTGCTTTTCTTATGGTCGCAATTTCAGGATGTATCAATTTAATGAATAAAAACTATACTGATATTGTGGCGAGTTCATTTGTTCCTACTGCTTCAGACATTCCAGCCTTGACAGGTGCTCCTTACGTAGACTGGCGTGGTCTTCTCCTGCAATGGAATACACTTTACCGGGCCGAGGAAATTTCAGCTGATGAGATGTTAACTCCCGAACGTAATGGTGGATGGGTAGATGGTGGTGTATACCGCAGGTTACATGAACATAAATGGACCACCGACGATGATGTCGTGATAAATGTATGGACAAGGGCATACAAAGGTATTACTAACTGTAACCGGGTTATTTATCAGATCCAGTCTAAAGCGATTCCTGTTACACCTGCCGATACAACTGCGCTTGTAGCCGAAATGAAACTATTGAGGGCTTCTTATTATTGGGTTTTATGCGATATATATGGAAACGTTCCGATAGTTGATAAATTTAATGTGCCTGAAGGTTTTTTACCAAAACAAAATACGAGGAAAGAGGTGTACGATTTTATTGTTAAAGATATCCTTGATAACTATCAATTGGTAACTGCTGACAATAACCAGGCCAGTTATGGCAAATTTAATCAATGGGCCGCACTTACTTTATTAGCTAAAATGTACCTGAATGCAGAGGTTTATTCAGGAACTGCTGAATGGGACAAATGTTTAGCTATTTGCAATCAAATCATTGATGCAACGGGAACCAGCGGAATTAAATTGGAATCAAACCAGAAAAATGTATTTATAACGGAGAATCAAAATTCAAAAGAGATTATCTTCGCGTTGCCGTTTGATTCTAAATATGTTAATCAATGGAACGATTTTGATGTTCATATGCAAACCCTGGAAGGTGAAAACCAGAGAACCTATAATCTTATGTATTCACCGTGGGGTGGCGTTTGTGCAATACCGCAATTTATAAGTACATTCGATACCCTCGATGCCCGATATATTGATAATTACATTAAGGGGGTGCAATATGCATCGAATGGAGACATCCTTATAGCTTCATGGGGAGAGCAGATGGGAAAACCATTGTTTTACCGCAATCATGTTTACGGAGTTGATTTCTCAGACGAAACAGATGGTTTCCGTTTAGGTAAATTTGAAATAGCGATGGGGGCCACTAATCGTTTAAGTAATGACTGGCCACTTTTAAGGTATGCTGATGTTTTAATGATGAAAGCAGAATGCCTTTTGCGCACCGGACATGCTGATGATGCTGCCGCTGTTGTTACAACGGTCAGGGAACGTGATTTCAAAGATCCGGCAAAGGCTGTTGTTACAGGCGCCCAATTACAGGGTGGCAGTACTTATGATTATGGACTTCAAAATCACTTATCTCCATTTACACATGAAGGAGGCGCTGATATTCAATACGGCCGTATGCTCGATGAGCTAGGATGGGAATTTAATCAGGAAGCCCGTCGCAGAACGGATATGATTCGTTTTGGTATGTTTACCAAAAAATCATGGCTGTCTCACTCTCCAAATGGAGATTACAGGGCGCTTTACCCAATCCCCAGGACGGAGATTGCGAAAAATTCAAACCTTACTCAAAATCCTGGATATAATTAGTACTTATTTAGTTAGTATTTATGTCCTTCCTTTACCTTTCAGATATGAGAGGATTAAGGAAGGACATTTTTAAACACACTTGGGTTCAGCGCATTGGCAACAAATGCTTTGCTATGGTTGAATGGCTGAGAACCAGACGGTTAAGTATCTACAAACAGTTGTTAATATGTTAAATATGAATAATAAAAAACGATTGCTGATTTATATCCTATTTTCATTCAGCGTGATGCTTACGCAGGCACAAACTATTCAAAAAGAACAGGATGAAGTTGTATTTACTGCTCCTTCCAATACCTTTAATATCAAAAAAATAAAACTGAAAATTTGGAAAGATGATATTATTCAGGTTATCGTATCTCCTCAAGAATCTTTTTCTGATCGGAAAAGCCTTATCATAACCGAAAAAATAATTGATATTCCCCAATGGAATGTTGAGGAAACTAACAAAGAAATCATATTACGTACACAAAATATAATTGCCCGTATTGACAAACAGAATTACAATATTTCTTTTTCAAAATCCGATGGCACGGTTCTTCTTTCTGAAAATGGAAAAAACCTTCAGCCTGCGGAAGTAGCAGGCGAAAAATGTTACCACATTAAACAATCGTTTATATATTCCGAAAATGAATCTCTTTATGGACTTGGAAGTTATATGGATGGAGAAGTCCGGCTGAATGGTAAAAAGGTTACCATGCTCCAAAAAAACCGGGAGGATGTTGTACCTGTTATTATTTCTTCCAACAAATACGGTATTCTTTGGGACAACTTTTCCCTCAGTGAATTTAATGACATAAAAGGCAGTTATTATCTATGGTCCAATGTTGCCGACGAAATAAATTATTTCTTTATGTATGGCGATAATCTCGATCATTTAGTCTCTTCATACAGGCAACTTACCGGGAAGGCGCCAATGTACCCGAAATGGGCCTATGGCTACATACAGTCAAAACAAAAATACAATACACAAGACGAAATTGTTTCTATCGTGAAAGGATTCCGGGACAGGAAGTTCCCACTCGATTTAATTGTTCAGGATTGGCAATACTGGCCCGAAGGACAATGGGGACAGAAATCGTTCAACCGCATTAATTATCCTGATCCTCAAAAAATGATAGAAGATATTCATTCGATGAATACGAAAATTATGATCTCAATCTGGCCGGATATGGCCCAGGGAGGCCCCAATAACACTGCAATGAAAGCTATTGATGGTTTACTTAAAGATAATGCACATCTGAACATTCTTAAACCTGAAGCCAGGCAACTATATTGGAACCAGACAAATGACAGTTTGTTTCACTATGGAATAGATGGCTGGTGGGCAGATTGTTCCGAAGGTTACGATTCTGACTGGACTTCCCCCTATTTTCAACTCCCTGCTGTTCAGGCCAATAATTTATGTTCATCGAAGTTAACCGATTTGTATGGCAGTGGCCGCTATATCAACACTTATGCACTTATGCATACCAAAGGCCTTTATGAAGGGCAGAGAGCTACCACTTCGTCAAAACGGGTATTTATTTTAACTCGTTCTGCGTTTGCCGGATTGCAAAAATACGGGGCAAGTTATTGGACGGGAGATGTTTCAGCCAGTTGGGAAGATTACAGGGCACAAATCCCTGCAGGATTAAACTTCTGCATGACAGGCATACCTTACTGGACAACAGATATTGCTGGATATTTTATTAAACATGAACCAGGCTGGTGGTTTTCGCGTGGTGTTTTTGAAAAAGGCCAGGAGGATAAGGGATTTCATGAACTCTACACAAGATGGTTTCAATTTGCAGCATTTTGCCCGTTATTCAGGGCACATGGCGCCGATTTCCCACGGGAACCATGGGCTTTTATCACTCAGGATTCGTTAACCTACTGTACTTTGCTTAAATTTACCAACTTACGTTACCGGTTAATGCCTTATCTCTATTCCGTAGCCTGGAAAGTTACCAACGAGAATTACACAATGATGCGTGCCCTTTCCCTTCGATTTTATGAATGATTCGGCTACATACAACATTAACAATCAGTATATGTTTGGCCCATCATTCCTGGTAAATCCTGTAGTAGAACCGCTATATTACCTGCCAAATTCAATTAAGGTTGAAGGATCGATAGAACCGGATGCTAATACAAACACTAAGTTAGAAGTTAAGGCTGATTATTATGTACGTTCGGTATATCTGCCCAAAGGAACACAATGGTTTGATTTCTGGACCGGTAAAAATTACGAAGGAGGAAATACAATTAAGGCAGATGCAAGATTTGAGACCATGCCCTTATTTGTAAAAGCAGGTGCTATAATACCTATGGGGCCTTTTATTCAACAGATCCGTTGGAAATTAGGATCTATCTTGGCGCTAATGGAGAATTTACAATATACGAAGATGAAAATGACAATTACAATTATGAGAAGGGCGTATACTCACTTATATCATTTAAATGGATTGACGGACAAAAAATACTAACTATTGACGATAGAAAAGGTGAATTTCCCGGAATGCTTAAAAAACGGACATTTAATATTGTTATTGTTGGAGAAAAATGTGGTAAAGGCGTTGAAATACCTTCGTCATTCTCAAAGACGGTTCAATATACCGGGAAAAAGACACTTGTGCATTTTTAATGTTTGGACTCATTCATCCTCCATTTGCGAACATTTGTCCACATCAGAGAAATTTATTTTTCATATTTTTAAGATGAAAATTATCATAAAGAAACTTATAGAACTTTCAAATAAGAATTAAAAATGAAATTTAAAATTATTACTCTTTTGTCTTTTATAGCCCAAGTATGCAGCTATGGGCAAACTACCGGG
>JBEKWS010000016.1:0-136747 GCA_049512815.1 Bacteroidales bacterium | reverse complement strand
GCGTTGGTATTTAAAAATTCATGACCACCGAATAAGACACCGAGGAGATGCTTTTTTCTGCATTTGATTGCACGGTGGTAAAATAAAAACGTCCTGTAAATCAATCATTTTACAGGACGTTGTTTTTATTTGCTTTCAATTTTGCGGAGAGAGGGGGATTCGAACCCCCGGTACAGTTTCCCATACGGCAGTTTAGCAAACTGCTGGTTTAAGCCACTCACCCATCTCTCCAGTAAAATCATTTCACGTAATCACCTTTGCCCTCCGTAGCTTCAGCGAAGGAGGGTCACCCATCTCTCCATAATCAGGTTATTTAACTTACAGAGCGCGACAAAAGTAGGAAAACAAGCATTAAGTGCAAAATAATTCAGAATTTTATTTTAAACCCTTAAGGAGATCAGTGATTAGCTTAAAATTCTCAAGAGTTTCCTCATCAAAATCAGTGACTTTAACCTTTTCTTCTTTTACATCAGAAAGAAATCTGCTTAGAATGAAATTCCGTGGAAGTTCCTTCTCTCTGATAAAAATCGAATTCGATACTGTTATGCCCTCTCTGCTGTCTAAAATATAGTTCTTGAAATCAAGTGTCGATAATAGATCTTCGGAATTTAAAAAAGTCCCTGGCATTCTGATAATATGCTCTCTGCCACCGCTATCTGTATTGAAAATTGTATTTTTGAGAAGCTTAGCCATTTGTATCTCATCATCATTTTCAAAAAGCAATACTGCAAAATCCATACCCCACCCCATCATAATATTACATAATAATGGGATGGAAGAGACATTAGTTGAAGGTATTACACAAATTTTACCCTTAAACCCCATTAAAAGAATAATTGCATTTAACAGGTAGAATGAACCTGTATCATTTACAATCAGATTAACCCTTTTTGAAGAGAATCCTTCACCTCCCATCGGGTTACCCAGGATGCTTTGTAAAGGTGTGAGTGTATCGGGTGAAGCAGAAGATAAGCGCAAAGGATCAAGTATCCTTGTAGTACTTCTCATACTTTCCAGATTATCGCGCTGAACCGCAAGAACCCTGTGCAGTTTGTTGATCTCAACAAGATGCGGGGAATGGGTTGTATAAATTACCTGGATCTTTTCTTTAATATCCTCAAATACTTTAAGAACGTCCTCCTGGGCCCTGGCATGAAGGCTTACCCCCGGTTCGTCAACAAGAAGTACCATCTGCCTGTCGCTGATATTTGCCGAAGCCTTTAACTCCATATAAAATGACAGGAACCATCTTACACCCCTGCTTCGTTGTTTTGGATAAAGCCTTTCACCTTCATCTTTTATCCAGAATTCAAGATATGGTTTCCCGGCCTTTTCACCATATGAAGCATTATAATGATCTAACTCAAACTGAATATTGATTTTGTTATTCCTCCCAATAGACTGCTGCCAGAAATCATGAAAATTATGTGTAAGAGAATGATTAAGATTCTCAATTTTCTGTTTCAGGATACGACTCGAAGGTTGCTGGAAAAAAGAATAATCGAGTTTTGCCAGAGAAAGAAAATTTCGTGCAGCCTTATAACCTTCAACATTTTCATTACCGCTAATAATATCTTCCATATCAATCCTGTTGGGCAGCAAACTCCCAAAATCTTCAAACAACTCAAAAACAGGACAGTATTCAAAATATTTTCTACCTAAGAAATCACTGTTATAATGTGATTTGTAGAAATGAATGACCTCATTGACCTTATTCTCCGCCTCTTCCTCAGTGCTGCCATCAATAATATACCCTGAAAAAGCTATATGATTGTCCAGTTCTGAAATTTTTATGTCACGCTCGGATCTGGTTTCCCGGTAGTCATCAAGCACTCCTTTCCATTCGAGATCAAATTCATCTTCGATAGGGCGCATCAGAAGAGTCATTTTCTGAAGACGTTCTTCAAGCTTGAGTGAGAGGTCATTGAGATGATTGTCGATCTGGCTGCAATTTTCCACAAGCTTCTTCCACTTTTCACCAGCCCTTTTCACCAGATGCTTCTTCAGAAGAACTTCAGTGATCTCTTCCTTTTGATTCTTTAATTCATTTAATTGGTTTTTAAGCCCGGGGAACTGAGCATTTTTTGAATTCTCAACATCTGCTGATTTCTTTCCGAATAACCTGAAACTTAATCCTTTTCCTTCATTATAGGAAAGTTTTGATCTGATATCTGTCTCTTCCTCAATTAGTCTTGAGAGTGCTGTTTCCATATCATGGATCGAAATCATCTCCTCATCCAGCTTTATGGTGACATCTTTCAGGTATATTCTCCATGCATCTTCAAGTGAATCAAGATACTGACTTATTTCTCCGCTAACATTAATAACTGAAGAAAGGTCCGGAATCCAACTCCTGGTTAGCTCAAGATGTGTCAGTCCCGACAACAACTCCTTTAATTCAGTGCCAGGGTTATCTGTAATTTTAATCAACCATCCTTTAGGGATATTGAACCGGCAACTCACTTCCGGCAAAGAAAGATCACTACGCAGAACATCTTCTGAGATAACTCCTGTATAAAAAACTTTCAGACCCTCCAGAATTGATGTCTTTCCTGATTCATTCTGACCGATCAGGCATGTAATATTATCAGGAGAAGTATTTTGCCACCCCGTATCAACAATTGATCTGAAGTTCCTGATTCTGAAAGCTGTAAGCTTCATCATTATAAGAATAGTTATAACTGAAAACCAATAACAAGAACATCATCTACCTGCTGGGCACTGCCTTTCCATTCGTTAAAAGCACTTTCAAGATGCTGTTTCTGCTGTGCCATCGGAAGCTCTTCAATTGAATGAATTATCCGTTTGAAATGTTTGTACTTAAACTTTTTATCTGTTATTTCTCCAAACTGATCGGAAAAACCGTCTGAAAACAGATAAAATGAATCACCGGGCATTGTTTCAATGCAGGTATTTGTGAATGGAGCCTCTTTATTTGGTGCCACACCTAAGGTCATTTTGTCAGGTTTGAATTCAGTCAATTCGCCATTCCTTATCATAATAAGAGGCCTGTTTGCACCTGAATACTGCAATTTCCCTTTGGAACAATCGATGATACATAACCCGATGTCAATGCTGTCTTTTGTATCTCCACAGTTCCCGGTCTGATGGAGGGCCTTCATAACTTTTTCCCTCATCAGATTAAGTATCCTGTTGGCATTCAAATTAATACCCGATTGCATAATCTCATTTAGAAAACTTATTCCAAGAATACTCATTAGTGCACCCGGAACTCCATGTCCGGTACAATCGCCGGCTGCAATACACATTTTTTGCTTGTTGCAGAAAGCATAATAGAAATCCCCACTAACAATGTCGCGTGGAAGGAAAAGAACAAAAAAATCTTTAAGTTGCCCTTTAAGCACTTCAGGATTAGGCATTAAAGCATGTTGAATCATCTCTGCATAACGGAGGCTGGCGAGATGACCATTCATCCCCTTATTCGGGATCAATGAAAGCAGGTCAGGATTTTCTTGCTTTTCGACACTCATATATAAATCTCATTAATAAGAACAATAAATATACAATATTTTTCTTCCTCTTCTACCTTCCGATGTACATTTTAGTCATGTCTTCTTTTCAGAAGGACTACATTCTCAACATGATGGGTATGAGGAAACATATCAACCGGCTGTACCCCAGTAACAAAGTAATCTGCCGAAAGCAATTGTATATCACGCGATTGCGTAGAAGGATTACAGCTGACATAGACAATTTTATCCGGAGCAGCTTTGGCTATAATCTTTATTACGTCCTCATGCATTCCTGCCCTCGGGGGATCAGTAATAATAACATCCGGTTTTCCATTAGACATGAAAAACCGTTCCGAAAGTACATCTTTCATATCGCCGGCAATGAACTGAGTATTCCGGATACTATTTATTTCCGAATTTATTATTGCATCCTTTACTGCCTCATCAACATATTCAATACCTATAACTTTATAAGCACAATCTGCAATAAAGTTTGCGATTGTTCCGGTTCCGGAATAAAGATCATATACGATTTCTTTCCCGGATAGTCCAGCAAAATCTTTCGCTATATGGTAAAGTTCCTTAGCCTGCCTGGTATTTGTCTGATAAAATGATTTTGGCCCAATTCTGAACTTAAGGCCATCCATAACCTCAACTAAATGATCTTCTCCTTTATAAAGTATCGGATCCTGATCATTCAGAGAATCATTTCTTTTTGAATTAATAACAAACATCAGGGATGTGATCTGAGGGAATTCTGAAGCAAGAAAATCGAGCAAGCTTTCCCTTTTCTCAATATCTTCATAAAAAAAGACGACTATTACCATCACGTTGCCTTCCAAAGAGTTACGGATCACAATATTCCGTAAAAATCCTTTCTGTTCCCTGAGGTTAAAGAATTGCAGATTATTCTTATGTGCATACTCCCGTACTGCATTTTTTATTGAATTTGACGGTTCGGGTTGAAGATGACATTCTTTAATATCAAGAACTTTATCAAACAAACCGGGAATATGAAATCCAAGAGCATCTTCCATTTCAAATTTATTACCGGATACTACTTCCTCTTTCGTTCGCCACCGTTTATCGGAAAATGTATATTCCAGTTTATTCCTGTACAGAAATTCCTCAGAGGATCGGATAATCGGATTAATATCAGGCAGATTAATTTTCCCAATCCTGATCAGATTATCCCTGACCTGCTTCTCTTTATATTGAAGTTGAAGATGATACGGAAGATGTTGCCACTTGCAACCACCGCATACCCCGAAATGGATACATCGGGGTTCAATCCTGTCAGGTGAGTATTCATAAAACTTTACAACTCTGCCTTCCAGATATTTCTTTCTTTTTTTAATAACCTTGATATCAACAAGATCACCAGGTATAAGCATTGGCACAAACACTACAAGATTATCTACTCTGGCAAGTGCATTTCCTTCAGCTCCGATATCAGTCATTCTGACCTTTTCCAATATAGGGAGTTCTTTTTTTCTTCCCACTTTTCTAACCTTTCAAATATATGAATACCCTTCCCTAATCTGCGCAAATATAACTTAAGTAACACTAACCCTGCAAACAGAATAAAGAAAATTGCCATAAAGACGCTAAGACACGAAGTTGCACCAGTTCGAATGACATTATTTTATCTAAAGATTACCCCCTTTCATTTTCCCCCAAGGGAGGACTGAGCTTTAAAAAATTGCCTGGTAGGCAATTTTAGCGAAGGAGCCCGTCTGCCGCAGAGAAACTTCCCCCGTACAGGCAGGGAATGGGGTTACTAAATGAAAGTGTACAAATCATCATCTTGGGTGACTCCCATACTTTTCCTATATTTGCAGACATTTATTAAACTCTATGGTTTCGGTTCAGGATATCTCAGTTTCATTTGGCAGTTTTGATTTGTTAACAAATATCTCCTTCCTGATAAATGATCAGGACAGGATTGGTCTGGCAGGGAAAAATGGTTCTGGAAAATCAACTCTCCTTAAGATTATTTCAGGCCTTCAGAGTCCCAGTTCGGGGCAGGTTGATATGTCTAAAAATGTTACAATTGGATATCTTCCGCAACAGATGAAAGTAGATGATAATACAACTGTATTAAATGAGACCATAACAGCATTTTCTGAACTTATCAGTCTCTCTGAGGAGATTGAACATTCCAGCTCTGAGATTTTGAGAAGAAAGGACTATGAATCACCCGATTATCTGAAACTGTGCGATCACCTTGCGGTAGTTGAGGAAAGGTACCGAATGCTTGGAGGGACAAACTATATGACAGAAGCGGAGGTAACTTTGCTTGGGCTGGGATTTGAACGAAAAGATTTTGACAGACCAACTAAAGAATTAAGTGGTGGCTGGAGAATGCGAATTGAACTAGCCAAGATCCTGCTGAAAAAGCCTTCACTCTTTCTTCTTGATGAACCAACTAACCACCTTGACATTGAATCAATCCAATGGCTGGAATCATTTCTTTCAGGTTACTCAGGTGCGGTCGTTCTTGTATCTCACGACAGAGCTTTTCTTGATAATGTTACCAAAAGAACCATTGAAATCTCCCTTGGAAAGATTTATGATTACAAAGCTTCATGGTCGAAATACCTTGTACTCAGAGAGGAAAGAAGAGAACAGCAAATCGCTTCATTCAGGAACCAGCAGAAGATGATCGGAGACACTGAAAAGTTTATTGAACGGTTCAGGTATAAAGCTACAAAAGCGGTTCAGGTTCAGTCGAAGATCAAACAACTCGATAAAGTTGAAAGACTTGAAGTTGATGAAGAAGATAAAAGCGCAATTAACCTGAGGTTTCCTCCTGCACCCCGTTCCGGGACTGTAGTAGTTGAAGCAGAAGAACTCTCAAAAAAATACGGTTCATTAATCGTACTTAATAAGATTGATATCAAAATCTCCAGGGGAGAAAAAGTTGCATTTGTGGGTCGTAACGGAGAAGGAAAAACCACTTTGTCAAGGATTATTATTGGCGAATTGAATTGGGTTGGTAATCTGAAAATCGGGCATAATGTTAAAATAGGATATTTTGCTCAGAATCAGGATGTACTGCTTGACGAAAACAGTACAGTTCTGCAGACAATTGATGATATTGCTAAAGGTGATATAAGAACAAAGATCCGGGATATGCTCGGTGCATTTTTATTCAGGGGGGATGATGTCGAAAAAAAGGTCAAAGTCTTATCGGGAGGAGAACGGGCCAGACTCGCTCTTGTAAAACTTCTCCTTGAACCGAGCAACTTTCTTGTTCTTGACGAGCCGACAAATCATCTGGATATGCGTTCAAAAGATATTCTTAAACATGCCCTTATCAAATATGATGGCACATTAATTGTGGTATCTCATGACAGGGATTTTCTGGACGGAATTGTCGGGAAAGTATATGAATTCAAACATAACAAGATTAAGGAAAATATCGGTGGAATTTATGACTTCCTCAGAAAGAAAAAGATTGAAAACCTTAAAGATATTGAGAGAAAAGACAAAGCTAGAAATGAAACGGCACAGTTAATTCCTTCAACCAATAAGCAAAAGTACCTTGAAAAGAAAGAATATGACCGTAATCTGAGGAAACTGAGGAAAAGACTAGAGGATTCGGAAAAAGTAATTGAGCGGATAGAAGCGGAAATTATGGCTGTTGACAAAGCATTCATGGAACCTGGAAATTCTTCAGAAGCACATGATATAGATTATAGAAAATATCAGGATTTGAAGGAGCAGATGAACGAAGAGATGAATAGATGGGCTCAGTATAGCCAGGAGGTTGAAGAGTTTTTACATAATAACAGTTGATAATGGATTCACTTCAGTTTGAAAAAGTGTACAGGGTACATGTATATGAAACCGGACCTGATGGCAAGCTTAATTTGTATTCTCTGTTCAATTATATGCAGGATATTGCCTCGGACCATGCTATTAAACTTGGATTCGGCAGGAACGACCTTATGAGAGATAACCGTTTCTGGGTACTTTCTAGAATTTATGCTGTCATAACTGAATGGCCATTATGGGAAGACTCAATAATTGTGAAGACATGGCCAAATGGAACTGACAAATTATTTGCCCTCAGAAATTATGAAGTAAATTATCCTGATGGCCGGCATATTGCTTCAGGTACATCTTCGTGGCTCATACTGGACCGGATCACAAAAAAAGTGCAGAGGCCTGATTCCATACTTACTCAATACAATCCTGATCTGCGAACTGAAAGCTCACCTATAAGATATGGTGTAAAAATTGAATCAGCTGCAGAAAATGGTCATATATCGCCATTATTCAGAATAAAAGTCAGCGATCTTGATATAAACCTTCATACAAACAATGTAAGATATCTGAAGTGGGTGAGCGATAGCTACGACCTCGGTTTCGTGATGAAAAATGTCCCTCAATCTGCTGAAATAAACTATCTTGCAGAATCCAGATTCGACGAAGAGATAATGATAAGAACATCCATTGAGAATGAGAATGGCTGTTTCTTCAACCACTCGATATTCAGAACTAATGATAATAAGGAACTTTGCAGGATAAGAATTGAATGGAAAGAACAGAACATTAAATAAGTTAATTAATTTTGGGCATGAAAAATAGAATTTTCATTCGGACCATTGGTTTACTACTTACCCTTATACTGGTTGTTACAGCATTCATTTCCTGTAAAACAACACAGCAGACGGTTGACTACAAAGATCTGTCCTATCTCTATAATCCCACAAAAAGTCCAATCAACCCACGTTATAATGTTATAAATCAATCTGATGATTCATCTTTACTATCTATCAGGTTTCCCGCTAACGATCTTTTTTTCTCTGAAGCTAACCCTCAAGCTGTTCCGATAGCCTCTGTACTATTAACCGTTAAGCTTTTCAGTTTGAATCAGGGGAAAGTCCTTGCTGATACTGCCGTTTTAAATTTAAGCATAGTCAAGGAAACCGGAAAGCGGGAATATATTTATAACGTATCGCTGAAAGTTGAAAAGGGTACTGATTATCTGGCGGAGATAAAAATTCTCGACAAGCTTCGTCTTCTTGTATCACAGTCTTTTGTACAATTTAATACTCTGTCATATAACAACAGATATAATTTCAGACTTCAGGGTCATTTCGATAAAAATGAACTTTTCAGCCCTGCATTAAAAGTTAATGAATACATCAATCTCGTATATTCCCGTGGACATATTGACAGCTTATTCATCTCATTTTACAAACCCTTCAGGGAAGTTCCTGATCCTCCTTCGATGCTTCTGCCTGAAAAGACTCTCGACTATGAACCTCAGCAGGTTATAGCATTACCTTATTCTGATACTTTACCAATGATGTTTCCGAAAGAGGGTATCTATCTCTGCTCGATAAACAGGAATATTAAAGATGGATTCACATTATTAAATTTAGGTTCCACATATCCGAAGCTTACCACTCCTGAGGTTATGATAGAGCCTCTAATTTACCTGGCATCTCAGGAAGAAATGGACGCCTTAAAAAGTGCGGTAAAACCAAAAGCAGCGCTTGACGAATTCTGGATCAAGTGCGGTGGAAATGTTGATAAAGCACGCGAACTGATCAGGATTTATTATACCCGGGTCCTCTACTCAAATTATTATTTTACTTCGTACAAGGAAGGATGGAGGAGTGAAAGAGGGATGATTTATATTATTTACGGACCTCCTGATAAAGTTTATAAAACATCCGATGAAGAAAGCTGGGGTTACAAAAAGCCAGTGATAAAATCCAGATGGAGTGGCAGATTCTCAGTAACCAATTCATATCTTTTCTTCAACTTTAAAAAAAGAGAAAACATTTTTTCTGATAATGATTTTTACTTGAGCCGTAGCGAAACTCTTGTAACATTTTGGGATAAGGCTATTGCCAACTGGAGAAAAGGAATCGTCTTTCGGCTAGATAATCCGAGAGGTATTTAGATGAAAAAAGTTAGGAGTGCCTAGAGTTTGGAGTGCCTAAAGTCAGAAGAAAGTCCTCAGTGATTTCTCCAGTTACTTTAGGCACTCTAGGCACTTTAAACTTCTAAGGAGATATTTTAAAATTTATAATATATAGTTTATGCAGAAAGAAACAGATTGCATTTTTGGATTGAGAGCTGTGATAGAAGCTATTAAAGCAGGAAAACAGATAGACCGGCTGCTTGTTAAACAGGGGCTTCAGGGTGCTCTTTACCACGAACTAATGACAGAGGTCAAGACTCATAACATTGTATATCAGATTGTACCAGTTGAGAGAATAGAACTTGTGACAAGGAAAAACCACCAGGGGGTACTTGCATGGCTTTCAGTCATTGAATATCAATATATTGCCAACCTGCTTCCTATGATTTTTGAAAAAGGTGAAGATCCTTTGATAATTGCTCTGGATGGAGTTTCGGATGTAAGAAACTTTGGGGCAATAGTTCGCACTGCAGAATGTCTGGGGGCTCATGCAGTTATCATCCCTGAAAAAGGATCAGCCCGGATAACAGCTGATGCAGTTAAAACATCTGCAGGGGCTTTGCATTCTTTTCCGGTTTGCAGGGAAAAAAGCATTGTCCGGGCTATAGAATATCTGAAGGAAGCGGGGCTCAAGGTACTATGTGCAGGTGAAAAATCAGCCAAGCTGGCTTCAGAGACTTTGTTAACCGGTCCTACCGTATTGATACTCGGTTCAGAAGATAAAGGTATAAGTCGTGAACTTATTGCCATGTCTGATCATCAGATAAGAATACCAATGACAGGCACCATTGATTCTCTTAATGTTTCGGTGGCAACCGGGATTCTCCTTTATGAGATAATTAAGCAGCGGTCAGCCCAAATTATTCAATAATATTACTTATTCGTTGATCAAGCATCTCCTGATCAGCGGTAAAAGATGCAAGTCCTGCTAATGTAAGTAATGTATCAGGAGCAACTTTGCCTTCACTTATCTTTTTCTCCCATCTTGAGTGTACCGGAATTTTTCCATCAGAAACAATGAAACCTTTCTCCTCTTTTGTAAGTGAAGGGAACATATCTTCACAACCTTCTTCGTGAGTAATATGAATCAGTTCAGCAGCTGTGGCCGGTACTTTACCTGCGAGTCTTTCAGCAAGCTTAAGCACTTTATCATCAACTTCCCAGAATTTTTCAATATGAGCATCTTTTGCTGAATCAAAAATATTTACTTCATAATTTTCATGGGTCCGTGATGAGAATTTTCCGCTCAATTCCTTATGCCCGGCAGCTGCAACCTTTGGAGGCATGGTAAATACATCTGTTCCTGCCAGAAGTTCAATTTGATTGTAGTTCCTCAAGCTTGCTGCTATCTGTTTAGTCTGCCATGGGTTTTCCGCAGACAGGCCAGTTACCCAGTTTTGTGATGATATAACCGCCTTCTCTCCTGCTCCTGAGCCATCACCTAGTTTGTTATTAATCATATATGCACCAATTCTGCCCAGAAAGACATTCACATAGTCAGGTCTGGCCACTCTTGTCACAAGTACATTTTCTCGGGCACTAAATCCAAGTGTGAAATTGATTTTTACTCCAGAATCCTTTAGAAGTCTGGCTCCTATCAGACCTTCGGCAGTATAAGGAACCTTAATTATAAACTGTTCCGGACATAATTCATGAAATCTTTTCCCATAATGTTGAATAGCCTTAATATCATGTGCTGTATCAGTATGAAGTTCAACACTCACAAATCCTCCGAACTTTGAAGCTAATCTCAGCGCGTGACGGGCATTTAATATAAATGCTATTTCTTTAACCCTCTCTTCCTGAGGCAGATCTCTTACAACACTTTTTGCTTCAGTAATGAAAATATCATATATTCCTTTTTGTATCTCATTGTTCAGCAACGAATTATTCGTTGTTAATGCACTCATTTCGACCGACCAGTTTGCTTCGGCTTCCTCCATATCACCTGTATCAAGCCAGAGTTCTGTACCGGTATTTAGAAGTGATTCCCAGAATGGGTCTCTTTTACCTGTAACATGTTTTTCACTCAGATTCTTCCAAACAAAATCGCTAATTCTGGTATTTAAGTCAGCCATGGTTTCAATTATTTATTTGAAATTCAACTAATTTTTTTTATTGATAAAGTCTGCAGGTTATCACCTGTAGGTTGTTGAAAAATTTTAAGCCCGAATTCACTCATTATCTTCAGAAGTTGTTCAAATATCTCATACTGGATGTTTTCGTATGGTATAAACTGATTGCTTTTTGTGAAGAGAAAAGCCTCCATAGACAGGCCATTACCTTCAGTAGGCCGGTGTCTCATAATTACTGTCTGTTTAAATTCAACCTGCAGATGTTGCTTCAAATGAACTTTCAGAGCCCATGCTGCCATAAACCATATAACAAGAGCAGGAGCGAGATGCGATAATCTTGTAAAAACTTTTTGCTCCAGGAAAATATCATCCCATGTCGTAGGGGGTTTTTTTATAATCCTGGTTATAATCTTCAGGATAACTGCTTTAGCAATAAGATTTGAAACCCAGCTAACCAGTATGGCAATCAGTACCAGAGCAACTGTACTGAGAAATGTAGAAAAACTATAACTTAATCCGTCATGAACAAATAACTCTTTAAACCATATTGAAGGATCATTCATTAATGGCATATCAGATAACTTTAATTATTTAGTGGCAAAAATAGATAAATTATCAATCCGTCTCATTGATTATTTTTAGCTTTACATCATTCTACTTAAAATAAATTCTCTGTGCGAACAATAATATCATTCATTTTGTTTAGTGTCTCAATCACTTTGCAGGCTCAGGACAACTTTAATAAATACTTTATCAACAAGGTTTTAAGGTTTGATTTTATGCTTGCCGGAAATAGTCAGAAGACTACTGTTTACCCTGTCGGAATGAAAGAAGAGTCTTTTTGGGCCGGATCTAACACAAATCTTATAAACCCTTTCAATTTGGGAAACTTTAAATATGAAGTCTTTGATGATGCCGGCAATACTCTCATATACTCGAGATCGTTCTGTACGCTTTTCCAGGAGTGGCAGACAACAACTGAAGCTAAGACAACTGACAGAAGTTTCTATGAGGTGGCTACAATGCCTTACCCAAAAAACAAAGTCAGGTTTATTCTAAGTAAAAGGGAAAGAAATGGTATATTCTCTAAATTATACGAAACGATTATTGACCCTTCCAGTTATTTTATAAGGAAAGAAAATCCTGTAAATGTCGGCATTACGAAAATTTACAACGGCGGAGATCCACACTCGTGTGTCGATCTTGCATTTATTGCGGAGGGTTATAAAGCAGATGAAATGGGGAAATTCAGGGATGATGTAAAAATGATCGCCGATTATCTTTTTGCAGAAGCACCATTCAGTGATTATAAGGATAAATTTAATATCTGGGCGGTTGAAGCAATATCACAAGATTCCGGGACAGACGTACCTGGAGAGAAAATATATGCCAATACAGCATTGAATTCAAGCTTCTATACCTTCGATATTGACCGATATCTGACAACTCAGGACATCAAAGCTGTAAACGATTATGCTGCTGCTGTCCCGCACGATAACATCATTGTACTTATAAACAGCACTAAATACGGTGGAGGAGGTGTTTATAATTACTATAGCGGAACAACAACAGGAAACAAGCTCTCACCAAAAGTTTTTATTCATGAATTCGGGCATGGATTTGCTGGTCTGGCGGATGAATATTATTCATCTTCTGTAGCTTACGATGAGTTTTACCCTCTTAATGTTGAACCGTGGGAACCGAATATAACAACTATGGTAAACTTTGAATCAAAATGGAAGAATATGATCGGGAAAGACACTCCGTTGCCAACTCCTGCTGAAGAAAAATATAAGGATGTAACAGGATTATTTGAAGGTGGCGGGTATTCTCCAAAAGGAATTTTCCGTTCGGAATTGGAGTGCCGGATGAAAAGCAATGGTCCTAAAGGGTATTGTTCTGTCTGCCGGAATGCCATTAAAGAGATGATTGAATTCTATATCAGGTAGAAATACAACTCTATGGCACTCTGTGTATCATCTGTATCTCTCTGTGTGACAAATGAATAAGAACTTGCAAAGAGGTAAACAGAGGATACACAGAGCTACAGAGAAAAGTGCTATTTGTTCTTTCTGTCAATAAGATAGAACAATACAAGGCTGAAGCCACCGAATAAGAAGATCATTGACACATAATCGGGACCGGTCGGCATAACCCGGAATGACTCGAGAATAGCGCCCGCGATAATGCCAATTCCTACTCCCATAAAAAGCATACCAATTTTCAGAGTCAACTTGTTCCAGTTAAACAAAGATCTTTGACCCTCTTTACCGGTATTGAAAAGACTGGCGTCTGCTCCTTTATCAATGAGAGACATTCTCTCTTTGTTACGGGTAGTAACAGAAACATAAAAAATTCCAAATACTGTGGCGAATAATGCGATAAATGCTACTAATACTTCCATGACTTTAAATATGAATTATTGTTTAAGAACTCTTTTTGAACCTTTAGACTATATCACACAGGTTATGGTTACAAAAAAAGATTAATAAATAAAATAATTCCGCGTAACCAATTAATACCTTTACTCGTCAAACAGGCAGGATGGATTATTATAAAGGTGACATATTTTATATTGAGCAGATCCTTGCAGGAAAAAGCAATGCTTTCAGCTACATAGTCGACCGGCATAAAAATAAAGCATATAATCTGGCATTCAGAATATGTGGAAACCATGAAGAGGCTGAAGAGATTGCACAGGACTCATTTTTAAAGGCTTACAGATCATTGAAGAATTTTAAAATGAAAAGCAGTTTTGCCACATGGCTCTATCGGATCGTTTATAATAATGCGATTTCGCATATAAGAATAAAGAAGAAAGGGGTTCTTTCGCTTGAAGATTTTCCGGCTGACGCCACAGATTTTATCGGGAGCAACACAACTGAGGATGAAGCAGAAAAGGAATACAGAAGTTCTCTTGTGAACTTTGCCCTTCAGAAAATCAACGAAGAAGAGAGGGGTTTGATAAGTCTATATTATTATGAGGAGATGAGTACTGATGAGATTTCCGATGTTACAGGAATCAGCAAATCGAATATTAAAGTGAAGCTATTCAGAGCAAGACAGAAGATGCAGGAAATAATTGAAAAGGTTGAAAAGAAAAAATTAATATATCATGAATTACCAGGAAAAATATAATGATGATATTCTGAGGCAATATATTAATCCTGAAAGGATTGAGAAGGCACCAGAAGGATTTACTTCTAAAGTAATGACGCGCATTCAGATCGAGAAGGTACCACTGAGGGCTGCAGACATGTCGCAGAAAAAAAATCTTGTTCCTGTAATATCAACAGCCGTTATCATTTTATTATTAGCTGCAGCTTTTTTCATTCCGGGTAAGGAAGTTGATCCGTTAGTGCATCCGGTGGCAACCTTTTTTAATAATATTAAGGTTTCTTTACCCGAATTTAATCTGTCATCAATCGTACGCCTTAATCTTCCGTCGGTAATCAGGTATGTTTTTATAGGAACCGTAATACTGACACTTTTCGACAGAGCACTATATGGTATATTCCACAGGGAGAAATAAATTACTCGTTTTTCGGGATGGGGTTTGGCTTTTTACAGACTTTCAACTTTTGAATTAAGTCCCTTAGCATTAAGCGACCGGCTCATAGCATTGAGCACCTCTACTATACCTAATTTTACCTCACAACTGCCTTTAAAATGGACAATTAGAGCGCATTGTTCAGCCTGAACTGAGTCATGGCCACATACTTCAACCAACGATTTGATGACATGTTCGAAAGTGTTTATCTCGTCATTGTATAGAATCAGGGAACCCGATTCACTTCCGTTTTTCAGCTTATCATCCTTATGTAATGTTTTTTCCTTCATTTCAGTTTTTCAAATAGTTGCCTTGCTGTTTCAATAGAAATCTCTTTTTCCCCAAGCCTTGCAACAACCTGTGCCTCCCTGTAACCGTTCCTGTTTAAAAGGTCAGCATACTCAGCAGCCGTTTCAAAAGTAATAAATTTCCCAATCAAATAACTAATTTTTCCATTTTCTAGGAGTTGAATATCGAAACCCCTGTTCCCGGCCATTTTCCTGATTCCTTCAACCACATCGACATCCAGAGGTTTTAATGATCTGATTACCTCAACTCTGAAAGTGAGTGTTGGAGTAATAGTATCTGCCTGTGTATCAGACGATGCTTTCTCTATGGAGTAAAAAGGTTTCTTCCCCCACTCCTTTTCCTGTAATGCAGCTCTGTCAGACGAAACACGCTTATTTTCTGACAGTGCTACAATAAATGCATCTTTGAATCCTTTGCTTTTCACTGCTACAAGAGCTTTATTAGCATTTGAAGATTTCCGGAACATACCTGCATAATAAATTGTTTTATCCGTTCCTGCAATCTTAAAGCCGTAAACAGGAGTGATCCCTTTAAAATAAGCTGCCTGAACCGGATTATGAAAGACTGCAATCTGAATACGGTAAATAAGTCCCGCAGGCACTTCCGGATCAATTACTATTTTTGCTTTCGGATCTGTCACAGGTTTAGGCGATGCTTCAAACAAAGTAAAGATTTCCACCTTAGGTTTGACTGAAGAAATAACCACTTTAGTTGTATCTGGTCTTTTATCTGGTCTTTTATCTGCTACTTTAACCATTCTATTATCAGCCATTCCAGCAGAATCCTTAACAAGCCTGTTTACTGATTTTTCAGGAGTTACTTTTTGAAGTTTAGTCGTATCATGTTGAGGGTTCCTGGCAACCTGAGCTTCGCTATATTTCTGATCAGCTGACTTCTGAAAAGATGCTGCAAGCTTTTCATTTTCGGAAATCTTGACTTTCAGGGCAGGCTTTTCAGTAATTGAAAGTTTTTCCAACTCTTTTCTTTGCTCTCCGGCAAGTTCAAGAACCGAATCTGCTTTAAACTGAAATTCAATAGCTTCATTTAAAAAATTTTCATAGTTTGTCGGAAGATTCATTTTTGGAGAAGTCTCTTTTTCAATAGTTTTTTGAATTGGCTCTTTAATAGCGGGTTTAGTTTCTACCTTACTTGTGTCCGCCTTTTCTTTTTTTAAAACTTCTGCTTGTTTAATATCAGAATCTGTAACCTGTCCTTTTTTTTGAATGCATTGTTGTAAGAATTCCGGAACACCCAGTTCTCTGGCCGCTTTTTTCCCAACCTGGTCCGTGAACAAATTATAAGATACTGCAGCTTCCGAAAATTTCCCTGACATTTGTTGTGCCCTGCCAAGATAAAATAATCCATCTGAAGGTAATGTTTTTACAGTACCGGTTCCCTGAAGAGCCTGTTGCAAAAGGTTTACTGCTTCACTCGGGTTTCGGTTCAGTTTTACCAGGCAAACTCCCGAATAGTATTTATACAATGGATCCTTGGAATATGTAAGAAGGAGTTCCCTGAATTCACTGTATGCTTTTTCATAATTCCGTTGTGAAAATGCTTCAAAGGAGGATTGACGCGTAGGTTTCGTCTGAATATTCTGGGAAAAAAGATTATTAAAAGATAATTCAATAACCATTATCAGGCAAAACAAGATTATCTGTTTCTTCAATTTCATACCAGTATTTTAATATTCTTTCGTAAATAATTATATTTCAATATATTACTTGCCGGTTCTAATTCTTTAACTGATGATTTATGTTAATAACAATTGGTTGATTTTTTGCAAAATACAATTCAAACTTCGTAAATTTACCCATAATAACAAAATAATAAATTATGATACATTTAAAAGAGGGGATGAAAGCCCCCGGTTTTGAAGGTATCGATCAGAATGGCAAATATGTAAAGCTAAGTGATTTTACAGGAAAAAAGGTAGTTCTCTATTTTTATCCAAAAGATAATACGCCGGGATGTACCGCAGAAGCTTGTAATTTGCGTGATAATTACGATTCATTTTTAAAGAAAGGATTTACAGTAATCGGAGTAAGTCCCGATAATGGAAAATCCCATAAAGGTTTTGCAGCCAAATATTCCCTTCCATTTCCGCTTATTGCCGATACTTCAAAAAAAATTCTGAATGATTATGATGTCTGGGGAGAGAAAAAGATGTATGGAAAGAGTTATTTCGGGGTTATACGGACAACATTTATTATTAATGAAAACGGGATAATTGAAAAAATAATTACAAAAGTCGATACAGCCGGTCACACTAAACAGATTTTCGATATGTATAATCAATAAAACAAATTATATGAGCAAAGAAAGAAAAGAAATAAACAAAGAAAAGCTTAAAGCACTTGAGGTTACTCTTGGGAAAATTGAGAAAGATTTTGGTAAGGGAACAATAATGAAATTAGGTGATCATGCCGTTGACAATATTCAGGTCATCTCAACTGGTTCAATCGGACTTGATGCTTCTCTGGGTATTGGTGGAATACCTCGCGGAAGGGTAATAGAGATTTACGGTCCTGAAGCATCAGGAAAAACAACCCTTGCTATTCATTGTATAGCTGAAGCACAAAAAAACGGAGGTATTGCTGCCATAATTGATGCAGAACATACATTTGACCGTAATTATGCTGAGAAACTTGGTGTAGATGTTGAAAATCTTCTTATTTCACAACCTGATAATGGTGAGCAGGCTCTTGAAATTACTGACAACCTCATCAGGTCAGGAGCACTTGATATAGTTGTTATTGACTCAGTTGCTGCCCTTACTCCTAAGGCTGAAATTGAAGGTGAAATGGGTGATTCTAAGATGGGCCTTCAGGCAAGATTAATGTCTCAGGCACTAAGGAAACTTACCGCAAATATCAATAAAACAAACACATCCTGTGTCTTCATTAATCAGCTCAGGGATAAGATCGGTATTGTGTTCGGTAATCCGGAAACTACAACCGGTGGTAATGCTTTGAAGTTTTATGCATCAGTCAGATTAGATATCCGCAGAACAAGCCAGCTTAAAGAAGGTGAAGAAATTATTGGCAACCGGACCAGAGTGAAAATTGTGAAGAATAAACTTGCACCACCATTCAGGAAGGCTGATTTTGATATACTTTACGGAGAAGGGATTTCCCAGCTTGGAGAGATTGTTGACCTGGGTGTCGATTTTGAAATTATCAAGAAAAGCGGTTCATGGTTCAGCTATGGTGATACCAAACTTGGTCAGGGACGTGATGCAGTCAAACAGATTCTTAAGGATAATCCGGAATTATATGATGAATTGAAGGCTAAAGTATCTGAGGCACTCAAGAAATAGTAATTTTTAAAATAATATAAAATCATGAAAAGATATCTTATCCCGGTAATTCTTCTAGCACTCCTTTTTACCTCTTCATGTAAACAAAAACCTGAGGCCGCAAAAGAATCTTTGCCAAAATTCAATAACCAACTGACTGCTGAAGAGAAAGCAGACGGAGTAATGACTCCTGAAATAATGTGGAAGTTCGGAAGGCTCGGAACTTTTGCACTTTCCCCCGATGGATCAACAATACTGTATACTGTCACTGATATAGATCTTCAGAGTGAAGCTCGTCTGACAAATATTTTCAAATTGCCTTCTGCAGGTGGTGATCCTGTAAAGCTGACAATTGACGGAGGCAGTTCTCCGCAATGGTTCAATAACGGGAAGTCAATTGTTTATGTCAATAAAGGAAAACTCTATACTATGAATGCTGATGGGTCAGGGCAGAAGGTAGTATCCGGGGTAAGCGACTTTGAGATTTTCAGTGTTTCACCAGGAGAAAACAAGATATATTTTACAAAAAGAGTCAAATTAGATCAGACTGCAAATGAAAAACATAAGCTTCCCAAGGCAAATGTCAGGATTATCAACGATCTGATGTACAGACATTGGAACTATTGGAGTGATTTTTCATACAGCCATATCTTCATTGCTTCATTTGATGGAAGCAATGTTTCTGATGAAAAAGATATCATGGAAGGACAGAGGTTTGAATCACCTACAGCTCCCTATTTCGACGAGGGTGAAATTGCATGGAGCCCTGACGGGAAATCAATAGCCTATACTACCAAAAGGCTAAATGGCAAAGAAGATGCACTAAGCACGAATTCAGATATTTACCTGTATAATCTTGAAACAGCCAAAGAAATTAATATTTCTGAAGCCAACAAAGGTTATGACAGATACCCGGTCTTTTCACCCGATGGTTCAAAGATAGCATATCAGAGCATGGAAAGAGATGGTTATGAATCTGATCTCGACAGGCTGTTTGTTTACAATATTAAGGAAGGCACCAGAACGTGGATATCTAAAGGATGGGATTTTGACGTATCGAATATTGCATGGAATGATAACGAGACAATATATTTTGCCTGTTCTCATCTGGGTACTTCCCAGATATTCAAAACTGACCTTCTGGGGAAAGGAGTATCAAAGGTAACGGGAGGAATGCATAATCTCGGGCCATTCAATTTAAAGTCAGGTGTTCTTGTTTCAGAACTTACGTCAATGTCGATGGCTCCTGAACTTTCCACCATTGATATGAAGACAGGGTCGGTTAAACAGATCACTTCCATAAACAAATTTATCTACGATAATATCAAGTTGGGTAAGGTTGAGGAGAAATATACCAAAACAAAAGATAAGAAGGACCTTCAGATGTGGGTAATCTATCCGCCTGACTTTGACCCGGCAAAAAAATATCCTGCACTGCTCTTCTGTGAAGGAGGTCCGCAATCAGCACTGGATCAATTCTGGTCATATAGGTGGAATATGCAGATGATAGCAGCAAAAGGCTATATAGTATTTGCACCAAACCGCCGTGGTGTTTCCGGGTTTGGCCAGGAATGGAAAGAACAGATTTCCGGCGATTATGGAGGAAAAAACATTCAGGACTATCTTGATGCAACCGATGCGATGGCAAAAGAACCTTTCATCGATGCAAAAAGATTAGGTGCTGTTGGGGCTAGTTATGGCGGCTATTCGGTCTTTTACCTTGCAGGTGTTCACCAGGGAAGATTCAAGGCGTTCATTGCCCACTGCGGGATATTCAATTTCGAAAGCGAGTACGGATCGACTGAGGAACTTTGGTTCCCAAACAAAGATTATGGAGGTCCATACTGGAAAAACCTTCCAAGCTATAAATTCTCTCCTCACCTCATGGTTGATAAGTGGACAACACCTATACTAATAATTACGGGAGCGAATGATTTCAGGATACCGTATACACAGAGTCTGGAGGCATTCCAGGCTGCGCAGTTACATGGCGTTCCCAGCAGGCTGCTTTTCTTCGAGGATGAATGTCATTGGGTTACAAAACCGCAGGATGCGGTGATCTGGCAGCGTGAATTCTTTGAGTGGCTGGATGCATATCTTAAGTAATAATGCTGTAGAGGCTATAAAGGCTGTAGAGGATTTAGATGCTATAAAGACTGTAAAGTAGATAAAGTATTTTGACTTTCTACTTTATGGCTTTTCTTCTATTCCACTACGAGCTGTTAATAATTCCATTACTTTCTCCACCTTCTCCTCCATTGGCAGCTCTCCATCAATCCAGTGAATCTTAATTCCCCTCCTCTCCATCCCTCTAAACCATGTCATCTGTCTTTTGGCAAACTGATGAATAGCGATTTCAAGACCTTTAAACATTTCTTCATAAGAAATTTCCCCGGTTAGATATAGTGTAATAAACTTATATTCAAGACCATAATAAATCAGAGTCTCAGTGTTTATACCCATATCTATTAGTTGCTTCACTTCATCAACCATTCCTGATTCAAGACGTTGCCTAAGCCTTTCTGTTATCCTTTTTCGCCTGGAATCTCTATCGAACATTATGCCGACAACAAGAGGTTTGACTTTTGGAAATTCACTTTTTTGTTTTGCCTTGTTCTGGTTGAAATGTTCAATTTCAATTGCCCTTATAACCCGCTTCTTAGTGTCTATATCTGTTATGTTATGAAGGTTCTTATAAGTTGACAATATCTCTTTGAGTTCTTCCATTGATTTTTTCTCAAGTTCAATTCTCAGTCCACTGTCAGGAGGTACCTCAAACATTTTGTATCCTGTTATTATACTATCGGCATACATACCAGAACCTCCGCAGACAACCGGGAAAATTTTTCGTTTCTTCAAATCTAAATAAACTTTGATAAAATCGCGTTGATATTCAAATACATTATATTCATAACCCGGATCAGCAATATCAATCAGATGACAGGGAATGCGTATGCCATTAATCAGATAATCATTATAGTCTTTCCCGGTACCAATATTCATGCCCCTGTAAACCTGGCGGGAATCAGCACTGATAATCTCACCTTCCACCCTATATGAAATAGCAGCCGCCAGGGCTGTTTTACCTGATGCAGTGGGCCCTGTAATTACTAATAAATCATAAAATGACTTCAATTCCACAGTCGCATTTTTTATGATTCCGACAGGACAAGCAATATACCATTAATTTACTTAATTTTACCTGGATTTAAATCTGATTTTCTTATTAAAGATTATGAAAGGTGGGGCCAACAATATCGTCATTAAAAATAAAAAAGCTTCTCATGATTATGAGTTCATCGAAAAATTTATGGCAGGAATCATTCTTTCGGGAACCGAGATAAAATCACTTAGACTAGGGAAAGCCACTCTTGCCGACTCATATTGCTTTTTCAGCAATGGAGAGCTTTTTATTAAGGGAATGCACATTGCAGAATACTGGTGGGGTAATCTTAATAATCATGATCCTTTCCGCGAGAGAAAGCTTCTTCTCAAAGCCCGTGAGTTAAGGAAAATTGAAAGAAAAATCAAAGAGACCGGTTTGACTATCATTGTCATTAAAGTCTTTATCAACGACAGAGGTCTGGCAAAAGCCGAAATTGCTATCTCAAAAGGCAAGAAAGAATACGACAAACGCGAAACCCTCAAACGCAAAGATGCAACCAGGGAAATGGATAGGATGAGAAAGGTTTGATCAGAAGTTGGGACTGAGAAGATATCTTGAATAGAACTTTACAATATAATCCACGGCTTCATCAGAAGTATCAACAAGGGTAAACAGGTCCAGATTCTCAGGTGATATATTATGTTCTTCAGCAAGCATCTCCTCTTTAATCCAATCTATCAGTCCGCTCCAGTATTTCTTTCCTACAAGTATTATTGGAAATTTCCCGATCTTCCTGGTCTGGATAAGAGTTATAGCCTCAAAGAGTTCATCGAATGTTCCGAACCCTCCCGGAAGAACTATAAAACCCTGTGCATACTTCATGAACATCACTTTTCTGACAAAGAAATGATCGAAAGTTATCAGTTTATCTGAATCGATATATGGGTTCGGATGTTGTTCAAAAGGAAGATCAATATTTATACCTACAGATTTGCCTTTTCCCCGGGTAGCTCCTTTATTTGCTGCTTCCATAATGCCCGGTCCGCCGCCGGTAATGACCCCATATCCATTCTGTGTCAGTTTGAATGCAATATCTTCAGCCAGAGTATAATATTTATTATTAAGTTGTGTCCGTGCAGAACCGAAAATTGAAACACAGGGACCTATCCGGGCAAGTTTTTCAAAACCCTCAACTAATTCAGAGATGATTTTAAAAACTCTCCATGAATCTGTTGTGTGAATTTCATGCCAGGTTTTCTGTTCAAAAGCATCTTTTATTAGATCAGCAGGTTTTTCCATTTTGGTTTCGATAAAATTAATCAACTCAAATATAATTAAATTCTTATGCCTTAAGTTCTGGCTTAAGATATTTTCCTGTATAGCTCTCAGAACATCCCACAAGTTTTTCAGGCGGTCCCGAGAATACAATATTGCCTCCGGCTTTCCCTCCTTCTTTGCCAATATCTACTATATAGTCAGCCATTTTAACTACATCAAGGTTATGCTCAATTACGATAACAGTATTGCCTCTGTCAACAAGTTTATTCAACACATCGAGCAATACTCTGACATCCTCAAAATGCAAACCAGTTGTTGGTTCATCGAGGATATAAAGTGTTTTGCCGGTATCCCGTCTGGCCAGTTCAGTCGCCAGTTTAACACGTTGTGCCTCTCCGCCAGAAAGGGTTGTGGATTGTTGACCAAGCTTGATGTAGCCGAGGCCAACATCCTGAAGTGTTTTTATTTTATGATAGATTGAAGGTACATTTGCAAAATATTCTACTGCGCTATTAATTGTCATTTCCAGAACATCACTGATGGACTGACCTTTATATTTAACTTCAAGTGTTTCGCGGTTATAACGTTTCCCGTTACATTCGGTGCAATGAACGTAAACATCCGGCAGAAAATTCATTTCGATGGTTTTCATGCCTGCTCCTTCGCATCCTTCACAACGCCCCCCCTTTACATTAAAAGAGAATCTTCCTGCAGAGAATCCGCGTATTTTAGCTTCGGTTGTCTGTTCAAAAAGTTTCCGTATATCAGTGAAGACACCGGTATAAGTAGCCGGATTTGAACGAGGTGTTTTACCAATTGGTGACTGGCTTACCTCAATAACTTTGTCAAGATGTTCCAGCCCGATAACTTCCCTGTATGGCAACGGTGATTTACCGGAATTATGGAATCTTTTTGCAAGAGCAGGATGAAGAGTCTGGTTAATAAGAGATGATTTACCGCTTCCCGACACTCCTGTAACACAAATAAAAGTCCCAAGAGGCAGTGTAACATCCACATTATTAAGGTTGTGTCCTGAAGCACCTGAAAGACTCAGAAATTTTCCATTCCCTTTTCTTCTCTTTTCAGGAATATGAAACTTCTTTTTATTATTAAGATATGAAGCGGTAAGAGTATCATATTTCATCAGTTCTTCAGGATTTCCATGAGCAACAATAAGGCCTCCAAGCCGTCCCGCACCAGGTCCCATGTCAATTACGTGGTCAGCCGACAAAATCATCTCCCGGTCGTGCTCGACTACAATTACTGAGTTTCCTGCATCCCTGAGTTGTTTCAATGCGGCTATCAGGCGCCGGTTATCCCTCTGATGGAGTCCGATGCTCGGTTCATCAAGAATATAGAGTACATTAACCAGTCTTGAACCAATCTGAGTAGCAAGTCTGATCCTCTGGCTTTCACCTCCAGAAAGAGTTCTTGCACCTCTGTTCAGTGAGAGATATTCCAATCCCACCTCAAGCAGAAAACCAATTCTGGCTCTTATCTCTTTAAGAATTTCAGCAGCAATTAACTTTTGTTTCCCCGTCATCTTCTCTTCGATGTTAGCCAGGAACAGAGATAATTCTTTGATATCCATTGCGGAGAGCTCTCCGATATTTTTATCAGCTATCCGGAAAAACAGTGATTCTTTCTTCAGTCGTGTACCTTGACATTCGGGGCAAATATTATATTGCACATATTGGTCCTTAATTCTGGTTCCGTTTTTCTTGCCGTTTATTGTTTCAATATTCCCGACAAAATTAACAACACCTTCAAACGTCAAAAAATAGTTGGAACTCATGCCCAACGGTGTATTAGATAATTTAAGTACTTCATCTGAGCCATATAACACTTTACAGAGAGCATCTTCAGGAATTTCTTTTATCGGAGTATCCAGAGTGAATCCGTTTTTTTCCGCTATCGCTTCGATCTGCCAGAAGATCCAGATATTCCTGTATTTTCCGAGAGGCTCGATGCCGCCTTTTCTAATACTAAGCTCTTTATCGGGAATAAGCTTCTCTTCATCAATACTTGATACCTCACCCAGTCCATTACAATGGGGACACGCCCCCTGCGGGGAGTTGAAAGAAAAAGTATGTGGTGCGGGTTCGTTATAAGATAATCCGGTAACGGGGCACATGAGGTGACGACTGAAATACCGGGGTTCATTATTTTCCGTATCCAGGACCATCATCACCCCGTCTCCCTGATCAAGGGACATAAGAATTGAATCATTGAGTCTTTTATCAGTTGTATCTCCAACCCTGAACTTATCAATTACAAGTTCAATATAATGGGTTTTATATCTGTCGAGTTTCATTCCGGAAGTAAGTTCCCTGATTTCATTGTTAATGCGAACATGAAGGAAACCTTTTCGTCTTAGCTGTTCAAATAACTCTTTATAATGTCCTTTTCTCCCTTTTACCACAGGAGCCAAAAAATGCACTTTTCTTCCCGAGAATCGACTCTTTACAAGTTCAAGTATCTGGTTATCCGTATATTTGACCATCTTTTCACCGGATGCATACGAATATGCTTCGGAAGCCCTGGCATATAAAAGTCTTAGAAAATCATAGACTTCAGTAATTGTCCCAACAGTTGATCGTGGATTTTTATTTGTGGTTTTCTGTTCTATCGATATTACAGGACTTAACCCTGTTATTTTATCTACATCAGGGCGTTCCATACCTCCCAGAAACTGACGGGCATATGCTGAAAGAGTTTCCATATATCGCCTCTGACCCTCCGCATATATTGTATCGAATGCCAGGGATGATTTTCCGCTGCCGCTTAGACCGGTAATTACAACCAGTTTATTTCGCGGAATAGTAACATCAATATTTTGTAAATTATGGACCCTGGCTCCAAGGACTTTTATCTCCTCATTCATCTCGACTTTTCCTCTTCAAAAGATCTGTTCTCAGTTTCTGTTTTTTCAAAATTTCTCATCCCCTCTGAAGGAATTTTAATAAAATACTCCTTGTTCGGTATTGGGGTCAGGAATGGCTTCCTCAGCCAGGGATTCAAAAGTTTTAACATTTTATAATTTGTCCCGAATTCCCCGGCAAAAATGGAAAAATCGGTAATAGCACTATCAACTTTTACTTCAAAATACTTCATTTCGGGATATAGGTCATCTTTACCCAGTTTAAATCCGTATTTTTCCGGATCTGTAATGATTAGTTTATATGCGACAGCTCTGAATATATATCTTGCAGTTTCTTCGCTTAGCAGAAGATCGTAATAGTTATTCTGATGCTGAATATCTATCTGGTCATCAATTGCAGCTCTTCCGCCATCATATGAAGCAGCAGCCAGGGTCCAGTTGCCATATTTTTCATAGGATTTCAGAAAGTAATCGCATGCGAACTGCGTGGACTTTTCAACATTATATCGTTCGTCAACAACAGTGTTGATCTCCAATCCTTCTTCCCTGCCTGTTTCAGGCATTATCTGCCAGAATCCGGTAGCACCGGCAGGAGAAACCATATTACTATATTCACTTTCGGCAGCTGCCAGATATTTGAAATCATCAGGAATATTGTTTTTTTTCAGAATTTTTTCGATTATCGGAAAGTACCTGTTTGCCCTCTTTATAATTAGGATAGTTGAAGAGTGTCTGTAAGCACTTGTCAGTATCTCGCGTTCAAGACTTTCCCTGGTATCAAAGTTGTTGAGAGGCATTTTCTCTCCTGCAAATGTCACATTATCAGGCAACTTAAATGCTTTTATATTATAAATTGTATCCAATGCTTGTTGCTTCCTTCCCGGATTGCTGTCAAAACTTTTAAAACCCTCAGCAATTGAAAGAATGATAATAATTGTGCCGGTCAGAACAAATGCAGTAAGTATCGTTTTTCTGTTCGGATTTGTCATAATAATTCAGATTCTTAGAAATAAAGTGCAAAGGTAACATTTTTGCACCTGAAAAATAATTCTAGTAAGGGTAATTTAATTGGATAATTAATGTCAAAAAGCAAAAAATAGGGATAGGAAACAATTGAGAAAAAAGAGAAGGTTGGTTAGGTCTCAAAACTTATATGAAACCCCGGAGAAGATCCCAAAGGAATATGGATGAATGTTTGAACCTGTTGTACCACCGAATGGATTCAAATAATATCTGAAGGTTGGTTCCAGGTTAAGAGAAAGTTTTTCTGAGAAGTTGTATTCCATACCCATCCCCAATGAGCTGCTTAAAGTAAGAGGATTTAGTATTTTAGTATCTCCTACCGGATATTTGTTGCCATCAATTGTAGTGTATACTGAATTATTGACCAATAGATTATATGATAATCCTCCGATGAGATTTATGCCAATCATTTTATCGATAACCTTATATCTTAAGACAACCGGGAACTCTAGGTAACTGAAATTCTGGATAAGCGTATTGTTAATATACTGAAGATTCGCTTTATTTGGATCAAATACATCATTTGTGAAAGCTGTAAGTACCTTCTCTCCTGTACCATTTGCGACGAGGAAAACATCAGGATTATTTGTATAAATTGTACCATTTGTGGTTGATACTTCAAAGTTAGGGCCACCTTTGGAATTGACATACTTCTGAAATCCACTGAAAGAATTTACTCCGTCCACTTTCTGACCAAGAGAGGAATAGTAAAGACCTGACTGTATGCTGAATCTTTTACTGATTTTATAAGAAAAAGCTACACCTCCGGAATATGAAATAAGAGGTTGTTCCGAAGCCATCAGCTGCTTTGAAAGTTCATCACTACCTGAATTGAACCTCGAATAATATGTTGGCGAAGCCATAGCTGCTATAGACCACCTGTTCTCATGCTTAGCAGTGATATTTTCAGGAAAATATTGCAGATCATGTTCCTTAATCTTAAATGAATTCCCCTGAGAAGTTTTCAAAGATGCCAGAAATGGACCTTGCACCGATTGACTATTTGTCAATAATAAACTTTTAGTTTCCTGAGGGTAAATAACTTCTTCAGGAGAAGAAGTCTTTTCAATTTCATTAATAATGTTATCGGTGTTACTAGATTCTATCAGGACATCAGAGGAGTTTTTAACCTGGTTATGCTTTAAAATCGTCAAATTCTGTGGTCCGTCAATTTGCGGAGAAATAACAGGAGAAGAAGCCTCCTCATTAAAAGCCATTACAGAATTTGAAGCTTCGGTTGACATTTCTCTGCTCGATCTGTAAGTAAAAAAACTCACTGTCAGCAGAACAGTTATCACTGCTGCAACCCTCAGCAGTATGACCGGACGAGATTTAATTTTAAGAGCAGGGTGAATACTATCCCATACTCCAGGTGGCGGAAGTACCTCGAAATCTTTAAGCCCGTTCCTGAAGACAAGATCTATATTTGCCCCTTTTTCATCCATTTACAACTCGCTTCTTAATCCCTGTATATGATCCGACTCTTCTTTGAAGGATTACCCTTGCGCGGGACAGATTTGATTTTGATGTCCCTTCTGATATATCCACCATTTCACTGATCTCTTTATGCGAATAACCTTCAATTGCATAAAGGTTAAATACCATTCTGTATTTGTTCGGCAATTCTCTGATAATTTCGAGCAGATCATTAGCTTCAAGACCTGCATAATCCTGATTATCGGGTTCCGCATCGGGTTCCTGTATCATATCTATATCATCAACACGATAAAGGTTATGCCTGCTACGGAATTTTTCCAGCGCTGTATTAACTGTTATCCGGCGCATCCAGCCCTCGAAAGAACCCTCATGTTTGTAATGAGGAAGGTTCTCAAATATTTTTATAAACCCTTCCTGTAAAATATCCCTTGCCTCCTCATCATTACCTGAATACTGAAGACATACAGCATATAGTTTAGCAGCATGCCTCCTATACAGAAGTTCCTGGTCCCTTCTGTTACCGGCAAGACAACCATTTATTATTTTTTTTATCTCCGACAAGGTTTTTTACCTGATTAAGAATATAAAAATATAAAATAATTATCTTAATTGCCAGTATTTCTTAAAAGATTGATGAATTTTTTTAAAAAAAGGTTGCGTTAAGGGGGTTAAAGATGTATCACTTAAACGTTTTCAGCACCTGCAGCCTATGATGTTATGTCTCTATTTTTTTGTTATCTTACTTTTGGTGATTTGAATTTAACAAAGAGTTATTGTTTTTATTTAAATTCTTCTTCTTTTTTACTACTTGCTTTCTCAAGCAGTTTATCAATATATTCCTGAGTAAAGTCATAGAAAATTATTGGAGCACTTGTCGAATCATGTAATCCAGGAACATCAGATTTTTTAGTTGGATTACCAGAATTGGCCAAACTTTCCGGATACCCAAAATCAAAATATATTATATAGTTTCCCCTCTCCCAATAATATATCTTATCCAATAGCCATCTTCCCTTTGGACCCGGGAGATAAACATTTAATATTTTTTTTGACAACCAATCATATTTTTCTCCCTGGCCAAGTAAGGTTGGTTTTCCATATTCTTCTCTATATGATTCAAACAATTTTTCAAGTTCAATCAGGCCGCAATTATATGAAAATACTGGTTTTTCTGTATTCGACCTGGTACACAGAGTTAATTGAATACTGGTTAACCTTTCATTAATTATATAACTCCCTCTAAGATTAACTTTTGCACAAAGAGCAGGACTTATTCCTGAAAAATCATAGTATAAGTTTTTTTGTTTGGCCCCAACTACATCTGTAGTTTCAAAATAATGTAATTCATCGATGTTAAGCAAAGAATCCATTATACTTTTTACTTTTAAATAGTCCATGTCAAGATAAAACCCAATAAAACCAATCTTCCCGACTTGATGTTTTGAATTGTATGATTTTGTATTACAAGAAGTTAATAAAAATATTTGCATTACAATCAGAACATAGATAAGAGAACTGCGTTTGTAACGGATTAATTTCATAATGAAAGGTTTATAGTGTGAGTCCAAATATGTGTTAATTATTTATTTTAGCAAGTGACCAGGAGACAAAGAGGTTTAGTTTATGACTTGGGTAACGATGTACAATATCAACTACCAGTTTAGAGCCACATTTAGAACAAGATTTTGGTCTTTTGGCAGATTTGTATCTCATGATTCAAAAATAACAGCTTAAGGACATAAATATTTATCAGATTAAATTTATGAAATATAAATCAATTAGCATTAATTTGATATGCTGTATTGAATGTGTAGTACCAATAATATATGTAAATTATTTAAATACGTTGCTGTATCTTAAAATTAATATTATATATCCTTTTTATTTGCTTTGATGCAAGAACCGAGGAGCAAAAGAACCGAACGAAGTGAGCTCGGCGAAGCCAAATGAACATGATTATAGGTGTATCACTTCACCATATGCAGCGGCAGCAGCCTCCATAATGGCTTCAGACATTGTAGGGTGAGGATGTACGGCTTTAATAAGTTCATGAGCTGTGGTCTCAAGTCTTCTGGCAACAACTATCTCTGCAATCATCTCTGTAACATTGGCTCCAATCATGTGTGCTCCAAGCAATTCGCCATATGTGGCATCAAATATAAGTTTGACAAAACCATCTTTTGCACCAGAAGCACTTGCTTTACCGGAGGCGGTAAATGGAAATTTCCCGACTTTAATATCATAGCCGGCTTCTCTTGCAGCAGCTTCAGTAAGACCGCATGATGCAATCTCCGGAGTGGTGTATGTACATCCGGGAATATTCTTATAATCAAGAGGTTCAACATCAATTCCTGCTATCTTTTCAACACATATAATCCCTTCCGCCGAAGCAACATGAGCCAGAGCCGGTCCATGAACAATATCACCGATAGCAAAAATTCCCGGAACAGATGTACGGTAAAAATCGTCAACAACCACTTTGCCTTTATCAGTTTTAACACCAGCTTTTTCAAGACCTATATTTTCAATGTTAGTTGTTATCCCAACTGCGGATAATACGATGTCAGCTTCAACAATCTCCTGTCCCTTTGGTGTCTTAATAGTTACCTGGCACTTATCTTTTGTAGCATCAACAGCTTCAACCGATGAACCTGTCATTACCTTCATGCCTATCTTCCTGAACGATCTCTCCATCTGTTTTGAGACCTCTTCATCTTCAACCGGTACAACCCTTGGCAAAAACTCAACCAGCGTCACATTTGTTCCGAGTGACTGATAAAAATTAGCAAATTCGCTGCCGATAGCGCCTGATCCTACTACAACCATTGAACCCGGCAGTTTTTCGAGTGTCATAGCCTCCCGATAGCCAATTATCTTTTTACCATCCTGTTTCAGATTTGGCAGCTCTTTCGATCTCGCTCCCGTAGCTAGAATGACATTCCCCGAGGAATATTTTTTTCTTGTCCCATCAGGAGCCTCTACCTCTACCTCAACCTCTGCCTTATTAATGCCTGCAAGACGGCCAAATCCTTTGATATGTTCAATATTGTTTTTTTTGAAAAGGAACTGAACTCCTTTACTCATACCATTAGCCACATTTCTGCTTCTGGCAATAATTGCATTAAAATCCGGCTTTATTTCACCTGAGATCGTAATTCCATAATCAGATGCGTGAGTCAGATATTCGAATACCTGGGCACTTTTTAAGAGTGATTTTGTGGGGATACATCCCCAGTTAAGACAGATTCCACCAAGTTCAGCTCTTTCTACAACAGCTACTTTCATTTTCAGTTGTGATGCCCTGATTGCAGCAACGTAACCACCGGGTCCACTTCCAATAATTATAATATCATAGTCCATCGTATCTGTATTTTAATCATTAAGAATATTAATATTTTTAAACATAGAAACCTGGTCAATAATTTTAACAAATAATATCTCAACTTGGAGATCGGTCCTGTTTTTCCCAGGTGTTCCTTTGAGTATTCCTTTGTGATCCTTTGTGGTTAAATGAATTTTATTTTTACCACTAAGGTAACAAAGGGTTTTTCATAACATTATTTCATTTCTTTTTTTGAGAATTTCAATATTATCAGAGTGGTTGTTTTTACAAGTACCCAGAGAATTACAAGCGTAAAGATAATTGTGGCTCCCACAGGTATCCCTGCATAATAAGAAACAACATATCCTGTTGCGGTACCGATAAATCCTGCCAGAATTGACCATACAACTATTTTAAAATAGACCCTGGTGAATAACATGGCAATGTTTGGCGGAATAGTCAACAATGAAATAACGAGGACTACACCGGCCATTCTGATATTCAAAACAATTGTAAGGGCAATCAAGGATGTGGTTACATATTTAAACATATCAACATATGATGAATATGTCCTTGCAAATACCTCATCGAAAGAGATATAAAGTATGGCCCTGTAGAATATCCCAAAGTAGAGAATCAAAATTGCAGACATTATTCCCAACGCAATTATATCAGCATGAGAAACAGTGAGGATACTTCCGAAGAGATAACTCATCAGGTTAGGTGTATATCCGGGTGTCAGGTAGATGAAAATTATTCCGATTGCCATGCCAAAAGCCCATAATATTCCAATTGCCGAGTCTTCTCTGATTTTCTGCTTAACAGAAAGATATTCAATACCCAGAGCCGACAGGATGCCAAAAACAGCAGCTCCGACTACAGGATTGATACCAATAAAATAGCCTATACCAATACCACCGAATGAAGCATGTGTTATACCACCACTTAAAAAGACCATCCTTTTTGATACAACGTATGTTCCTGCTAATCCGGCTGTTATACTGGCAAAGATAGCTCCCAGAAGTCCCTTAATTATGAATTCGTACTGAAATATACTGGCTTCCACTATTTATGATATTTAAGTACTGTATGGGGAACATCTCCATGTGTTACAAGCTGAATCGGGCACCCATAAGCAAGCAGATCTTCATTTGTGATCTCATGCGAAGGATGATAGTGAAGACTTCTGTTTACACAGGCAAACGATTTAATATGCGATGAAATGGTTCCAACATCGTGGGAAACCATAAGAATTGCCATGCGTTTATTGAGGTCTCTTAACTTTTCATAAAAATCATTTTCAAATGTTGTATCAACGAAATTTCCGGGTTCGTCAAGCAAAAGCAACCGTGGATTTCCGATAATTGCTCGTCCCAAAAAAACCCTTTGCATCTGTCCGCCTGACAATTCATTTAAAGTGGATTTAGCCATTTCCGATAAACCAAGTTCTTCAATCACGGTTTTTGCTCTTGTTTTGTCGGATGAAGACATTCTTGAGATTATCCCTTTCCTGATCATGAGGCCTGAAAGAATAATATCGGTCACGGATACCGGGTAATTTAAGTCGCCTGTTGATATCTGAGGAAGGTAACCGATGCTGTTTCCATTTAAAAGTTCATCATTGAAAACTATTTTACCTTTTACCGGTTTAAGCAAACCAAGAATTATTTTTAAAAGTGTGGTTTTCCCACCTCCGTTTGGACCAATAACGCCAATAAAATCATTCTCGTTTACCCTTAAATCCACATCCTGCAAAACCATATTTGCACCATAAGAAGCTGACAAAGAATGCATTTCGAATAAATAGGCCATGAATCCTGACTATTTTGAACTTTCAATTAAACTGTTATGCAATGCATTAATAATATCCATTGTTGATTTCTGCCAGTTTTCCGACAGAGGATCAATAATTTGTATTTTAGCACCGATTTCACCAGCAATAGCTTTCGCATTTTTGGTGTCAAATTCCCTCTGTACAAATATTGTTTTCAGATGATCAGCCCTGGCACGGTCAATAAGTTCTTTAAGTCTGGAGGGGGGCGGTTCTTTACCCTCAAATTCAACAGGTATCTCCTCAAGGCTATAGTCTCTCGCAATATAAGCCAGATTAGGATGATATATCATGAAGGACCTGTTCTGCACACCCGAAAAAAGTTCCCTGGCTTTATTATCCACTTCCTGAATTCTTGAGACAAGAACCTGATAATTTGTTTCATATTTCTGTTTTTGTGACGGATTCAGATCACATAGGAATTCTTTTAAAGATGTTGCCATTATCATGGCACATTTTGGAGATACCCAGTAATGTGGATCTGCGCTCACAATGTGCCCTCCTTCACTATGATGAAAGGAGTTAAGTGGATCAATTCTATCACCTAATGATAACCTCTTCATTGTTCTGTTTGTCTCATAAAAACGATCGAGCCAGTTCATCTCAAAGCCCAGATAACCATTGCTGATATAGGCAACCGATTTTCTGAGTTTGTTAATTTGTTCAGGGAAAGGCTCGTAGGTATGAGGATCCGCTCCGGCAGGTACCATGATATTAACCGTAAAGTCATTACCTGCAATCTCTTCAACAAAGTATTTGAACGGCGCAATACTCACGGTAATTATTCTGTTTCCGGAATCAGCAACATTCAGGCCACATGATATCATCAAACCTGTTATCAGAAAACAAAATATTTTTCTCATTACATAGAAAATTCAAAGCTGGCTACAAATTTAACATATAACATAACAAATGGTTTAAGTGTTGCAAATAAAATAATATAAGCTATTTTTGGATAAGATTTAACGGAAAATCGACTTCCTGACGGATGAAGAATAAAGGAGAGATACTTGCATCAATTCTTAAGAATTTTAAGGACTGCTATTTCTTCCTCCATAACACCAGAGAGTTCAGCATCGTTGAAAACATTATGAATGAAGGGTTTATCTTCGAAAGCCAACTTTCTCATTCTACCGACCGTGTTAATCCCAACGAGACTATTGAAGTTTCTTACTTTTTTTTCCTGAGGAAAGATTATGGTTCATACACTATAATTATTGCAATACCTAAAATAATATACGAATTCTATACAAGTGTTTCCAATAAAAAAGATGTTGGCATTGAAGAAGTTCTGACTGTTACTGACCCGTATTATGGTGACAATGACGAATTGATCTATACTTTATCACCCAAGCATGTCCTTGGATATTTTAACATTAAAACAACCGAATTTTATCAGAACAGAAATTGGGATCCGTTTTTCAACAACTGCCAGATCAGGTCTGCACATAAAAAACCATTAAATCGCAGCAGAAAATGAAAAAAATAATTAAAGCAAGGAGGGGCTTCGGCTCAATCGGAATAAAAAAAAGGGAACAGCCCTCTTGCCAGTCCCCTTCTTACAAGGAATGAAAACTAATAAGACTGAAGTGAAATCTTAAAAAATCCTGTTGCTTTTGTCGATGAAATCTGAAATTTCCATTCCCCGGTTTTATCCTGATTCTCTGTTTCAGAGATTGTGAATGATTTTCTCCAGTTCAGGTTGCCCGATTCGTCAATTAAAATATCAGAATAGTTCTTACCGGTAGGCATAACGATTTTGATACGGATTTCACCTGCTTTACAATCACCCATTACCGACATAACTACTGTCTTAACCGTCTTTTCAACATCAAAAGTGTAATCTTTCGAGAATGTTTTTTCCTTTACTGTTTTTGAAAAATCCAATGTTGTTTTTTCAGAATTTACACTCATTGAATTTTCGAAAAATGATTGTACATCCGGATTAGTGAATTCAAAAGGTTCATCAAAAGCAAACGATCTGTTCCTTCTTGGCATGTACCTTATAATATTGTCTCCGGCCTTCCCGGAACTTTCAACTACAACCCGGAAATCTCTCATAGTGCTATCTAACTCTGACTGTTTTTCTTTCAAAGCCTGTTCTGCCTCAGTCTGGGATTTCTTTTGTTCGGCCATAGCTTTTTTCTGCTGGTCGATTTTCTTCTGAATCTTTAGGTCAGCTTCCTGCTCTTCTTTTGTCTTTTCCTGGGCAGTTACCTGCTGAAAAGAAGAACCTATTGAGACAAGGAAAATAACTGCTAATAATAAATTTAACTTTTTCATGACTACCTTTTTTAAAGTTTGACATTGTAAAGATACAGCCTGTTCTATTGCTATTTTGTTAACACAGGGTTAATACAGGGTTAATGTCTGGACAATAGTAATGAGCTATCATTAAAATGAATAATTTTGAAAAAGTAAAATTTAAAAGATGAAAAAGATAAATACCGTACTGATTCTTGGTATTGTGTCCATCATAATTCTCATATCTGTCCAGATATTTATTATAAAAGGCATCTGGAAACAGAGAGACGAAATGTTTGTCCTCAGGTATTCTATGTTATCAAAAGAGGCACTTGACGTTATCAACAGGCGAATGCAAACCGATGGTTTCGACACGGTTCGTTTCCTTTTAAGAAATTATTCTGAGCAGGCTAATAAAGAAATACATGCAATAAAAGACCAAAAGGAACTCACTACCAAAAAAAAGGAGATTCTCGATTATTTCACAAAAGTTGTAAACCAGGAACAGGATCTTTCTGACCTTCTTTCATCCTATTTTGAAAGGCGGGGATTTGAAAAAAAATTCAAGTTCACGATTTCAATTATAGACCTTGAGATGATCAATAATGACACAATTGCAATATACCAGAATGAAGGTTTTTTGAACCGCCGCCAATCGAACCAGGCTGGAAGAACTGGCCTTTCAGATAATACCAGAGAGAAAATCATGGTTAACTGGTTCAATCTGGAGGATAATAATTACAGGTTCATTTTTGAATACTATATTGACTTTTCCGATAAGCAGAAAGTGATTTTAAAAGAGACTTCTGTCTTCCTTGCAATGAGTATCTTAAGTATTCTTGTCGTAGTCATTATTTTTATGATAACCTATAAAAACCTGATGGAAGAAAAGAGGCTCTCGAATCTTAAGACAGACTTCATAAATAATATGACCCATGAGTTAAAAACACCTTTATCAACCATTACTGTAGCTGGAAAGACTCTTGAACTGGTTCAGATAAGAAATGATGATGCTAAGATACTGGAAACCGCAAAACTTATAGGGAAGCAAAGTGTTCATCTGAATCAGCTTATCAATATGATACTTGAGATAAGCATGTGGGAAAGAACGCAATTCCAACTTGATAAAAAAACAGTTGAGATTGAGGAACTGATGAATGATGTTGTTGACAGTTTTAAATCAGGTAGTGGTAACTGCGCTACAATAAGTCAGAAATATAATTTCAGCGGAACGAAGGTTGATCTTGATGTTGTTTATTTTACAACACTTATTAATAATCTTCTTTCCAATGCAGTGAAGTATTCAGAAAAAGAACCTATAATTGATATCGAAGGCTTTACCCAGGACAATAATATATGTATTAAAGTTGCCGATAATGGAATTGGAATTAATAAGGTCGACCAAAAACATATTTTTGATAAGTTTTACAGGGCCTCAACGGGAAACATTCATAAATTCAAAGGGTTGGGTCTGGGCCTTTATTATGTAAAAAAAATTGCGGAAGCTCATGGTGGAGATGTAACCGTTAGCAGTAAACCAGGAAAAGGGAGTATCTTTACAATAACAATGCCTAATAATATATAATAACATTCTTCATATGAAAGTTCTAATTGCTGAAGATGACAGGGATTTTGGAAATATACTGACTCAATATATTACGATTAGCGGTTTTGAAGTAACCCTCGGCCGGGATGGCAAAGAAGCATGGGAATTGTTTAACCAGGACAAACCTGATATTTGTGTCTTTGATGTGATGATGCCTGAAATGGACGGCTTCACCCTTGCCGAAAAAGTAAAAGAGGTACACCCTGATGTCCCGGTAATATTCCTTACAGCAAAAAGTCTAAAGGAAGATATTGTAAGAGGCCTTAAGATAGGGGCAGATGATTATATAACAAAACCTTTCGATCCTGAAGTTCTCATTCTGCGCATAAATAACATCCTGAAACGGGCATACTCTTCAACGATTGATGAATTTAAAGTATCGGAGACTGTACTAAAATATAATACACTTGAGCTGATATGTGGAAATAAAAAAGAAAAGCTTACACTTAAAGAGGCACAATTACTGAAGTATTTCATTATTAACAAGAATAAAATACTTGCAAGAGAAGATATTCTGACAGAGATATGGGGCGAAGATGATTACTTTCTTGGAAGAAGCATGGATGTCTTTATCAGCAGGTTAAGAAAATATGTTTCGGAGGATCACAATATTGATATTCGCACCGTAAGGGGTACAGGGTTTATACTTGAGGAGATAAAGAAAGAAGAATAAAACAGGTGTGAGGTGTGAGGCATTCGGATTTTCTCACTCCTCACTCCTCTTTATTTCTTAGCGCCAAGAATCTCATTTACTTTATTATATAAAGCTTCACCCCGCAGGTTCTTGGCAATTATTTTCCCCGTTTCATCAAGGAGAAAGTTAGCCGGGATTAAATTCACTGAGTACAATTTAGCAGCTGCACTATTCCCGCGTTGAAGATCTGAAACATGTGTCCAGGTAAGTTTGTCATCAGCAATTGCCTTAACCCAGGCTTCTTTTGTGTTGTCAAGAGAAACTCCGAATACATCAAATCCTTTCTTGTGAAATTCATTATAAACCTTTACCACGTTCGGGTTTTCCTGGCGGCATGGATTGCACCAGGCTGCCCAGAAGTCGATCAGCAGTAACTTAGAGCCAATCTTTGATGAAAGAGCAACCGGGTTGCCATTAACATCATTCAGAGTAAAATCTGGTGCTTTCTGACCGATAGCAACAGTTTCCATAACAGCGACTCTCTCTTTCAGGCTTTTTATCTCCGGTAGCGCGGCAATTGAAGTATCCAGTCCATTAATCATCGATTCGATCTCATCTGCTTCCATATCATAACTAAGACTTACCAGAATTGAAGGAGAAACATAAGAGGCCGGTTTAGTTTTAACAAATTTTTTCTGAAGATTTGTCATCTCAGTCTGAATAGAATCGAGCTGCTTTTCAAGTAATGCAACAGTTGCAGCATTACCGGCCTGACTCGCAGCCTGGTATTTGATAACGGTTTTTGAATATATATCACTCAATGGTTTATTTGAGTCAATGAGAGCCTGATATTCATCCTGTGTTTTAGAGCCGGAAATCTTTGCTTTAAATAGTGAATCGAGGCTTCCATTTATAGTTATCTCCGAGTTCTCAAGGTAAAAAGATGTCCTTCTCCTTGTATTCCCGGCAACAAACTGGATCAATTGAGGATAATCAATTGCTCCGCCTTTCATAGTAAATGAGCCTTTTCTGGAAACTGCAGAATCAATAGAAATTGTCTTGCCAGCCTCTCTTTTCTGAAGATAAAATGTAATACTGTCGGATCCGGTAATTTTCCCTTTAATAACATAATGAGGTTTTGAAGAGCATGAAGACATTATTATACCGATAACAAACATGTAAATGATCTTTTTCATATTCAATAGTTTTGAATTTGGAACTGATTAAACTTGCCTTGAGTTGGCAAAGATATGAATAAATGTTTATTCAATTCGCCTTTTGAAATATTTGTCAAGCAAATTTAAGGCTGCCTTATATGAGGTTATAGTTCCTATGTGCAATTGCCTTTCGATCTCAGGAATCAGCGATTTTACCCCATCGTGATTATAAAACGAGTTTTTCAAATACTCAAAAACTGTATTATGCATTCTGATAACTTCCTGTTCCCTTCGGAATGTCTCAAAATATCCTGATTTTTTTGTAAAGGCAAAGTAACTCATGATTATTTCCCAGAGTTCTTTTATTCCTGCATTTGTTAATGCCGAGCATGCACGTACCTTAGGCTCCCATCCCGATGATTTTTTCGGGAAGAGGTGAAGAGCATTCTGATATGAAATACGGGTGTTCTCCGCGACCAATTTATTGGCCCCATCGGCTTTTGTAATTGCAATTAAATCTGCTATCTCCACAATTCCCCGTTTAATTCCCTGAAGCTCATCGCCGGCACCGGTAAGTATCAGAAGAAGAAAAAAATCGACCATTGAGTGGACCGTTGTTTCTGATTGTCCGACACCAACCGTCTCAACCAGTATTGTATCGAAACCTGCTGCTTCACAAATTATTATTGTCTCTCTGGTTTTCCTGGCAACACCTCCAAGTGTACCTGCAGCAGGAGATGGTCTTATAAAAGCTCCCGGATGAATGCTGAGTTGTTCCATTCTTGTTTTGTCACCAAGAATACTTCCTTTAGTCAGTTCGCTGCTGGGGTCAACAGTCAAAACTGCAAGTTTTCGCCCTTCCCGGGTAATATACAATCCAAAGGTCTCAATGAAGGTGCTCTTCCCAACTCCGGGAACACCTGTTATTCCAATCCTGATTGATTTTGAACTAAAAGGAAGACATTTCTCGATGATATATTGAGCCGTTTCATGATGTGCAGGCAATGAACTTTCTACCAATGTAATAGCCTGGCTTAAAATTGTCCGGTTCCCTGCAAGAATACCTGAAACGAACTCATCTGCTGAATATTTCTTACGTCTCTTTCTCCCGGATTTTAGCAGAACGTCAGGATTAATACTCGGTGGCTGAGGAATCCCTTGATGTACCTTTAGTGATCTTTTAAACTCTCTTTTCTTATCCATTAACTATTTTACCGGGGCTGGTTGTTCAACATCGGCATTGAGCATAAGCACGACCTCCGAATTTTTTGGATCGTTTGTATAAACATAGATTGCCTTTGTAACTTTTCCAATATAACTACCCGAATTAAATACTGCTTTGATAGTACTGGACTCACCTGGTTTAATACCAACGTTCTGATTTCCCTGTTGGACAGCTGTGCAACCACATGTAGACCGTATAAACTTGATCATCAGGTCACTTTTGCCTATATTTGTAAATTTGAACTGAACTTCGTTTTGCGTTGAGCCCTTTATTTTACCAAGGTCAACAGTTGTTGATTCAACTTTAAATACCGGAGCATTTTCCAGTTCTTCTTTTGACAATGAAGAAAAATCCTCTACAAGGTTTGCCGATACGTAATAATATACATTTTCACGAGCTACACCATTAAGTTTTATTTTTATCATATCGCTCATATTTCCCCATCCTGCATTTTTTGTTGCATCATAAGTACCCTCAACCATTCCTTTCTGCCCCGGCTTAAGGGTTTCCGGATTAGCTTTCAGAGTAAGATGCGCAGGCAAACCATCAAATTCAACTTTTACAGGTGTTGCAGAAGTATTAATCAGTTGCATAACTCTGATCTTTTTCTCTGTCTTTTTAACATTCGTAAAAGCCATATGATTGCTCTCGAACCTTATTCCACTACTATCAACCGGAAAGGTAAATAACTCTTCTACAGTTTTTTCATGAGGTGTAACCTCCCCTTTAATTACAAGAACAACAACTTCCGGTTTTGTATTGGCATATACAGAAAGTGTCTTATTGAACGGACCTGGCCTGTTTTTTGGATCGTAAATTGCTGTAACCTTGCCAGTTGCTCCTATCGGAATCGGTTGTTTTGTCCACTCGGGAGTTGTACAACCGCATGATGCCACTACGTTTTGTATTACCAACGGTTCAGTACCCGTATTGGTCACAATAAAATCAAAGGTCTGTCTCCCGGCCTCTTCTTTGAAGGTTCCAAAATCGTGCTCGGTAGCAGATAGTTGCATTTTTGTGATTGCTACCTGCGATTTTGCCATAATTCCGAGAATCAGCAGAGAAATAAATAAGAATAATCGTTTCATATCAATTTTTGATTTTAGTATTTTGAAGAATTACCATTTAGTTTTTTACAAATATATAAAAATTCAAATTCCTTACATATGACAATTCCGGACATGTTTTAATTGTATGGCACACTTCAAAAATCAGGCCGGAAAATTGAATCAGGATAAATTTATGTAAAAATAATAAAGTTTAAGATTTTAAGATAGTTTAAAACAGATTATCATTAGTTTTGCTGCATAAGCCGGATTCTTTGGAACAAAATTTGTTAATGTAAAATCCGGTTATTCTATGAAAGCCTTGGAAAAGAGAAATATTAAAAAACTGATTATCATCCTTATAGCATGCGTTATTTATTTAAATGCACAGGGCCAGTTTTATAATGGACATCAGATGTCTTTTGGCAAAAACAGAGTTCAGTACTACGATTTCTACTGGCAATTCTACCGGTTCGACAATTTTGATTGCTACTTTAATGAATATGGCCGCGATCTGGCTCAGTTTACCGCCAATTATGCCATGAAGAAGCTTGCAGAAATTGAGGATCTTTTCGATTACATACTCGAGAAAAGGATTATGTTCATCATCTACAATAAAAATTCTGATTACAAACAATCTAATATAGGCCTTGTTACTTTTGACGATGATAGTTATAACACAGGCGGATTCAACAGGATTATTAAAAATAAAGTAATGCTTTATTATGAAGGCGACCATGAGGCTTTTCAACGACAGATTGCAGCTTCTATTACCGAGGTGATAATCAATGAAATGTTATATAATGCCGATGTAAAAGACAGAATATCAAGCTCTTCATTGATATATTTGCCAGACTGGTATATAAAAGGGCTTGTTCGTTATGTAGGAGATGGTTGGGATTATGAGGCTGAAAACAGGGTTAAGGATGGTTTCAAGTCTGGCAAATACAAAAAAATTAGCCATCTTGAATACGATGATGCAACAGAAGCGGGTCAGTCATTCTGGAGATTCATAGGCAAAAAATATGGCAACTCAATCATTCCAAACATTATCTATCTGACAAAAATCTATAAAAACGTTAATGATGGTTTCCTCTATGTTATAGGACAGAATTTAAAAGATCTTCTGAAGGAATGGCAAAAGTACTACATTGAGGAGTATTCGGGTGATAAAAGACTTCCTGCTGATGACGGGAACACTATCAGAAAATCAAAAAAGGAACAGATCTACCAGCAGGTAAAAGTCAGTCCTGGAGGTGAATATATCGCTTATGTAACTAACGATTGGGGACGAAAGCGAATCTGGCTTTACAACCAGGCAACAGGCAAGAGAAAAATAATTTTCAGGAAGGAACCACGATTCGAACAGGTTACCGATAATACTTACCCTGTAATTGCATGGCACCCAAGTGGTAAAATCCTGACTTTTATAAATGATCAAAAAGCTGACCTGGTAATGTATTTTTACAGGGTCAATGAAAAAACAACCGAAAAAAGGAATCTTCTTTATTTTGATAAGGTTCTCGATTTTTCATATTCTCCCGAAGGATCTCGCCTTGTCTTTTCTGCTGTAAAAGATGGAATAACAGATATATACATTCATACAATTGCCTCCGGGACTAATGAACAGATCACCAGGGATGTTGCAGATGATCTTAATCCTTCATTCCTCAAGGGTTCCTCAGACGAAATCATTTTCTCATCAAACAGATTATCTGATACTCTGACAAATACAGCAAATCCATTTGAAAAATTATCACAAACATTCGATCTCTTTACTTATAACTTAACACGAAAAAACAATATCCTGTTAAGACTACCGGAAGGTAAATATACCGACAGGTTTCAACCAGTCGAAATTGAAAAAAATAAATTTACATATATAGGTAACCAAAACGGGATATTTAACAGGTATACAGCAAAATTCGACAGTTCAATTAGCTTTATTGACACGATTGCTCACTACAGATATTACATTAATTCACAGCCGGCTACTAATTATGACAGGAACATTATAAACCAATCCATTGTGAACGGGACTGGTTTATATGGTGAGATGCTTTTCAACAACAGGAGGTATGTATTAAGGAAAGGACTCATGAGCGAATCAAAACCTGTTCCTGCCGGGGAGATGGTGAACAGTAAATTCCGAAACGAGAAAAATCAGTATTTCCATAAAGCTGACAGCATAGAACAGTTAAGACAATGGCTTGTTGCTGAAGACAAAAAAAGAAGGGACACCCTCACTAAACCTCTCTATGAGTATTATATAAAGAACGAGCCAATTGACATAAATCATTACATATTTGAAAAAGAGAAACAAAACTACTATGATCAGTTATGGCGGAAAAAATATATGGATATCGACCTTGATACGGGCCATGTTATCCTTCCTCTGATGAAAATTTATGAAACATCTTTTTATAATAATTATATTGCTACCCAGATTGATTTTAGTTTTCTCAATAATTCGTACCAGGTTTATAGCGGAGGAGCACCATATTTTAACCCGGGAGTTAATCTTCTGACCAGATTCGGGACACTCGATTTGTTCGAGAACTATCGGATCACGGGAGGGTTCAGATTCTCGGGGAATTTTGACAGTAATGAATATCTCCTTAGTATTGAGAACCTTAAGGGAACCTTTGATAAGCAGTTAATATTCCATAGAGAGACATACTTCAGTTCAGACGATTCAAGCCTTTTCAAAACACACACTGAAAACGTATATTTCTCATTGTCAAAGCCTATTACTCCTGTTTTAGCACTAAAAGGAACTCTTTCATACAGGTATGACCAGCATATTTATCTGGCTACTGATATGGCAACTCTCAACTACAAAAATTATTCACAACACTGGGTAAGCTTTAAAGGTGAAATCATTTATGATAATACACGAAAGAGAACAGTCAATATTTACTTTGGCACAAGGTTTAAAATATTTGGCGAGTATTATAAAGAGCTTACAAGAACAAAATCAGATATGATTGTTCTAGGCGTGGATTTTAGAAAATATACACAGATACACAGAGACCTTATTTGGGCAAACAGATTTGCAGCCAGTACATCATTTGGCCCTACCAAGCTGTTATATTACCTTGGTGGTGTTGATAATTGGATGGGCTATCTGTTTAATAAAAATCCAATGTTCGATAGTTCAATCCCAGTCACTCCGAATGTAAACTATGGATTCCAGGCTCTTGCGACCGATATGAGGGGTTTCTCCCAGAATGTGAGAAACGGAAATAGTTTCGCCCTTATTAACAGTGAACTAAGATGGCCGATAGTCAGGTATTTTGCCGGTCATCCTCTTCGATCCAGTTTCCTCAACAGTCTGCAAATCGTAGGATTCGGTGATGTGGGAACAGCCTGGTCAGGAAAATCACCGTGGTCGGGGACAAACGGTTACGATACTGAAAAGTTTACCAATGGCCCGGTATCGGTTACTCTTGATTCAAACAGAGACCCTATTGTTGAAGGATTTGGTGCAGGACTCAGAGCTCAGATTTTTGGCTATTTTATCAGGACTGATTGGGCCTGGGGTATCGAGAACAACTATATACTACCGAGAGTTTTCTATCTGTCCTTCAGTCTCGATTTTTGATTGGCTTACTTAATTTCTTTTATACTGACCGGAATCAAAGAGAATATTCTGACAGAAGGTGCGACGGTGTGACGGTTCTATAGTCCTATAAGACAATAATAAAACGCGATCCGAGGCGAAGCCGGGCTCGCAGAAGGCAATCGGGCAACTATGAGAAACGAGGAACGATAAACGAGAAATTCCTATGAACCTAATATCGATATATTTATCACGATTCTTTTTCGATTAAAAAAATTAAGGTAATTTTGTGCGCTTATTGTAATTATTTAATCAAAAAATAATCGAAATGGCTTACAAAATTAATGATGATTGTACTGCTTGCGGAACATGTATTGATGAATGTCCTGTTGAAGCAATATCGGAGGGTGACATTTATAAAATTGATCCGGATGTATGCACTGACTGTGGTGCATGTGCTGATGTTTGCCCTGTTGAGGCTATTCATCCAGCATAGTATTACAATTCAAGAAATTTGAACCGGGGACATGCCATGGCATGTCCCTGATCATTTTTATTAGGGGCTATATTTCGCTTTCTCCAGAATACCCTGAACATTCGTATTTTTAATCATCTCCTCAATTTTTATTCCCGGGTTCTTCATCATATATGATTCTACAATTCTGAAACCCAGCCAGACGCCTGCCCTTCCAGGGGATTCCTTAGAGAAATAACTTGTAAAAGGAGCTTCGCCGGTGATTTTGCGTATTATAAACTGATCACTGCTGAATATAAGATTGTTTTCAATAAGATACTGCCACATCTGACTTTCATTGTTCCTGCAGAATTTCATCTGATCCGGTGTGAAACCAAAAATTATTTCATCACTGGTTTCCGGCAACATACATTTTTCAAAATATTTAAGTTTGCCATTGTGAATAATTTCTGCCAATACGTTGTCATCAGGGTATTTAAGTGTCGAAAAATCCCATTCCGAAGCGCCCCATCCATACATACAATCAGGAACAATATTCTCAGGAGTCATCCTGGCAGCTATATATTTGTAGATTTCAAGCCTGGGATAATACTCACAATCGGCCCCGAGATATCTGTCAAGGCCGATTCCAAGCAAAGAATCTCCGGTAATGATACTGTTATTAAATCCTGTGATACAAGAAAATACAGCGGGTACTCTCCTTTCGGGGAAATAATATAGATAGTGCCGGAATGCTTCCTGAAGTTCTTCTTCAATTGTCTTTACATCGGGATATCGCTTCATCGTCAGCGCAAAGACATCATTATTCTGTTTATCTGAACAAAACCGCAGAAGGAAATCACCAAATGAGGTTTCATTAATATCGCCGGTATTTATCACGTAGCTGAATAGCTGGAGAAACCCGCCATATTTTTTTTTGATAGAAGGAACCATTGGTATAACTTCATCGGGGTTTAATGTGAAAAGATCTTTCTCTAATCTCTTTATTTCAATGTTTACTTTGATGGATGAAGTATTAACTTTATAATGATTCTTTTTACATGAAGTTGTCGCCACGGCGATTACCAATAAAATCAAAAAAAAGATAAATCGGATTCTCATAAAGCTTTTTTTTAGGCAGTCTAAAATACGTACTTTTTCCATAATAAGGCTGCTAATATAAACGACATAATAACTTTTCTTATTATTTGCTATTTTTACAAAGAAGATTAAAGATTGATTTTGGCTTCGCCGAGCTCCGCTTCGCTTCGGTTCTTCGATTACTCCGACCCCAAGGGAAGAGAAGAACCGACCCCGCGTGCGGGGGAGCTCGACGCAGTCAAAATCAATTTACTCCCCCTGGGGATGGGGTAAAAAAATTGATTTCCAAGCGTTATGGGTTGTATTGTTAATAATTACCGATACTCATAAAATTTATTATGAAAGTATTAAAATCCAATAAAAACTGTTTAGTCAAAATTCTGATTTTCCTGTTTTTAGCTATTGTTCCTCTAAACATTCTTCAGGCACAGCAGAAAATAGTTTTCGGAATACATGCTGATCCGGTTATCAGTTGGTTCTCAACTGATATTAAAGAGGTCCATAATGTTGGTGCACGTCCAGGCTTTTGTTTTGGTTTAACATATAATAAGTATTTCACATCCAACTATTCCTTTTCGACAGGTATAAGTCTCCTGAATGCAGGAGGAAGACTGGTTAATAAGGATACAACTGTGATGGAGTTTACAAATTTCAAATCAACAGTTTTACCTGGGAACCCGGTTGTATATAAAATTCGATACCTCGTATTTCCTATCGGGTTGAAGCTTCAGACAAACCAGATCGGATACCTTACTTTCTTTTCCGATTTAGGACTGGATCCCAAAATTGTTATAGGAGGAAAAGCAGATATTCCTTCTCTTAACATTACCAATGAAAAAGCTATGAATGAATTAAGAATGTTTAACCTTTCTTACCATTTTACTGCTGGTATTGAATATTCACTTGGTGGAACAACAGCTTTGGTATTTGGCTTGAATTTTGATAATAATTTCCTTGATATAACCAAGGACAATGGGAATCAGCCTGTTGACAAAGTGTCGCATAAGATACTGAGCTTCAGATTAGGTGTTAACTTTTAACAAAATTCTGATGAAAATCACAGTTGCACAACTGAATTATCATATAGGCAATTTTGCAAGAAATAAGGATTTAATCTGCAATGCAATCAGAAAAGCAAAAGCAATGCGATCAGATCTCATTGTTTTTTCTGAACTCTGCATACCGGGATACCCTCCGCTTGATCTGCTCGATCGTCTTGATTTTATCGAAAAATGCGAACAGACAGTATATGAGATAGCTAAAGAATGTACAGGAATTGCGGCAATTGCAGGCTCCCCTGTCCTGAACAAAAAACCTGAAGGCAAGAAACTTTTTAATTCAGCACTGGTACTGTCTGATGGAAAAGTTATCTTCTCTGCAAATAAAGCACTGCTGCCTACCTATGACATTTTCGATGAATACAGGTACTTTGAACCTGAGAAAAGTTTCTCTGTGTTTTCATTCAAAGGATTAAGGATTGCCATCACTATTTGTGAAGATCTCTGGGATGAACAGCCATTCGACAACGAATTCGAAAAAACAAGACTCTACACAATCTCTCCAATGGAAGAGCTGGCAAAGCAAAATCCGGATATAATAATCAATATCGCAGCCTCACCATTCTCATATTCCAAAATAGAAGCAAAAGAAAACATTTTCAGATCAAAAGCTGCTAAATACAAAATACCTGTAATATCTGTTAACCAGACAGGTGCAAATACAGAACTTATATTTGATGGTGCCTCAATTTTAATCAACAAAGAGGGGGAGATCTTTAATCAACTACCTTTTTTTGAAGAGGCTATTGAGACCTACTCTTTTGATGATATTAAATCCGGAACAATTTTCCGGAAAGATGCGAGAACTGTCACTATTTCACTTATACACAAAGCTCTGGTGGCCGGTATACGTGATTATTTTATAAAAACCGGTTTAAAAAGCGGTATAGTCGGACTTTCAGGAGGAGTAGATTCTGCCGTCTGTCTTTGCCTTGCAGTTGAGGCTCTTGGGAATAAAAATGTGAGGGCATTGCTGATGCCATCCCGCTATTCATCTGATCATTCGGTGAAAGATGCCGTAACTCTTGCCGATACGCTGAAAGTGAATTATGATATCATAAATATTGAAAAACCATTTAGTGCTTTCGAAGAAGATCTTGCACCTGTTTTCAAAGGGATGAAACCAGACGTTACTGAAGAAAATATTCAGGCCCGCATCAGAGCCACTTTGCTAATGGCTGTTTCAAACAAATACGGCTGTATATTATTGAATACATCGAACAAAAGCGAAGCCGCTGTCGGATACGGAACACTCTACGGAGACATGGCCGGTGGTTTGTCTGTTATTGGGGACGTATACAAAACTGATGTTTACAGGCTTGCAGGTTTCATCAACAGGAATAGCGAAATTATTCCTGAGAATATAATCAGGAAATTGCCTTCTGCTGAGTTAAGACCTGACCAATTTGATACAGATTCGCTTCCCGATTACAATATACTTGATGCAGTTTTATATCAGTATATTGAATTACAAAAGCCAGCAAGCCGGATTATTAAGGAAGGAGCTGATAAGGATACCGTTTTAAAAGTTATCAGGATGATCAATTCCAATGAGTACAAAAGATACCAGGCACCTCCTGTCCTTAGAATCTCATCAAAAGCTTTTGGTGCAGGAAGAAGAATGCCTCTGGTTGCTAGGTACTGATCGAGTAGTAAAGTTATTTAACATAATCATTTCATGCAATATCTCAATCCGTATATAGAGTTGTGTCTTGAAGGATCTTCTTCCATTTTTAAAGGATTAAATCAGAAAGATAAAGAGACAATTGTACAACATCATACCCTGGCAATTATTAAAAAGGGCCAGTTTTTATTTCAAGAAGGTGAAAAGTCCCGCGGATTGATCTGCCTGGCCTCAGGAAAAGTAAAGGTTTTCAAAGTGGGAGTTGGCGAAAGAGAACAGATAGTTAAGATGGTACGTCAGCAAGCATTTATTGGTTACAAAGCACTGTTTTCTGATAACCGATGGCCGGTATCAGCTATCGCAATTGAAGACTCCGCGATCTGCATCTTTGAAAGGAATTGCTTTGTTAAGATCCTGAAGAAAAACCCTGATCTTGCAATAAAATTTATAAAGTTAATTGCTGATGAGCTAGTGTTTTCAAACAACAGAACTGTTTCTCTTTCTCAGAAACATATCAGAGGACGTCTGGCTGAATCTATTCTGATATTGCGCGACACTTATGGTTACGAAGCCGATGGCAAAACAATTCGTGTAACTCTCTCAAGAGAAGATATCGCAGGCCTTTCGAACATGACCACATCAAATGCCATCCGTACACTTTCAAACCTGGCTTCTGAAGGAAATATAGAAATCTGCGGAAGAAAGATTAGCATCCTTGACGGCACCAACCTTGAACGCATCAGCGAACAGGGTTGATTTAATATCTGTAATGATCAATTTTGACTATTCCCTGAAAAAAACTCTCTTCACCCGTCTTGGAATGGATGTAAGTATCTCATAGGGAATAGTCTGACATTTTGCTGCTATTTCATCGATTGAAATTTTCTCACCGAAGATTTCGGCTTCATCACCAGTTTCGGCATTCAGACCGGTAATATCAGCCATACACATATCCATGCATATATTTCCTATAATCGGAACCCTCGCTCCTTTTATATACAGGTTCCCATTTCTGTTTCCGAGTTTTCGATTTAAACCATCTGCATAACCAATGGGCAATATTGCAATAATTCTTTCATCCTCAGACACATCAGCACAACCGTAACCTACTGGCTCACCTGCTCTGATTTTTTTTATCTGTGAAATTCTTGTTTTGAAACATCCTGCTGTTTTAAGTGAGAGACCTCCAAAATGTCCAACTCCGTACATTCCTATCCCTGGTCGTACCATTTCAAACTGATATTGAGGGAACCGAATTATACCTGAGGAATTAAGAATATGACGAAGAAATGTGTATCCTACAACATCCTGGATCTGATGAACTGACTTAAGAAAAACTTCTACCTGATGGTGACTGAAATGATCCAGGGCGGGCTCCTCACTTGCTGCCAGATGTGAGAAAACTGATACAATTCTGACACACTCCTGATCTTTAATTCTCTTAGCCAGAGAGTCTACATCCTCCGGCATAAACCCAAGCCTGTGCATTCCGGTATCAATTTTAATATGAACAGGATAGTTAATAAGTCCATGTCTCGAAGCAACTGAAGTAAATTGTTCAAAGGATAAAAGACTATATATTTCAGGTTCAAGAGAATATTTTATCAGTAATTCCGATGCAGAAGGATCCGGGTTCATAACCATGACAGGTAGCGTTACACCTGAATTTCTCAATTCTACTCCTTCATCTGCATAGGCCACTGCAAGATAGCTGACTCTGTGATATTCAAGTAATGCAGATATTTCTGCCGGTCCAGCACCATAAGCAAACGCTTTGACCATTGCCATAATCCTTGTGCCCGGATTAAGATAATTGCGGAATTCGTTAAGATTATGAGATATTGCATCCAAATTAACTTCCAGAACAGTTTGATGAATCTGCTGCTCAAGCAGTTTGCCAATTTTTTCAAATTCATAAATCCTTGCCCCTTTAAGAAGAATCATCTCATTTCTGAAATCAACACCTCGAAAACTATTGACAAACTCTTCGGTAGTATAGAAAAAACGTGCTCCAGTATCAAATAATGAACAATTTCTGACAAGTGCATTTCCGATTCCGACAAACTTTTTAATTCCTGTTTTCTTTACCAGTCTTGCTACTTCACCATACAGCTCCTTTTCATCTCTGCCGCTCTGAACAAAATCAGAAAGAATTAAAGTAGTTTCCCTGCCATTTTGTGACTTAAGATATTCCAGTGCCATTCCAAGCGACCCGGGATCTGAGTTATAGTAATCCTCTATAAGCTGGCAATTATTGATACCGCTTTTCAATTCCATCCTCATTGCAACAGAGACAAGTCCGGCAATCCCTTTTGAAATAATATCTGCAGCTGTTCCCAAAGCAAGACATACCGCAGCAACTGTGATGGCATTTTCGACAGAGGCCCTGTCACTGAAAGGAATTTCAAAATCGTTTGTAATATCATTAAAACTTATTCTGATACCAGTGTGTCCTCCGGGTATAGAACTCTTTTTAACAAAAATCTTTGCCCCGGTATTTTCGCAGGACCAGTCGACCAGTTTCTTTGATTTTAGAATGTCATTATTCAAAATAGACTCGTGAATGAGCTCATAATCTCTGCAATATACTATTAGTGAGGAATTTATAAACAGTTTTAATTTTTCGTCTGTTTTTGATTTATTATCAGAAAAATTCTCCCGGTGTGCATCACCAATATTTGTTATTACACCAATATCAGGATCAATGACTTGCTGAAGCTTACTCATCTCCCCTGGCATAGATATGCCTGCTTCAAATATTCCCAACTTGTATTTGTCTTCAAGCTTCCAGACAGAAAGAGGAACTCCTATCTGGGAATTATAACTTTTCGGACTTCTGATTACAGAAATGGTAAGACCAAGGATATCTGCCAGCCACTCTTTGACAACAGTTTTACCTGCGCTTCCTGTTACAGCTATCACAGGTGATTTAAAGGCTTTTCTTTTATAGGAAGCAATTAATTGCAATGCTCCAACTGTATTCCCTGTCACTATAAAAGCCGCGTCACTGTATCTTTCAGTTTTTTCAGGAAGCCTTTCAACTACGAAACTCCTGATCCCTTTCTTGTACAGATTATCAATAAAATTATGACCATCGTGGTTTTTTCCTTTTAATGCAAAAAAAATAAGGCCATCAGAGTAACTTAGTTGTCGTGTATCGGTCACTAATTCGGTAACTACAAGGTCCGGGTGACCTGTTAGCTTACCTTTTACGATTCTGGCAATATCTGAAGAATTTAGTTCCAACAGTTACTTATTTAAAGCTGCATTATAGCAATTCCGGCAAAGTGGTTCATATAGATTTTTTTCACCCAGGAGTACAACCTATGATTCTTCTGATTTTCTGAAAGAATATTGTGCAAGATTACCGCATCGCATACATATTGCATGCACTTTAGTAACATATTCTGCAACTGCGAGAAGTGCAGGCATCGGACCAAAAGGCTTTCCCATGAAGTCCATGTCAAGGCCGGCAACCACTATCCGGATGCCGTTATCAGCCAGGGCATTGCAAACTTCAATAATAGAGTTGTCGAAAAACTGTGCTTCATCAATTCCCACAACATCAACATCGCCTGCCAACAGCAATATTGCAGAAGCATTATCAACAGGAGTTGACATGATCGATTTGTCGTCGTGGGAGACGACTCTGGTCTCGGAGTATCGCTTATCAAGTGAAGGTTTGAAGATTTCCACCTTTAAACCTGCAAACTGGGCTCTGCGAAGTCGTCTGATCAACTCTTCAGTTTTTCCGGAAAACATGGAACCTGTTATTACCTCAATTGATCCTTTTTTCCCGGTTACACTTACTGCATTCTCAAGAAAGTCCATCTGTAATGAATGTCTTTTTTCAAAATGTAATTTGTAGTTTTATTCCTTAATGACTTGTGGAATAATCGTTACTTTTGCAAAATAAGGAAAATGGTTTGTTATATTAACATCAAAGTGTATGGATTTCAATGCAACCAGTGATTTAATTATTAAAGATCTTGACGAAGCACTTGAAAATATTGATTATCTGAAGAAATACCCTGGAGTTCCGGTTCTGCAGGTTGAATTCATAAAAGTAAATCACAAACTTTTTTCAAATGAGTAAACTTTTTCTGGTACCTACTCCTATCGGTAATCTCAAGGATATTACCTTCAGGGCCGTAGAAATTCTTGGAAGTGTCAATCTGATCCTTACTGAAGATACACGTCACGCAAAAAAATTGCTTAATCATTATAATATTAATACACCACTTCAGTCGCATCACATGTTCAATGAGCATAAAAGCGTAGAATCAATATGCTCAAAGATTCTTGCTGGTCAGTCTATTGCACTTATTTCAGATGCTGGTACACCCGGAATTTCTGATCCGGGTTTTTTACTGGTCAGAACATGTGTTGAAAAAGAGATTCCGGTCGAAACTCTCCCTGGTCCAACTGCCCTCATACCGGCTTTGATAAATTCGGGACTTCCATGTGACAGGTTCTGTTTTGAGGGGTTCCTTCCGCCCAAAAAAGGCAGAAATAAAAGAATGAAAGTATTAAGTGATGAGACAAGGACCATGGTTTTTTATGAATCACCTTACCGCCTGGTAAAAACCCTTGATGAATTGGCCATCCATTTTGGTCCCGATCGTGCTGCATGTGTTTCGAGGGAGTTAAGTAAATTGTTTGAAGAAAATATCAGAGGTACTTTATCTTTTCTTTCAGAGCATTATACAAACAAACCGCCAAAAGGAGAGATAGTTATCATTGTGGCCGGGAAGAAGGATTAAATAGCTTAATCGATAATTCAGAAATTTAGTAATAGATGCCTTTCTATTTTTGATTTAGACCCCCTTTCATTTTCCCCCAAGGGGGAAAGGTTTTGGTACTCCTTCCCCCGTGGGGGAAGGCCGGGTAGGGGGTAAATAATTTGGAGGGATAGTGAAACATCTATTAATAATACTTTAAAAACTCCTACTTTAAAATAATTATGAAACATCTCCTCATGATATTCCTGATCCTATTATATACATCCATCGTTTTACATGCTCAGATTCTTAAGGGTAAGATAACAAGCCAGTCAGGAGATCCTATTCAATATTCAACTATCTATATTCAGGAACTTAAGCAGGGAACTATATCGAATACAAAAGGAGATTATGAGATCCCGGAGGTCAGGATTTCAGGATCCGGTGAGGACCCGGCATATATTATAATGCGGAAAACAATTGGACTGGCTCCTTATTATCTGAATAATGTAAGTTATTATAAAGCAGAGGTCTATTTAAAGGGAAATCTGGTTATTAATAAGATCCCGAAACTATTTCAGAAATCGATGAAATTTGAGTCTTCCGATAACGAAACTTCAGTTACTGCCGGGTCAAAAGCTAAGAGTGAGGAAAAGTTATTAAAAGCAGGCGACTCTTTTCTGATGGAATCAATTAATGAAATCGAATATACTGCGCCAGATAAATATTTTCAGAGAATGATATCTTATAACAGCACCTTCCCTGCCCATGGAAATGAGATATCACCGATGAGTTATATTCAGGCAAGTTTTTACCAGCCTATACTTGCAGATATGGCTATATCACCTCTTGCTCCGAATGCATTTTCTCATTACAATTATAAATTCCTTGGTGCAACACTGCAGGGTAATTTTACAATAAATAAAATTCAGCTTATTCCAAAACGTAAAAGTCAGCAACTTTTCGAGGGCACGATCTACATTATTGAAGATCTCTGGTGCCTACAGAGTGTTGATCTCACAAATGAGAACCTGTAATATTATCCCTGATATCAGCTGGGCCTTCAGCAGAAAACAGTTAATGTGGGGAATTAACACCAATTATGAGGATCGTAGGGTACTTCAAAACACAACAAACTTCTCATTCTTAAAGTCTTCGAATCTATATTCTGATAATGTTCCGGTTAACAGGTACCTGTTGCCCGGATCGAATGATATCAACGCATTACGTGACCAGAGACACCTGGACTTTCTCACAAAAATTTCATACACTCCATTTCAGAGGTACAGAATAAATAAAGGAGTTAAGATCCCGGTCAGTTCAGACTGGCCCACTTTCGATCTGACCTGGCAACACGGGATAAATGAATTCAATGAATTTACACCTGGCTTAAGACGATTCGATATGTTCAGGTTTGAAGCATCGAGGAACATCAGTATCGGAGCATTCAGTAATTTCAGATGGAGACTGAGAGCTGCAGGATTTCTTGATAACAGGGATATAACTTTCTATGACTTTTTTCACATCAACTCCCAACCGTTTCCCCTGCTCATCAATAATTATGAAGATGCCTTCATGATTCCATCTTTCTACTCTCTGAGTACACCCGAGTTTTATGTTGAAGCTCATCTTAAATACACAACACCTTATCTGCTTCTGAAGCTGCTTCCGGTATTAAGTAATACCCTTATTAGCGAAAATCTGAGTCTTTCATATCTTGGTTCCCGTTTTCAGCCGAACTATACTGAAATTGGTTACAGTATAAGCGAAATTCTGTTCCTTGGAGAGCTAGGAGTTTATGTCGGATTTAATGATATTAAATATAATAGCGTAGGGTTAAAAGCAGTCCTCAGGTTTAACTAAGCAAAAGGTGGTTCATCATGGATGTCTGATTCGTTATTGAATCCTCCTCCAAGTTTTCTAAGGTTGTCATGATTCATTTTTGATCCCAGGGTGATGCTCTGGGATCCGTTTATATCAGTATTGCCATCCATATCAAAATCATCTATATCCACAAACTGAGCCTTCTCTTCACGGAATCTAAGTCTCACATCGTCAACAGGACCGTTTCGGTTCTTTGCAAGAATGATTTCAGCAATCCCTTTGGTGGAAGAACCATCCTCGAAGGTTGGAATGCCAAATTTATCCTGTCGGTGAATAAATACAACCATATCTGCATCCTGCTCAATTGCTCCTGATTCTCGAAGGTCAGAAAGAAGCGGCCTTTTGGTACCTCCTCTCATTTCGACTGATCGATTAAGCTGGGAAAGAGCGAGAATAGGAACATTAAGTTCTTTTGCAATACTCTTTAGTGAACGGGATATATTACTGACCTCCTGTTCGCGACTTCCTGCATTTTCAGGTCCCGACATAAGCTGAAGATAGTCAACAATTACAATATCGAGTTTGTGCTGGGCCATCAGACGTCTGCACTTGGCTCTGAGTTCAAATATCGAAATGGCCGGCGTATCATCAATAAATATCGGAGCCTGTACCAGTTTTTTTATCCTTGTATCAAGCTGTTTCCACTCCTCCTCAGACAGACGGCCGTTTTTGATCTTATCTCCGGGAATATTGGTTTCGGCTATTATTAACCTGTTAACTAACTGAATAGAAGACATTTCGCATGAGAATATAGCAACTTTTTTCCCGTGGTCAATAGCCATGTTCCTTGCCATTGAAAGAGCAAACGCAGTTTTTCCCATTGATGGACGGGCTGCAATTATGATCAGTTCTGATTTCTGCCATCCTGATGTAAGTCTGTCAAGTTTGGTGAAACCAGAGGGTGTTCCCACCAGGGCATCTTCCCTTTTCCCTGCTTCCTCAATCTCCCTTAGAGCTTCTTTAATAACCACATTAATAGGAGAAACTTCTCTTTTTATGTTTCCTTCTGCAATCTGAAAGAGAGCATTTTCCGAATAATCGAGAAGCTCAGTTACATCATACGTATCGTCAAAAGACCTTGTCTGTATTTCAGTTGAAATTCTTATAAGTTCACGCTGGATATATTTTTGTGCCACAATCCTTGCATGATAGTCGACGTTTGCTGCCGATACAACTTTTGATGTAAGCTGGGTAAGATAGACCGGGCCGCCTACACTATCTAATTCATGATGAGACCGTAGTTCTTCTGTAACAGTATAGAGATCTACCGGATACTCCCTGGACGACAGGTCGGAGATCGCTTTGAATATTTTCTGATGTGCTTCTTTATAAAAACTCTCTGGCTTGAGAATATCAAGGATGGTTATTACTGCTTCCTTTTCAAGCATAACTGCACCAAGAACTGCCTCCTCCATATCGTTTGCCTGTGGTGGTACCTTGCCAAAATCAGGCAGTGTTGTAATAGTGGGCCTTGGGCTATTTCTTTGTTTTGCCATTAAAATTATATTTCTGATTTATAAACACTTAGAGAGTATTCAAATTATTTCCCCGGGTAGTTTCAAAGGTATGAATAACCCTACTTAATAATTTAAAAGGCATGCTTATTGTTACAAACAGACTGATGTTAAAAACTTGTTGAAAAGCTATTAAAAGGATCCTTGGTAACAAATTCAAAACCATATGGTATTTTTACATCAAATCAAATAGAGGAAGATGATTGTATTCCCGAATGCTAAAATAAATCTTGGATTACGAATTACAGGGAAAAGTGATGATGGCTATCATGACATTGAAACACTCTTTTATCCAGTAAGATTGAGTGATGCTCTTGAATTCGTCATTTCAGATCAGCCAGAAAATATTGATATCCTTAAAGTTACAGGTATCAGCCCAGGAAGCGAATCGGAAGATAACCTTGTTATAAAGGCTGTTAAAAAACTGCGTTTGCATAATTCCTTCCCATCTATAAAAATTCATCTGCATAAAGTTATCCCTGTCGGTGCAGGTTTGGGAGGAGGTTCCTCAGATGCAGTGTGTCTGTTAAAAGCAATAAACAAGCGATTTGGTCTCCTTATTGACGACAATAAATTGAGAGCCATAGCATTGGAACTAGGAAGTGATTGTCCATTTTTTATCGATTGTATTCCATCTTTTGCTTCAGGAAGAGGTGAGATATTAACACCCGTCAATTCGGTACTTACCGGATATTATTTAGTTATCATCAATCCCGGTGTAGGAATAAATACCAGGGAGGCTTATCAAAATTGCCATACAGAACTTCCATCAACAAGTCTTTTGCAATTGATTGATCTTCCGGTAATCGAATGGAAAGGGCTGATAATAAATGATTTTGAAGATTTTGCCTTTCAAAAATATCCCATTATAGCTTACATTAAAAAGGAATTGTACAAATGCAGTGCGCTCTTTAGTTTGATGTCAGGAAGCGGATCGAGTGTATATGGAATATTTTCAGAGAAACCAAAATTACCACAGAAACTTAAAGATTTCGTAATTTGGGAGGGAGTGATGTGATTTCTCACTCCAGTTCCAGCAACATGGTCCCTTTTGAAACCTTGTCTCCCTTTTTTACTTTTATTGATTTTACTTTGCCAGACATATTGCATCTCAATTTGTTCTGCATTTTCATAGCGTCGAGTATCATCAGGTTATCACCCTTGTTAACATTCTGTCCGGGTTCTATAAGGATATCGAGAACAGTCCCGGGTATAAAACTAAGAATAATCCTTGGGTCTGCTGGTTGATAAGGTTTCCTGTTTTCAAACTTTTTGCTGATCCTTGTCTGATATAAACTGGTATCAATATTAAGGAATCCTGACTTATCTTTTTTATTCATGATTGTTCCATTTATATGTCAGAGTGCTTTTAACTAAAAAGGTGGAAGGCCATGTTTTTTCTGCGGCATTGGAACATCCTTATTTTCAGACACTTCAATAGAATGCATCAGAAATTTCCTGGTTTCGGAAGGTTCAATAACTGCATCTACATATCCTCTTGAAGCAGCAACATATGGATTAGCAAACTTTGCTTTATACTCTTCAACCTTTTGTTTTCTCATTCCGTCAGGATCATCAGAGGACATGATTTCTTTTTTGAAAATGATGTTTGCAGCTCCTTCCGGACCCATAACTGCAATCTCAGCAGATGGCCATGCAAAAACAAAATCAGCACGTAGATGGCGGGAACTCATCGCAATATATCCGCCACCATATGCTTTTCTCAGTATAACAGTCAGCTTAGGAACAGTGGCTTCACTATAAGCATAAAGAACCTTTGCTCCATGCCGTATAACACCTGCATGTTCCTGATCTACACCAGGCAGATAACCCGGCAGATCGACCAATGTAATAAGAGGAATGTTAAAAGCATCGCAGTAACGAATAAATCTAGCAGCTTTGTCGGAAGAGTCGACATCAAGAACACCTGCCATTTCGAGAGGCTGGTTGGCTACAAATCCTGTTGTACGTCCTCCCATACGGCCGAAACCTATTACTATGTTTTTTGCATAAAGTTCCATAATCTCAAAAAAATCCGAATTATCCACAATTGCCCTGATAACATCTTTAACATCATAAGGGAGAGTCGGATTTTCGGGGACTATCTTATTAATATTATATTCAGGTTTTGGTTCTCCAGGTTCAAACACTCTGGCTTTCTGCCCATTATTCCATGGAATGAAAGTGATAAGTTTTTTAATCTGACTAAAACACTCCTCTTCACTTAATGCAAAGAAGTGAGCATTACCACTAACTTCACTTTGTACTCTCGCACCTCCGAGGTCCTCCATCGAGATTTCTTCTCCAAGAACAGTTTTTATCACCTCTGGTCCGGTGATAAACATTTTCGAAATATTGTCAACTACAAAAACAAAATCTGTCAGAGCAGGTGAGTAAACAGCCCCTCCTGCACATGGGCCGAGAATAACTGAGAGTTGTGGAATGACCCCGCTTGATATAGTGTTACGGAAGAAAATTTCTCCATAACCTGCAAGTGAATTGACACCTTCCTGAATCCTGGCGCCTCCTGAATCGTTAATCCCAATGAGAGGCATTCTCATCTTAAGCGCATGATCCATAATCTTGGTAATCTTTCTGGAATGCATCAGTCCCAGCGATCCTCCAGCTACCGTAAAATCCTGAGCAAAAATGGCTACCGGAGCACCATAAATAGTTCCAGAGCCTATTATAACCCCATCGCTTGGAAGCGATTTTTTATCCATATCAAAATCACGTGAATCATGCTCAACAAACAGGTCATATTCATTGAAGGAATTCTCATCAAGCAGCGCCATAATGCGCTCGCGGGCTGTTCGTTTCCCCATAGCTTTCTGCTTCTCAATAGCCTGTTCTCCTCCGCCAAGAAGAACTTTCTCACGTTTTTCCTGTAGTTCACGTATCTTTTTGTTGACTGGCATATAGATCGGTATTAATTATCCGTAATGAATCTTTTTCTGTTATGAGAGCTCAATTTCAGGGTACAATTTTAAGGAAATTGTACGAGTTATAACCTATTTCGGGGCCAATTTATATAGCACTAGACCTATTACTGAATAAATGATGTTTGGGATCCACATTGCCAACATTGGGCCAAGATTACCTTTGAGGCAGAATTGTGAAGCAAACTGCAAAAACAGAATATAGGAAAAACTAAGCCCAAGTCCGATGCCAATATTCATACCGATGCCTCCCCTTATCTTCTTCGATGACAGGGAAACACCAATCAGTGTAAGTATAAAAACTGCAAAGGGATTAGCAAACCGTCGGTATTTCTCAATAAGGAAAAGTTTAAGTTCATCCGATCCCTGTAACCGGAGCAGGTCGATATATGTATCGAGTTCACGGGAAGTCATAGTTCCAACAAAATCCGGGTTCCTTGAAAAGTCATTTGGTTGTATTATAAGTGTAGTGTCAATTTGCTTACCCTTAGTGATAATCTCCTCATTACCTTTCATTTCGCGGATATAATAATTAATCGCGGTCCATTTATGTTTTACAGTGTCATAAGATACTGAAGTGGAGGATAGTTTCGAAATAAGTCTTCCACTATCAATTTTTTCAATGGTGAAATTCTGTCCTCTCTGGTTCAAAGGATTGAAGGTTCCCATGTAGACGTAAGTATTTTTAAACACCTTTCGGTGAATGTTTTCAACAGTTATTCTCCTGGTTGAGGAATGGTAGTACTTATCTTCAAAATCCATCCTTATAAGGTTAGATTTAGGGATTACATAATTGGTGAGAACGAATGTAAATGTTGCTATGATAATAGCTGAAAAAAAATATGGCCACATCATTCTCCGGAAACTCATTCCACTGTTCAGGATCGCTATTATCTCAGTATTTACAGCCATTTTTGAAGTGAAGAAAATAACGGCAATAAAGACAAACAGCGGCGCAAACAGCATGGCGAAATATGGAATGAAATTCATGTAATAGTCAAATATAATTGCCTTCACAGGGGCCTGCTTCTCCATGAAGTTGTCAATTTTTTCAGCGAAATCAAATACAACAGCTATGGTCAGTATTAATACAATACAGAAGAAGAAGGTGCCTAGAAACTTCCTGATTATATAAGCATCTATAATTTTGAACCTCAGCAAACCTACTGTCTCTCTGAAAGTTTTTTTATCATTGAGCCTTTCCATATTTTAAATTTACCCTCTTCAATTTTCTTTCTTGCTTCATTAACCAGTTTCAAATAAAATGCCAGGTTATGTATACTTGCGATCTGAGCTCCCAGATTTTCACCCGACATAACAAGATGCCTCAGATATGCTTTTGAATATTTAAGACTTACATCTGAAGGGCCATTAGCATCAATAGGACTAAAATCATCGCTCCATTTTTTGTTCCGGATGTTAATGGTACCCTCGCTGGTAAACAGCATACCGTTTCGTCCATTTCGTGTCGGCATTACACAATCGAACATATCTATACCTCTTTCAATAGCTTCAAGAATATTGACCGGGGTCCCTACTCCCATAAGATACCTTGGTTTTTCATCAGGTAGAATTTCATTGACAATCTCTATAATCCTGTACATCGTTTCGGCAGGTTCTCCAACAGATAACCCACCGATTGCATTTCCTGCCATTCCGACAGAAGCTGCTTTTTCTGCTGATTCTTTTCTCAGATCATCAAATGTTCCTCCCTGTACAATCGGGAACATGAATTGTTCTGTACCCCATAATGGGTCCGTATCGTGATACCTTACAATTGATCTGTCGAGCCAGTGATGTGTGAGGGCAATAGATTTTTTGGCATAATTGTAATCGCATGGCCAAGGAGTACACTCATCTAGAGCCATTATTATATCGGCACCGATAATACGTTGAATGTCAATTATGTTTTCAGGAGTAAATATGTGTCTCGATCCATCAATATGTGATTTAAATATTGCTCCTTCATCAGTAAGCTTTCTGTTTCCATTTAGCGAGAAGACCTGATAGCCTCCACTGTCAGTCAGGAGAGGACGCTCCCATGACATAAAATGATGAAGCCCTCCAGCAGCTTTAAGGATTTCCGTACCGGGACGTAAATAAAGATGGTATGTATTCCCAAGTATTATTTTTGCATTAATATCCTCTGTAAGATCACGCTGCAGAATACCTTTTACTGTACCTCCTGTCCCAACCGGCATGAATATCGGAGTAGGAACATCGCCATGTGCTGTTTTCAGAACACCTGTTCTCGCTTTTGATTCCTTATCCCTGCTCTCGATTGTAAACATTTTGCCCAATCACTTTTTTCGAAGCACAAAGGTAATTTTTCCATACGGCCTTATAAAATTAAAGTAAATTATTTTTAATGAAATGACTGTTTCAAATTAAAACAAGTCCCACATCTTTATCTTTCGTTTATTTAACCCATTCCACTTCCCCCCTCAGAAGACATCTCTCACTAAATTCCTTCCCCGGGAGGGATGGACTTAATATATTGACAATATTATTCTTACACACCTTCTCCCCAGGGAGAAGTGGTCGGGGGATAAGGTAGATTTAATAGTGGCCCGGGGATGAGTTCATGTTGAAAAAAAAGAAATTCAAGAGTATGGAGGTTTGTTAATTCTGATATTATTATTGAAATATATTTTTTGTCATTCCGATTATCTTATTAATATTGCTGACATATTTGGAAGTCAGATGGCGGAACACGAAAAAATCTTGCTTTTAACTGTTTTCTATATCTTTGTATCAACTGCATCTATTCAGTTGTTTTATTACTTTTTCTTTTATCTTTCAGTTTATCTGAATAAATCACCTGAAATAAAAAGAACCAAACAGCCGGTTTCTATAATAATTTGTGCCAGGAATGAAGCAGAAAATCTAAGGAACTTTTTACCTGCAGTTCTGGAACAGGATTATCCCGATTATGAAGTCATAGTTGTAAATGATTGCTCTGAAGACAATTCATATGATATTCTTGGAAAATATCTGATGCAATATCCGCATATCAGAATCTCTAATGTAAACAAAGATCCTAAATTTACCCACAATAAAAAATTTGCTCAATTCATTGGAATAAAAGCCGCCAAGAATGAAATTCTTCTCTTTACAGATGCTGATTGCCAGCCTGAATCAGATAAGTGGCTCGAAGGTATGACATCGCATTTTGAGGACGAAATCACTTTTGTTCTGGGTTATGGCGGATATCTGAATGAGAGGGGATTATTAAACAAGTATATCCGTTACGACAGCATGACCATTGCAATGCAGTATCTGGGAATGGCTATCCGTGGAATCCCTTATATGGGGGTTGGGCGCAACCTGGCATACCGTCGGTCAGTTTTTTTCAGTAACAAAGGCTTTGGTGCACACAATCATCTTATTTCAGGAGATGATGACCTTTTAGTGAATACCATTGCTTCAGGGAAAAATACATGTGTTGAGTTTAGAAATGGTATGCATACAAGGTCCGTTCCATGTTCTGGTTTTAATGAATGGATAACCCAGAAAAAAAGACATCTGACAACTGCTCCATATTACAAATTCAGAGATAAATTTCTGTTAATAACTGAGCCATTGACAAGGATCCTCTTTTATACATTATTTATTGTACTTCTCTCCAACATTTTTCTCTGGCCTTATGTATTAGCCGTTTTTGGGTTAAGGTTAATAACACAAATTATTGTTTTTACTCTTGTTCAGAAGAAATTGAATGAACCAGGATTACTGGCTTATTCACTATTTTTTGATATCTTTTCGCCTGTAATCAATAGCATTGTATTTTTAAGCAATACCTGGAGCAGATCCGGTAAAAACAGATGGAAATAATTCAAGGGTTATCCGATAAGGCAAGAGGCGATCTGCTGCTTGTTGATGAAGCAAAGAAAGGAAATGAAAAAGCTTTTGCCAGCCTCATGAACCGTTACAGGGATTCCATTTATTATATGGTTCTTAAAATGGTAAATAACGCATCTGATGCCGAAGATCTTACTATTGAGGCATTTGGAAAAGCCTTCAGAAACCTTGATTCATATACACCAAAATTCGCCTTCAGTACCTGGCTTTTTAAAATCGCAACTAACAACTGTATTGATTTTATTAGAAAGAAACAGCTTTCTCCAACCCTGTTTGATCATTTACAGGATAACCTGGAAAACGTGACTGTAAACATTCAATCGGATCTGCCTGATCCCGAAGAGTCATTAATTAATCACCAGAAGATTGCAGCACTGAAAGATATCGTGAACCAGCTAAAACCAAGATATAAATCGCTTATTGAGCTTCGTTATTATAAGGAATACTCTTATGAAGAGATATCATCGGAACTCAATCTCCCTATAGGAACGGTCAAAGCACAATTATTCAGGGCCAAAACACTGTTATATAATATATTAATCAAAACTGGCAACAGGTAGTGTCAGAAAGAATTTTTAAGTATTTCCCGTTATTGTCCGACATTCAGAAAGAGAAATTGTCGAACCTGAACCTGATATACGAAAGATGGAACAGTCTGATTAATGTAATATCCAGGAAGGATATGGATAATTTTTTTATTCATCATGTTCTTCATTCATTGTCAATTGCAAAGATCATTACCTTTTTACCAGGCACCAGAATCATAGATGTAGGAACAGGAGGAGGGTTCCCCGGGATACCCCTGGCTATTTTATTTCCCGATTCTGAATTCACTCTTCTCGACTCAATTGAAAAAAAGATTAAAGTGGTTACTGCAATTTCTGATGAACTTGGGTTAAAAAATGTGATCCCACTACGCAAAAGGTTTGAAGAAGAAAAAGGTAATTATCATTTCGTCATAAGCAGGGCCGTTACAGGGTTCCCTGAATTTGTAAGTCTAACTGCAAAAAACATCTGTAAGTCCGGGACAAACAGCCTGGGTAATGGTATCTTATACCTTAAAGGAGGAGATCTGACAATAGAGCTGGCCCGGTTTAAGAACAGAGTAAAAGTGTGGAGAATTAAAGACTTTTTTGATGAACCATTTTTTGAAACTAAAATGATTGTATATCTGCCTGTTTGATTTTTTTGAAAAAAACACCTTACGGGTTTTTATATTTCAAAAAAGTGCTACATTTGCAGTTTCAAATCAGACAATAGTACATACATAATTGAAAAGATGAAAAGGACATTTCAGCCATCAAGAAGGAAAAGAGCAAATAAGCATGGTTTCAGGGAAAGAATGTCAACTCCTAACGGTAGAAGAGTTCTTGCTTCACGCAGAGCAAAAGGCAGAAAGAAACTCTCAGCTTCACCTGAGCTTAAATTAAAAGGATAATAAACAATATACATTATCTGAATAAAGGTGTCTTTTAATAAGGCACCTTTTTTGTTTGTTACTTATCATGATTCGAAATCCTTTTCTATTATTCTTAACTTTACAGACTCCTAATCCTGATTATGAACGAACTTTTGACCCATATTAATGATAAAGATCTCAAACTGATTGCAGATAAGATAATCAACAATGTCCGTGTCACCACTGAAGATGGTATATTGCTATTTAAAAAAGCCGATCTGGCTCTGCTTGGTCTTCTTGCCGGAATTGTCAGAAGAAAACATAACGGGAATTTTGCTTACTTCAACCATAATTTTCACATTGAACCAACTAATAAATGCATATACAATTGCAGATTTTGTTCATATCATAAGCCAGATGGAGATCCGGAAAGTTGGGAGTACAGTCATGAAGAGATGCTAAATATTGTCAAACGCTTTGACAATATGGATGTTACTGAAGTCCATATTGTTGGTGGTGTGCATCCCTCTTATGACCTTCATTATTGGGGTTCACTAATAAAAAAGATAAAAGAACATCGTCCTTCCCTTCATATAAAGGCTTTTTCAGCAATTGAACTTGACTACATGATTACTAGGGCAAACTGTACAATAGAAGAAGGACTAGCGCTTCTAAAAGCCTACGGTCTTGATTCTATTCCGGGTGGTGGTGCTGAAATATTCGATGAAGAGCTCAGAAAAATAATATGTGAAGAAAAATCATCATCAACATTATGGCTTAGAATACATGAAACAGCTCACAGGCTTGGAATTCCATCAAATGCCACAATGCTGTATGGCCATCTAGAAACCTACACACACCGCATTGATCACCTCGAAAGACTTCGCACTCTTCAGGACAAGACAGGAGGATTTAATGCCTTCATTCCTCTGAAATATAAGAAGTCGAACAACAGTATGTCATACCTGGGTGAAGTAAATACAATTGAAGATCTGCGAAACTATGCAGTCTCAAGAATTTTTCTTGATAATTTTCCACATATCAAAGCATACTGGCCAATGACCGGTAAGGAAAGCGCCCAGTTGTCACTCTCTTTTGGAGCAGATGATATGGATGGAACAATAGACGATACAACAAGAATCTATTCTATGGCCGGTTCAAAAGAAGAAAATCCGGCAATGAGCAAAGAAGAAATTTGCACATTGATACGCCAGGCAGGGTTCTTCCCTGTAGAAAGAGATTCACTCTATAATCCCATTTACCACCCAACCTCATCAGTTTAGAATCCCAGCATCTTATCTTATAATTTTATCAGTACCTTTGCGTTATTACTAATGTTTAATCTGCCAGTATGAGCTTAAAAAACTTTATCCTAAGCAAAGTATTTCTAAAGAATCTCGGTATTTCTATAATCGTTGTCGTCGGAGTGGTAATGATGTTACTTGTCTGGATGAATTTTTATACAAGACACGGCCAGGCACGGCCTGTTCCGGATTTCTCAGGACTTACAATGGAACAGACTGCAAAACTCGCAAAAAAGAGCAGGCTACGTTATCAGGTAATTGATTCAATATACTCAACAATTGTTCCACGTGGGTGTGTTGCAGAACAGAATCCTAAACCAGGATTCAAAGTGAAAAAATGGAGAAATATTGTTCTCACAATCAATGCCTTTCACCCTGAAATGGTGGCAATGCCAAATCTTATTGATCTTCCAAAAAGGCAGGCAATCTTACTTATAGAGAGTTCGGGTCTTGAAATCGGACTTTTAAGATACAAACCCGATCTCTCAATTGATGTTGTTATCGACCAACTATATAACGGAAAAAAGATTGCTGAAGGAGATTCTCTGCAGAAGGGTTCTGTGATTGACCTGGTACTTGGAAAAGGATTGAGTAACCAGCGTACGCCTGTCCCTGATCTGCTGGGGATGCATCTTGATCCTGCAAAAAATAAAATTTTTGTCTCATCACTTAATCTCGGTACTTATGTTTATGACAATACTATTGTTAACGGAGCAGATACTCTTAATGCTTTTGTCTATAAACAGAATCCGGAATTCAGAGATGATGCAAGTCTTCAACTGGGATCTGCAATATACCTGTGGCTTACAGTTGATTCAGTAAAACTGAAGATAAGTTCTGCCAAAATTGTTTCAGATACAATCCCTGCTATTAAAGTTTTAGACAATCAGTCTAACTGATCGCAATGCTCAAAAAGATAATCCTATATGTAATTCTTATCAATGAATGTCTGGTCAATTCACCTGCACAAGAGGTAGTCACAGGCCTGCAATCAAATACAAGTATTTCGAATGCCTGGAACAAACTTGAAAAAAACAAGCGTTTAACTGTCAGTGATACACTCGGGCTTCCATTTTTTGATGATTTTTCGGGTCAATCTGTATTCCCGGACAGTAAAAACTGGACAGACAATTTTGTGTTCATCAACAATACCTACTCAGATCGCCAGATCACTAAAGGAATCGCTACTTTCGATGCCTTGGACAATACGGGCAGAATGTATGCGGCAGCTTCTTCATCTGGATTTGAAGCCGATCATCTCACTTCTCAACCCATAAATCTTAATTATAGCGCATCAGATAATGTCTGGCTAAGTTTCTTTTATCAGGCAGGTGGTCTTGGTGATCCGCCTGAAGTGAATGACAGTCTGACTCTTCAGTTCTTTGCACCTGAAGAAAACAAATGGTATTCGGTATGGAAAGCTGTGGGCAATCTCGATCAAAGATTTAAACCGGTAATCATAAAGATTGATAAAGACAACTTTCTTAAAGAAGATTTTCAGTTCCGGTTCATTAATTATGCAAGCCTCAGCCCAAATCTGAGCGATCCATCAATGGTAGGAAATTGTGATATCTGGAATCTTGATTATGTTCTCCTTGATAAAAACAGAAATGCAGCTGATACAGTTTTTGCCGATGTGGCATTTACCCTTCCGGTCCGTTCCCTGTTAAAGAGTCATGAGTCTATGCCCTGGAAACAATTCATGCAGGTCTATCTTCAGGAAATGGGATCATCAATACTTGTTCATTACCGGAACAACGATTCAATAACAAGAAATGTTACCCGTAATTTCGAAATATGGGATGTTTACGAAAATTCTCAGGCTTATTCTTTCTCTGCAGGAGCAACTAATATAAGCCCTTTGACTAATATAGATTATAATGCAAATTTAGTCTATACATTCAATACCGCGAACAATGATTCCGCACTTTTCAGGATTACGAGCTCTCTTAAAACTGATAATTTCGACCCAAAAGGAAACGATACAATTGTCTATTATCAGATTTTTAAAAACTATTTTGCATTTGACGATGGGTCATCCGAAGCAGGATATGGAATAAACGGTTTAGGCTCAAGAAACGCAATGGTAGCCTACAGATTTGAATCTTACATCCAGGATACATTGAGAGCCATACGTATATGTTTCAACGACAGCTACTTAGAGGCTAATAAAAGATCGTTTGATCTGATGGTCTGGGACAATAATAACGGGGTTCCGGGTAATGTCATATATTCAAAGCAAGATGTTATGGTCGAACAGGGTAATGTTATTAACGGTTTTTATGAATACACTATCCCTGAAGGTGTTATGGTAAATAGTATATTTTATGTCGGCTGGAAGCAGACTTCTGAGACATTCCTGAATGTAGGCCTCGATGTTAATACACCTCAGTCTGGTAAACAATTCTACTGGTTGAATGGTGAATGGAACCCAACTCAGGTTCTGGGTAGCATAATGATAAGGCCTGTTGTCGGAGCTCCCCTTATAGTAACTTCAATTAATGACATTTTCTATCACGGGAATAAAAACATCATAACCATTTGGCCTAATCCTGCAACTGATTATATCAATATTGATTCCGGAGAAACACTTATGTCAGGATTATCTTATATAACAGTTAGTGACATCTATGGACGTGAACTGATAAAAGTTCCCTATAGTAATCGGGTTGATATCTCTTCCCTTCATGAGGGAATTTACTTCATAGTAACAAGTATTGATGGTCGTCCTGTAGGTTATAACCGGTTAATCAAATCAAGGTAATCAGAAAATGGCAGAAGAAGAATCAGCTGATCAGCAAGAGCTATTTGAACATTACCGGTTTAAAGCAGATCCTGGTCAGTCGCATCTGAGGATAGATAAATTTCTTTCTGACAGACTGGAGAACTCGTCCAGAACACGAATTCAGAATGCTGCCAGTGCCGGTAATATTCTGGTTAATAATAATCCGGTTAAGCCGAACTATAAAGTTAAACCCGGAGACATCATTCAGGTGGTTTTGCCAACACCTCCCAGAGAAATTGAACTTATTCCTGAAAACATTCCTTTGAATATAGTCCATGAAGATGATGATGTACTTGTGGTTAACAAAGAGCCTGGTATGGTGGTACATCCGGCCTACGGGAACTATAGAGGAACTCTTGTAAATGCATTGATGTGGCACTTCAGGGATCTTCCCCTTTTTAATACCGGTGAGAGCAGGCCGGGATTGGTTCACAGGTTAGATAAAAATACTTCCGGGATTCTTGTTATCGCCAAAAATGAATTTGCCCTTAACAGGCTCTCAAAACAGTTTTTTGACCGGACAACTGATAGGCGATATAACGCGCTTGTATGGGGAGTACCGGATCCACCGGAAGGGACCATTACCGGGAATGTCGGCAGAAATATAAAAGACAGGAAGATAATGCAGGTTTTTAAGGATGATACTGAGGGTAAAACTGCTATAACTCACTATAAGGTTCTTGAGGATCTGGGTTATATTTCACTTATTGAATGTAAGCTTGAAACCGGACGAACACATCAGATCAGAGTTCATTTCAGCTATATAAAACATCCATTGTTTAACGATGAAGAATATGGTGGAGATCAGATACTTAAAGGAACTACATTTACTAAATATCAGCAATTTATAAAGAATTGTTTTAAGATTCTGCCACGTCATGCACTGCACGCAAAATCTCTGGCATTCGACCATCCTGTTACCGGGGAAAGGCTATCCTTCGACTCCAGTCTTCCTGATGATATGGTGCGGGTAATTGAAAAGTGGAGAAAATATATTTCAGGCAGGGATACAGAAAAATAATATACATTGCACAGGGTACAGGACGTGGGACACAGCGCAGGAAAAAACATATCCCACTAAATTCTTCTATTTTACCCAGTGCTCTATGCTCTGGGTTCTGTGCTAAAATCTACCAGCTTCCACCTGCGCCACCGCCACCAAAACTGCCACCACCAAAACCGCCGAAGCCGCCTCCTCCTCCGCCTCCTCCTGAAAATCCGCCCCAGCTTCCGCTTGAACCTCTTCCTGAATTCATCATACCCATAAGCATCCAGAATGGCAATCCTCCGGTACTGATATGTTTATTATTCGAACCTCCCGAACCCCTGGAAATCATCAATATAATGATGAATACAATAAATATAATAAGTCCGAAGGGAATATTTTTACCAGTACTTTTTTTTGCATTCTGACCATACTCAGCTGCTGAAAACTCTCTTCTTGCCAATGACATCAGAGTACTTGTGGCTTTGTTTAATCCTCTGTAATAATCTCCATTTCTAAAGGCAGGGAGAATTTCACGATCAACTATTTCACCGCATGTAATATCGGTAATAGGTCCTTCAACGCCATAACCTGTTGTAATCTGTACTTCGCCTCTTGAATCAGCTGTTCTTGGCTTAACCAATATGAGTACACCATTATTCCGGCCTTTCAGACCGACACCCCATTTCTCTCCAAGCCGCTGTGCATAATCCGCTTTATCATATCCACCGAGTGAAGGAACGATAACAATAGCGATCTGAGTAGAAGTAGAATCGTTAAAAGCAACGAGCTTTTGTTCGAGCATACTTACTTCTTCTGCTTTAAGCATTCCGGCAAAATCGTTTACTAGCCTGGGAGGAACAGGTCGTTCCGGAATATTCTGTGAAAAAACACTGTCTATCGAGATTGTGCAAAATAATAACGAGAGGGTCAGCAAATACAAACTTTTTTTTATCATTGTTGTTACTCCCCTTTTATTTTATTTTATCAAATGAAATTTCATCGGGCAATTCGTTTATATCATCCTTACTATGAGGAAAATGAATTTTAAGGTGTTCCCCTGCCAGTAAAATTCCTTCTGACAGGCCTTCTGCGAATTTACCTTCTTTGAAATTCTTCTTAAGCAGTTCGCTTATATCATCCCAAAAACCGGCATGAACTTTTGCATTTATCCCTGCATCACCAATTATTGCAAACTTTTTGTCGTTCACAGCAAGATAAAACAAAACACCATTGCGTTCAGCAGTCTTATGCATCCCCATCTTTTTGAACAGCCAGGCTGCTCTGTCGAGAACATCTCCTTTCAGTGAAGTTTCGATGTGTACCCTGATTTCACCTGAAGTTTCCAACTCAGCCTCCCTGACAGATGCAAGAATCTGAGCCTGTTGTTCTTTCGAAAAGAACGATGAAGCTTTCATTAATAGTCTGTGAATTAAATTTAGAATTTAACTTCCGGGGCTTTTTCAGCACCTTTTTCAGCCTCAAAATAAGGTTTGATATGGAATCCAAATATACCTGCAAGAAAACTCTGAGGAAATCTTCTGATATAGGTATTGTAGGTAAGGGCCACTTCATTGAATTTTCTTCTTTCTACTGAAATCCTGTTCTCAGTCCCTTCAAGAGTTACCTGCAGATCTCTGAAATTCTGTGTTGCTTTAAGTTCGGGATACTGTTCAACAACGACCATCAATCTTGATAATGCTGAAGATAACTGTCCCTGGGCCTGTTGGAACTGTTGCATATTTTCTGCCGTCATCTTGGTAGGATCAATTGTAACTGATGTAGCTTTTGATCTGGCTTCAATAACCTGTGTAAGAGTAGTTTGTTCAAAGTTGGCAGCTCCCTTGACAGTATTGACAAAATTGGGAATAAGGTCTGATCTGCGCTGGTATGATGTTTCAACATTGCCCCATTGACTGGTAACGGTCTCCTGCATAGTGACCATACCATTATAAACTTTTGTGCCCCAAAGAACTACGGCTAAAACAATGAGTGCCAGAAAAGCAACTACTATAATCGAAATAAGACAACCTCTTTTCATTTTTATATTTTTTTAAAATTTCCATCAAAGGTAATACATCTGCATGTTATTTAATGTCTATTAATTATATTATTTTTTTGTTACAAAGAGGTTCACGGACCTTATGATTTTATTTTTTCTTATATTATTTGTACCGCCTTTTATTTTCCCCCAAGGGGAGGGCCGAGCGTATAAAAATTGCCTGGTAGGCAATTTTAGCGAAGGCGCCAGACTGTCGCGTTGGCCATCGGTCAAGCCGGCCCCTCCGTGTGGGAAGGCTGGGCAGGGGATAAATAAAAAAGGATGAAAAGATATCTTAATGACTATTTTCATCTGTGTTTTTTAAAAATTTACATTATAAAAATGACTAATTTTGATCCTTAATTAACAAAATATGAAGACGATTGCAATAGCAGCCGGAGGTGATTCCTCTGAGTTTGAGATATCTGTAAAGAGTGCTGAGGAGGTGAGTAAAATTTTATCTTCCAAATATACAGTATATATAATCATAATACAGGGAACCAACTGGTACTGGGAAGATCAGTTGGGTCGTTTTCATACTATTGATAAGAACAATTTTAGTCTGACATATAACGAACATCGTATAAAATTTGATGGAGTATTCATTGCCATTCATGGTACACCCGGGGAGAATGGTTTGCTTCAGGGGTACTTCGACATGATGAGTATTCCTTACACAAGCTGCAGTGCATTCTGTTCTGCCCTTACATTTAATAAACAGGCATGCAAACTCTTTCTTAAAGAGTATGGGATCGCAATGGCTGATGCGATACTGATAAGAAAGGGAGAAAAACTGGATCTTGGCAATATCATTGAACGTACTGGGATACCTTGTTTTGTTAAACCAAACGACAGTGGTTCCAGTTTTGGTGTTACTAAAGTGAAACAGAAGGGTGCATTGTTATCTGCTATTGAAACCGCATTTAAAGAGAGCAATGAAGTGCTAATTGAAGCTTTCATGAATGGCAGAGAGGTAGCATGCGGGGTACTAAAAACAAAAAACAAATCTATTGTTCTACCTGTAACTGAGATCATCAGCAAAAATGAATTTTTCGATTATGAGGCAAAATATGCTCCCGGGAAATCAGACGAAGTTACACCAGCAGAGATGCCTTTAATCGTTACCAATGAGATACAAAGAATTGGTTTGCTCGTTTATAATCTTCTTGGATGTAAAGGAATTGTCAGAGTTGATTTCATAGTTGTCGGGGATAAGCCCTATTTTCTTGAGATAAATACTGTCCCGGGAATGACAAAAGAGAGTCTGGTTCCAAAACAGTCTGAAGCTGCAGGAATATCACTTGAGGAATTATATTCTATGGTTGTTGAAAATATGTTTGAGTAACGGCGTAAATGCACAAAGGCGTAACGGCGCAACGGTGCAATAGTCCGGAATGGCCTCCCAGGTGGGCCTTTGTGCCGTTGTGCTGTTGTGCCTATTTACTACTTTCCTTAGCCATTTTAAGTGCACTTGTTGTCGTAAAGTATTTGGTTATCATCCCGGGCACTTCCCAATCCGGCAATTTACCTTCTTTCATATATTCAAGGAATTTTGCAGTTACCTGGCCAAAATGCTCTTCATGAGATACTCTGTACTTTTTAGGAACATTAATCTTAAGGGTGGTAGCATTAACTGATTCTATCTGAAGACTATCATAAGGCAATGTCGTGACAATATCTTTTAATCCGGAAATGAAGTCTTTCATCGTTGTTTCTTTAATATTTTCAATATATAGGGTAGGCAGAAATTTTTCCATGGCCCCCTGCTTTATGATAAGGTCACACTTTGTTCCGTGCATGACAGAATAGTGCGTATCGCCACCTCCGGGAGGAGCCTCGTATTTCCACTCAACAGAAACTTTGGCAAAAATCCCTTTTATCTGATAAATCATTTCTCCGTTTGAGAAAACATTCAACTTTCCATCTTTAACATCTTTCTGAAGAAAATCGGGGAAATTTTCCAATCCGGTAACTCCCTTAAACTCCTCTTTTGAGATAAGAGTGGGCCATCTTTTTGCGCTCTTCATGTTTATATCTGAAGGATTCAGAATTTGTTCCGGGAAACACTCCCATTGAATAAGGTCAACAAGATGTGTCGTTACATCAACAATTCCTTCACCCTGTTGCTGGATATCGAAGAACCAGGCAGGGCGGAGCAACGGACTGCCTGAAACAATCTTTGAGAAATGATGAACACTCACCTTTGTCACAGCTGGTTCTTCTTTACTACCTGTTGTTAAAGTACCAAAAACTTCAGCTTTTTGCGAAAGAAGTTTCTGAAGAATTGTGGTTACCTCATATCTCTCAGTCATTATATCATATAACAGAACTCCTTTTTCTTTTGCAGTTGCAAAAACAACTTCCAGTGCAGGAAAATCTTCCGGGCTGATTATCATAGGCTTATCTGCCAGAACATTAAGACCCGCATTTATCGATTTCATAATATATTCAGCTTTTTTCCTGTTATTCCCCGATAACACCACAACATTGCCTGCTTTATTGGCTATCATCTTTTCAAAGAAATCGGCACCAGTATATACTATCTCATTCCAGTTGGTCGGATTGACAGCTCCGCTATTGTACGATTTGATCCTATTTAGATGCTGCAGATAATCAGGACCCTGTGGTGCATAAACATGCACTTCGGGAGAAACCTGATCATACATGATTTTCTGGACGAGAGCGGCATGAAAATGGCCCGGATCCACCGTAATCAATTTTACCTCATAGGTTTTTTCCATTGAAGTATCTGATTTGACTTTTTGTTGTTTGGAGCCATTAGTTCCGCAGGAGCTTAAAACTAATATAAAGGGTATGATTAATAAGAAGAACCTTTTCATAATTATAAGTTCTTTGATTGTTCTTTAACAGCATCGAAAAAAGCTTTGATATTAATACTGCTGACGTCAGGGGGCATACCTCCGCCAGCTGACCAGATAATCCTGTTATAATCACTAATTTCCCCGAACGCCTTATTTACTGCATCTTTAACCTGTTCAGGTGAACCGCCGGCCAGGACATCCCTTGGGGGTATGTTGCCAACAAGAACAACCCCGGGACCTGCAAGTTTACGAATTTCACCCAGTGTGTGCTCAAAAGAGAAATTGAACATATTTATACCCATATCAGTGAGGTATTTGGCAGTTATCAATCCATCTGCGTCATTATGCAGAAACCTGACTTTAGCACCGGTACAACTGAAAATTATTTTAAAGTATGGAATGACAAATTCCATGAATTCGGACTCCCCGACAAACCCAATAATATCATCAAGTATCAAAACGCCGTCGATTGACGAAAAACATTCTTTCTGCCATGCCAACCAGTCGCAAATGAAATCTGTGATTTTTTTAAGAAGCCTGTGTGTACCTGAGGGATCCATAGCTATTGCCATCATGAATTCTGTCGTTCCCATAAGGAAACTTGCAATATTGAGAGGGCCTCTGGCAATAGCAAACCTGATCTGATGATCGGCTTTAATTATAGCTTCCTGATTATTTTTCAGACGGCTTATCATAAAAGGCAACAATCCGTCTGTTTTCACATTCGGTTGAGGAAGGGATTCTGATCCTTCTATACCTGAAAGTATCTTCTCAGCATGTGGAAAACTCTTCTCGAGAAATATCATTCGTGAACCAAAGGCTGATGGTTCTGTGCACATACCATATTCTGACCAGAATGATGGCATAAACCAGACATCCGGAAAAGTGTTTATAGCTTTCAGGTTTGATTTAAGCCAATGTGCATCAGATGAATAATAATCAATTTTTGAGATCCCATACCAGCTGGGTATCCATGGGCTATCAACAATAAACCCTACCGGATTATAGTTCAGTTTTTTCCCTTCGATCAGGGTAACCAGATCATTCCATGAAGAATTGCGCATAGTAAATTAAAGTCTTGTCCAAAAAATATTTACTCGAGTAAACATGATAATTTATTTCTTCATTGCCTCCTGTCTGTACGAATCTATCTGATCACAAGTACAAACAAGATTTCGATCACCATAACCATCGTCGATACGTCCTACAGCAGGCCAGAACTTATTCTCAGCGACCCAGTTAAGAGGGAAAGCAGCTTTCCGGCGATCATATATGTGGTTCCATTCGTTTGCTGTTACAACTTTAACAGTATGAGGTGCATTATGCAAAACATTATCCTCTCTGTCTGCTTTACCAACTTTTATTTCCTCGATCTCACTCCATATTGATTTCAAGGCACTTATGAATTTATCGAGCTCCTGAAGTGACTCTGATTCAGTAGGTTCCACCATAAGAGTACCATGAACCGGAAATGAAAGAGTAGGCGCATGGAATCCATAATCCATCAACCTTTTAGCAATATCTGCTTCAGTGATACCTGCATCTGTTTTAAAATTCCTGCAATCAAGTATCATCTCATGCGCTACAAATCCTTCTGTTCCGGAATATAGAGTGTTAAACCATCCCTTTAATGATGCAGCAATATAATTAGCATTAAGTATGGCATATTTTGTAGCCTGAGTTAATCCGTGGGAACCCATCATCATTACATAGGCATGAGAAATAGTAAGTATATGCCCGCTTCCGAAAGGGGCGCCAGCTACAGCTGTGATACCATGACTCCCACCCGTCTTTGCAAAGTGGTGGGAAGGAAGGAACTCAGCAAGTTTATCATTAGCAAGGATGGGCCCCATACCCGGACCACCACCACCATGAGGTATGGCGAAGGTTTTGTGAAGGTTCAGATGGCAGATATCGGCACCAATATGTCCGGGTTTCGTAAGTCCGACCTGTGCATTCATATTTGCTCCATCCATGTATACAAGTCCTCCATTTACATGTATGATACCCGACATTTCTACAACTGCAGCTTCAAATACACCGTGTGTAGAAGGATAAGTGATCATGAAACAGGCAAGGTCATCTTTATGCTCTTCAGCCTTTTTCTTCAGATCTTCGACACTTATATTACCTTTTTCATCACATTCTATGACAATTATGTGCATACCGGCCATTGTGGCACTCGCAGGGTTTGTACCATGTGCTGAAGATGGTATCAAAACTATATTTCTATGTCCTTCTCCCCTTGTCATATGATACTTGCGAATTACCATTAATCCGGTATACTCTCCTGCAGCTCCTGAGTTAGGCTGAAAAGAGATTGCTGAAAAGCCTGTTATTTCTTTAAGAGCCTCTCCTAATTCGTCCATAATCTGATAATAACCAAGTGCCTGATCTTTTGGAACGAATGGATGGATATTCCCAAATTCCGGCCAGCTCATCGCAAACATTGAACTTGCAGGGTTAAGCTTCATCGTACAAGAACCAAGAGAGATCATGCAGTGAGTAAGCGAAAAATCCTTTCTTTCGAGCATCTTGATATACCGCATCATCTCAGTCTCGCTATGGTACTTATTAAAAGTTCCCCCCTTTAAAAAAGAGGACTTTCTAATGAACTTTTCTTCAAGAATTTCACAATTACAGTAAGAGTTAACATTAACCGGTTCCTTCCCTGCTGCTTTTGCAAATATATTTACAATTGTGTTTATTTCTTTTATGGTCGTTATCTCATCGGTACTGATAATCACCGATTTTTCATCAGGATAATAGAAATTCATTTCTGCTCCAAGAGCCAGTTCCTTAATGGTTTCGGTTGAAATACCAGCCCCAATACTTACCTTTATAGTATCGAAAAACATAGCATTTAGTTGTCTGAATCCTATCTCTTTGAGATGGTAACTTATTGTACATGCTGCATTATGGATATGCTTTGCAATTTTTTTTAATCCTTCGGGGCCATGATACTGTGCATACATTCCCGACATGGTAGCAAGAAGTGCCTGTGCAGTACAGATATTTGAGGTAGCCCTCTCCCGTTTGATGTGCTGTTCTCTTGTCTGCAAAGCCATTCTTAACGCACTATTTCCCTGTGCATCAACCGATACACCAATTATGCGACCTGGCATACTTCGTTTAAGTTCATCTCGTGTGGCAAAATATCCTGCATGAGGTCCTCCAAAACTCATTGGAAGCCCGAATCGCTGATTTGAGCCCAAAACGATATCAGCTCCCCATTCACCGGGGGCTGTGAGAATTACCAGGCTCATCAGGTCAGCAGCTACTCCCACTAATATTCCCGCTGTATGAGCCATGTCAGTAAATGACTTGTAATCCCTGATCTGACCGGAAGCTGCCGGGTATTGAACCATCGACCCAAAGAAAGATTCATTAAAAGCAATAGATGTGTATTTTCCAATAACAAGCTCAATCCCAAGCGGTTTTGAACGCGTTTTAATCACATCGAGCGTTTGGGGAAATATATCTTCATCAACAAAAAACCTATTTTCTCCGGCCTTCACTGAAGCTCTCGAACGGGCATTAAACATCATTATCATTGCTTCTGCAGCAGCGGTGGATTCATCGAGTAATGAGGCATTTGCAATCTTCATGCCGGTAAGTTCAATAATCATTGACTGAAAATTCAGAAGAGCTTCCAACCGCCCTTGCGAAATTTCGGCCTGATAAGGAGTATAAGATGTATACCACGAGGGATTTTCAAGTACATTCCGGATAATTACTGAAAGAAGAGCAACACCATAATACCCCTGCCCGATGAATGAACGGAACATTTTATTTTTCTGTCCGAGAGTTTTAATATGATTAAGATACTCAAATTCGCTCATAGCCACCGGAAGTCTAAGTGACTTTTCAAGCAAAATCGATTTGGGAACCGTCTTTTCAATTAACTGATCGAGCGAATTAACACCAATAGTCTTCAGCATGTGCGGTAACTCATGTTCACGTGGACCATTATGGCGGTCAACAAATTTATCTGATAGCATATATTTAAGTTTATGAAATCATTACTTATATTTTAATAGCTTATTCATATATAATTATATTAAATCGCTTGAAAATCAATTTATTTACCCAACCCCCAGAGGGAGTAAACTGATTTTCTTCGCTCCCCTCGGGCCGGGGTAAACGAAGAAAATCAACAGAATGATAATAATAAGCAATTGATTTCAAAATTAATAGGATAAAAATCAAGTAAAATAAGGATTTGATTTCATCTCCCTTTCAATAGTTGTTTCATCTCCATGGCCGGGATACACGACAGTTGACAGTGGAAGAACAAACAATTTATTGTTGATGCTTTTTATAAGTGTATCATAATCACCTCCAGGCAGATCCGTTCTTCCAATACTGCCCGCAAATAGAGCATCACCCGTAAAAACGCAATCGTTTTTTTCACTGTAGAAAGCAAGGCTTCCCGAAGTATGTCCCGGAACAAAAAGTGCAATGAGTTCAGTTGTTCCGAATGTGATTACCTGATTGTCTGACAGGAACCCGGCAGGTTCGGGTGGATTATCCATTGTCAGGCCAAAAAGCATAGCATGCTGAACTGCGTTCTTCCTGTTTATTTCATCATACTCACTGTAAAAAGTCTTAAGGTTATATCTTTCAAGTATGAATTTATTTCCGAAAATATGATCAAGGTGGCAATGTGTATTTAAGAGTAATACAGGATTAATATTTTTGTCTTTAATAAAATTCTCAAGTCTTTCAGATTCAAGTTTATCATAACAACCGCAATCTATAATTGCACAATCGCCAGATTGATCGACAAGCATATAAGTATTAACCTCAATAGGGGAAAAAACAAGCTTATAAATCTTCATATTAAAATTATTTTCAGTTTACGGTACCCTTCAGCATAGGTACAAAAACAAAATTTCCATGTTCGGAATGTTCGAAGCTATCGGCCCCGGTCCTTTCAACAACAGTCATAACCTGTGAATTGGAATTACCCAGAGGTACTACCAACCGTCCTCCGGTTTTTAGTTGCTGAAGAAGTGCCTGAGGGACCTCCTGGGTAGCTGCTGTAATTACAATACCATCGAAAGGACCATACTGAGCCTTGCCTTCGTAACCATCCCCATAAAAAAAATCTGCAGTATATCCAAGGGAAGTTAATATCTTCTGAGCTTTTAGAAAAAGTTCCCTGAAACGTTCAATAGTATAGACTTTTGCTCCCATCTCGGCAAGTATTGCTGCCTGATAACCCGACCCGGTTCCTATTTCCAGGATTTTATCCCTCTTTTTTACCCTGAGCAGAGAGGTTTGCACTGCCACTGTATAAGGTTGAGATATTGTCTGACCCGATGAAATTGGGAATGCCTTGTCAACATAAGCATGTATGAGGAATGCAGGGTCCATAAAAAGATGCCTTGGAACGGTATCTATGGCTCTTAAAACCTCCTCATCTGAAATCCCTTTCTTTTTGAGCTCTGCAATAAGTTTTTTTCGTTTGCCTTTTGCTTCAAATATATCTGTCATCTGATCTTCGAAAACAAAATGTTATTTCCAGCAAAAGTATAAAAAATGATCAAACGGTTGAAATATGACCTTTTTTATCTTGAAAACAGATCTCTCTGGTTTGATCTGAAAATTGGCTTTTATACTATTGCCATAATCATTAAGGCACAAGTGATTTAAACGGCGACAGACAACAGGCTGCAGGCTACAGAATTATCGGGAGAAAGGGAGAATGGGAGAATCAATATAATCTAAGACTACTCCAGATTAAATTTGACTATGGGTTTGTATTCTGCTCCTGATTGAAGGAGGATGCTTTCATAAAGAATAACTTCATTGACCGGTATTTTTTGAATTTCAGAATTTTGATATTTCGCCACCAAGGCTTTCAATGCCTCTTTATCATTAAGATGTTTAATACGTCCGATTGTCAGATGAGGTTTAAAGGGGCAGTCCTCAATTCTGATGTCCAATTCCTTTAACCCATTCATAATAAAACCATTAAGATGCATTAATTCTTCAGATGGCTCAATCCCGACCCAGATTATACGAGGATCACTCAAATTTTTGAAAACACCCGATCCTTTGATAATCAGTTCGAATCTACCTGATCCTTCACATTTATTCTTCAACATTGAACTTATAATCTTTATTATTTCTTCCTCAGTATCGCCGAGGAAGGCAAGAGTTATATGGATATTATCCGGATTTGTCCATTTGATGCTTTCACTATTTAATCCGGACTTAAGCGATAAGATTAAATTCAAAAATGTTTCTCCCGGCTCAACTTTCAATGCAATAAAAATCCGTTTCATTTTAATAAGGCTCTTCTCAAATTATAATTTATAATCCACCGGCTTCAATTTCCTGAATGATTAATTCAATAAGGGCATCTTCACCAAACGGATCATATTCTTCTTTAAGGTTTGTGCCAAAAATACGGGCTATCCCCTGCCAGAAAGCGGCAGCAAGTTTTCCCCGATATTCCTTTATAAGTGTATATGATGTATTCTGTGTCTCCCTGTCAATCAGTTTTATAAGCAATCGACCCTGGGTAATTGTCATATCCCTTATATCACCTTCATAGTTTGCAAAGACATCCTTTTCCACACTCTTCATATAATCTTTCCGTTCCTTTTCACTTTTAATGTTTTTCAAAGCTTCATCGACCCGGTTCAACCTTGACCTCACTAATAAGGCATAAGGATAAACTCTTTTCAGGTTATAGACGAGCCGTTCGTATTTACGAAAATCGCTTTTTTTAGCAAACCTGGGATGAGCAACAACTGTCACCTCTTTAATTTCAACTTCTGGTAAAGTCACTCCATCTCTTTTCACTTTCTGTAGCAGGAAAAACCTTCCCTGAAGAGTATCGTTCTTCTGTTTTAATGAATCAGTTTGTCCTGATATGTCAGTCACAAAAAGAAAAATTACCAATATTGAAGATATTAGTCTCACAAGCAGATCGTTTTTGCAAATGTATCAAATTCCAGGCCACATCTTATTAACCATGGAGGTGCTTTTATACTCAGGGGAACAAGGAAAACCATACTTCTTGTTTGTATTACATGTTTTAAAAAGTAAATTTGTTAAAAGTATTTTTATGGCATCTTTAGTGGAAGATCTTGACGATCAGAAAAAATTCAGACCTATTCTTACGATTCCTTACAAAAATTTAATTCAGTTCGTACTCGATTATTTAAAGAAAAAATCAGGACTTACATTTTTCTTCTGGTCAGTTTGCCTTATTTTTCTGGTCATTACAGTTATTATGAGAATAAATATTGCAGGACACTTCTCCAGAGCTAATATTCTTTTTCATTCTGTCCTTGGACTGATACTTTTTCCTGTGATTTGCATTCCGGTACATGAGTTATTACACATAATACCTTTTTACATCTCAGGAGCAAAGAATATCAGGGTTGGCATAGATCTTAAACAGTACCTTTTTTATGTAACAGCTCACAGATATGTCGCAACGTCGCTTCAATTCCGGATTGTGGCTCTAACACCTTTTCTAATTATAAGTGTAGCCTTTATACTTCTGGTTTTTCTTCTGCCCGGGTTGTGGAAATGGAGCCTTTCGCTCTTTTTGTTTGCACATACAACAATGTGTGCAGGTGATTTTGCTTTGCTTAATTTTTACTTCCTGAACAGAGACAAAAAGATCTACACCTGGGATGACCTCGATAAAAAAGAGGCATATTTTTACGAAAAGCTACAATAAACTTGTGAGACCCAGTTAAAGATTTTTTTCACTATGAAAATTTAAAAAGTAGTCACTAAGACACCATAAAAATTTAATCACAAACGAAGAAAACAAGACTGGAATTTTATTTTTATCTTTCAAAAAAAAGGTCATGAAAAGAATAATTACTTCAGTTCAAGTATTCATCTTGATCTCAGTTTCGATACTCAGTGCCCAGGTATCAAAACAGGATCTTGCAAAAATTGATGGAACAGTCAAAAAAACATTTGATGTCTTCAAACCAACCGGACTTGCCATTGCAGTAGTGAAGGACTCTGCTATAATTTATCATCAGGCACTTGGATTCAGCAATGCCGAAATAAAAAAACCCGTTAACACAACTTCACTTTTTAATATTGCATCATGCTCAAAAGCGTTTACCGCAGTTTCAATCGGTATTCTTGTCGATGAAGGTAAAGTGAAATGGACCGATAAAGTAGTTGATTACTTTCCCGAATTTAAATTGGCTGATGACTACATTACCAGGGAACTCACAATTGAGGATCTTCTTTGCCACCGGTCTGGTCTGGGTACTTTTTTCGGCGATCTACTATGGTACAATACAACATATACAGATGCAGAGGTAATGAAAAGAATGCGTAACGAACCCATTACCAGAAGATTTGGAATTGAATTCGGTTATCAGAATATTATGTTTATGATAGCCGGAGATATAATTCAAAAAGTAACCGGACTGACCTGGTCGGAGTTCGTCGAATCAAGAATATTCAAGCCTCTCGGAATGGTACAGACACGTCCATCGAATGATGAACTATCGAAAGATCAGGATATAGCTTTCGGACATCTTAACAATAAAGTCCTGAACATTTATAATTTTAAAGCTGTTAAATCAGCAGCAGCAATTTATTCAAATGTTGATGAATTGAGTATCTGGACCATGCTACTGATGAACAACGGCACTTTCAAAGGTCATAGAATCATTTCATCAGCCTCACTTAACAGGATAATGGAACCACATACTATACTAGGTGCAAGCAATATGCAGAAACAACATGGAATAAATTTCTATATGTATGGTCTCGGTTGGTTTATATATGATTATAAAGGCAAAAAAATTGTTGAACACGATGGAGGAATGCCAGGATATATCAGTAAAGTTACCATGATTCCTGATCAGAAAATCTCAATAATAATTTTGAACAATGGCAACGATGGATTTGTCGACAACGCATTAAGAGGTGACCTCATGGATATCCTGCTAAAAGGAAAGGAGTATGACTGGATCGGTGAATATAAAAACATTAAAGTACGATCAGAGGCATTTGAACAAAACAGTAATAAGCTACGGCTCGAGAGCAGAATAACCGATACAAAGCCATCCCTTTCCCCGGATGGCTATACGGGTACTTTTCGTGATAAAAGCTATGGTGATGCAGAGGTTTCACTGGATAGCGGAAAACTGAGATTAACTTTCCTGCCGGCTAAGACTGTTTTCACAGGTGAACTTGAACACTGGCATTATGATACTTTTAAGGTAGTATTCAAAGATGAATTCCTGACTTTTGGCCTGATTACCTTTAGTTTTGATTCAGCAGGTAAGGTAACCGGATTCAAAATTGATCTTCCAAGTAACGATTTCCATTTCTGGAATCTTGATTTCAGGAAGATTTGAGTTGAAGTGTTGAAGAGTTGAAGTGTTGATCAAAGAAAAAATTAACCGCAAAGGCTGCTAAGATTTAGCGCAAAGATCGCAAAGAAAAAATGTGTCTCAAACTTCGCAAGCTTTGCGTGCTTTGCGGTTACATATTCTTCCCGATGGAATTAAAACTTTTCTTTTGCCAGTTTCAGTATGTTATCCTCTTTTACAATAGGTCTTATCCTGAAGGAGTACTCATATTTTTTATCAAGCAGCCGATACTTCGAATGTATCAATGCACCCCATGAATTGTCACCGCCAACTCCCATCTGGCCCTGATCAACATTCAGATTGACAAGATCGCGTGGTTTAATATCTATTGTATGGGTATTTGCGGTTTTTGCATCTTTTCTGTATTGTGATAATTTCCCCTGGGATTCAAAATCATCATGGATGTTATTCAGTGCAGCAAAACATAACAATGGATTTCCGGTTACAAGAATACCGGTGCCATTATCATCAGTCAGGGTAAGCCATCTTGTTTCGGTCTTATAGCCATTTTCCTGTGGCCGGATATAAGGCGTATACTGGTCGGCAACAGTGCTTTCGTATAGACCAACATCAGCTGAAGTTTTTCTGTCAACATAATTCTCGTGAGGTCCGCGACCTAGCCATTTCAGATTTGTAAATTCCTGAGGAAGCTGCATCTGCATCCCCATCCTTGGTATTTCAGGAATGTTGTCTGATAGTTTTGAGAACTGGTTTTTAATGACCAAATCAGCCGATCCGTAAATGGTGAATGTTGTGGCATAACCACCAATTTTTTTGCTGTTTGCATCAGGAATGTCATAATTAAAAGTGACTACAACTTTTCCTAATTCAGGCTGACTGATATTTGCTTTCGTGACAACTATTCTTTCGCCGGCCTTTTTCCATACCGCAAGCAATTGATCCATATTGTAACCGTAGTCGTTATCAGTAGGAGGTCTCCAGAAATCAGGTTCAGGACCTTTTTTGATAAGTTCTTTCCCTTTATAAGTAAATGATTCCAGTCTCCCGGTTGCCAGGTTTAAAATTATCTTCATATCAACTCCGCTTACTTCAAGCTTCTTACCGACATTCTTAGTCTGCAGAACTGCAAGGTTATCATGTTGTGCCGGAACAGGTTTACCTTCTTCAGGCAGTTTAAACTGTACCGCAGCATAAACATGATCTTCAGGAACATAGTTCCATGCATCACTTCTTGATACTCTGATATTAAGAAAATATTCAGTTCCGGGAGCCGGATCTATCTTTTTAAGAGGAATATTGACAACTTTTTCAGTTTTTGGTTTGAAATCAGGGAATGAAAGTTTGCCCGATTGAATAACATTTCCATCCGAGACAACTTCCCATTCAAAATTGAACTCCGAAAGGTTAGTAAAATCATACTTGTTTTTTATTTTTATCACCCCTTTGGATAGATCAACCGGCTCAAAACCAACATACTGATAAACCTTATTTACTTCAAACAGACCAGGATGTGGCGTTCTGTCGGGCCACACAAGTCCGTTAATATTGAAGTTACCATCGCTGGGGATACCTTCTTCTCCATAATCACCTCCATAAGCCCAGTATTTTTCACCATTTTCATTTTTCTTAAGAAATCCCTGGTCAACCCAATCCCAGATAAATCCCCCCTGCAACTTTGGATATTTTTCTATAACATCCCAATAATCCTGAAAGTTACCAGTTGAATTGCCCATCGCATGAGCATACTCACACATTATCATTGGTCTGTCGTTCTTAGCATTCTTAGCATAAGCTTCCATTTCTTCAATAGTTGCATACATGTTGCACCAGATATCTGTATGTCTCTCCGGAGTATTGGTGCTCTTCTCTGCCCGTTCGTACTGAACCGGCCGGGTCACGTCTCGTCCTTTGATCCACTTGTAGCCATTAAGAAAATTATGACCATCACCGGCTTCATTACCCATTGACCATATGATTACTGAAGGATGATTCTTGTCTCTCTCAACCAGCCGTTTCATCCTGTCAAGATGTGCTGCTGCCCATTCAGGTTTATCAGCTAAAGTAATATCTTTATCATACCCCATACCATGTGACTCAATATCAGCTTCATCAACAAGATAAAGGCCATATTTGTCGCACATCTCATACCAAAATTCCTGCTGCGGATAATGGCATGTCCTCATAGCATTGATGTTATTGCTTTTCATCGTCCTGATATCCTTCAACACTGTTGCTTCATCGATAACATGCCCGGTTATATCATTATGTTCATGCATATTAACCCCCTTAATACGAATTGCAACACCATTTACAAGAAGCTGTGATTTTATTATTTCCACCTTCCTGAATCCAATTTTTGCATCAACGCTTTCAGAAATATTTCCACTTTTGTCTTTAAGACTAAGTACCAATGAATAGAGATTTGGTTTTTCAGCTGACCATTTTTTTATACCCGGAAAAGTTTTGTTAAACTTAATTGTACCTTTGCCTTCTTTCAGTTTAACATCTTTTGATTCAGTAAAGAGCTTTTGAGTACCTTCATAAAGAGAGGCATCAACAACAATATCGTTATCAGTTGCAACTGAACTTTTCAATGCGACATCAACTTTTAAAAGACCATCAATGTAATTGTTCTCCAGGTCGCCGACAGCAAAAAAGTCTTTAATATATGTTTTTGGACGTGCGTGGAGAAAGACCGTCCGTTGAATACCACTCAATCTCCAGAAGTCCTGATCTTCAAGATAACTGCCATCGCTCCACCTGTAGACTTCCACCGCAACTGAGTTTTTTCCTCCTTTGAGATACTTTGTGATATTAAATTCTGCAGGCACTTTGCTATCCTCACTATAGCCAACAAGTTTCTCATTTACCCAAACATAAAAAGCCGAACTTACCGCTCCGAAATTGAGAAAAATTTCTTTACCCTTCCATTCAGATGGAATCTTGAAATTCCTTTTGTATGATCCGACAGGATTCCAGTCATGTGGAATAGCTGGCGGAACTTTTTTATACTTTGGGTTGCTGGTACCGAAAACATCCTCATATGTCCAGAATGGATATGTTATATTAGCATAAACCGGGATATCATAACCCTTCATTTGCCAGTTTGAGGGTACGTCAATATCCTTCCAGTCGCGTGTATCATAATCATCTTTAAAGAACCAGAAAGGTCGCTGGTCAGGCGATTTAACCCAATTGAATTTCCAAATACCATCGAGAGATTTATAGTTCGGGGAGTTCGCTTTTATTGCTTCAAGAGCGCTCTGTTCATCAGCGAAACTGATCAGAGATGCGTGCGGCGTCTCCCTGTTAATATTAAATACTTCTGGGTTTTCCCAGTCGCGTGGCTCCTTTTCAGTGAAAGGTACCCCTTCATATTTGCTGTATTTTTTACAAGCGGAAAATAAGACGGCGATCATAAGAATAAAAAATGGTATTCTCTTCATGGCATCTGACTTTTAACGGATATAAAGTTAATAAAAAATGAATTTGCGCAATCTGCTAATTCATTCTTCAGTATGGTATCTGAAAAATTCCCTTAATGAATAATCACAATCCCCTGCCAGGCACTATTCGAGAAATCTGAGAAGTGTTGTTCTATATATTCCATGAAGTGGTTCAATGGATTGTTCAATCCGTGGAATCAGGATCTCACATTTAAGATTGTTGTAAAATTATATCTGTCTGACAATCATTTCTTTATCAAGTAATGGCATATCACCGGTAAAAACAAACAGTGATTCTTTTGTCGAAGCTTTCAGTGCAGAGTGAATGCCGCCAAGTGGACCTGCTTTCAAAAACTGATCGTCAATAATTTTGTAGTTGCTTAATCTTCAAATTCTTCCTGGGTGTTTGTTACAATAATTATCTCTTCAAAAACATCACTGATTGTTTCAATAATTCTTGAAATAATTGTCATACCATCAATGAGAATTTTTGTCTTCGTGATGCCATTAAATCTTTTATTGGCCCAACTGGCCAGAATTACGCCGGAAAAATTATGGCTCCTTAGAATAATCCTGTTATAACGCCATTCTTGTCAATATCCATATTTTCAGCAGAAGGGTTATTTGGCAAGCCAGGCATTCTCATTATAGTACCAGCTATCGGTACTATAAACCCTGCGCCTGACGAAAGTTCAACTTCTCTTATTTTTACAGTGAAGCCCCTGGGCCGGCCTTTTTTATTCGGGTCATCAGACAGTGATTTTTGTGTTTTTGCAATACACACCGCAAGATTCCCAAGTCCAAGCCGCTCAATCTTTTCAAGCTGTTCCTTAGCTTGAACCGTATATTCAACATGGTCAGCACCATACATCATGAGACATATAGTTGATATTTTTTTTTCAAAGGTCCACGAAAGCTCATAAAGTGGTCTGAAGCAATCAGGACAATTAATTACTCTTTCCAAAACTTTTTTGGCAAGATCAATAGCCCCTTTCCCTCCTTTTGACCACGATTCGTTTAAGGCAACTACGACCTTTTGGGATTCGCAATGCTTCATAAGAAGGTCAATCTCAGCCATAGTATCGGAGTCAAATCTGTTTATAGCAACCACTGGCCTGAAACCATAGAACTTCATGTTTTCGATATGCTTATCGAGATTATCAAATCCTTTTTGAAGGGCATCAAGGTCCTCTTTTTGCAGACTTGATAATTTAGCCCCACCATGATACTTTAATGCACGTATCGTTGCGACAATGACAACTGCATTGGTACGCAGGTTGCCAAACCGTGATTTTATGTTGAAAAATTTTTCAGCTCCGAGTTCACTGGCAAAACCGGCCTCAGTTACAACAATATCACTGAGAGAGAGACCTGTTTTTGTGGCGATAATTGAATTTGTTCCCTGAGCGATATTTGCAAATGGACCTCCATGAATAATTGCAGGAGTACCCTCCAGTGTCTGAACAAGATTTGGTTTTATAGCATCCCGTAGAAGAACCGCCATTGCCCCCTGTGCTTTCAGGTCGCATGCAAAAATAGGTTTGTCATTATAAGTGTAACCCACAAAAATATTTCCCAGTCTTTCTTTCAGATCATTCAGATCTTGAGCAATACAGAGTGTTGCCATAACCTCTGATGCAGCTGTAATGTTGAAACCAGATTGCCTGGGTACTCCCTCTTTTGGTCCGCCAAGTCCTATGATGATATCACGGAGGGATCTTTCATTCATGTCTATAACCCGTTTCCATTCAATTGTTCTGGGGTCGATACCCAGATTGCCGCCCTTATGCTGGATATTATTATCAATGAGAGAAGCAAGAAGATTATGCGCTTTTTCCACTGCTGAAATATCACCGGTAAAATGCAAATTGATATCTTCCATGGGAATAACCTGGGAATAACCCCCTCCTGCTGCACCGCCTTTTATTCCAAAAACAGGACCAAGCGATGGTTCACGCAACACAACAGTTGTTTTCTTCCCCAGAAGGTTAAGTGCCTGAGCTAGCCCGATAGACGTGGTTGTTTTTCCTTCACCAGCCGGTGTTGGAGTTATAGCTGTAACAAGAATAAGTTTAGCTTTCTTAATACGCTCTTCATCAATAAAATGAAGAGGTATCTTTGCCTTGTATCGCCCGTACATCTCCAATTCATCCTGTGGAATACCCAGTTTTGCAGCAATTTCAGCTATTGGTCTGATGTTAGATTCCTGAGCAATTTCAATGTCCTTTTTCATTACTGGTATTTTTAGATTCAGAAGGGAACATCACTTTTAGTTGCACAGCTTCTGTTTTTTTTGTAAATTGATAGCCTTACATTTTTAGCCGATAACAAATGTAAAAAATTTATTAAGGTCTCAAATATAATTTCTAATAAACACATAAAACCTGTCAATTATGGATGAAAAAATCACTTCGTTTTATGCTGACTATAAGCAAGGAAGAACAAATCGACGCGATTTTTTAAGAAAACTCGCCATGGTAACCGGCAGTACTGTCACTGCAATAGCTCTGTTTCCTGTTCTGGAGCAAAATAGTCTGAACGCTTCATTATCTCATCAGGCTGATCCGGATCTGATGACCGAATTCATTAAATATCCGGGGGAGAGCGGAGATGTTAGAGGATTTCTAGCCTGGCCGAAAACCGGTAGAAAATTTCCTGCTGTTGTTGTGATACACGAAAACAGAGGCTTACAGCCTCATATACAGGACGTTACTCGTCGAATGGCTAAAGAGGGTTTCCTTGCCCTTGCTCCCGATGCACTTTCCCCGCTCGGAGGTACGCCTGATAATGACCCGGATAAAGCAGCATCTATGATACGCGAGCTTGATAATGAAAAAACAATCAAAAATTTTGTGGCAGCTGTAAAATACCTGAAGACGCATCCTCTTTCAACAGGTAAGGTAGGATGTACAGGGTTTTGCTGGGGAGGGGGAATGACCAACCAGGTAGCAGTAAATTCACCTGATCTTGATGCTGCTGTTCCTTATTATGGCATGCAACCCACAGCTGAACAGGTTGCATTGATAAAGGCTCCGATTATGGCTCATTACGCAGGTGATGATGCAAGGATCAATCAGGGAATTCATGCATTTGAAGAGGCACTTAGGAAAGAGAAAAAAGAATACCAGATATTTATTTACGATGGAGCCGGGCATGCTTTTAACAACGATTCCAATCCTGAACGGTATAATGAGAAGGCCGCTAAACTTGCATGGTCCAGGACTATAGCTTTCTTTAAAGAAAAACTGAAATAAAAACTGGAAGGTAGAATTAGCCTCCCCGTTATAGCCTTTGGCCATAGCACCCTTCCTTTTGAAAGGAGGGGAAACTATTGATTTATAATATTTTAATTTCTCCTCCTTGTTGAAGGAGGAGTACCCCGAAAGGGGGAGGTGGTTTATTTTTTTTTCAGCTCCCCTGATTTTTCCATGCTGCATTTATTGCCTCGACAAACGCAGTGCAATGATTGAAAAAATATTTGTATCCGTTGCAAAGATAGTTCAAACCCGGGTCTCCCTCCGGAGTAATCAGGAACCTGTTCTTTGGACATTCCCCGTTACACATTGGTCTGACTTTACAATCTGTACAGTATTTCGGCAGGGCAACAGATTTTGCCAGCCCAAAAGCTCTCTGCTTTTCGCTGTCCAGAAAATAAGTCAGAGAATGATCGCTGATATTTCCAAGCAGATGGTCAGTATCTACGTAATGATCGCAGGAATAAAAATCTCCGGTGTGCTCAACAACCGGAACATTACCGCAGTCTACCTTGAAAATACATAGAGTATGTTCCTGATTAAATGCAGTCCGGGCAGCCTCTTCAAAGATCTGGATTTTTATTTCACCTATGTCTTTTTCTACCCATTCGTCAAATATTGTATTCAGGAAATATCCGAATTCTTCAGATGGAACAGAATTGCTGCTGGCCCCAGTGGGTGAACCAGGTTCAGATTCAACTAAAGGGAGAAAAGTAATATATTTTGCTCCCAATTGTTTAAAAAAGTTGTAGACATTAAGCGGATACTTAACATTATCAACATTTACAACACAAAGAATTTCGGGGACGGTTCCATGTTTCTGTAAGAGTTCGTATCCCCTGATTACATTCAGAAAAGTATTATTATTCTCCCTTGTCCGACGGTTATTATTATGGAGGTCACCAGGACCATCTATGCTGATCCCCACAATAAAATCCTCTTCCGCCAGAAATCGGCACCATTTGTCATTGAGAAGTGTTCCATTTGTCTGGATGCCATTTACAATCGTCTTCCCCTCAGGTTTGTGAAGAAATTGAAGTCGAAGAACCTTCCTGAAAAAGTCAATACCGGCCAATAATGGTTCTCCTCCATGCCACGAAAAATTAATAATATCTTGTGTTGATGCCTGAATATGTTGTATGATATATTTTTCCAGAATATCGTCAGCCATGAGAAAGTGATCTGTATCCGGATACAGACTCTTCTTACCCAGATAATAACAATATCTGCAACTGAGATTGCAGGCTGATCCAACTGGTTTGGCAAATATCTGAAACTCACGAGATTTCTTTTTCATATTTTGAAATCGTCATTTTTTTGCCATGAAGGCACAAAGGCGCGAAGTAAACACCAAGAATAAACAATCAAATAAACTTTTACTGATCCCACGCTATAATATTCTCTTCCCCTGGTTCAGGGAGATTCATTCTTATACGCCATTCCACTGGAAAATAGTTATTCACCCTGTTGGCGATATTATTGACGAATCCAAGACTAATGCCTTTGTAAGTTACAATATTCCATCCCTTTGCATGATGAAGGATAATACTACCACGTCTCATGTACGAAAGTGCTTCGGGAAGATCAATTTCAATTCCCGGGAAAGCATCCATTTTTAATTTGAGTGACAAAGCCAGTTCATGAGAAGGCAGATAATCGTTTTTCTTAACAGTGAATATTTTTGTCCCGGCTTTGACAACCTTCAGATTCTGATAAAGATGAATATAATCATCCATTTCGCACGAAACTGCGAAAAGTTCATCCCTCCATTTTAAGAGTCTGTCTTTTGAAAAATGAGTCCATTCATCTGCAAACGTCAAATCCTGTTTAGCTGGCTTGAATTCAGCTTTTCGCTGGTTTCTTACAGGAGTCTTTTCCTGTTTTCCTGTTTTCCTGACAGCTGAAATAAAAAAACCTTCTCCCCTCACCTTATCAGGGTAAAAACCATAGCCATAAATACCCTCGAAGTCGATTTCTGTAATTCCTTTAAAATCTGACACATCAATACGTCTGAATTCTGCTTCTTGATTTTCGATTAACCATTTTATGTTTTCTTCATTTTCCCCTGGATTAAAAGTGCAGGTACTGTAAACCATGATTCCATTTTCTTTCAAAGCAGGCCAGATATCTATAAGGATCCTCCTCTGCCTTTCAGAACAATGAGCCGTATTCCTGACGGACCATTCATTGCGAGCTGTGTCGCTTCTGAACATTCCTTCCCCCGAGCAGGGAGCGTCAACAACAATAATATCAAAATATCCTGATAATCTACTGAATACAGCTGGATCATTCTGGGTTACCAGGGTATTTCCAGTACCCCATTTTGTTATGGTTTCAGCCAGGATTGTTGCTCTTGACCTTATTGTTTCGTTAGCGACCAATAAGTTGTTCTGACCAATTAAATCAGAAAGATGGGTACTTTTCCCCCCCGGAGCTCCGCACAAATCAAGTACCCGGATATTTTCAAATGAATCTGTAGTTTGGCTGATAAATTGTTCCAGGATCATACTTGAGGCTTCCTGTGGGTAGTAACATCCTGAATGGAACAGCGGATCAAGAGTGTAAGACGGCCTGATTCCCAGATAATATCCATTATTGCACCATGGAACAGGTTCAGAATCCAATGGTTTTTTTCCCCACTTTGACGGATTGAGCCTTATACTGACAGGTGAAGGCTCTTCCAATGCCTTCAGGAGCGCTTCTGCATCAATATATTTCTGACTTTTCAGTCTCTGTATAAATTCTTCAGGTAACATTGCTAAAATTCAAATCCATTAACCGCAAAGTATGCAAAGGTTTTCGCAAAGGTCGCAAAGAATTTCTCAGTTTTAGTCTCTCACTACTCCATTCTCCCCTTCATTCTTCATTGAGTTCCTGTTATGTTTTCTCCAGAGATAGAAAACAGGAATACCCAGAAGAACTATTCCCAGACCAGGGAATGTGTAATCAGGTTTATAGATCAAAAGAATTACCATTATAGCCACCGTAGTTAAAATATAAATTGAGGGTATCACTGGGTAACCAAATGCCTTATATGGCCGCGGAATATCAGGTCGTTTTACTCTTAATATAAATATTGCAAGGATAGTTAATGTGAAGAAGATTAAAACAGCAAAGATCACATAATCAAGAAGATTTCCATATGTGCCTGACAAACAAAGAATTATAGACCATATTCCCTGAACTACAATTGCAAAAGCAGGGACACCTTTTTTATTTAATTCTCCTGTTTTTCTGAAAAAGAGGCCATCTTTTGCCATAGCATAATAAACACGCGGAGCAGCCATTATAAGTCCATGGTTGCATCCAAAAGTACTTATCATAATAAATATGGCCATAATAACAGCAGCGTAATCTCCAAATACAACACTCATTGCAGATGTTGCAACCCTGTCGTCTGTTGCATACTGGATACCACGGCTAAGCATGTCGGCACCATCGGGGGAGCCTGACAGTGGCAGAATTTTAATGTAGATATAGTTTGTAAGAATGTACATTACCGAAACTATCAAAGCCCCGAAAAAGAGGCTTAAGGGAACATTTCGTTTCGGATTTACTACCTCACCCGAAAGATAAGTAACACTATACCAGGCATCTGATGAAAATAATGAGCCCACCAATGCTGTTCCTATGGCAGTAATAAGAGAAAAACCAACAAGTGGGATCACCTGGTTACCCGGGCCCACCTGACTTGCCTTCCAGAAGACTTCTTTATTTATTTCCCATGAATTTATGTTTTTTGTGGCAAAAAACCCTATGGCAACAAATCCTAAAAGCGCAATAACCTTTGTTGATGAGAAGAAGTTCTGAACTGTCTTTCCGGTTACTATCCCTCTGGTATTGAGCCATGTCAGGAATGATATCATAGCTATGGCTACTATCATTGTACTTTTAATCTTTAGCGGACCAGCCCGGAAAAGGATATTCTTTTCGGAAACCCAGGGGAAAAGGACACCTGAAAATTTTGCAAATGCCACAGCCACAGCAGCAATAGTGCCACACTCAATAACGAGGAATGTGGTCCATCCAAACAAAAATCCGATAAGAGGATGATAAGCCTCCTTCAGGTAAACATACTGGCCACCCACATGCGGCATCATTGAGGCCAGCTCACCATAACTGATTGCTCCTATCAAAGTAATGATCCCGGTGATTAACCAAACCACCAGCAACCAACCTGGAGATCCGACATTCCTGGCAATATCAGCGCTGACGATGAAGATTCCTGAACCGATCATCGCACCCGCGACAATTGATATCCCGTCGAAAAGATTTACGCGTTTTTGAAGGAGATGGTTTTCTTCCCGCATCTTACCAGTTTGTACAAACAAATTTAACTATTCAAACGACACTGAGGAAAATTGAAATATTAATTTTGAGAAGGCAAAAGAAGTAAATACATTTGATTTAGTTTAAAAAAACAACCAAAATAAAAGTTATAAAAAAAGATTATACCTATGAAAAGACATGTATTAATAGTCCTGATCGCTTTTTTATTTTTAGCCGCGAATGCGCAAAAATTTGAAAATATTGCTAAAACGCCTCCAATGGGGTGGAACAGCTGGAACAAGTACGGATGTAATGTCAGTGAAAGCCTCATAATGGGAATGGCTGATGCCATGGTCAGCAGCGGAATGAAAGATGCCGGTTATGAATATGTAGTGATTGATGACTGCTGGCAGGTAGCACGTGATGAGAACGGAGAAATAGTAGCCGATAATGATCGTTTCCCTCACGGTATAAAATACCTGGCAGATTATATTCACTCAAAGGGGTTGAAGTTCGGAATATATTCATGTGCCGGAACACTAACCTGTGCCGGACGTCCCGCCGGGCGTGGTCACGAATATCAGGATGCTCTTACATATGCGCGTTGGGGTGTCGACTATTTAAAGTATGACTGGTGCAATACCGGTACTCAGGAACCCAAATCTTCTTATACCACAATGCGTGACGGGCTCTTTGCAGCTCACAGGCCAATTGTGTTCAGCATTTGTGAATGGGGTTCAAATAAACCATGGGAATGGGCCGGAGCAGTAGGTAACTTATGGCGGACCACCGGCGACATTGATGACTCATGGAACGTTATGATTGGTATCTTCTTACAACAAAAAGATCTTGCGAGATACGCCGGTCCCGGTCACTGGAATGATCCAGATATGCTTGAAGTGGGCAACGGAGGGATGACAACAGAAGAGTATAAGACTCACTTCTTATTATGGTGTATGCTGGCATCTCCTCTGATGGCCGGAAATGATCTGCAGAATATGTCCCCTGAGACTAAATCAATATTGCTCAATAAGGAGATCATTGCTCTTGATCAGGATTCGCTTGGAAGACAAGCTATTTGCTGGAGGGACAATGGGGATTATCAGATCTGGTTAAAAATACTTTCAAATAATGAAAAAGCAATATGTCTGCTTAATAGCAGCGACGAAAAGAAGACTGTTCTTGTAGACTTTGAGCTTCTTGCCCAGGCAAAAGCTGCAAGATGGGGCGCTGCTTCTCCACTCAAACTCGAAAATTTCACAGTAAGAGATTTGTGGGATCATAAAGATCTCATGTTGAGAGAATCATCAATGTATATTGATCTTCTTCCGCATACAGTGAAGGTGTATCGGTTTATTAAGAAATAAAATTACCGACATCTTTTTGCTTTTTTACCTCATCCCCCTGCCCCATAGCCGTCAACCTAAGGAGTTTAATATAGTAAAATATGGAGAGAGTTTAGTACAAAACAGGATGTAAAATATTGAATTTAAGCCTGATACATTTCCCCTCCTTTTGAAGGAGGGGTGGCCGGACCACTTTATAATTATGATACAAATGCTGATACCGGCCGGGGTGGTTGATTGTTTATTTAAATTCCGGATCTTTTCTTTTGAAGGTTTTTCTTATCTCATTTTTTACAAATTCAGGTTCTTGGAATACTAATCTGTTTTCAAACCTCAGAATTGAGAATCCAAGGCCTTCAAGATATTGATCTCTTTTTTTATCTTTTTCTATTTTATGATATTCACCATGCGGATTTCCATCAAGCTCAATTACAAGTTTTTCTGAAGCACAAAAAAAGTCAACTATGTAGTTACCTATACTGTGTTGTCTTCTGAATTTTCTTGCATTAAGTTTTTTTGATTTTAAAATGTTCCATAACTCAGCCTCAGCAGAAGTGGACTTGTTCCTAAGTGATGATCTGAAGAATTTAAGGCTTTTCCTGTTAAAGAGGTTTTTGTTTTTCATACCAATAAAGGTAAGAAGAAATCAATGAATCAACCACCCTGGTCGGGGAATAAAATACTGTATATATAAGATAATCAATCGTCCCGACCACCCCTCCTTCAAAAGGAGGGGAAACTTTTTTATGCAGTATCTCATTCATCCCCAAAGCTTAAGTTGACGGCAATGCCCTTTGCCCCCTTCCCGCGAAGCGGGAGAAGGGGGTATTTTAATGATATACAGAGCATTAGTTCCTTCCACTTGGGGGAGGGGTTGAAGAGAGGTCTATTTAACAACTAAGGTAGTGAGAGTATTCAATCAGTTCGTAATCGGAACCTCTTTACCTGTTAATTTGATTCTTCCGGTAAGCATTTGTGTAAACTGCGAATCGAAATAACCCTTGAAACCAGGTTGTTTACCTCCGACAGAGATCGTAAAGTACCCCGATTCAATAACACGTTTTGCCTTATTATTAATCAAAGAGAACTGATGTGTAGTCTTATCCGAGTTATCAATAATTAATTTGATTTAACTGAAAATCTGTAGATAGTAGTTGATTTAAATGTTTCACCAGGATTAAGAACTGTTGTCGGGAAGTCAGGATGATTAGGGCTATCCGGATAGTGACCTGTTTCGAGACACAACCCCGATCTGTAAATATAAGGTTTGCCGCCATGACCTATCATCGTACCATTAAGGAAATTGCCACAATAGAACTGCACTCCGGGCTGATCAGAAATTACTTCCAGGAGGCGTCCGCTGACAGGTTCATAAACAGTTGCATCAACCTCTTCCTTATTATCCAATACAAAGGTATGATCATACCCAATCCCATAAACGAGCTGATCATAGTTTTCAGCTATTCTTTCACCAACAGTGTGAGGTGTAGTGAAATCAAATGGTGTTCCTGCAACCGGACGAATTTCTCCTGTCGGGATAAGCGTTGAATCAACAGGAACGAAGCTAGCAGCTTTAATAACGAGTTCATGATCAAGAATATCTCCATTACCGGCACCATGAAGGTTAAAATATGCATGGTTGGTAATATTGAATACCGTTTTCTTGTCAGTTGAAGCTGTATAATTAATTACAATCTCGTTTTTATCAGTCCAAGTATAAACAACCTTAACATCCATATTGCCCGGAAAGCCCTCTTCCATATCGGGGCTTTTCAGTGTAAATATCACTGTTGGTTCTTTGGCTTTTTCATCAACTACAGTTTCCCATATAACGCTGTGCCATCCACCGGGGCCGCCATGAAGTGAGTTAGGTGAATTGTTAATTGCAAGCGTGTATTCTACACCTTCGAGGGTGAATTTACCTTTGGCGATCCTGTTTGCGTACCTTCCAACAACTGCGCCAAAATAGGGATCACCCTTGAGGGTTGATTCAAATGTGTCAAAACCAAAAGCAACATTGTCCTTTTTGCCTGTCTTATCAGGAACTTCTATCCATGTGATTCTGGCTCCGAAATTAGTAAGTCTGATAACATTACCTGCTTTGTTTGTAAGGGTTAGCAGATAAACCTCTTTCCCATTGTGTGTACCGAATACGTCTTTTTTAACCATCTCCTTATTTTTTGTTGACTGGTTGCAGGAAGTGAAGATCAGAGCGACCAGGGTTAGTGTTAATACTAGATTTTTTTTCATTGTGAATAAAGATTAATTTTTGCTAAATTAATAAAGTTTCCTGACCATTGTGTCCATATTGTTAAAATAAAACAGACAGCATTATAATAACCAAAACAATTCTTTAGTTACTTTGAATCATGATAAAAAGGAATCATTAATTTTTTCTTTCTTCAAAGCACCTGCATTAAAAGCAGCATGAATGCCAAAACGCTCCATGAGATGAGGATTGGTTTCCGGATTCAGATCATATCTCCAGAAGAGCAGGGTATGACCACCTGTCAGAATCGGATATTTATATCTGTGAAAGATACCATTCCCAGGCTCAATTCTCTCATTTTTCCGCAATATCAGTTTTCTGTGCTCCTCAGTAAGAATATTTAATCTTGATTTGAAATTGGTCTTCATGATAATCTAATTAATCGTTACAATCTCAGTCTGCTGGTTATCGTATTACAAAATACAAATTGCTGAGATTCAGAAGAAATCTTATGCCCTGCTTATTTGCAAAGCAGTTGATCAGCGGCTAATACCAGGAACATGAAGTTGGTTGCACCGCCTCCCATCACATATTCCTGTTGCTGCCAGAGATATGGCCAATCAAGCAACTCCGGAAAATCGGGTCGTATCAGGGCAGTTCCTGATGAAACGCCACCCGGAATATATGACCAGTCTGCCCTGTTAACTCCATAAGCCACAGTAGTTGATCTCGCCCCTACACCTGATGCAAAAGAGGAAGTATTTTCACCGGGATGGACACCAAGAATAAAATTCAAAGCATTAAATATCGGAGAGGAAGAAAAGAGATCAGGGAAGGCTGCATGCAGAAAATATTGTCTTACTCCAAAACTCTGGATGTCCCAACCGGCACCCCATATATGTGGACGATATGGAACGCCAAAAGGTGTTTCAGCAGATTGTTTTAATATTTCCTCCGAAAGACTCTTCGCTGAATTCTTTACTGAAGCCGTGAAATCGGGATTGTTGATCGCGGGAAGAGCAGAGCCGATAAGCCAGGCCAGGTCATGAATTCCTTTTGTTATAGCAGATTCATTTTCAAGCAGAAATTTTTTATAACTTTCCTCACGTGTTGTCAGAAACAATTCTATTGCAGCATGTATCCTGGAATTTGTCACGGTTTCTGATTGCTGATAATTATGTGAATAAATGGCTTCAGCAATGTCAAGGCACTGAATAGAGAGATCATCATTAAATCCCTTGAGAGCTCTTGCCGCAGCAGCTAAGTGAGCGGCTGTAGTCAACTCCCGTGAGGGATTCTTTTCGGTAAAAACCCAGCGGTCGTCAGTCTCAGAAGAGTGAGTACCGGTACGTTCCCCGGTTTTCAGACTCCCATCATAAATCAGACCGTCGGTCATTGTCGATCCATCACCTAATAAAACATATTGTCTTTTAGTCGGACAAATAATTCCCCTGAAGAGACGCCCAAGGTTTTTGTATCCTCCGACAATTGAAAGAGCACCATGCTCAATTTGCTGAAGTACATCCGGCTTGCCATCAGGCTGATGTATTTCGACTAAGTGCCTGTTCTGATCAATTGTGGTTTCATCATATTTTATATTGAATGCTTCATATGCCTTAGAAAGAATGTAAATTTCACTGCTTTGAGACTCAACCCTGAGGTCGTAATCACCGGCGTCATGCCAGCCTCCGCTGTTTAGTCCCGGAACATGGTCACCTGGTTTAAATTTTGTAAGAGTCGAATCACCCTGAATATAACCATCAAAATGGTTATGATTTACCGGTGCCATCCTCGCATCATCCATGTGGCACAATCCATGCCAGACACGATACTTTTCATTGATCCTCATATGACACATTTGTACCGGCAGAAAATATTCCAGTGTTGGCTGCCAGACATTTCGCTGATATACATCTTCAGCAATCCTGAAAGGCTGGGATTGCTCGTTTCCATATTTCACCAGGTAAACTCCCTCTTACTTTACCGAGGAGAAATCAAATTTCAGATAGTTATACCGGAGGAAAGTTCCCCATGATTCAGGTTTTGCCCTGGTTACTTCAATCTTTTGGCCATTTTCAACAATTCTTAATAGTACCGGAGTTTCTCTTTTTATTTCATTTTTATCAAGTTCAATTATTGCAACTTTCTCCTGCCCGGGATGATATCCTATCTGGGAGACATGAATAACAGGAGTACTTTTCCAATTTATTATACTATTGGGTATAATGATCCATTCAATAGCATTTTTAGTGGAACCTGCCGATACCAGCGAACGAACAACAAACCAGCCATTGTTATGGATGTACCTTCCATCGAGAAGCTTAAGATTACCAGTAGCAGATTCTATAGACAATCTCAACATATCATCCTCAGGTGCTACAACAAGCTTCTTTCCTTCGGCCATTGGAATGGCTGAAACAATTTCACCTTTCTGATCTATTATAGCCGGACCATTTGCCTGCCTGGGGAATATGCCAGAATGTGTTCCGAGCGACCAGGTCTTTCCAAATAACAATCCCGGGAAAAGCTCCATATTAAAACCCACTTTCCCGATGAACTCTTGTGGGATCGGTTTGTCAAGATCGACAGTCACAACGATCGATTCTCCCTATGCTCTGACTTTAACGGTATAATTGAAATTCAGATCAGGATACTCAATCGGATTATAACCTTTGCGGTCAATATCCGGATTGGGATAAGCCAGACTAACAGTTACCACGTTTCCGGAAAAATCAACTTTTCTTTCTAACTGTTTTGGCATTGGCTGCCACTGTCCCGGTGTTTCATCAAGCCTTATATCACCATTAGTAGCAATACGTTTCCCATTCATTAAGATAGCGACACCACCCTGATGACCTTCGGGGTAAATGTCCTGATAAGCCATTACATTGACTCCTCCTTTTTCAAAATATTCAAGTTTATTTAAAATGAAAGAGGATTGTTGTGAAAAACTGATTTCTACAAAAAGAAGGAGACCTAAAAATATTATAGCTTTTTTCATCTGAAATTATTCCACAATCCATTCATAAATTCCGCTGGAAAAATCCTTATTCAGCTTTACTTTAATTTTTATTGCAGACGCTTTAACAGGATTAAAAACCAGAGAATCCCATCCATCCTTTGTTACTTTATAAGGTGTCAGGGGTTTCACACTTTCCCACATATTGCCGCTCAGGTACAAAATTTCCCATGTATCCGGTATCTTGCACCCTCCTTCCGGTCCATCGTCATACCAGTAAATCTTTGTTTTTGAAATCGTTTCAGGTTTTTCAAAATCATACTCAACCCATTCCCATTTATCTTTGTCGGGCCACCAGTGATAATATGAAACAGAGTGATCGTTCGAATTTGAAGGTACTGTCTGATCATTTATTGCAGAAAGCTCTTTAGTAATCTTGCTGGCTTTCATTTTACTCCTGTTTGCAATAGTCGGAGCGGGTAATGGGTGGGCGGATTGAGTTGATGTCGGAAACCAGACCATCATCTGCCCCGCACCACGATTATTCCATAGAGCGTAGGGGATTAATTTCAGAGGTTCCTCCTGAAGAGTCTCAATTTTCCCGTCAAGGGTTCTTTTTGCCTGAACACCGGATGTTTTAATTACCTCTGTGCCTTCAAGAAAGGAAGGTTCAAATTCTGTTGTAAAGGCAGCATCTTTTTTTATGACTAAATCCATCACATTTCCGGTATTGTTATCGGGCCATTCAGCGCAGTAAATAACCGGACCTCTCTGAAACGCCATTTTATCCTTGTCTTCTTTTATCCTCTCGTCCGCAACAACTTTACGGACAGGCATAGGAAACTCAATTTCAACTTTATCACCTGATTTCCATTTCCTCGAAATTACAGCATATCCATCTACAAGTTTAAGTTCAGAATCTTTACCATTAACCTTTATTGTAACAGGCTCATTATCCTGATCCGTAAATTTATAAAGCCCTCCTGGCAGAGCTTCATTTTGTGCCCATCCCGGAATACGCATCTTTAGTATAAACTTGGCATTGGTTTCAGGATTGACCAATATTTCAACTTTGCCATCCCAGGGGAAATTTGCTTTTTGTGTTATTCTTAACTTTCTGTTACCTAGAGTAATGTTTGCGTCATTTGAGATGAACAGATTTACATAAAGCTCGTTATCAGTAATGGCATAGACATAACCAGGGATAGCAGGAACAAACCTTGCAACATTTGAAGGACAGCAGGCACAGCCAAACCAGGCCTGTCGAAGATGTTGTCCTTTGGATTCCAGTGGATTAGGATAGAAGAATCTGTCGGCTGATAAAGATACACCTGATAACATCGAATTATAAAGCGTTTTTTCAAGGATGTCAATATATTTCGACTGACCATGTAAAAGGAATAACCTTTGATTAAAAAAGATGTCTCCTATTGAGGCACATGTCTCGCAATAGGCTGACATATTGGGCAATATAAAAGGATCGGCAAAACCTTCATTCCCACCTGTGGCTCCGATCCCTCCGGTAAGGTACATTTTCCCGTAAACAAGATTTTCCCATATTTTAGTAATTGCATTCAGATAAGTATCATCCTTCTCAATTGCAGCGATGTCTGCCATCCCTGAATACATATAAGTAGCTCTTACAGAATGCCCTACGGCTTCAGTTTGATCAACAGGTTTCAGATTAGCCTGATTGTATTGCCGGCCTTTGGGACCTCTGATATCCAGAAAAAACCTTGCAAGATCGAGATACTTCTTTTCACCGGTAACTCTGTAAAGTTTTACCAGGCCCATTTCAATCACCTGATGGCCGGGATATACTTCAACTTTGTCCATGCCAAAATCCTTATTGACCAGGTCAGCTGATTTTAGTGCAATGTCAAGCAGTGTCCTTTTTCCGGTGGCCTGAAAGTGCGCAACGGCTGCCTCATAGAGGTGCCCGAGATTGTAAAGCTCATGACTCAGAACTGAATCCATTTCCCACCTGTTTTTACCTGCCCATTCATGAAGTCCGACTCCCCCATGTTTCTCTGCGATTGTACGGTTAGTATAAAGATAACCATCAGGTTCCTGTGCAAGACCAATTTTCCGGATAAGAGTGTCGAGGTAGGCTTCAAGCCCGGGATCGGGGAATGTCTGAAGGGAATAGCTGGCTCCTTCAATTATCTTGTATACATCCGAGTCGTCGAAAGGGAAGATTGTCTGGAATTTGCCCGTATCGCGGCCGGCTGCTATATCAAAATTTTTCACTCTCCCGGTCGATTCACAGTAGCCGAAAGCAATAGGTATTGTTACGGAAGCATTCCTTTTTATCCTGGGAGCCCAGAAATCATCGGTAAGTTTAACCGATGTAAAGGGAACTGGTTGTATTGGATAATCTGCGCCTTGTGATGATTTTTTTGCGCATCGGGAAAAGAATAATAGAATACTAGCGATTACTACAATAAACTTAATTAGCTTATTCATAGATGTTTAATTAATTTCTGAAATTATATTCGCTGTAAATATTTTTTCAGTAAATTCTACATAAAGTAATTCATCATTCTTTTTTCTACATTACCCCCTTTCTTATTTCCTCCAGGGGGGAAATGGTTATTACTACTCCTTCCCTTGTGGGGGAAGGTTGGGAAGGGGGTATTTAAAATAATTCATTTAAACTCTATTTTACTAGTTCTAAAACAACGACTGATTTTGACGGCATATTAATGGTCAAAACTCCATCTTTCAGTGTAACTCCATTGAAGGCAACCGGTTTTACTGTTTCGGGCATTTCAAAGCTGTTATATGAATTCATTTCACTTGCGGTAAGTATCTCACCCGTTACTGTTTTGAATGAATCACCTATCAGTGGACATTTTACAGCTATCGGTTTATTGGGATTAAGATTTGCAAGGGAAATATGCACTTTGCCATCTTTGTCAATTGATGCTGAAGCTGAAAGAGCCGGTATCTTCTGATTGCCAAAAGTATAATCTTCGCATCTGAGATCAAGGTTAAGGAGCTTAGCTCCCTGATGAACCCTGAACATTCTGAAGACGTGATATGTAGGTGTCAGAACCATTTTATCGTCCTTTGTAAGAATAACTGATTGAAGCACATTTATCATCTGTGCAAGGTTTGCCACTTTTACCCTATCGGCATGCTGGTTAAATATATTCAGATGAATTGCAGCTGTAATTGCATCCCGCATTGTATTCTGCTGATAGAGAAATCCGGGATTTGTTCCGGGTTCCACGTTGAACCAGTTACCCCATTCATCAACTACCAGACCTTTTGTTTTCTGAGGATCGTAACGATCCATAATAGCTGCATGACCCTTAATTATGAAATCCATCTGAAGATTCAACCGCATTGTTTCAAACCATTCTCTCTCATCAAATTTTGTGGCAGATCCTTTAATATCCCATCCATCGACAACAGAATAGTAATGTATAGATAAACCCTGAAACATTGCACGCGTCCCTGCATCTTTCATCAACGTTTCTGTCCATTCAAAATTGTAATCCGAAGGCCCGCAGGCAACCCGGTAGAGCTGATTTCCAGAGTAGTTGCCAAGGAAAGTTGAATATTGTTTCATGGTGTTTGCATAAAACTCAGCTGTCATGTTTCCTCCGCAACCCCAGTTCTCATTGCCAATGGCAAAATATTTTACTTTCCATGGTTCATCCCGGCCATTTTCTTTTCGCAGATTGGTCATGGGACTCACAGAATTTGATGTAAGATATTCAATCCACTCAGCCATCTCTTTAACCGAACCTGATCCCACATTTCCGTTTATATATGCATCGCATCCAAGCAATTCAGTCAGCTTCATAAACTCATGTGTGCCAAATGAATTGTCTTCGGTAACACTACCCCAATTGGTATTTACTATGGAAGCTCTTTTTTCTTTTGGACCTATTCCGTCTTTCCAGTGGTATGTATCTGCAAAGCAACCACCCGGCCAGCGGAGGTTAGGCACTTTAATCTCGCGCAGAGCAAACAGAACATCATTCCTGATACCATAAGTATTAGGGATTTTTGAACCGGTACCTACCCATAGACCATCATAGATGCAGTTTCCGAGGTGTTCTGAAAAATGTCCGTAAATATCTTTGCTAATAACCGGACCGGAGTGATTTGTAACAATCGCCAGTTGGTTAACTGATACGAGATCTTCCTTCTGGGCTTTAGTTTGGATGCCAACCAGAAAGAATAAAATTGTCAAAATAATGATAGATTTTTTCATGGAAACCAATTAAAATAAATGTTTGATTCGTTTTAATTCTTTGTATCTCTTTGCGTCTTAGCGTCTTTGTTGTATTTTGTTTTTTGCCACAAAGGCACAAAGACACTAAGGTCTACAAAGTATAATTACTTAAAAATGAAGTCCTTTTTCAATCAATGATCCAAGGGCCTTGTACTTTCTGAACAGAGCTTCGTATTTCTCAGCTCTTGCGGGATCAGGATGATACTCTTTTTCAAATCCTCCGCCCATCGCTTTCTGGGCAGAAGGGATGTCTTTATAAACGCCTGCCACAACCGATGCGGCCATCGCGGAACCAAGGGCACAGGTCTGTTCGGATGCTGCAACTTTTATTGGCATATTAAGAACATCCGCAACGATCTGCATCACAAAAGGATTCTTTTTGGCAACACCTCCAATAGCTATTACTCCGTCGATTCGTATCCCTTCAGATATAAAACGTTCATTGATCATTTTTGAACCAAATGCAGTAGCTTCAACGAGTGCTTTAAAGATTCTGGGTGCATCAGATCCCAGCGATAACCCTGTAATTGCTCCTTTAAGTGCCTGATTAGCATCCGGTGTACGTCTGCCATTCATCCAGTCAAGTGCAATGATAGATGTTTCTTCGACCGGAAGTGATTCCGCCTGTTTGCTTAATTCTCCAATTATCTTGTCAGCAGTTTCCTCTTGGATCTTCTTCTTTGCTTTTTCATCCAGCCAGCTCATTTCTGAGATTATATTAGTCACAGGCCACAACAATAACTTTCCAAACCAGGCATAAATATCCCCGAAGGCTGACTGACCGGCTTCAAGGCCGAGCATTCCCGGGATGATAGATCCGTCAACCTGGCCACAAATACCGGCAACCAGTTTATCTCCCACTTCTGCCATTGGCGCAACGATCATATCGCATGTTGAAGTACCCATAACTTTAACAAGATAATATGGTTTGATCTCTCCGCCAGCAGCACCGGTGTGTGCATCAAAAGTACCGACACCAACTTTAACATCAGGTGATAGGCCGAGTCTTTTTGCCCATTCATTCGACAGATTTCCGACTTCAATATCGCAAGTATATGTTTTGTTGAAAAGTCTTTCTCTTAGACCGGACAGAACAGGATCAAGTCGTGTTAGAAATTTTTCGTCCGGCAAACCATTGAAGTCATCGTGCCACATTGCTTTATGTCCGGCTGCGCAACGACTTCTCTTCAGCTGCAGGGGATTTGTTTCCCCGACCAGTAAAGCCGGTATCCAGTCGCAGTGTTCAACCCATGACCATGCATTTTTCCGCACTGCATCACTATGACGAAGAACGTGAAGTACTTTGGCCCAGAACCATTCTGATGAATAAATTCCTCCTTCGAATTTAGTGAAGTCGACGCCTCCCCATGTTCTGGCTAAATGGTTGATCTCGGCTGCCTCCTTAACAGCGGTATGATCTTTCCATAATACAAACATAGCATCTGGATTATCTTCAAATCCATGCTTCATGGAAAGAGGAATTCCCTCTTTATCGACTGCCACAGGGGTTGAGCCGGTAGTATCAACGGTAATTCCGACAATGCTTTTAACCACTTCCGGAGTTAATCCCACAATGGCGCCTTGTACAGATTGTTCAAGCCCTTCGATGTAATCCAGTGGGTGTTGACGAAACTGATTTATTGAAGGATCACAAAAGAGACCTTTCTTCCATCTTGGGTATTCAAATACGGACGTTCCGATAATTTTACCATTGGCTGTATCAACAACTACTGAACGAACTGAGTCAGTGCCATAATCAATCCCGATTACATATTTCTTTGCCATGTCTTTACTTTCTAATTTCATTTTGATTTATCTTGACCGTAATAAGCATTAGTTCCATGTTTTCTTTTAAAATGTTTATCAAGAAGAAATTGATCAATTAGTTCCGTCTTACCAAGCAGGACGGTAAAAAACGCCATCTTTGCTATTTCTTCAAGAGCCACTGCATTATACACTGCATTTTCTGCATCGATTCCCCAGCAGAACGGACCATGACCATTCACCAATACAGAGGGTACAGTTAATGGATTAACAGTTCCCATTTTTTCAATAATAATTCTTCCTGTATTGATTTCATAATCATTCTCAATTTCCTTCTTTGTCATCAATCTCGTACATGGCACCTCGCCGTAAAAATGATCTGCATGGGTTGTTCCAAGTGGAGGAATCGCCCTTCCAGCCTGTGCCCACGATGTTGCATAGGAAGAATGAGTATGTACCACTCCTCCCAATGACTCATAGGCTTTATAAAGCAGCAGATGAGTCGGGGCATCGGTTGAAGGTTTAAATTTTCCTTCCACAACCTTGCCTTCCTGATCAATCACAACCATATCATCCGGTTTCATGGATTCATAATTCACACCTGATGGTTTTATAATAATGAATCCACTTTTGAAATCCTTACCACTGACATTGCCCCAGGTATGAATAACTAATCCTTTATCAACCAAATCAAGGTTGGCTTTGAAAACAATGTTTTTTAATTTCTCAAGCATTTCTTTAAACTTTAGGCACTCTATTTAGTTTACATCCAGATTAAAATAGAATCCGTTCTGCTTTAATCTTTCATAACTGTCCTTATTAAACTTATAATAATAAGCTCCCTTTTTGGATGTCTCTCTCTCCTTTTCATCAAGCTTTTCAAGAATTTCCATTGATAATATTTTCTTCCTGAAATTTCTTTTATCTACTTTTCTCTGGTAAATAGCTTCATAAAGATCCTGAAGCTGGACAAGTGTGAATTTTTCAGGCAACAGTTTAAAACCAACCGGTCTGATTTTTATCTGATTCTGCAGATCTGTGAGCGCTCTTTTGACCATTAATGGATGGTCAAAGATCAAATCAGGCAATCTTGCAAGGGATCGCCAACTCACACCATTCTGTTCCGCGGGTTCAACTATCCGTTTAAATAAAAGAAGTTTGATCTCCTTTTCAAGGATATCGTAACCGAAAATAATACAGTTAACTGCGACCAGATGTTTGGAATCATTAGAATAAATTTTCATTTTCTTTAAACCAGGTTGCTACTAATAAAAAAAGCAAACAGTTTAAAAATCAAAATATCCCGTTAGAAATATGAAAATATATTTCATTCCACCTTAATTCATTTTTAAATGATGAAAGATCGCACTTCTCACCTATATGGACATATTCAATTCCCATCATTCCGGCAAAATCCTCAAGATATTCAGAATTAATTGCATTACTGAATCCGGTATGGTGAGCTCCTCCTGCAAGTATCCAGGCTGAGGCGCCTATCTTCAGATCAGGCAATGGCTTCCATAATACACTCGCAACAGGAAGATTTGGCATATCAGGACATTTAACGACTTCAACTTCATTTACTATCATCCTGAACCTGTTGCCAAGATCAATGACAGAGACATTAATAGCACTCCCGGGGGCAGTTTTAAAAACAAGTCTGGCCGGATCTTTTTTTCCTCCGATCGACAGCGGATGAATCTCAACTGAAGGCTTGGCAAGAGCAATTGTTGGGCATACTTCAAGCATGTGAGCACCCAGCACTCTCATTCCTTTCGGATCGAAGTGGTAGGTGTAATCTTCCATAAATGAAGTTCCACCTTTCAACCCTGAAGCCATCACTTTCATTGAACGGACTAGTGAAGCTGTTTTCCAATCACCTTCTGCTCCGAAGCCGTAACCCTTTGCCATCAATCGCTGAACAGCCAGTCCGGGCAATTGTTTGAGCCCGTAAAGATCTTCGAAAGTTGTAGTAAATGCTTTGAAGTTACCGGCATTCAGGAATGTTTCCATACCAAGTTCAATCCTGGCAGCCTCTTTCAAAGTCTCGGAAGAAGCAACAGCTTTTGTTAACTTATATTTAGAACCATATTCAGCGAGTAATTTTTTAATTGCTCCCGGTGATATTTCGTTCACAGATTTTACAAGATCGCCGACACCAAAGCCGTAAACTGAGTATCCCATTTTCATTTGAGCGCTGACTTTATTCCCTTCAGTAACGGCTACGTCACGCATATTATCACCAAACCTGGCAACCTTCATGTTAAGGGCATCGTTATATGCCGATGCAGCTCTGATCCAGACGGCTATCCGTTCGATAGCTTCAGGATCCTGATAATGGCCAACAACCACCTTCCGTTTCAACCTCATCCTGGCACCTATAAAACCAAACTCACGATCACCATGGGCCGACTGGTTAAGGTTCATGAAATTCATATCAATGGATTCCCAGGGGATATCCCTGTTAAGTTGAGTATGAAAATGGAGAAATGGCTTATTAAGGATAGATAAACCTCTTATCCACATTTTAGCAGGAGAGAAAGTATGCATCCATGTTATCAGGCCTATGCAGTTTTTTGAATTGTTTGCCTCGGTACAAAGTTCTGTTATTGAATCGGGGGTTGTAAGAACTGGTTTGAAAACCACCTTTTGTGATATTTTGGGTGATTTATCCAGAGCAACAGCTATTTTTGCTGAGTCTGCGGCTACTTGCTTAAGAGTCTCAGGACCATACAGATGCTGGCTACCGGTTACAAACCAGATTTCATGAGTTTTTAATTTATCCATTTTATTTATTTTTTATTCTACCAGAAATATATATAGAAAGCAACACAAACTCCTAAAACTATGAGTGAAGTAACAATATCCCATGCACTCCAGCTATCGCGTGTTTCTTTAATCTGCTCCGGTGATTGAGAGAAATATGTAATCCCCTGTAATTGAGTTTCTCCGGCTTTTGGAGTAAACATGCTGATTACAACCATCAACAACATTGTAAAGAAAAACAGCGCTATACAGAAATGGATCCAATTTATTTGGAGGATGGCAAAAATGCCTGTATGCAGGGTTGGATCAGTAATCAGTTTTTGAGTAGCATGATTAAAACTTGTACCCGGATCGAAAACCATTAAACAAAGTCTGAAAAGACCAATTAATGCGCCAATCAGTAACCCCCATTCACCGGCTTTAGGAGTTATCTTACGGTTAAATACCCCCATGAGGAACACAGCTGCAATAGCAGGGGCAATAAGTGATTGAACATTTTGCAAATACTCATAAAGTACTGAACCAATACTTTTCATAATCGGGATCCAGACTAAACCTAATACAACAACTGTAATTGTTGCAATACGTCCAATCACAACCAGGTGATGTTCACTGGCATCAGGCCTATGGTTTTTATAGAAGTCAATTGTAAATAAGGTTGCAGATGAGTTAAAGTGTGCTGCCAGAGAAGTCATAAGAGCAGCAATAAATCCGACAACTACTATACCTTTAACACCCACGGGTAATAATTTACTTACCAGACTGCCATAAGCTTCATTATTGTCGGTGAACATAAGAACTCCCTTGGCTCTCAGAGCAGCAGCTACAATGCCCGGAACTAAGAATATGAATACAGGGAGAATTTTAAGAAATCCTGCAAAAATAGCCCCTTTACGTGCATTATTTAAATTTTTTGCAGCAAGTGCCCTCTGCACAATATGCTGATCGGTACACCAGTACCAGAAACCAATAATTGCAGCACCAAAAAATACACTTACCCCGGGGAATTTATCATACCACATGTCACCTTTGGGATGAATAAGATGCATGTTGGTCATGCCGTTGCTGCTTGCATATTTTACAACTTCATGCCAGCCATTGATTATACCGCCGCCACCAACTTTAAGAAGGGCTAAAATCAGAATCGTAAATGCACCTAAAATAAGAATAGGCGCCTGTATAACTGAAATTGTCATAATACCTTTCATTCCGCCAAGTACAGTAAATATTCCGGTTAAAAGCACAAGACCAATGGCTCCATACCAAAAATCGATACCGATCACTGATTGAAGGAAAATACCACCGGTAAAGGCCGTAACGGAAACCTTTGTTAAAACATAACTCACAAGTGTGATAATTGAAAGTGTAGAACTTGTGTTTTTGTTAAAGCGTTTCGACAGAAACTCAGGCATTGTAAATACCTTACTATGTGCATAAAAAGGTACGAATACCCAACCCAGAACTAATATCATCCATCCATGCATTTCCCAATGCGCCATTGCCATTCCACTCTCCGCACCAGCACCGGAAAGTCCGACGAGGTGTTCAGAACCAATGTTTGCCGCAAAAATTGCTGCACCCACAGCCAACCATGTTTCGCTGCGCCCTGAAAGGAAATAATCACTTGTATTGTCCTTTTTGTGCTTAATTACCCAGAATACAATCCCAATAAGACATGAGAAGAATAAGATCAATATGATCCAGTCTAATGTTGCCATAATAATTACTTTTTTCTATTATTAATAATTAAGTTTTATGAAAAGTCATTAGTGCCCACTTAAATATAATTGATTTTCAGTTACATACAGTTCAGTTCTTTGACATCTTTGTTATCGAGATTTGTAAGTAGCTATTATTTGTAAGTAGCTATTTTAGAGGAGTTTTGACTTAAGGTGAGTTACTTAAAATTTAAAGAGTTTTGTAAGTTTTTAACTTACCGTTGGCTTTAGCCAACGGACCAAGATACCTTACACATACGGGCTTTAGCCCACAAATGAAGGACTAAAGTCCTTACAGATAAGGCTGATATGCCGTTGGCTAAAGCCGACGGTAATTAATAAATTCAAGTCTACTTAAAGCCCTGGTAGTTATTCATTTTCAAATCGACACGTAATTAAAAAGCGCTACAACCTCGATATACTCATGATTTCAAAGAACGATATTTAACTTTTAGTGGACACTAATGACTTTAATTAAGTAAACAATCATTTGAAAGGATTGTTTATCAAAATTTAAATAAGATTCTAAGTGAATCGTACTAATCTGCGGAATAATTCCCCGAAAACTTCAAACAAAAAACGAAAATAGCAAATTTTGATTTTATTCAGATTCTTCCACCATTATTTTTTTTACTATTCTGATTCCGTCACTGAAAATAATAGTTACCAGGTACATTCCCCTTTTAGGGTTATCGAGAAAAATCTTTATTACTTGCTGAGGGTCATTGTATTGGAATCTGAATATATCCTGGCCGATGATATTGGTAATTTTTACAAAAGAGATATCCTTGTCTGTTTTAATAGTAAAACTGTTATCCTTTACGGGTACAGGATAGATACTTACATTAATATTATTGACATCTCTTGAAATATCTCTTTGAGGCAGAGCACCAACAAAATTCATTGTATCCTTCTGACCATGAAGCGTTAAGGTGAAAATTAAAAAGAAGATAAAGGGTAAACTTTTCTTCATACGCAAACTTTTAATTATCTCTATCAAAAACTGTGCTAAAGTTAATAATATTTTAATCTAAGTGTTGTAAAAGTTTTTTTGCCTTCTCCAGATCGTCCTGTGTATCGATGCTTATACTTTCCCATAATGTCACAGCTGTTCTGATCCGGTATCCATTTTCTATCCACCTGTTCTGTTCTAGTGATTCAGAAATTTCAAGAGGAGTGCGAGATAATGAAGTTATCTTTTTAAGTGTTTCGGTCCTGTAAGCATAGAGTCCGATATGTTTATAAAAATCATGTTTCTTTGACCAATCACTCATTTCAGTATCTCTTATAAATGGTATTGCAGTACGGCTGAAATATATTGCATCTCCTTTTAAGTTTAAAATAACCTTTGGCTGGTTAGGGTTGAAGATATCCTCCCCAGGTTTTACCTTTCTTACAAGTGTTGCCAGTTCAACAGTTTCATCAATGAAACAATTCATTACCAGGTTGATCTGTTCCGGTTTAATAAATGGTTCATCACCCTGAATATTGATGACAATATCGATTATTTTATCTGTTTCACTGTTAATTTTTGTTACAGCTTCTGCGCAGCGATCAGTTCCACTCAGATGATCGGGAGAGGTCATGATTACTTTTCCGCCGAAGTTAAGAACTGTTTCGAAAATCCTTTTATCATCAGTCGCAACATATACCATTTCGAGTGTTTTACGGGCCTGCTCATAAACTCTTTGTATCATTGGTTTGTTTCCAATCAGAACCAGTGGTTTGCCCGGGAATCTGGAAGATGAATATCGGGCGGGTATAATTGCTGCAAATTGATATGATGAATCTTTTTTCATGCTGCAAATTTACGAAAAATGCATTTCCCAATGTTTTAAAAAAACCTTAAATTCGCAGGATTGTAAAACAGGAAATGAAAGATCTGCAAAATATTAAACAAAGGTTTGGAATAATTGGTAATTATGAGGGCCTTAACAGGGCAATTGACATTGCTGTTCAGGTTGCCCCGACAGATCTCTCCGTACTCATAACAGGTGAGAGCGGGACAGGGAAGGAGATTTTTCCCCAGGTAATTCATAGTTATAGTACCAGGAAGCATGGTCAATATATAGCAGTTAACTGTGGTGCTATACCCGAAGGGACAATTGATTCTGAACTGTTTGGACACGAAAAGGGATCTTTTACCGGTGCATCTGATAGCAGAAAAGGTTATTTTGAAGTTGCAGATGGCGGAACAATTTTTCTTGATGAAGTAGCGGAGTTGCCATTGTCAACACAGGTTCGCCTGCTCAGAGTGCTGGAAGCCGGAGAATTTATCAGGGTTGGTTCCTCGAAGGTTCAGAAGACAAACGTAAGGGTTATTGCTGCAAGCAATGTTGAAGTGTCAAGGGCAATTGATAATGGTAAATTCAGAGAGGATCTTTTTTACAGACTTAATACGGTCCCGATAAAAATACCTGCCCTGAGAGACCGGGGTGAGGATATTTTTCTTCTTTTCCGCAAGTTCTCAGTTGATTTTGCTGAAAAATACAGGATGCCGGCAATAAGACTTGATTCCGAAGCTAAAAATATTCTTCTTAATTATTCCTGGCCAGGTAATGTCCGACAACTTAAGAATATAACCGAACAGATATCCATCATTGAAAACGAAAGGGAAATTGTTGCTCTTAACCTTCGCAATTACCTTCCTGATTATGGCGGGGTTAAGCTTCCGGCTGTCATAAAAAGAGACGAAGACAAATCATTTTCTTCTGAAAGAGAGATTTTGTATAAGATCCTTTTCGACATGAAGAGCGACATGAACGACCTTAAAAAACTTGTTTTTGATCTTATCAGACGCGGAGAAATTGATGTTACCTTTCAGGAGAACAACTCACGGGTTATTAAGAATCTTTTCAGGGAAGCCCAGGAAGAAAACAATGATCACAGCAAGAATAATGCTCCATCAGTTGATTTTTCGTCTCATCAGACAATGAATAATATACAAGACACTGAGGAGATAATTGAAGAATCACTTTCACTTGCAGACAAGGAGGTGGAAATGATTAAAAAAGCTCTTGAAAAGTATAACGGTAAAAGAAAAATGGCAGCATCCGAACTTGGTATCTCAGAACGGACCCTTTACAGAAAGATTAAAGAGTATGGAATTGAATCGTAATAATAATCTCAGCCTTATAAATAGCTGGATTACAATCTTTATATTAAGTGTAGTTATTACACTTTTTTATGGATGCAAGGTAACATATTCATTTACAGGGGCCAGTATATCTCCTTTGGCAAAGACGTTCAATATACAATTTTTCCAGAACAGGGCTCCTGTTGTTCAGCCGGGGCTAAGCCAATCTTTAACAGATGCACTGATAGACAAATGCAAGTCGCAGACTAATCTGAAGTACACTACAGTAATTGGTGACATGAATTTTGAAGGAGAAATAATTGATTATAATACTCGTCCTCTTACTGTAGCAGCTGATGCACAGGCTGCTACAAACAGATTTACCATTTCGGTAAGAGTTAAATTCACAAACGCTATCAACCCGGATCTGAGCTTCGAACAGACATTTTCAAGGTATGAAGACTACAACAGCAACCTCAACCTCAATGACGTTGAAAGTGACCTTTCAGCCAAAATAATAGAAATGATTGTTGAAGATATTTTCAATCAGGCATTTGTCAATTGGTAAATTCCATGAACAGAAATGACTTTTTAAGTATGATTGAGGATAATGTTCCGGTTAACCGCCAGATGATAGGGGAGATTTATGAGTTAATTAATATTTTCCCCTATTTCCAGAGTGCCCATATGTTGCTTTTAAAGGGTTTACAGAACAATGCGGATGTAAAATTCGAAAATCAGCTCAGAAATTGTGCAATTCATATTGCCGACAGGGAAGTGTTATATTACCTGCTTAAAAGCAAAACTTCAACTGGAACTGAAAGAAGCGATATCAAACAGGTTATTGATTCGAAAGTTGAAATAGTTACTGATACTCAGCAAACCGTAATCGAATCTGCAAAGAACAGTGATTATCTGATTAGCGAAATTGAAAAAAATTCCGATGAAACAAAACTCGGGGAAAACCAGGATATGCTCAGCCAGACTTCCGGTCATTCAACAATGATTGCAACTGAGTCGGATGACATAGAACCAGCTGGAGTGATGTTTTGTCTGGATGAGGATTCCTCTCCTTTTGACAATAAAGTTTTCTTTATGGATCCCGGATTTTCATTTCCGGATCGTTCTGATCTTCTGGAACTTGATCTTGATGAAAACAAAACAAACTTATCCTTAGGTACAGACAATAGCCAGGAAAACCCGGACTTGGCAGGGAATAATTCCAATAAGCAGATGCAGTCGGAACTTATCGATAAATTCATTATTACCAATCCGAAGATTGAGCCACATAAGGATAAAACAAACGTTCTGACAGATGATATCTCAAAGCCTTTTGTTGAGGAAGCAGTTGGTTTAGTTACGGAAACTCTTGCAAGAATTTACATTAATCAGGGATATTACTCAAAGGCAATAGATATTTATGAAAAATTAAGTTTGAAGTTTCCGGAAAAAAGCAGTTACTTTGCGTTTCAAATTGAAAAAGTTAAAGAATACATAAAAAAGTAAACAGATGGGAATTTATATTTTTGTTTCAATACTGGTAATAATTGCATGCATTCTCCAGATAATGATTGTACTTGTTCAAAACTCCAAAGGAGGAGGGTTAGCTGCTAATTTTACTTCAGCGGGCCAATCAATGGGTATCCGTAAAACTGCTGATTTCCTTGAGAAGTCAACCTGGACCCTTGCAGCTGCAATTTTAATCCTTTGTGTCGTTGCCACTGCTACAATACCACGCGGAACAACTTCAGGACGTTCAAGAATTGAGGATCAGATAAAAAATACTGTTGATCCTAATGCAATTCCAACACTTCCGACTGCTGTTCCTCCGTCAACAACAACTCCACCAAGCAGCAAGGATAAACCTGGGAAATAGTATGATTGAATGGAATATTTTGGAAGAGTGTCAGTTTGTCACATACCGACACTTTTTTTTTGCAAGTGAACACAAAATGGCATTTTTCCCAATTTGGCATGGAATATGCTCAAATAGGAAGTCGGTAAATGATGTTTAACTTTAAAACTAGATAAAATGGCACAAATGAAAGGAAAAATTTTAGCAGGCAAGGTTCTTGTAAAACCTAATGAAGCTGAAGAAAAAACTGCAAGTGGAATAATAATGATGAAGAGATGGAAGTAAAGAAAGGTGATGTTGTTCTTTACGGAAAGTATGCAGGACAGGAACTGACTATTGATGATGAAGATTATCTGCTTGTTTCTCAGACAGATATTCTTTTTATAGCATAATTTATAGCAAACTTTTAAAATCAAAATGATATGGCAAAAGAGATTAAATTCAATATCGAAGCACGTGCCCTTCTTAAGGAAGGAGTCGATCAGCTGGCTGATGCAGTTAAAGTAACCCTTGGTCCTAAAGGACGTCATGTAGTTCTTGAGAAGAAATATGGAGCTCCCCAGATCACCAAGGATGGAGTAACCGTTGCGAAAGATATCGAACTTTCCGATCCATATAAGAATATGGGTGCCCAGATGGTTAAAGAAGTGGCATCAAAAACAGGAGAAATTGCAGGTGACGGTACTACTACAGCCACAGTTCTTGCTCAGTCTATTATCAATGTCGGACTGAAAAATATTACTGCAGGTGCAAACCCTATGGACATTAAAAGAGGTATTGACAAAGCAGTTGAAAAAGTTGTGAAACATCTTGTATCACAGGCAAAAGTAATCGGTGACGACCTTGGTAAAATTGAACAGGTAGCAAGAATTTCTGCCAATGATGATCAGGAGATAGGAAAACTCATTGCTGAAGCTATGGGTAAGGTTCATAAAGAAGGGGTTATTACAGTTGAAGAATCAAAAGGAACAACAACCTCAGTTGAAGTTGTTGAAGGTATGCAATTCGACCGTGGATATATCTCTGCATATTTTGTAACCAATGCCGAGAAGATGGAAGCTGAACTTGAAAATCCATATATACTTATCTACGATAAGAAAGTTTCTACTATGAAGGATATGCTTCCTGTTCTTGAGGCAACAGCTCAGACCGGACGTCCATTGTTAATTGTATCAGAAGATGTGGAAGGTGAGGCTCTTGCAACTCTTGTTGTAAACCGTTTGCGCGGTTCTCTCAAGGTATGTGCAGTAAAAGCTCCCGGATTTGGCGACAGAAGGAAAGAGATGCTTGAAGATATTGCCATCCTGACAGGTGGTACGGTTATTTCAGAAGAGAAAGGCCTGAAACTCGAAAACACAACTCTCGACATGCTTGGTACAGCAGAAAAAGTTACAATAAATAAAGAAAATACAACAATTGTAAACGGTGCCGGCGACAAAGAGATGATCAAAGCACGCGTAGCACAGATCAGACAGCAGATGACTACTACTACTTCTGATTATGATAAAGAAAAATTACAGGAGCGTCTGGCTAAATTGGCAGGTGGTGTTGCCGTTCTCTATATCGGAGCTGCTTCTGAAGTTGAAATGAAATCGAAGAAAGACCGCGTTGATGATTCTCTTCATGCGACACGTGCTGCAATTGAAGAAGGTATTGTTCCCGGCGGTGGTGTCGCTTATATCCGTGCAATAAGTGCACTTGAGGGACTAAAAGGTGATAATGAAGATCAGACAACCGGTATTGAAATTATTAAACGTGCGATTGAAGAACCATTACGTCAGATTGCTATCAATTCAGGCAAGGAGGGTGCGGTCGTTGCCCAGAATGTAAAATCAGGCAAAGGGGATTACGGATACAACGCTCAAACCGATAATTATGAAAAGCTTTATGGATCGGGTGTTATAGATCCTGTTAAAGTTGTCCGCGTTGCACTCGAAAATGCTGCTTCAGTTGCCGGTATGTTCCTTACCACAGAAGCTGTTGTTGTAGAGGAAAAAGAAGAACATCCGGCAGGTCCTCCACAAGGTGGTATGGGTGGCGGCATGCCAGGAATGATGTAAAATTAATATAGTATTCTACAGAGCCCTTCATCGATAAGTTGAAGGGCTCTCTTTTTATATCATAAAGCCGATAATTTTATATATTTGCACCTGATTTAAAGTAAGCTTGTCCGATGAACAATATCCGGAATTTCTGTATAATAGCTCATATTGATCATGGTAAGAGTACACTGGCTGACCGGTTACTGGAGAAGACCAACACAATAACCGAACGGGAATACCAGGCACAGGTACTGGACGACATGGACCTTGAAAGAGAAAGAGGTATTACAATTAAGAGTCATGCAATTCAGATGGAATATTTTCACGATGGTAAAAAATATATCCTTAATCTGATTGATACTCCCGGGCATGTTGATTTTTCATATGAAGTATCCCGTTCAATTGCTGCTTGTGAAGGTGCTTTACTTGTTATCGACGCAACACAGGGCATACAGGCGCAGACAATTTCGAACCTCTATATGGCTATCGCTCATAACCTCGAAATTATTCCTGTACTGAACAAGATGGATATGGCAGCTGCAATGCCTGATGAGGTTAAGGATCAGATCGTTGACCTTGTCGGATGCAAAAGGGAAGATATTATTGAAGCCAGTGCAAAGACCGGACTCGGAGTGGAAAAGATACTCCGTGATATTGTTAATCGTATCCCTCCACCGGCAGGAAGTCCGGATGCTCCCTTACAGGCACTGATATTTGATTCAATTTTCAATTCATTCAGGGGGATTATAGCCTATATCAAAATTGTAAATGGAACAATACGAAAGGGTGACAGAGTGAAGTTTGTCAATACTGACCATGAATATAATGCAGAAGAGATAGGAGTTTTAAAACTTAAACAGGATCCCCGTGATATAATGGGAGTGGGGGATGTCGGTTATATTATCACAGGAGTTAAAATTTCTGCAGAAGTCAAAGTGGGTGATACCATTACACATGCAAAAAATCCTTGCGAGAAGGCAATCTCCGGATTTGAGGATGTCAAACCAATGGTGTTTGCCGGAATGTATCCTGTAGATGCTGATGAGTATGAGGATCTGAGAATCTCTATCGAGAAGCTGCAGTTGAATGATGCGTCGCTATCATTTATCCCTGAATCGTCGGCTGCACTTGGATTTGGTTTCAGGTGTGGTTTCCTGGGTTTACTTCATATGGAAATCATACAGGAACGTCTGGACAGGGAGTTTGATATGGATGTAATTACAACGGTTCCAAACGTTTCTTTTAAGGTTTATACAACAAAAGGAGAAGAGATTGATGTTCATAACCCATCAGGGTTACCCCCTGTTAATCATATAGATCGTATCGAGGAACCCTATATTATTGCTCAGGTAATAACCTTATCCGAATATGTAGGTTCAATTATGAAACTTTGTATCGAAAAAAGGGGAGTTTTGAAAAACCAGGTTTATCTTACAAGAGACAGGGTTGAGATAACTTTTGAAATGCCTCTGGCAGAAATCGTTTTTGATTTTTATGATAAGTTGAAAAGTATTTCAAAAGGATATGCCTCCTTTGACTATTATTATACTACTTATCAGAAGGCAGATCTGGTAAGGCTTGATATCCTTTTAAATGGTGAAATGGTGGATGCTCTTTCCACTCTGATATATAAAGGACATGCCTACGATTTTGGCAGGAAAATGTGTGTCAAATTAAAAGAGCTGATTCCTCGTCAACAGTTTGACATTGCCATACAGGCAGCCATAGGAGCAAAAATTATTTCCAGGGAAACGGTAAAAGCAGTCAGAAAAGATGTAACCGCTAAATGCTATGGAGGTGATATTACAAGGAAAAGAAAACTCCTTGAGAAACAGAAAAAAGGAAAAAAACGGATGAGACAGGTAGGAAATGTTGAAGTTCCACAGCAGGCATTCCTGGCGGTTTTGAAGCTGGATTAAATAATTATCTTGTATACTTAATCAACCACCCTGTCACGCCTGGCGACGTGACACCCCTCCTTCAAAAGGAGGGGAGAACTCATGTTATGTATTGTAAGTTTCTCCTCCTCGTGGAGGAGGAGTACCCTGACCGAAGCGTCAGGGAGAGGTGGTGGGCTTTTTATTAAAATTATTTTAGCTGATAAGTTTATAACCTCTGCCGTGAATATTTAAGATTTTTACTTCGGGATCTTTTCTGAGATATTTTCTTAAACGGGTAATATAAACATCCATACTCCTGGCATTAAAATAGTTATCATCAATCCAGATTGTTTTTAATGCAAAGTTTCTCTCCAGTATTTCATTCCCATGCAGGCATAGCAGTTCAAGCAGTTCCGATTCCTTTGTTGTTAGTTTTATCAGCTGATCCTTGTAAACAAGCATCTGTTTCAGCGGATCAAAGGAATATCCGCCGATTATATAGGATTCACGTTTTTTGTTCAAAATAGGAACAGTTATTCTTCTCAGGATTGCTTCGATGCGGTAGAGCAGCTCCTCCATTGAGAATGGTTTTGTGATATAATCATCAGCTCCTGATTTAAAGCCTTCAATCACGTCTTCTTTCTGGTTTTTTGCCGTAAGGAAAATTATGGGTATCTCCGGATTTATAAAACGGATCTCTCTTGCAAGGGTGAGCCCATCCATCTCAGGCATCATAATATCAAGTATGCACAGACCATACGACTCAGTGGAGAATGATTCAAGAGCCAGATTGCCGTTTATAAACAAGGAAGTCTCATAGTTTTTAGCGGTAAGATAGCTCCTTAATAAGATGCCCAGATTGTTGTCATCTTCTGCAAGAAGGATTCTGATATTATTCATCTTAATCTGTTTTGTGGAAGAAAAATAGTGAACTTTGTTCCTTTATTAATCTGGCTATCAACCTTGATTGATCCGTTATGTTCTTCGATTATTTTCTTAACATAGCTTAAACCGAGGCCAAACCCTTTAACATTATGAACATTTCCAGAGTGGACACGAAAAAATTTGTCAAAAATCCTTTTCAGGTTTTCTTTACCAATACCTATACCTTTATCTTCAATAGTAATCAGAATACCTTTCTTGTTATTTCTGGTTGAGATGGTTATATAAGGATTATCTTTTGAGTATTTAATTCCATTATCAATAAGATTTGAGATTGAATTTAGAAAATGAATTTCATCAATGAAAGCAAGAGATATTGTTGCCTGAAAGTCTGTAGATATGAGACCATCACGGTTTCCTATCTGAAGTGCAAAATTCTCCACAGCCTTATCAAGTATGCCATGAACATCCATCTCGACCATTTTGAGCTTTATCTTCATTTTTTCAAATATTGCCATCTGGAGGACTTTTTCAACCTGGAATTTGAGCCTCATGCTCTCATCAGAAATTACTTTAGCCAGGCTGTTAATATTTTTATCCTTGTCAGGAATTGATTTATCAGCCATCATCTGAGAAGCAAGAGAGATAGTTGAAATAGGTGTTTTAAGCTCATGAGTCATATTGTTGATGAAATCGCTCCTGATTTCTGAAATCTTTTTCTGTCGGAATATAACGATAAAAGTTCCTGTAGAAAGGATCAATAACAACAGGGTAAAAAGCAAAGATAAAAAACCAAGGTTTCCGATTTTCTCAAATTTATATTGTTGTTCCTGAAGACAATACAGAACAATCTGATTCTGACTTGGAACCGGATCGTTCGGGAAAAGCTGAATGATGAATTTATTTGTCCCGGGTTTATCAGTAAATCCCGGGGTCTTCCATATATTTCCATAACGACCTGACCGTATTGAGAATTCAAAGTCGAGGAAAATTCCAACATTATTAAGGGCTGTTCTGAGTTCCTGATTAAGGTTTTCCGGATTAATTCTTTCTCTGATATCGGGTGTATTGCGTAGAATTTTTTCCATTATTTTCTCCAGGAAAACAATCTTGTTACTTACCCTTCCGGTTATTTCTGATTTTGTGATTTGTGGTGAAGGTTCAGTTGTTTCGTCAATTGAGTAAGGTGAGATATTTTCGGCTGAAATGAATATTTTATGACCTGAACTGGTTATAGCAATCGGTTCACCAGGATTATTGATCCCATACATTTCAAGAAGAGCTGAGTTTGGCTGATATCCCTGCAATTTTCTGGCCAGAGGAGAATTAGCCGGAACGATGGCTGTAATTGAATCTGTTGATGAAGGATCAATATCCTCTACAATGTTTTTGATTAATTCCTTCTCCTCAAGATTAAGAACAACAGACTCAAGAGCTTTATTTGCAAGGTAACGGAATTGTTGATCAGTAATAGCAATTGCGTTACGGATCCAGTATAATTGTATAAGGATCAGACCTGAAATAGCCAGAAAAAAAAAGATGGCTAGTAATACAATGGTTGTCCGCTTCATACAAATGCAAAAGTACTTGTATATATCTTATATTGGCTCGCTTTAACTTTCTTTAACAACTATAGCTGTTTCATGCGATTCTTCCAGGATTCCCTTTGGAGCAAAAAACAAATAATTTTAACTTATCATTAAATTATTGTTAATTTTCAGCTATTTAGATAAAAATATTTTTTTATTCCGAGAACTCATAATATATTTGTAAAGGATTTGGCACGATATTTGAATCTGAAGATATATAGGTTTTTTTCATAGGTTAGGTTAGTTTTAGGGTTATCAAAACTGTGAGCCGCATTCGCGGCTCACTTCTTTTTATATAAGGTACAGTAAAACATACTAAGCAACAGTAAAGTAGCTGAGATGAAATGTCAGGTACTTAATGTTAAGCCTTTTTTGACAGATTAATGACTTTTATTACATTCAGATCCTTTTCTCTGGCCACATAGAAAAGATGCTTCCTGATATGGCTTGATTTTTTTCTCTCCATCCACGTGAGATTGATAACAAATGTTGACCCATCTTTAAAAATCAGCTTGACTTTTTTCTGTTTACGAGGCATAACAAGCTCTTTAATATCAATCCATTTGAATGAGTGTGTCATAGGCTTGATCATTCCAAACTTGTACTCTAATTTATCATCATCAATTGAAAAGAACAGATCTGTTCCTTTAAAAGTTGCGAAACCGGATATGACGGAAACCACAAGACTAATTCCAAAGGGAGCTACTGAAAGTACCGGAGGTATACTTTTTTGTCCAAAAATGAGACTTACAACCAATACATATACTCCGGCAAGGAAAAATAATCCAGCAAAACTCCATAAAAGAATTTTTCTTCCTTTTGAAAACTCCTCTTCTGACAGATTATAGTACAATTTTTCCATACTCTATTGGGTTAGATATTGTAAATTCTTGTCCTTTATCGTATTTATGTCGATATTAAAAACTGCTGTAATTGAGTCAATTTGCCTCAGGTTTGAAGTAATATTGTTAAGGTTGATTTCATTATCTGAATATTGCACCTGAAGAAGATAATCTATATTTTTAAGTTTATTAAGAAGAAAGTTTTTACCAGATCGGTTTGAAACCAGATTAAAAACCAAATCTGTGGAATTGATAGAATCTGAAAACCTGCTGAATGCCAGTTCAGATACATTATCTCCAGTAAGTCTGATTGGTGATATATTCTTCAGAGAAATCCTGAATTTTTTATTTAATAAAAGTGAAAGTTTATAATCAGGTTCTGCAGATACGAGACCCAACAGGATAAAGTCATTATTCTGGTTGATTTTAAGTTTTACCCGTGTGACTTTTTGAGTACTCCCCATCTTACCTTACAGAAACTGATAAAGTTAGAAAAAAAAGAGATACTAATCATTAACCACTGAAATTATCTTTAAGCTTTTTCCATGCCTGGCTGGCAGCTTCCTGTTCTGCCTCCTTTTTAGAGGAGCCATGCCCCTCTCCGAATTCCTCCTTATCAATTAACAGCGTTGTGGAGAAGACAGATTTTTTCAGATTGAAATCATATTCCTCGTTATATGTGAAGATCAGGTTTGATTTATGCTTTTGTACCCATTCAAAAACAAGGCTTTTAAAATCTGTATCAGTTTTAACAATCATGTTCAGGTCGAGGTATTTATTAAGCACATTCTTTATAAAAAGTTTTTTTGTTTTTTTGAACCCTTTATCCAGAAAGACCGATCCTATGAGTGCCTCGAAAGCATCTCCATAAAGGTTTTTTGTTGGATGAACTGAACTTATGTTGCTGATCAAGATTTTATTTATCCCCATTGAAACAGCGAGTTGATTGAGAACATCACGATTTACAATCCGGGAACGTATTTTTGTCAGGAACCCTTCATTGCCATCAGGGAATTTTTCGAAAAGGTAATCAGAAAGAATTGCATCCAATACAGCATCACCAAGATATTCAAGCCTTTCATTGTTCACTTTTTTACCGCTCGGAAGTGTAAAGGTGGCTGAACGGTGAATGAAAGCTATCTCATATAATTTCAGGTTTCCCGGACTAAAACCCAAAATTTTTTTTAAACGGGAATTCAGTTCCCGTTTATCCAGTAAATATGTACCATTTGTTCTTTTTTGAAATAGTGACACTAAACTTCAGCTTTTTTTATAACGACAGAAGCATTATGACCACCAAACCCAAATGTATTACTGATGGCAATATTGACTTTTCTGTGCTGTGCTTTGTTGAGTGTTAAGTTCAGATTCTGATCAATATCAGGATCAGGAATCTTGAAATTAATCGTAGGGGGAATTGTGTCGTAAACAACTGCCATGATTGCAGCAATAGCTTCAATAGCACCGGCTGCACCCAGAAGATGCCCCGTCATGGATTTTGTTGAACTGATATTAAGATTGTATGCATGTTCCCCAAAAACACTTACAATTGCTTTTGTTTCAGAGGTATCGCCAAGTGGGGTTGCTGTTCCATGAACATTAATGTAATCGACATCTTCAACCTTTAAATTGGCATCACTAACAGCAAGTTTCATAACATTTCGTGCACCAAGGCCCTCGGGATGAGGAGCTGTCATGTGGAATGCATCGGCTGTTAGTCCGGTACCAACCAGTTCAGCATAGATCTTTGCACCTCTGGCTTTAGCGTGCTCATATTCTTCAACAACCAATGATCCTGCACCTTCACCCAGGACAAATCCATCACGGGTGCGATCGAAGGGTCTGGAAGCAGATTGAAATTCAGCATTATTTGTTGACAGGGCCTGTAAGGCATTAAAGCCACCAATTCCAGGTTCATTAATAGCTGCTTCAGACCCACCGGTAATGAAAATATCTGCTTTTCCCCAACGTATGTAATTAATTGCATCAATGATTGAGTTAGTGGAAGATGCACATGCCGAAACAGTTGCAAAGTTTGGCCCTCTGAAACCGTATTTTATTGAAATTACTCCGGCTGCAATGTCCCCAATCATCTTTGGGATAAAGAATGGACTAAACCGGGGTGTCCCATCCCCTAGGACATAACCTTTAATAGCCAGAAAGAAGGTCTCAAGTCCCCCGATACCTGAGGCCCATATCACACCAACTCTGTCTTTATCAACTTTATCAAGGTTTAACCCTGAATCAATAATAGCTTCGTCAGTGGCAATAAGAGCGTATTGAGAATACAAATCTAGTTTATTAGCTTCTTTCCTGTCAAAATACTTAGCCGAGTCGTAGTCCTTTAATTCGCAGGCAAATTTGGTTTTGAACTTTTCAGTATCGAACCGTGTAATCATTACTGATCCGGTGACACCGTTTTTTAATCCTTCCCAATATTCATGCAAATTATTTCCTAAAGGAGTTAAAGCTCCTAGACCTGTCACTACAACTCTTCTCATAAATGGGTTTTTAAAAATGCAAATTATTTTGCATTCTCCTCAATGTACTTGATAGCATCACCAACGGTGCCGATGGTTTCTGCCTGATCGTCGGGAATTCCTATATTGAATTCTTTCTCGAACTCCATGATTAATTCAACTGTATCAAGAGAGTCCGCACCTAAATCATTGGTGAAACTTGCTTCCGGAGTTACTTCCGATTCGTCTACTCCAAGTTTGTCAACTATAATTTCCTTTACTCTTGTGGCAATGTCCGACATAATAATAAATTTTAATTAATATTAGTTTTAGAACCATGCAAAGAAATATATTTGTACCATATTTTTCAAGTGATTTGATGTTTTTTTATTTATGCTACAGTTTAATGTGTTGATAATTAGAAAAATAAACTTACTTTAAGGAATTAATAATAATTGTTGACAAATATGCTAATTATCAAACTATGAGGAACATAGCAATTTTAGCCTCCGGCTCCGGTACTAATGCAGAAAACATAATTAAATACTTTTCGAATAAAAATAGCGCCAAAGTAAGTCTGGTTTTGTCGAATAAGCGTCAGGCTATGGTTCTAAAAAGGGCTGAAGCACATAATATACGAACAGTTTTTTTCGAACGTAAGGAATTTTATGTCACGGGGAAAGTGCTTCGCTACCTGGCATTATATAAGGTGGATTTTATTGTTCTGGCGGGTTTCTTATGGCTCGTACCTGAAAATATTCTTGAACAATTTCCAGGAAGAATAATAAATATTCACCCTGCTCTTTTGCCAGCTTACGGCGGAAAAGGGATGTATGGAGATACCGTTCATAAGGCTGTGATTGCCAATCATGACATAGAATCAGGAATCACAGTTCATTATGTTAATAAATTGTATGATAAAGGAGATATAATTTTTCAGACGCGATGCAAAGTTGATCCGTCAGATACCCCGGCCTCACTTGCTGAAAAAGTACATGCCCTTGAATATCTGCATTATCCAAAGATTATTGAGGGACTGGTGGAAAAGTTACCTGATTTTTTAATTAAAGGTCCCGAGGAGGCTTAAAACAACAGTCTTTATCTTTTCAAACTTACCTTTGTTCTCGTCTGAAACTGGTTCTACAGGTGGTGCATCGACTTTCAACGGATCTACAGGTGAGCCGTTCATATAAAACCTGAAATCGAGATGGGGCCCTGTCGAAAGTCCGCTGCTGCCAACATAACCTATAATATCACCCTGCTTAACAAATTTACCGGGTGAAATGCTATCTCCAAACCGGCTCAGATGCATATAACCAGTCGCATAAACACTGTTGTGCTGGATTCTGACCATCCTTCCTGATCCATCCTCGTTTGTAGCAGATGTAATCCTGCCATCACCTATTGCATGAACCGGAGTTCCTATAGGAGCAGCATAATCAACTCCATAATGTGGACGTACGATTCTCAGAATAGGATGCATTCTGGCTGAGGAAAAGTGAGAGCTGATTCTTGAAAACTGTAAAGGAGCTTTCAGAAATGCTTTCCTGAGACTGTTACCAGCAATATCAAAAAAAGACTCTTTCCCATCCTGAATGAACGGAATAGCAGTTATTGAAGAGCCGATCCTGTTAAACTGTGCCCCGTAAATCTTACCTATGCCTAACGATTTGCCATCAATGAAAAACTCCTCATAAATAACTTTAAAACAGTCTCCTTTTTGCAATCCGAAGAAATCAACGGTCCATGCAAAGACTTCAGAAAGCTCAACGACTAAAGAAGGATGCAGGCCCCCGTTAATCATTGCGTCCCAAAGTGACGTTTCAATAGTTCCCGATGAATATTTAATTTCACTTTTAATCTCTTTTCTGAAAGGAGTAATATTAAGCGAATCATTAAAGCTGAACACATAACAAGTTGTAGGGTCATGTTCATAGACAAGGTACCTGGCTCTGGCACTGCTGTCTCTGTCGCAGAAAAGAATATAATTGTTTCCCGACCTGATTTTCCTTACATTAAAAACAGATCTGGAGTTTTTTAATGCCTGATCAATCTCCTGCATGCTGACCCCGTGTTTGAGGAGAATTTCTGAAATAAATCCGTTTCGTTTAATATGACCTGAGACCAGGTCGAATGAATCGGATGGAATCCCGTACATAAAAACAGGTTCCTTAATTTTCTGAACGTTACTCGTATCTGATGCAACTATGACCATTTCAGTTTTGGTATTCTCTGAATTGTTGCAGGAAACAAAAAGAATAACAAGTGCAATATTTATTATGGTTTTCAAGCGGGGGGAAATCACTTTATAACTTCCAATCATTTAGTTTTTTATGACAATGTTAACGATCCTGTTCGGCACAAAAATTATATTGGAAGGAGTTGCATTTCCGATCCACTTCTTTGCTCTTTCATCAGCCAGGATAATCTTTATGATATCTTCTTTTGTTAAACTGACAGCCAGTTCAATGTTAAACCTCATTTTACCATTGAATGAGACCGGATAATTAAAAGTGTCCTCTATCAGATACTCTTCATTAAAGCCGGGCCAGGGTTCGTAGGCGAGAGATTTATTTTTACCCAGAATCTGCCACAGTTCTTCAGCAATGTGTGGTGCGAAAGGTGAAAGTATCTGAGCAAATGTGCAGGCAGTATCAGTTGTTATTTTGCCCTTCTTTGTTATAAGATTGAGAAAGATCATCATAGCAGATATGGCAGTGTTAAAGTGGAGATTCTCAATATCCCATTCAACCTTTTTAATGGTCTGGTGGAGTCCTTTTAAAATCTCTGCATCTTCCTCTCCTCTGAAGAGATTCTCCGGATTTGACAGGAACCTGAAAGCTCTTCCAAGGAATCCGAAAACTCCTTTTACTCCTTTATCATCCCAGGGCTTTATAACATCAAGTGGTCCCATAAACATCTCATATAGTCTGAGGGAATCTGCTCCATATTTTGATGTCACATCGTCGGGATTAACTACGTTCTTAAGTGATTTCGACATTTTGGCGACAATCTGTCTGAGTTCGTCGCCTGTATCTTTGTGAAAATATTTACCCTCACGTTCTTCAACAAGATCTCCGGATACTTTGGACCCCGATTCTGTTTCATATGCGAATGCAAGGATCATTCCCTGGTTGAATAATCTCTGATAAGGTTCGTCAGTTGACACAATTCCCAGATCAAATAATACTTTGTGCCAGAACCGGCTGTAAAGAAGGTGAAGAACTGCATGTTCCGCTCCGCCAATATAAAGATTGACCGGCATCCAGTACTTTTCTTTTGCCTTGTCGAAAATCAGCTTATCATTTTTGGGGTCAATAAAACGCAGATAATACCAGCACGATCCTGCCCAATTAGGCATAGTGTTGGTTTCCCTTCTTCCCTTACGGCCATTTTTATCAGTTACATTCAGCCATTCATCCGAATTGGAAAGAGGCGATTCTCCTGATTCTCCCGGAAGATAATTTTCAAGTTTTGGCAGTTCAAGCGGGAGTTCATTATCGTTCATTACTGTAACTTCTCCATCTTCCCAATGAATCACAGGGAATGGTTCGCCCCAGTATCTTTGTCTGCTGAATAGCCAGTCACGAAGTTTATAGTTAACTTTTGATGTACCCAGGCTTTTGGATTCAAGCCATTTGGTTATCTGTGTAATGCCTGCCTCCTTATTCAATCCGTTTATATCAATACCGGTCGTTCTATCAGATGAGTTTATATATTTTCCATCTTCTGTCCAGCACTCCTTCCCTTTAAGAATTCTTTTCTTCTGCTCAGGATCAGTAACATCGGGATCCTGAATACAAACTATCGATAATTTGAATTTTTGTGCAAATTCGAAGTCCCGTGTGTCGTGAGCAGGAACAGCCATAATTGCCCCGGTCCCGTATCTGGTTAACACATAATCAGCTACCCAGATCGGGATCTGTTTTTTATTTACAGGATTAATAGCATATCTGCCGGTGAAGACTCCTGTTTTTTCTTTTGCCAGGTCTGTCCTGTCGAGATCGGATTTAAGAGAAGTGATCTTAATATAGTTGTTAACAACACTTCTGTATTCATTTGTTGTAATGACATCGGTAAGGGGATGTTCAGGTGCAATCACCATATAGGTTGCTCCAAATAAAGTGTCGGGCCTCGTTGTAAAGACTGTCAGATTTTTATTCAGACCTTCAATTTTAAAATCTACTTCAGCGCCGGTTGAACGTCCTATCCAGTTGCGTTGCATATCTTTTATACCTTCGGGCCAGTCGAGTTTGTCGATGCCTGTTAGCAGCCTTTCGGCATAAAGAGGAATACGGAGCATCCATTGTTTGAGATTTTTCTTTTCGACTTTGTTACCGCATTTCTCATGAGAGCCATCATTCAGGACCTCTTCGTTTGAACAGACGATCCGGCAGCTTGGGCACCACCATACCTGTGCATTGTCGTAATAGGCTAATCTCTTTGAATCAATATATTTAATTTTTTCTTTCTCATTTAATTCTGACGGAATCTTTAATTCAGAAATTGGTCTTCCTTTCTGTAATTTATCATCAAACCAGGTATTATACAGACGGATGAAGATCCACTGTGTCCACTTAAAATATTTTGGATCTGTGGTATTAATCTCCTTTTCCCAGTCATAGCTGAGTCCGAGCTCTTTTATCTGTCTTCTGAAGGTGTCACAATTATTCTTTGTAGTGATCGAAGGATGGGTTCCGGTTTGTATGGCATACTGTTCCGCAGGGAGACCAAATGCATCCCAGCCCATTGGGTGAAGGACATTGAATCCTTTCATTCTCTTGTACCTGCTGAAGATATCTGTTGCTGTATAGCCTTCAGGGTGACCCACATGAAGGCCTGCACCTGACGGGTACGGAAACATGTCGAGTATATAGCACTTTTTCGGATTTGTCAGATCTTCAGGGGTTTTAAATGTTTTATTATCCTCCCAGTATTTCTGCCATTTCTTTTCGATCTCGTGGAAATTATAGTCCATCTTGTTCTTTGCTTGATAAAAAATAATCCTGATTATAAGTCGGCAAAAATAGAAAATCTTTGGCAAATATCATTAATGTACGTACCTGATATGTTCATAAGTTCATTTATATTAAAATCAAAGAGCAAAATCGAATAATCAGCATTATTTGTATATTTAGGACTGTTTAAGAGTCTTTTTAATTTTTTAACTAAAATCATGGATGCATCATGAGCGAAAATTTATCTATCAGCCCCAGTGGAGAAAAATTTCCATTGCCAAAACCAGAGGATTATAAAATTGAATTTGAAAATCTTAAGAAACGTGTTGAACAGGAACGAATCAGGAATCGTGAAATTGTTGTGGTAATGGGGGTTGGTTTTGTTGGTGCAGTAATGGCTGCTATTGTTGCCGATACTGTTGACAAAAACGGTCAGCCTTCTAAATTTGTTATTGGAATGCAGCGTCCAAGTGCCAGGAGTTTTTGGAAAATTCCTTTGTTAAATCGAGGTATTTCTCCTGTAAAAGCAGAGGATCCTGAAGTGGATCCTATGATTGACCGGTGTGTGAACAAGAAAAAGACATTAATGGCGACCTTTACTTTTGATGTTCTGAAACTGGCTGATGTTGTAGTTGTTGATGTACAATGTGATTATATAAAAGAAGATTTAGGGAATGTTCGTAATGGACAAACCGATATGGCTGCTCTGGAGTCTTCCCTTGGTGTTATTGCTGAGAACATACCTCCAAGTGCCCTCGTTTTGATAGAAACTACAGTGGCTCCGGGAACTACAGAGCAGGTTGCCTACCCTATAATGAAAAAGGTATTCAGGAAACGGGGAATTGAATCCGATCCATTGTTAGCTCATAGTTATGAAAGAGTCATGCCCGGACGTAACTATGTTGCCAGTATTCGCGATTTTTGGCGGGTTTGCAGCGGAATCAATGAAGAAGCGAAAAAGAGGGTTGTGAAATTTTTAAATGAAGTGTTGAATACAGATAAATACCCACTGACAGTTATGGACCGACCCATTGAATCAGAAACAGCTAAAATTGTCGAAAACAGTTACAGGGCAACCATACTGGCTTTTCTTGACGAATGGAGCTTATATTCCGAACGTAACGGAGTGGATCTGATTAAAGTAATTAAAGCAATTAAAATGAGGCCAACTCACAGTAATATTCTCTTTCCGGGACCTGGAATCGGAGGGTATTGTCTTCCAAAAGATGGTGGCCTTGGTGTTTGGGCATATAAACATATTCTGGGTTTTGAAGATGATATTTTCAAAATTACACCATTGGCAATTGATATAAATGATACCCGTGGTTTACATGTCGGGCAGCTTACGCGCGACGCTCTTCGCAATATGGGCCAGCCGATTGCCTCTGCTGATATTTTAGTTCTCGGTGCAGCTTATCGTGAGGATGTAGGTGATACCCGTTATAGCGGTTCGGAAATTGTTATCCGGAAACTTGCTGAGATGGGTGCTGAGATAAGAGTGCATGATCCCTATGTTGACCATTGGTGGGAATTTGAGCAACAGGATACTTATCCGGGTGTTGGCCAGAGCAAAGCTCAATTCTTCCGTAATCAGGAAAAATTAAAAGAGATCCGGGTAGAACATGATCTGAATAAAGCACTCCTTAATGCGGAAGCAGTTATTTTTGCTGTACCACATCAGGCATATCTTAATCTTGATCCTGATGAGCTGATAAAAACAATCGGTCACCCTGCTGCCATTATTGATTGCTTTGGGATCTTATCAGATGATAAAATCAGACGCTATTTCCAGCTCGATTGCGAAGTAAAGGGACTTGGCCGCGGACATATTCAACGATTAAAAGATGAAATCCGTAAGGCATAGGAAGTTTTTCAATGATATGAACTTCAAAAACTGATAATCGTTAATCAATATTCCCGGATCTTTCAGCAATTCGGGGATGATAGAAATCTTGTATTGTTGGTATACAGAGGTTTATGATAAGGCCGGCAATCACTTTCATCTAAACTATGTCGATTAGTTGTAAAAACCGGCTTTTGGTTATACTTTTGCGATGTTGATCCGGTCCCGTAGTTCAATGGATAGAATGGCAGATTCCGGTTCTGTTGGTTGGGCGTTCGAGTCGCCCCGGGATCACAAACAACACACTAAAGCCTCTGAATATCAGGGGCTTTTACATTTAGGGAGGCTTATTGGGGGGCAAAAAACATAGAGCTTCTTAATTTTTGGATATTAAAAATGAATTTATAATAAAAGTTATTAAATCAACTATTTGTCGCCGTCAGTGAACTCATATAAAAACGGCAAAACTCTGTAAATTTGAGGTATAATATTGTAAAAATGTCAGTTTGCACGACAATTGCAAATAAATTAAGCAACTGACCAAACAAGAACGTTCCCGAAGCTTTACGAAAAAGGGCAACCCTCCAGGATAACGCCCTTTTTTATTTATTGTATAATTAAAATTTTCCTCTGAAATTTAATAAAGTAGAATTTCCTTCAAAAAGTGACTACTAGTTATATATATTTAATAGTAATATATAATATTAAACAATAATAAACAATAATAAATAGCATTATATATTAGATTTTTTTATCTTTACAGTATGATCAAAATTTATTTGTTATGAAAAATCAAATCAAATTACTGGAAGTATTTAAAATATTTCAAGAGACAGAAACATATTTTGATGAACGAAGTAATAAGGAATCAAACAAATTAATTCTTAATCAAATTTTAATTATCTGCACTTTTACATTTATTTATGGTGTAGTGATGGGTAGTTACTATAGTTTTCTTCAATCTATTATAGCTGGACTAAAAATCATATTTCTGTTTTTATGTACAATAATAATTTGCTTTCCATCATTTTATGTAATTCAACAAGTATTGGGTTCTAAGATGAATTTAAAGCAAATGATAATTATTGTCTTAAGTGGATTTGTTCTTACATCAGAAATAGCATTGTCTTTTTCACCCATAATTATTCTCTTTCAGATTACTGGAGGTAATTATCATTTTTTGCAATTGCTTCATGTAGCAGTATTTTTATTTGCTGGCATTTTTGGAATGAGACTAATGATTGCAGCATTGAAATTTGCTTGTGAAAAGAAAGATATTTATCCACACATTGGAGTTGCCGTATTCAGAATTTGGATTATAATTCTAGCCTTCGCTAGTATTCAGCTGGCCTGGAATTTACGACCATTTTTAGCAAATAAAAATGAGGAGTTTAAATTATTCAGGAAATATGAAGGTAATTTTTATACAGCAATTATTTATTCCGTTCAACAACTAGTATCAAAGGGAGATAATCAGCAAAAGGAAGAAATAAAAAAACCTCTTCAATATCAGGATAAGAACAATTCCCAGATAAGTGATACTAATCTTTTAAATCTTTTGAAAAAATAAGATATGGATGATATTATGACTATTGAAGAAGTTGCAAAGTACTTAAAACTAAAACCTCAGACTATTTATGCTTGGGCACAAAAAGGGAATATTCCTGCTGCAAAATTAGGAAAGGAGTGGAGATTTAAGAAGTCAATTATAGATAAGTGGTTCAATCAGAGTATAAATGAAAAATTCTCAATATTTCTAGATAAGTAGCCATCATCTATATGTGTAAACGAAATATGGAGTTCTCTTTATATTATTACTTATAATCGACGTTGAAATCTCTTATTTTCTCTGTAATTAATGAATTCCATGAATTTACAAATTAGGCAAATCCGAATGTCAATTTAGAGGCTTATAAAGGTTGCAAATTATAAGTTAAATTCAAGCTGGGTTCTTTTTTCGGATAAAATGTTCCAATAATAATAAACGGATTTTTAGCTCTCAAATGGTGTTGTCTTGTAGTACCTAAGAAGAAATATAAATCTTTGGTTTGAACAAAATCATCCCAATATTTTCTTTTAACATCTTCACATGCAGCTAATTCATCTCCACCATTACTTTTAAGGCAATTCCAAAATAAAGCACCTAATTCCCAATCCTCATTTATCAAAGTGCTTTCTTCTCCATTTATATCAGTAAAGCTATATCGAAATTTAAAAGGAAGCTTCTTGACGACTTCAATGTTATCTTCATCTTCAAATAATCTCTGTTGTTGGAGAGCAGCTTTCTGTTTAGTATTCCAATCCCTTAAGGTTGGTATATAATCAAAATTAATAAAAGTTGTTGGTTTAAAGACAGCTAAAGAAGTATATATTCCTTCAACTTTGGCGCTGTGTAAGCGGCAACTTACAATGTAGGAAAATTGGCAAATAAGGATGTAGGAAAAATAGCAATTAAGAATGTCTCTTTTCCCAAATCAAACATATAAAAAAATCAAAGAACAAATACTCAATTA
>JBEKWS010000015.1:0-202734 GCA_049512815.1 Bacteroidales bacterium | reverse complement strand
TGGGAAAAGGGGAGGATTTTAAAAACCTACATTCTTATTTGCTAAAAACCCAGCATTGCTAATTGCTAAAATACCTACATTACTATTTGCCAAAAAACCGACATTGTTATTTACCATTTACATCTGCATGACTGTAAATAATAGAAGTATCATATCCCTTCATCTTTCCCCAATGCTTCATTACTTTGCAAATTGTCCTGCTAAGAAACTTATCTGACTTAACAAGAAAAGTATCTCCTGTTTTAACGTCATCTTTTTTCATAATAATTACACTTTAGATTATTAATTGAAAAATCCAAACAGTAAATTTACGTACAAATATGGGTCATAATTAGGGTCTTGTCAATAATTTTTCCCTGTCTAAATAAAGTACAAACTTGAAAAGGTTCATGCTTAACAATCCAATTTTTTCAAGTTGTTTGGCTTTGATTTTTTATTGTTGTAACTTTTCTCATAAGAATACCTTACAGGCTATTGAAATCCATTTATTCACTAAAACCAAAACCATGAAAATATTAAGAAATACTTTGGAAGTCTGGAACAACTAAAGGTTTGGAATAAGTTTTAACTTTGAAAAAAAATTAAACAAGTAATCTATGATGCCAAGACAAAGTTATAATACCTTACTGGCACAGAAGGTAATCAAAGAATTTAATAATCGTAATATTCAGGGATTTTATTGTGAAACGAAGGAAGAAGCATTAAAAAAGTTCTTGAGATTATACCAAAAAATAGTGTTGTTTCCTGGGGAGGTTCAGTAACGCTAAATGAGATTGGCTTGATAGATTCATTGAAAAATGGTGAATATAATGTCTTAGATCCAAATGCAGCAATAGGTGGCATTGAAAAAGATAAAATTGCCCATCAGGCATTAAACTCTGACTATTACTTAATGAGCGCTAATGCCATTTCTGCCACTGGCGAATTGGTGAACACGGACGGTATTGGTAACAGGGTGGCAGCACTAATTTATGGACCAAAAAATGTTATAGTAATAGATGGAATAAATAAGGTCGAACAAAATTTGGAAGCAGCAATACTTCGTGTAAAGACCGAATCTGCACCACTTGTGGTGCTGAGTTATAGTAAAAGTGAAATATCTTCTTTTGAAGAACTATTAAATAAAGCACAAAACGCCTGCAGTCAACTTGTAATTACCACTATGTCTACATTTAAAGATAGAATTAAAGTAATTCTTGTTGGAAAAAGTTTAGGGTTTTAGGTGTTTCCGCTTGTAGACAAAACTCAAGCCACATCATCAAATTTCAGATGAATAGTGATGAGGCGGCATGTTGTCTATATATCTGTATATTAATACAATACATAATTTCAGTATTCGATTTTCAAGACCAAATAGTCCAGAAGAGTATAGGATATTACTGTTCTCAAAGGAGCGCAATGAACAATACTTTGAATTGAACGAAACCAATCTTTCAGTGTTAAACAAGAAGCAAATTATTCTTAATTATGGAAGCGAAAGAAATCAGACAATATAAACTGGCTTACCGATTAAGTCTGTTTACCATCTTTTACAACATTATCGAAGGGATAGTTTCAATGATTTTAGGTTATAAAGACGAAACCCTTACCTTATTAGGTTTTGGTGTAGACAGTTTTATTGAAGTAATGTCGGGGATTGGTATTGGAATGATGATAATGCGTATCAAACAAAATCCCGACAGTTCTAAAAGCAAGTTTGAAATAACAGCGTTGAAAATAACAGGGACGGCATTCTATCTTTTAGCAGCAGGTTTGTTTGCAGGTATTGTTTTAAATATCGTTAATCATAACAAGCCTGAAACCACATTATGGGGGATAATAATATCCTTGATTTCAATTGCAGTAATGGTTTGGCTTATGAATGCAAAAAAAAGCATTGGCAAGAAGTTACAATCTGAACCCATAATTGCTGATGCCAATTGTACCAAGATTTGTGTATACATGTCATTAGTACTACTTTTTTCAAGTCTTATTTACGAACTCACAAGTTTCGCATATGCCGATGTTATAGGTGCTGCAGGTCTAATTTACTTCTCCATATCTGAAGGTAAGGAAGCCTTTGAAAAAGTTAAAGGTAAGGATTGTAGTTGCGAAGTATAATGCAAAATGGAAAAGTATACAAAACCTCTCCAGTTGGCAGCAAGACAAGAAAGATACTCCGATACGGTTCAACTAAAAATATTTCTTCTTAAACCAAAAGGCTACATTGACTAAACCAATTCGCTATAACACCAATAAACATTGCAAGGAATATCCACAAGGTCAGATAGCGGTCAAGAAACTTTAAACGTTTTGTCGATGGTACAATTGAAGTTTTTATTGTATAAATGAATCCTCTGCTTTCATGAGTCAGTAGTATTTTATTATTTCATTATCTTATCAACTATTATGACAGAGTCTGTGACATATTTTTCACACTTAGTATCAAAGAGACCCTGTTCAATTATCTTTTTATGGTCTTCTGGATTATTCATGTCAAGTCCATTAAGTAATTCCCGACAATTTGTCGTACCGTGTAGCTTATTAAACTCCGCAAATAATTCTCTTGTTTTCGAATAAGTCAATTGTTTTTTCTCTTCGGTATCATTAATTGCTTTGCCATATTTAAGACCGAGAGCCATCATTGCTCCTGTTACAGCACCACAGGTATATTGTTGACGACCCATTCCACCACCAAATGCACAGGCTACCTTCAAGCATTCGTTTTCATATAGACCATAATCCGTTCCAAACACAGTGAATACCGCCTGTGAACAATTGAACTGATTCCTGAAATATTCAATCGCTTTATCTGCTTTTTTCATTTTAACAACGGTTTAATTTTATTCTCAAATAGTTTAGTAAATTCATTTTTAATCAGGTCTCTTACTTTTCTGAACTCGCTCATTATATATTCTTCTGAACCAGAAACCTTTGAAGGGTCATCGAAACCAATGTGTAAACGATGGTTCACTTTGCCCATGAATACAGGGCAGGTTTCATTTGCGTCATCACATACTGTTATCACGTAGTCCCACACATCATCAGTGTAAATGTCAACTGACTTTGGTGTGTGGCGACTTATATCTATACCAACTTCTTTCATTACCTCAATGGCTTTCTCATTAAGTTTATTAGAAGGATTAGTACCAGCCGAGCAGACAATTATATTTTTATCAAAAGATTGCAAAAATCCGTGTGCCATTTGGCTTCGGCAACTGTTTCCTGTGCAGAGAATTAAAACTTTCATAGTTATTTCATTAAAAATTTATATTGCTATTTCACTTCTTCTTTTTATGTCTGGGTCGCAATTGGCAAACGCAAGAACCATCAAGTTGTTCTGTTATATCTTTTTTAAGCGGCAGTCCGTCACGTTCCCAATCCACAATGCCCCCTGCAAGGTTTGCGATATTCGTATATCCTTTTTTCAGTAGAAATTCCATTGCCTCATGACTCTGCAAACCAACTGAATCTGCAATTATCAATGGGATGTCACGTGAAAGACTGCTATAATTTTCGGATAAAACACTATTTGGGATGTTAATCACTGTGGGGACATCAAATCTTTTATAACCTGTCAGTCTGATTTCACGAACATCAATAATAATGACATCATTCTCAGTTGCCTCTTTATAAGCCTCTCTGGCTGAAAGGTTGAGAAATCCTGAACTAACGAAACCATGTTTTAAAAATGCCATGATTGTCAGCGGTTTTAAGCAGTATAAAGATTCTCCTGTTATACTGGCTTAATTTTCTGATAAATTCCGTTCAAGCAGGTCCTGTAAAATTCCTTTACTGTATTTTCATGTTCAGCCATAGGTTTCACAGGTACAAGGTCGACCACTTTATCATAGTTTAATCCCGAATTGAATAGTGTTTCTGTCGTTCCCCAGAGCATAGCCGAAATTGTCTCTTTCGCTTCAGTCTCAGATAAGCCATACGATAATCCAAGTTCTTTAAGTTGCTGCAACTGATACCAGAAATATGTATGTCCCATGGCACTTACAACAGCATAGGCTTCAATCTTGTCTTATGGAACGACAGGAACTTTACCCAGTTTTTCAAATGCTTCAATAAATCCTTTGATAGCAACTTTGTTTGCATTTTTAACAAAACACACAGGATTATATCCCTTGTTGACATAAGTTCCGGCATTAGGGTTCATGCGAGCCAGATTTGGAACATCAGGTAGTACCGTCTGAATTTTATCAAGGGTAATCTTTGGGGCGAACGATACTACCAAAGCATCTTTTTGAATGTAATTTTTGGTAGCATTTAATGTTTCCAGCAAGACGGGTGGATGCAAGGCAATAAAAACCCAGTCTGAAGAGGCAGCCTTTGCCGGGTCTATACTTGACGTTTGGATTTGAGCGTAATCAGCTTTTAAAGCACTCACCACAGTTTCATTAGTTTCGAAGACATAAATTTTTTCAAACGAAACATTAGCATTTTTAAATCCATTTAACAGGATTCGTGTAATTCGTCCACCACCAATAAAGCCTAATGTATTCATAATGAGAGATTTTTAAGTTAACTATTTTCAATTATTACATAATCGCATTAAAAAGAAAGCCTACTATCATTATACCCGATGCCACAATACCGACAAAAGTCATTATCAATGGGAGTTTCAGAACCTTTTTAAGAATTATCATTTCTGGAAGAGAAAGACCGATAACAGCCATCATAAATGCCAATGCAGTGCCAAGGGCAGCACCCTTCTCAATAAGAACAGAAACAATAGGAATTATTCCGGCAGCATTAGAATATAATGGTACACCAATAAGTACAGACAAAGGCACGCTATACCAGGCAGATTTACCCATAAGTGAAGCCATGAACTCCTGAGGTACATAACCATGTGCTCCTGCACCCACAGCTATACCGATAGCAACATAAATCCATACCTTACCTACAATTTCTTTGACTGCATTATAACCGAATTGAATTCGACCAGAAAGTGTCAATTTTTTATCATTATTTTCAGAATTGCCGAATTGAGTCTTATAAACCCAATCCTGAACCCAGTGTTCAAGTTTCAGTTTACCAATTACCCAACCTGCAATAATGGCAATGGTTAAGCCTGTTAGAACATAAATAAGTGCGGTTTTCCAACCGAACATGCCAAACAAGAGTATAACGGCTACTTCATTTATCATTGGAGAGGCTATCAAAAAAGATAAAGTAACTCCTAACGGTACACCTGACTCAACAAAACCTAAAAACAAAGGAATTGCAGAACATGAACAGAATGGAGTTACTATGCCAAGCAAGGATGCCAGAACATTTCCTGTAAAAAGTGATTTGCCTTCAAGAATTTTTCTTGTTTTTTCGGGTGAAAAATACGAGCGGATTATGCCAACAAAAAAGATAATTAAAGTCAGTAGTAGCAAGACTTTGGGAAATTCGAAAACAAAGAATCTCAAGGCTTCTGTAAAGCGTAAACCCTTGGTCAATCCCAGAACTATATCAATTAGCCAGTCAGTGGCAGGTTGCAAGAAACGGTAAACTAAGTACCAGATTGGAACCAACAACAATGGGAAAATTATTTTCTTATTTAAGTTTATTGATTGACTCATTTTATTTCGGATAAAGACGAAACATGTTTTCAAATTTTTTTACAAAATCATCAGAATTAAATAATATATACCAATACCAATGAATAGCACTGCTACAACACGCCTGAACCAAAGTTCAAATGTCTTTATGTGATTGTAAAGTCTACCAACATTGCCAATGGCATATGCAATTAACCATGCGAATATAATAACTGGTACACCTGTGGCAATAGCAAACACAACAGGAAGGTATAAACCATTGGCACTCGCTATCGTTATAGGTATGAGTATGGCGAAATACAATACACCACTGTAAGGGCAAAATGCTAAGGCAAATACCATTCCCAGTAAGAGAGTACCCCAATAACTTCCTTTGACCTTATTTTCGATTTTATCGGTTAACCCAGAGAAACTTGGAAAATTAATTTTAATGACATCAAGCATAAGCAATCCTATGATAATGAGCAGTGGTGCAAGCAGTTTTTCTCCCCAACCCTGAAACAACCTCGAAATATTCATCTGGCTTGCACCAAAAAAAAGTACTATGGCTAATGCTGTGTAACTTATTGCCCGCCCAAGAGTGTAAACAAGTCCATTAATAAATACTCGTTTTCTGTTCTCAATATCACGGCTTATGAATCCAATTGCCGTTATATTTGTGGCTAAAGGACAGGGACTTAAAGCCGTCATTAGTCCCAGTATCAATGCTGTAACAACCGAATATTGTGAATTTTCAAGTATATTCCTTAAAAAGTCCATGCGAATCAGAATAAGACTTTATCAACGGCAGATTTAATCTCGACTTTCATCTTTTCAAGGTCGTGGGCGTTTAGAAATCCTTTGTCTGTTATATCAATTTTTTTGTCACCCCGAACGACTAATAAGGTCTGCCCACCCACACTTAATTTATTTGCTATTTCTTTGCTGCTGGCTTCATCAAGGTTTATTGCTGTGAATGAATAATCACCTGCTTTTACTTCATTAGGGAATAGTGCTTCAACAGCTTTTCTTGCATTATCTTCAACTGCCAAGCATGTAGCGCACCTTCGAGTAAAATGGAAATAATAAACATTCACATTTGATGATTCCACTTTTTGTGCAACTACTTTTTTGTTACTTTGACTGCTACAGGAAATGAAGGTAAATATTAATAACAGTAATGTGGCTAATAATACTGTCGTTTTCATAATTAGTTTGTATTTAATGGATTAGTACTTTAATAACAGTTGTTTAATTTCATCAGCACTCGGTATGCGTCCTTTAATTTCGACTTTTTCGTTTACCACGAGTGCAGGTGTTGACATAATATGATACTTCATTATTTCTGTGATATCTTCCACCTTTGTAATGTTGGCATTAATGCCGTTTTGTGCTACTACTTCACGTGTAAGTTTTTCGAGTGTTTTGCATTTCGCACATCCTGTACCTAAAATCTTAATTTCCATGTTTTCTTTATATTATGTTTCGGATAAACCCGAAATATTAAATTAAATTTTTTTACTTTTTGAAAAATTTGGCAAACAATAATTTTGCTTCTTCCCAATTTTCGGGATTTATGCAATACTTTATGTACGGTGGATTAATTTCACCTTGGATTAGTCCAGCATTCTTCAGTTCTTTCAGATGCTCAGACAGGGTAGAACGAGCAATTGGTAAATTTTCAGCCATGTCACCACTATAACAGGCTTTATTAATATTATTGGAAAGATAATCAAGAATGAAAACACGGATTGGATTTGAAAGTGCCTTCCCGTATCGTGCAATTTTTTCCTGATTATCAGTAAAGTATTTTTCTTTTTCAGTCATCACAAATTTCATTTCGTCTTTTCCCGAAACAAATTTATAATTTTTTATTCAATAATACCTATTAACAATTAACTTAGTTTTTTATTTCAAAAAAAATCATAGTGAAAACAAACCACATACATATTATATGACTGCAGCCGATATCATACTGGCTTTTTTCTTCTTCTTTACGATAGCCACTCTATATTCTTCGGTAGGTCATGCTGGAGCATCTGGTTATCTTGCGGTCATGGCATTACTCTCTTTTGCTCCAGAGACAATCAAACCGACTTCTCTTATTTTAAATATTGTTGTTGCATCTATAGCCTCTGTAAAGTTCATTAAGGAAGATTGTTTTGATAGAAAGGTATTCTTCCCATTCGTCATAACCTCAATACCTCTGGCGTTCTTAGGTGGTTACATTTCGCTTAATCCAAAATATTTCAAATTAGTTGCTGGTTTCTTTCTTGTACTGGCTTCAGTATTGTTGATTATAAAAGGATATTCCAAGTCAAAAGAATCAGAGACTAAAACAATGCCAATAACATATGGTCTTGGATTTGGTGCAATCATTGGTCTTATGTCTGGTCTCATTGGTGTTGGTGGTGGCATTTTTTTGTCGCCTATTATTATTTCTGCAAACTGGACAACTGTGAAAAAAGCCTCTGGGGTAGCGGCATTATTCATATTATGCAATTCTTTGGCTGGTTTAACTGGACATATTATCGCACTAAATAAAGTTGACCACAACATTATTTATTGGATTATCGCTGTAATTATTGGCGGTCTAACTGGCTCACATCTTGGGACAGTAAAATTCAATAATAAAATCATTATTTCTTTCTTGTTTCTTATATTGTTAGCGGCTGGATTGAAATTTCTATTTGTTGACTTTCCGAAATGACCACGCCAGAAATATCTTTTTTAAGGATTAAGAGGCTATTCTTCAATTGATGACTTCAATATTAGTCCATAATCTATTGATTTTTATCTGTATGATGAATTTATAAAATACCCCCTCATTAGATATAATAAATGATGTTGATATAGGTTAAAATGTGGTGAATTATATTAAATTGACTTTGACTTACCATTGAAGTAAATTTGTTTATAAATTGATTCCAGTTATAATACTATGCAACTACATTTTATTTATTCTTTAAATATTTACTGGTATGGAAACAGAATTAGATGATAAAAGGGGAAAAAGTAAAAACAGAAAACTATGGACTCTGCGCATTCTACTTAGTATCTATGCTTTGCTTTATTTACTTCTTGCCAGTGAAGAATTTTTATCAAATTCGTGGGATATTGAGCATTCTGCATTAAAAATACTGTTTGCTATATTCGTTATTGGCTATGTCATTTCATGGAAGAATGAGTTAGCATCAGGTGTTATCTTTATCCTTTGGTTTCTTGGGATGTGTTATGAGAATTCTTTTCTATGCCCAGGTGGCATCACTGGCAGAGATTGTGGTGATGGAATTGCCATGGGTATCCCGTTACTAATCCTATGCATCTTTTTCATTGTTTATGGGATAAGGAAAAGAAGGTGAAGGTCGGGTGTGAATCTATGAGGAACAGTATAATTCATTGCACCGGTAAACGCATCGTGACTTCCATTTGGGGCATTTTTTATTGTTATAATATATTAATATACAAATAATTAACTATCTTTTACCTCACCATTATCCGTCAGATGTGGAGTTTATTAATTATGTGGCGAAAAATAAACTTGACTTTGTCTTCAACAAGGTGTAACTTAAAGTAAAATTTAATCCAGTTCAATATGAAAACATCTACCAAAGTACTTCACTGGACACCAAGGATTCTTGGCATTCTCGCTATTCTTCTTATAAGTTTATTTTCGTTGGATTCTTTTTCCTCCGAACGCACCTTCTGGCAAAATACTACTGCTTTCCTAATGCATAATATTCCATCGTTTGTCTTACTTGCCGTGCTTATCGTTGCATGGAAATGGGAAAAAGTCGGCGGAATAATATTGATCATTATCGGATTAGCATTTAGCATATTTATCTTTGTTTTCAATTATAAAAGGAATCATTTCCCCGTTATGACCTGTCTTGTGGGAACACTTGCGCTTGCTATTCCCTTTGTTCTGGCGGGTATTTTATTTATACTTAATTACTATAGAAAGAAGAAAGAGCTTTCTGGAGTTCAGTAACAGACTCCTCCTGCAGAGCTGATTTTTTCTCAGTTTATATCCTTCTGATTCTTTCATAATCGCAGCCCTCTGAAATCATCTCCAGGGGCTTTTTATTATGCTATTTTGCTGGCTATAGAATTCCACTACAGGGTAATTTGTTATAAATAAGACAAATAGATGATATTATGCCCCATCATTATTTGTCTGAAGAAGTACTTATCGGGGGTGGTATTTTTTCTCAATCGAAAAAGATATTACCAGGACCGCACAGATACTCTATCCTGCTCTCAAGAAAAATTTGAATTGAATCAGGAATTCAGGAAAGAAATCAATACCAGTTATGCTTTCAAGATAATCCACTGAAACGACTTAGTTCTGAAGTGGTTGTGTTGCCTTTTATTCGTGATTAGAAAGGTAATTATATGTTACTTTCAATTGTATTAACAAACAGAGTTGAAAATTAGGAAAATAGTAAATGTTTTGAATTGATTTTTAAGTTTTATAAAAAATACGGATGATGTGCTTGAATCTGATACAGATATAAAAAAACATTTTCAAACGGATACAAATGACTATAAATGATTGCAAACCGTGTATAAGTGCTTAATAACCGCGATAGTATCAGAGAGTGGCTTAAGTTTGTTAAGAAATTAAACTTTTGTAAAATTAAAACTTAAAATCATGAACTCATTAAAAAACAGAGTAACACTGATCGGAAATCTTGGTCAGGATCCGGAAACAAAAACCACGGAAACAGGGAAAAAAGTGACCCACTTCACTCTTGCAACAAACGACGGTTACAAAAATGCTGACGGTCAGAAAGTAAATGAAACTACATGGCACAATATTGTTGCCTGGAATGGTCTCGCCGATATTGCCGGAAAGTATCTGAAAAAAGGCAAGGAGGTTGCTGTAGAAGGAAGGATTGTTTATCGCAGTTACGAGGACAAGAAAGGTGCAACAAAGTATATCACTGAGATTGTGCTTAATGATCTTATTCTTCTGAGAAATGGTAAGGAACAGGGTAAAGATGAAGAAGGACAAAGTTGATAACGGGATTATCAGTGGAAATGATCGCTGCATTTCCGGTAGGGACACTCCATGGCGTGCCCCTACATTATTTTAATATGATTTTCAATTTTTATGTTTTTCAATTTCCGCCACTGCTGCCAGGACCCTGATTCTATTAGAATTCAAGCAAATCCACATTTGTTCGGTAATCACCTAGCAGATGTTCTGCAAAATAATACCACATGAGCCTGTCGAAATAAGGAACGTCATTACCATATGCATGCCGCTGACCAGGTAACATCATGAAATCAAAACGCTTATTCGCTTTGATAAGCGCATCAACTACTCTGAGTGTGTTCCCGGGGTGAACATTATTATCAATGTCTCCTGTAACAAGCAATAAGTAGCCTTTAAGGTTTTTAGCAATATCCTGGTTCTTCTCGACAACTCCTTTAAATGAAATTTCAACCTCTTTCTTTTTATTCAGACTGTCTTTCACTTCGCCCTTTTTAGTGATCGTCTTTTCAACCTCTTTGACACCATTATGAGTTTCACCCCACCACTGACTATAGATATTATTATCATGATTCCCGGAAGACGAAACGGCAACTTTGTAAAAATCGGGATATGAAAGAATTGCAGCCGTTGACATGAATCCACCGCCTGAATGACCAAATATGCCAACCCTGTTTATATCAATAAATTTATACTTATCTGCAAGTTGTTCAATTCCATACTTGTCGTCGGCCAGCGGATAATCTCTGAGGTCATTATAACCAAATGTATGGTAATAATTATTTCTCACAGGGCTTCCACCTCTGTGACCAAAGTTTACAACTATAAATCCAAGCTGAGCCAGAGCCACATTTTTACCGCCGGTAACCGTAAAAGAATACTGGACAGATTCGGTCTGAGGACCAGGATACACATAAGAAATAACAGGGTATTTTCTGGTGGAATCAAAATTAAAAGGCTTATACATAACACCATACAGGTCAGTGACACCATCTTTAGCTTTAACAATAATAGTTTCTGGCATCTTCCATCCTGTTTTGAAGAGCTGGGAGAGATCTGCCTTTTCGAGTTTCAATATTATATTACCATTATTATCTCGAAGAACGGCTTCAGGAATTTTGTCAACTGTTGAGTAGGTATCAACAAAGTATTTGTTTGATTTTGACATTATGAAGGAATGGTTGGCTCCTTCTTTTGTGATGAGGGTCATACCTCCCTTGTCAATAGAGGCTTTATACTTCATACTGTAATATGGATGTACCCCTTCTTCCCTTCCGAAAGCCTCGAAGTACAACATTCTGCCAAGAGTGTCTATTCTTTCAACCCTGCCGGTAACAAAATATCCGTTAGTGATCTGGTTTTTAAGATTCCCTTTACCATCATAAAGATAGAGCTGGCCCCAACCGGTTCTTTCGGACCACCAGATTATATCATTACCCTCATTAAGTACAGATAATCTGGTATATTCATCATTAAAATAGGGCCAGGTCTCCTCACTGAAGAGAACTGAAAGAGCCCCGGTTTCAGCATTAACCAGGCATACATCGAGGTTTTTCAAGGGCCTGTCTTTACGAATGAGGATTAATTTATCTGCTGCTTTTTGAGATGACCATTCGACATCGATTGTCTGATCTTCCCACTTTTTAAGATCAACATCAACGCGTTTTTTGGTGGCAACATCAAAAATTGCTAACTCCGATTGGGGAACAAATTGTTCTCCGGGCATCGAATACCTGTAAGTTTCAAGTTTAGGACGAGGCTGTGCAAGTACATCAATAACGAAAAGATCTTTTACTTTCCGCTCGTCCTGCCTTTCAACATACAGCTTTTTAGAATTCTTGAACCAGACAACATTTGCCCTTACCCTTTTATTTTTGGTTGTATCTTCTGAATTTGCTGCGTAGCTATAATACCGTTCTCCATCTGTAGTAAGCTGTATATCAATACTATCCTTGTCTTTTGTTTTCATCAGGTACAGGTTATGATTTTTAGCATAAGCTATCCATGTACTGTCAGATGAGTATATCGGCCACAATGGTTTCTTTTTTTCCTTCCATATAGTATCCTTAATTACAAGTTTTTGGGTTGTAATATCAAAAAAGAATTTGGTTGAATCAACTATGAAGGTAAATTTTGTCGTACTCTTTTTTTCAAATTTTATATCTTTAATAGGAAGGTCAAGATCATTATAGGGATGGTGAGTAAGTTTGCGTAATTCGGCAGCCATATATTTACTCTCAAACATTGGTTGTTTTGACTTTGTGGCAGCATTTACATAGTAGAAATTTTTGCCTGCCGTTGTTTTAAACGAATACCAGAATATATCTGATTCTTCAATCCAGTCGGCATTGACAGTAAGATCGCCATATTTCGCAGTTAAATTATCGGCCCGGAATTTTTCAGCTGCTTTGAAATCAGCTTTTTGAGCGGTTGAAATAAGAAAAAGTGGTAACAGGACAAGAAAAAACAATTGACGTTTCATAAATTCTAAATTTGAATTAATAACTTTCAGGATGAAATATTATGACTTACTCTTCCAGCTTTAAGTGCTTTAAGATTTGCTTTAACAATCTCCTCTCCTTTCCTTCCAAACAATTTCCTTATAGCATTTTCCAGACTCTCAAAAGGCATGTCGATAAACGGTGATGCTGCTCCCAGAATTACAATATTACCGGACCTGGCTGATCCTGATTCTTTTGCTATTTTATCGGCATCAATTATAATATGATTTTTTATCTTTTTTATCTCTTTTAAAATCTCATCTATCGGGGGATAATCAGGTATATTTATATAAGGATTTGAGTTTGTTACCAGCCAGCCGCTTTTTGAAAGCCAGGGAAGGTATCTCAATGATTCCATCGGTTCAACAGATATTATAAGGTTGGCTTTCCCGTGAGGAATCAGATCGGAAGCGACAGGTTTATCAGAAAGCCTCAGATGCGACTGTACATCCCCGCCTCTCTGACTCATCCCATGAACTTCCGACTGTTTTAGAAATAGATCATTTGCCAAAGCAGCAAGCCCAATCGTCGCTGCAATTGATAAGATGCCCTGTCCTCCTACTCCTGATAATATAATGTCATTCTGCATTCTTTTTCAATTTATAATTACTCATCTGAAGATTCAGATCTTTTTCTTTTAGTAGCTGTTTGTATACACTCCCGTGAAGCAATTATAACTGAAACTCCTTTATACTCAAACTCTTCTTTCAGTATACGTACATTTTCCTTATGATTCTTGCGTAACGGAAGTATGACTTTCAAGTGCTCCCTGGCCACTCCAATACCTTCACAAATTTGTTCCAGCCTTCCAGTAGCCTGTGATTTTTGACCACCGGTCATTCCTGTTGTTGAATTATCGGATATTATTATTGTTACTGATGAGTTTTTAGCAACAGCATCAAGCAAGCCAGTCATACCTGAGTGGGTAAAAGTTGAATCTCCGACAACAGCTATTGACGGGAATAACCCGGCATCGGAGGCTCCAATTGCCATTGTTACTGAAGCACCCATATCAACACATGAATTAATTGCACTATATGGGGGTAGTGCTGCCAGGGTATAACAGCCTATATCAGAAAATACATGTCCCTTTCCATAAGGTTTAACTGCTTCAATTAAAGAATTGAACATATCAGCATGTCCACATCCTTTACAAAATGAGGGTGGTCTCATTTTTACCAGCACCGGAACATCCGGGCCGTATCTTAAAGGTGAACCTATCGCTTTAGCAACAATAGCAGGGTTTAATTCACCATCGCGAGGCACAGTTCCATCAAGTCTTCCATAGATTTTTATTCCATTATCAAGTATTCCTCTTAAGGCTTCTTCAACTACCGGTGCTCCCTCCTCCAGAATAAGAATCTCTTTGCACTTTCCGGCTAAATCCTTAATAAGCTCCTTTGGAAAAGGGTATGCTGAAATTTTCAGTATAGGAAAATCATTATCAGATTCTCTAAGATTCTCCAACAAGTAGTTATATGCAATACCACATGTTATTATTCCCAGATCTCTTTTCCCGGTATCTTTAAAACTGTTATATTTTGAAATTATTTTTTCGTATCTTAATGATTCATAAGATGATAGAAGAGATTTATATTTTCCCCTTGCAATTGCCGGAAGAAGAACAAACTGAAGAGGATCAACAGGAAGGGTTAGTTTTTTCTCCGGAAGCGTCTCCTTTAACTGAATACTTGCTCTTGAATGAGCAAGCCGTGTGGTTATTCTGAAAAGAATGGGAAGCTTATATTTTTCCGAAACTTCAAAAGCATCAAAAATCATGTCATATGCCTCCTGCTGATTAGAGGGTTCAAAGCAGGGCGCAAGAGCGAACTTACCATAAAACCTCGAATCCTGTTCATTCTGCGATGAATGCATAGATGGATCATCAGCTGAGACCACGATCAGGCCACCATTTACTCCGGTTAGGACTGAATTAATAAACCCGTCTGCAGCTACATTCAGACCAACATGTTTCATAGCAACCATAGCCCTTTTGCCGGCATAAGACATTCCGAGAGCAGCCTCCATAGCAGTCTTCTCATTTGATGACCACTCCCGTTGAATGTTACGGTCAGAAGCATCTTTGGAGGATTGTATAAACTCCATTATCTCGGTCGAAGGAGTTCCGGGATATGCATACATACCGCTTAAGCCTGCGTCCAAAGCTGCCTGAGCTATTGCTTCATCGCCAAGCAATAAAAGTTTTTTCATATATAGCTTTAAAATTATATTTTTTAATAAAGTTAGTCGTTATTTGTTATCAGGTTATTATTAAAACAGAGAGAATAGTCAGAATTTTAGTGCCGCAAATATTAGAATATTTTTCAAATTTTAAAATGATGAATACGTTTAATATAATTTGAGAGCTATAAATGATCATTTGTTGATATCTCAAGATATCTCACGTTAAAATATAGTTAAATATTTCACCGTTATAATCAATAATGTTTATTTTGCAGCACAATTTGATTTAAATAAGATTAAACAACGGTTCTCATTGAACAGATTCTTCAATACCACTATATTTCTCATTTTGACCATTTCTGCCATTCATGGTCAGACAAATGAAAAGGAGAGATTTATCCAGGTAAGCGGCATTATTACGGATGAGTCCTACAGGGCAGTTCCAGGAGTTGCTGTTGTATCCAAAAAACTCAAAAGGGGAACCCTAAGTGAAAAAACAGGAATATATTCTATCACAAGTACTCCGGGAGATACTATTTTCTTCAGAGCTTTAGGATTCAAAAGATATCATACAATTATTCCTGAATCATATGAAGAAAGACATTGTGAGGTTGACATCGCTTTGGAAATAGATACCATTCAGATTAAAGAGGTAACTATCATGCCATGGAAGAATTACACTGAGTTTATTAAAGATGTAACAAGGGAACACCCTGTCGATCCCATAATTGAAAATATGAATGATAATATCGCTTCAATTTATGTGGCAATAGCAAATCAGACCAATGTACAAATCTCTCCTGAAGCTGGTTTCAGATATGCTATGGAACAGAATTTCAGTGCCATGTCAACAAAGAATCAATATCCGGTCAATAATCTTTTAAATCCGTTTGCCTGGGCGAAATTCATTAGTGGAATTAAAAACGGGTTATTTAAAAATCAGAAGTTCAACAAGCCTGTTAAAGCCAAGGTCAGAAAAAAAATCAAAAAACCTAAATCAGATGATCAATAGATTCCTTTGATCAAAAAGCCGGATTCAAAAGAGAGTTTCTAAAAACGAATTCTTTGACTGATTTTTTTGACCTGCTCTTTTCATCCCTCTTTAATAATTCAGGGGATAGCGAAGTACCATCACCAGGATACCCAACTGCCTCAAACATCGCTTTCATTTTAAATTCTTCAACCGGACTTGAAGAAAACGAGTATCGGCTCCATCTTTCCTGAATGATCTCAAGTATTAATTCCTTTTTCATAATAACTCATTAAGTTTGATCAATTCATAAATTTATTCTAAAGTCCTTTCCCATGGAGTTCCTTTGTGATATACTTTGTTCCCTTTGTGGTAAAAAAAATCAACCACTAAGGCACACTAAGGTTTTCACCAAGTCACAAAAAGGATTTCATCATCAACCCGAACTTTTGAATTAATAATAAAATGATATAAGTACTTCAACAAATGTAATATTTTATAATTTCGCAAAGTATGAGAAAGAATAAAGGGAAACTGGCTGGTATTCTGGGTACATTAATCATTCATCTGATAGCCGGAATAATATTCATATCATTACAGCTTAGATCATTACAGAAAGTCATAGCAGCAGAATATCAAGTAGAGCTTACGCCTGAAGCAGAGCCTGTGGCAAAAAAGGATAAGCTTATTGAATTACCTGCAACAACTGTTGAGAAGATTCTCAAAGGGGACGAAGAAATGATGAATATTGCCCGAAATCTTTCAAGTAAATCGAATGAAAAGATAAATGCTGCTGATTATATCGATAAGGTTAAGGACGAGCTTATAAAAAGCGGGAAGCTGGGAGTTGATAATTATATTGATGTGCAAAAAAAATTGACCGAATCTAAAGAGGATGAAAAACTCACCATTGAAAATGATACAGTTAGTAAAAAAGTAAACGAAAAACCTACACAATCTCAGGAAATGGCTGCAAATTTCAAGGGGCCTACAAGAATTTATTATGATCTTGTCGGTCGTAATCACCTGTATCTCCCAATTCCAATCTATAAATGCCAGGGATCAGGCAAAATTGCTCTTTCAATTGAAGTTGACCAGAATGGGGTTGTCCAAAAGGCACAGGTAATTGACAGGGAAAGCACCGCTTTAGATCCATGTCTTGTTGAAACTGCAGTTAATACAGCTTTGATTTCCAGGTTTAATCCTGATGCCAATTCCCCCAGGGTACAGATTGGAACATTGACCTATCAATTTGTTGCACAGTAATAGGTAACCGGTTTGTGGCTTGCGGTATGGGGTAAGATTTGCCGCGAACTTCACACCGCACTCCGCATACCCCTTATCTAGAATGACAGATTTTCAGATGTGTAGTTATAAGGTTGTATCAGATCAGGTCTGTTCCTGTTTGAAGATCTGGTATTGATCAAGGAGCTAATGGTGTGAGCTTTAAGGGTTTCAGAAGGGCATGGTTTAAGAAGGTTAAAAGCATCATCCGGTGAAGTTGCAAGATCTATCCAGTCGGTTTCTGAAGAATCATTGAGTATCACTGGCATCCTCTTACCAGAATTGTGGATTCCGGCCATCAGATCATTTGCTTCAGTAGTAATTATAGAGAACGTATGGAATACTTCACCTGTATTGTTTTCAATCCAATCATCGTAAATCGCGGCAATAGATAATATTTCATTTTCAGAATGATATATGTACCATGGAATTTTTTCATTTCCAACATGTTGCCACTCAAAAAATCCCCTTACCGGAATAATACATCTTTTTGATATGAAAGATGAAGAAAACGAAGGTTTCTGTTTAATACTTTCCGATCTTGCATTAAAGGTTCTATATCTGATAACATTAGCGTCTTCAATACTTTTGGTCCATGATGGAATGAGTCCCCATTTTAAGAGTCGGATACTGGAACGTGCTTCCGAACAAATGGCTGGAAGCGAAGGGAGACCGAAAGCATGATAGTAGTAACTTGGTCGGTATTTGTCAGGATCAATCAAAGTTGCTCCATATCGGTTTTCGAGTTCCTCTTTTATAAGATTGACATTTACCGTAAAACACATGATTACCTGTTTGAGGATCCCATTAAAGTCGTCTTCAGAGGCAAAGGCAATGAATAGTTAAAAAGGTCATATCCTGGCCAGGGGTTAATTTGTGATATTACCCTGTACATCATATTATTGATATAGGAATATATTTCAGGCCCATTCCAGGCGCTTGAGTTGAAAAGAACGACCCATGAAATTCCATCAGATTGCCTTTTCATCATACCAGCACTGCCGGGAAATGAACCTGTTCTCCACCATGTGCCATTCAAAACTGTCCCCTTCCATCCTACCGGTGCAAATCCATTGTCGTTATCTGTCATGAACCTTATACTTTGATCGTTGAGAATATCCGGCCGGGTGTTGAAGCCATCAACCGCAAGTAATAATCGCATAAGATCGGGTGCAGTTGCAACCCAGGCTCCTGCACCACCAAGAGCTCTTATATCGTTACCTCCATAACTGGGTGCAACCATTTCACCTGTGCCATATATTGAAGGTTTCAGTACAACATCTGATGGTTCGTAGTATGTAACCTCAAAGGGAGCTTTCTCTGAAGGAAGGTTACCCGCAATTTTCATATCATAAATGCCAAGAGGTTCCAGAATAGTCAGCCTGCAATAATCTTCATAAGACATACCAGACACTTTTTCAATTATAAGTCCAAGGATACTGTATCCGAGATTTGAATAAGCCTTTCCGGTTCCTGGAGTATAATGGAGCCTTTTATTAAGAGCAAATCTCACAATGGTTTTAGTATCAACAGGAGGTTTTACACCCATTTTTTCGGCTACAACTAATGGCATAAACATCTGATCTCCATAACGTTGCGTCCATCCGGCCTCATGACTTAACAGTTGAGCCACCGTGATACTGTAGACTCTCTTGTCTTTTGGTTCGCCGAAATAAGGATCATTAAGAATGCCATCCGGACCAAAAACTTTATCGTTCAGAGATAGCTTCCCTTCTTCCTGGAGTTTCATTATTCCAGTAGCAGTAACAAGTTTAGAAATACTTGCTATCCGGAATTGGCTATATGGCTGGGCTTCAGTCTTTGATGCAGTATCGGCAAATCCAAAGCCTCGTGCAAAAACAAGCTTTCCATCTTTGGCGATTGCTAATGAAGCGCCAGCAATTGACCATTTCCTTAAAAATCCATTTACTGTTTTTTCAGCACCAACAAACTCATTACCTGAAGAGCTGCTATTGGTGAGTCTGACATTGACAGGTACAAGTTTGTCAACCAGAACAAAGTTATTTTCCTTTGCACCCGGGTTAAAACTCATCAATGATAACACAAGTGTAACAAACAATATTTTTCTTCCTCTCCTCAACAGCAATTCATTTGTCAGTAGACAAAAATAGAAAGTATTCCTTTTCTCTGGTCAATATTATAAGAAAAAATGTAATTTAGACTAATAAATTAAGTTTTTCGACTAATCATGGGCATAGGCTATAAGGTCGGAAATTATAAGTCAGAAGTCAGAATTAGGTCAAATTTGGCACACGATTTGAATTAGATTACAAACATTACATTGTTTGAAAATTATTTTAATCTGCTAAAGTTTATCCATTAGAAAAGAATCAAAAAATTAACTTTGTATTCATGTGTGCAACGAGACTACATTTTATGAGGATTATTTTCGTGTTTTCATTATTTTGTCTGTCCGGCAGGATACATTCACAATCAACAGCCCTGGACGGGGAATACTACGACACCAGTAGTTATATTCCATCAGATTATGAAGGTGCACTTGATTACAACCTGATGATTGCTGCTTCGAAAGGGTATACTTTAGAAATAACCCGGCTTATCGAGCGAGGCGCCGATATAAGTTCAGAAACTGATGAAGGTGTCACGCCTCTTGTGTTTGCAGTTTCCAATAATCAAACAGAGGTTGCCAAAATGCTTATTGATTATGGTTCAGATGTAGACAAACTGACTTCAAAATATGAAACTCCGCTTCTTATTGCAGTAAAAAATCAGAATGAAGAAATTGCGGAAGCCCTTATAAGAACAGGAGCTGATATTGATTTCACTGACAAGAGGTACGATGCAACACCTCTTCATTATGCATCAATTTATGGATATTTTCAACTTGTTGATTTACTTCTCTATTATGATGCATCAATAGATAAAAAAACAGTTGAAGGATCAACACCTTTGCTGGCATCAATATGGGCGAAGCACGACGATATTGCTGATCTGCTGATTCAGAATGGTGCCAACATGGAGGCAAGAGATAATGAAGGGTTTACACCTTTTCTAATGGCCGCTCTCAACGGGGATACCTTGATGATGGATCTGCTTTATAAAAAAGGTGTTGACATTTATGCTACAAATGCTTCGAATCACAATGCGCTAACGCTTACAATAATAGCTGATCGCATTGACGCTGTTGCATATCTTCTGAAAATCGGAGATAAATGGGCAAACCAGGAGAATCATGATTTAAATCCATATAGTGTTGCATCAAAATACCGTAGAAAAGATATCATCAAAATCCTTGAGGACAATAAAATTCCTGGCAAGCTTAGGAATGAAATAGATCAGGTAGATATAATGGTCTCATCGAGGTTTTCTATAAATGATATTTATACGGGAGCAAGTCTTTCTTTCAAGGAACCATATCTGAATGGAGGCATCATCTTAGGGTGTGATACGAAATTATGGTATACAAGGATTTTACTTAAACAATCTGAACATTTGTTCTATCAATACATGGATAAAGGGTCAGTTGTTTATGCAGGATTGTTTAAAGATTTTGCACTTACTGATAATGCTTTCAGAGGCAATTATGATATTTCTGCCTCATTATTAGCTGGTTATGATTTTGGGAATAAACTTAAAGGGACTCTTATCGCACCTGAAAATAAATTTATGGTTATTCCATCTGTTTCAATGAAATGGACAAAAAAAAATCTTTCTTTTTCTCTCGGTGCTGATTACCTGAAATCTGAGTTTTATCATGTCGGTCCTGTCTGGCTAAGATTTGGCGTTTCATATAACCTGTTTTTCGATAATATAAGGACAAAGGGCAAAACTTTAAAGTGGTATTAATAAGTATTATGAAAATTATATTTAAACTACTTCTGTTTCTTATACTTGTTTTTTGCTTCTCATGTGAAGAGCAGGGCCTATTTGTTAAATGTCCTGATTGCACTGCAAAAGAACCGGACAGGACAGAACTGGAATTTAAACTTGATTTTTCTTATCGGGTCACAATTTTAATCAAAATTTATGAAGGCAATCTGGATGACAGCATTCTGCTTTACAGCGATAGAATATTTACCGCACCTTTTAATTATGAAGTGACAATTAACAAAAAATATACTGCCACAGCTACTTATGACATTCAAAACAATGAGTACATTGCAATCGATTCAGCAACACCCAGGGTAAAATACGAGAAGGAACAATGTGACGATCCTTGTTATTTTGTATATGATAAAATCATCGACCTCAGGTTGAAGTATACGAAATAAGTCAAAAGGGAAAAGTAAAAAGACAGTAATGTCGGACTTCGGACTGATTATTTGCAAAAAACTAATGACTGAAATCAATGAAGATATTGATTGCCGAAGAATTCTCTTTACCTGAATACTTTATGAGGAATAGTGGACGGGTACTGTCACGCATCGATACTGCTGAAAAAGTGGTCATTCGGGGAGAATTGTATAAATAATTGAAATAATAGGAATAATGAGTAATAGACAATTATTGATAGATCTGTCAAAACTTACAGATGGAGAGCGGGTAGAGATGAAAAAACTGGGGATTTTATCTAACGATAATAAAATTATCGATTCAGTTTATCCTTCACTGCATAATGAACGACCTCCTATTGAAAAACACGCAGTGCATGCTCCACAGGTAATCAACGAAGCTTATAACTATCTGAAACCATCATCCTTTTCACGGGCTCTGCGGCTTGATTTCGGTGGTCATAAGGTTTTACTCATCTCAGGAACAGCAAGTGTGAATGAAGAAGGCAAAGCTGAGCACATTGGTGATTTCAAAGCACAGCTCTGGAGAACTTACCTCAATATCACAAACCTTCTGGCAGCTGAAGGAATGACATGGCATGATGTGGTCAGAACAACAAATTACCTCAGAAATATTGAAAGAGATTATGCCGAATTTAATAAAATCCGCACATCCTTCTATCACTGGCTGAATCTTGACCCTTTGCCTGCCAGCACCGGGATTCAGGCAATACTATGCTGGGAAACCCTACTTGTTGAAGTTGAAGTATATGCAATTTGCAGATCAAACCAAAAACAAAATTATGAAACTTAACTAAAGGATATTAACAATTGTAATCCTGATTTTAATCTATCCGATTTCAAAATGTATGTGCTTAGCCGTTTTTGATTACGAGCTACCAGCAATCAGCAATGTGCAGAGAGTAAGAAGCAATTTAAATATTTATTATAGGTTTTGCCTGGTAGCTAATCTCCTCATTCTTATAATAAACTTTTTCAAGAAACAACCCGCTTGGCGGTGCAGTAAGCTTCGCAGGAATATCTGATTTCAATCTGAAAAATGTAGCAACCTCGGCAGGTGAGAGTTTACCTCTTCCTGCTTCAATAATGACACCTGTCATACGCCTGACCTGTTTCCATAAAAAATGCGAGCCAACAACATGAAAAACAAGCATCTCACCAAAATCATTCACTTTTGCATGCAATATCTCTACTTTGGTAGAGGATTGTTCCGCATCCTCGTCAGTAAAGTACCTGTAATCTTTCAGTCCCGGAAAATGTCTTGCAGCTTCATTCATCAGATTAATATCGAGCGGATCTTTTATCCACCATACAAATTTTTTTCCGAAAGCGGTACGTCTTCTGCTTATCTGGTAAATATAACTTCTGGCATTTGCATCATGTCGTGCATGAAATTTCGGATGGGCTCCTTCAACATTGATTATGCAAATATCGGGTGGCAGTCTATCGTTTATACCGTATTTTATCTTCAATGGCATCAGATCCGTTTCAACATCCAGGTGCGCAACCTGTCCTGAAGCATGAACACCACCATCAGTACGTCCTGCACCGAAAATATCCAGCTCTTCAGTTTTAAATAGTTCTCTGCAGGCATCCAGTATCTCTCCCTGAATTGTTTTTCCGCCTTTCTGCATCTGCCAGCCCGAGTAACGAGTACCGTCGTATTCTATTGTTAATTTGAATCTGCTCATGATATTTATATTAAACTTTGTAAATGTACGAAATATGTCTCCTTAATTATAATCATGCAAAGATGGTTCGGTGAATGGTTATTTGGGATTGTTTCGCTCCGCTCGCAACGACTGTGTAAGTAAGGTTATTACTGATTGGAATTGAACAGAAGTATTTGAATTTCAGGCTCATTGCGAGGAGCGGAGCGACGAAGCAACCCTTCAATCCCTTGTCGGGATCTAATAAATAAAAGCGTTTAGATCAAATTACCATTCTGGCAGAATGTCCCTATCTCTCTTCCGCGTTTAAGAAATTTATTACCTCCGGACTGTTTGACTGCTGCCACATAATTATTATTTTTGTGTTTGAGTGAGAGAATAATAACTGAACTTGTTGTATATGAAAAACAGATATATGAATCCTTACCTGGCAGGTACTATGTTAGGGATAGTTCTGCTTCTGGCAATGTTCCTTGAGGGTCGTGGTCTTGGTGCAAGCGGTGGCTTCAAATATTGCGTAGTTTCGATTGTTGGTGCTATTGATCGCCCTCATGCGCAGGAATCAATCTACTATAACAAATATTTCGAAGGAGGAAAGAAACCTTTAGAAAACTGGCTCACAATTGAAATACTCGGATTAGTTGCCGGAGGATTTTTATCAGGATCTATCTCTAAAAGACTTAAGTTTAAAATTGAAAAATCTCCAAAGATTTCTAATACCCGACGATTGATCTTTGCTTTCCTTGGGGGTTTGTTCTTTATTTATGGCGCACAGCTTGCCAGAGGATGTACCAGCGGTGCTGCTCTCTCGGGGATGGCAGTTCTCTCTGTTGCCGGATTTGTGACTATGATTGCAATTTTCGGTTCTGCCTATCTCTTTGCGTGGTTCTTCAGGAAAAACTGGATATGATGGGACCAATATCATCACTAATAGCAATGCCGGAATGGCTGGATTTGCTTATCGCACTACTGATTGGAATCGGTTTTGGATTTTCCCTTGAACAAGCTGGATTCTCTTCGAGTCGTAAACTTGCAGGGATGTTTTATGGATACGATACAACCGTAATTAAGGTTTTTTTTACTGCTGCAATTGTTGCACTAATTGGTTCGCAGCTGTTAAGTTTCTTCGGACTACTTAACCTTAATCTGGTTTATGTGAATGAGTTTTATGTTGCTGCTTCGATAGTTGGCGGAGTTATAATGGGTGCCGGATTTATAATGGGTGGATTTTGTCCCGGCACCGGATTATGCGCATTATCAATCGGAAAGATAGATGCAATCGTCTTCTTTTTAGGTGGACTGACCGGAGCATTTCTTTTTGCTGAAACATATCCTTTTATACAAAAACTGGCAAACGGTTCGTACAAGGGCCCGGTTAAAATTAACCAGGTTATGGGTATTTCGCCCAGCATCTTCACTTTTCTTCTTATAATTGCTGCAGTGGCAATGTTCTGGCTTGCAGAGGTTGCAGAAAAGAGATTTGCACGGCCTGATATAACCAACGAAATTTAAGAATTTAAAAGATGAATACGAGGAGGAAATTTTCAATCGGACTTCTATGTCTGGGTATTATGCTTACTTTGCTACCTCTGTCCGGGAACAATACTTTTATTGTCAAACCTCACAAGTTATTATCTGAAGTTCTTGACAATAAGACATATTTCACTGTCGACCAGGTAGCAAGATTTGTAATATCGGAAGATAGTTCTGTTCAGATTATTGATCTCAGGTCGCCTGAAGAATTCAGAACTGTGAATATCCCTGGTTCCATAAATATTCCTTATAATGAGCTACTTAATTATGACCTTTCTGCTACTCTGAATAACGGGAAAATAAGGAATATTTTTTACTCCAACGGAGATTTTGATTCAAACTATGCTATTGCAATTTCCAGGGGATTAAACTTTAAAAACACTTATGTAATGAAAGGTGGTCTGAATGAATGGTTCAAAACAGTGATGAACAGTAATTTTTCCGGTGAAAGAATCTCCGCCAGAGAAAATACATTATTTGAAACCAGAACAAGAGCAAAAAAGATGTTTACTGAAATGAATAGTATGCCGGATAGTCTTAAAATGAAATTCATCCGGTCAAAACATACAGCTTCAAAAAAGCTTGATGGAGGATGTGAATGAGAAGGCAACAGGCATCAGGCATTAGAAATTAGGAATGATGGATTTAATTAAAAAATATAAGGTAGTAATTGTCATTGTTATAATAATATTGATTTTGGTATGTATGAGATTATTAGATGTAAACCATTTTAAAAATGATGCAAAAAAATGGGCTGAACCATCAGTAACTCGATTAAATACAATTAATATAGAAAAATCTGGCAGCCTTTCAGGAAAAAAACTTTTTATCAATCTGGATAAAGATGTTAGCGGAATAAAGGAGATAACCAATGATGCGCAAACTATTCCTCCAGACTCAGTTCTAAGCAAAAAATATCTTAAAATTATCAGAAAGCATGATGGTCCGGTTCTGCTCTTTTCATCAGAGACAGCTGTATCGGCCAGGATATGGATGGTTCTAAGTCAGATGGGGTGCATGAATATCTACATTCTCACCAACAACGAAGACAATGAAGTCTTCAAATACAAATTCCGGCCAGACACATTACCCGGACCGGAACTTTAAGTATCAGAAAAGTCAGAAAAACTATTTCACTACTTCGAAATTATTGACATCTGCTGATGTAAAAGGAAGCCAGGACAATGCAGTCCTCTGTTTAACCATTTTGTTGTACATGAAACCGTTGTTGCCATATTTCAGAGTATGAGCATCATAACCAAACAAACGAAGGTAAGCTGTAGCAAATCCTGAGTTGTGGCCTGTTCCGCAATAAACGACAACAGGTTTGTCAGTTGGAATAGATGACATTTCATCGGTAAAACCCAATGTACTTTCCGGTTTATATCTAACCGCTCCCGGTATATGTCCGTCTTCATATTTATCCTTCCGGTCAAGATTTATTATATAATATTTTTGCGGATTATTGAAAACCTCATCTGCAGTTATAAGAATGTTTCCCGTCCCCTCTTCAAATAATTTCCGGAATCTTGATGTCCCTATATCAGGTCCGCTTAGAAGACCTGTTTTGAGCTCCGGCATCCCAATTGAAGGAGGTCTTTCATTTACAGTATTTTCAAGATCTGACTCGTACTTTCCGGATACTCCTTTCAGCCATTCCTGTTCTGCATACTTCTTATTCCATGCACTCATTCCCCATCTCATGGAATAAACGTTCCCATATCCCATCAGCCTTAACAGGCAGGTAGTATAACATGATACCTGGCCGTCTTCACTGACCAGAATTATCTTGTCATACTCAAATGGTTTAATTCCGGTTTCAAAATATGAAGGCAGTTCTTCAAATTTCTTATTCACTGCACCTCTTATGTGACCCTCAGAAAATTGCTTTGAAGATCTCACATCCACCACCAGAATATTTTTGCCCAGACTTTCATTGACAATTGAAGCTTTAATCAGAGATGGGAATACTTTACTATTAACATAATCACCATTCTCCTTAAGATCTTTTAATAGAAGTGAAGTCTCGGTTCCAATTATAGCTTGCTTTTTAACATTCTGAACAGTTTCCTGTTTATTCTCAGTTTTTTTCCCTTTGCATCCGGTAACAGAAAGTATGACAAGAAGCAAAAAAAAGAATATTGAATAATATTGTCTCTTCATATCGTTGCAATTTAAGAGCCGGTTAAATTTTTATCGGAACTCTATTCTTATCAAGCGTGATAGTTTCAGTGCGGTTACCAAGTTCATCATATTTGTATTCTGTGATAGCAACGCCATTCTCGGGGCTATTAATTAAATTCCTGTCCTTATCCAGGCTCTTAATCTCAACAATGGCACCATGACTATCATAAGAATATTGAGTTACAGGTACAAGTTTTCCGCCAACATATTCATTATCCTGATCATAATAAACAGTCTCAAGAACATAACCGTTCTCATCGAACTTGTTTACACGTTTCGACCAGCCCCAGTAAAGGTTTGACATTTGTCCCATTACATTAAATACGGCAAAGTTTTCAACATCGCCATATCTATTCGGCGTGAAAGCAAAATAAGAAACGCCAATGTCACCGCAATTTTCAGCAGTACAATTATATAGAGTATCGGCTTTATAATTTGCCATTCTTGTCACATAACCCTTATCATTAAATGTAAATCTGAGTTCATAAAACGGACAAAATGGGTTCATTACTGTCTCTGAATCTGCAAGATTATATCTAAGCTCTTTTACCAGTCCATCTGGAAGAGTACTCCATTTCCAGGAATGGATTTTATTCCTGTTTTCTACCATTGATCCGTCTTTTCCCAGGAATATTAAACTTACCCGGTTTCCATTTGAATCGAGCGCATATTCTGCAGCAAATACCCCTGCTGATTCTATTGGTTCATTATCCTTGTTGAAAAAATGTTTTATCTGCTTACCTTTTATATAATCACAAGTAATTTTTGCAGCTCCCTGCATCGATGAATAACCAAGAAGAACATTATTCCGAACAAATTCCACTGATAAAAGATGTCCTGTTTTATCATATGTAAATTTATAGCTGTTTATTGTTTTTGCCTGGTCGGCAGTTAACGGATGAGTTCCTTTTTCAATATCGTAAGGCGTCTCACTAAACTGCAGGCTTCTATAATACTCTACACCAGTGTGTAAATTCTTATTCATTATCTTACCGGTACAGGATATAATACCTATTACGAGTACAAATACCAGGATTACCGGGATAGTCAGTTTGCTCAATTTCATATTCTTAACTGTTTTGGTTTATAAATATTATCAAATATATTGATTATTCAGATTGGTCAAATAAGGAATATTCAAATTAACAAATAAGATGAGGAAATGTTTAAATTTTGGCCGTCGGTGTGTCGTTGTGCCGTTGCCCCATTATTTATATATTTGTGTCACTTCTAATACTTCCCATCATGGAAACCTCATTCTTTGATTCCAGTCTGTTTATCTACTTTTTGATGCCAGTTTTAATATTTATGGCCAGGATATGCGATGTATCGATAGGTACTTTGAGGATTATCTTTGTATCAAAAGGAAAAAGAAATATCGCTCCAATCCTGGGATTTTTTGAAGTGCTGATATGGATAACCGCCATAAGTAAGATTATGGAGAACCTTCATCACTATTTCAATTTTATTGCTTATGCTGCAGGCTTTGCAACGGGAAATTTTGTGGGGATGATTATTGAGGAGAAGTTAGCGATGGGAATCCTGATGATCAGGGTTTTTGCATATGAAAGAGGGACTGAACTTGTGCAGACTCTGAACAGAAACGGCTATGGAGTAACGGTAGTTGAAGCTCATGGAGCAAGAGAAAATGTACAACTGATATATTCAATTGTGAAGCGAAACGAGCTTGCAAATGTCCTTGATGTAATTATCCGGTTCAACCCTAAAGCATTTTATACAATTGAAGATGTAAAAGCCGTTAATGAGGGTATCTTCACCCCAAAAAAACCGAATAGTATCTTCCCTTTCAGCAATGTGCTCAGACAGTGGAGAAAAGGAAAGTGAAGTGCGGAGTGCCTAAATTGCCTAAAGTGCCTGGAGTTAGAAGACAAAAGACAAAAGACAAAAGGCTAAAGGTAGAAGTATCGATTAGAAATTAGAAATATAACAAAGAGTATGAAGAAGATTCTGAATATTGGTCTGGTTGTTTCCGGAAGCATTATTCTCCTTTTGATAATCCTTTTCGTTCTTGTTCTTATAGAGAGTCCGGGAAAACCAAGGCCATTTTTAACTAAGGATAGGAAAAAGGTTCCGGGAAGTATTTCGGTAATTGAAACTTTAAATATTAATGGACTCAATCAGAAAATGATAATCCGTGGCATAGATACAACAAAACCGATATTGTTATATCTTCATGGCGGACCGGGGGATCCCGAGTTTCCGTTTGTACGTCAGTTTAATCCAGGTATTGAGGATCTGTTTGTTGTTTGCTACTGGGATCAGCGTGGCGCAGGTCTTTCATATTCAAAAGATATTCCTCCTGAAACGATGACTCTATCGCAGTTTGTTGATGATGCAGGGAAGGTTTCGGAATATCTGATTCATAAATTTAAACGCAAAAAAATCTATCTGCTTGGACATTCATGGGGAACTATGTTGGGTTCATTTACTGTCAATAAATACCCTGATTATTATTATGCTTTCATATCAGTCGGACAGGTGGGTGATCAGGAACGTTCTGAAAAAATTTCGTACGATTTTGTTCTTGCAAGAGCAAGGGAACTAAAGGATATAAAAGCCATCCGTACCCTTGAAAAGATAGGTCCGCCTCCCTACTCTGATCCCAAAGAGGCCATCGACAAAATGATGACGGAGAGAAAGTATGTCATCAGGTATGGAGGTGCTGTTAAAAAAGGGGATTTTTACCCGGAAGCAGTAAAACCGATCATTTTTTGTAGGGAATACAATTTAATTGATAAGATCAACTATTTAAAAGGGATGAAGTTTACAAGAAACTATTTATGGGATGCAATAATGAAAACCAACCTCTTTAAAGCTATTCCATTACAACAGATTCCTGTTTATGTCTTGCAAGGTACATCCGATTACCAGACATCATACATCATAGCAAAAGAGTACTTTGACAGTCTTCAGGCACCTGTGAAGAAGTTCTGCTCTTTTGAGAATTCAGCTCATTCCCCGATTTTTGAGGAGCCTGCAAAATTTGATACGATATTAAAAGCAATTCTTTCAGAACAAAAAATGAATGGACAGTAATTATATCTAAATTTGCAAACATTTAAAATCATTAATTCATGGATCAGTTCAGCAACCACCCACTTTACTGCAGACATAATATTGACAGTGCAATGAGCTCATTATGGGAGTTTTATAAAAAGAAATTTCTACCTTTATTTATTATGTCGTTTGTTATGTCGCTTATAATTCAGTATGCTTCAACACTGATAAACATGAAGGAACTCTCGACAATCACCGATCCGATGGTGTTGCTCGAAAAGTTCAAAGGTTTTCTCGTCCCGTTTTTATTAATCTCACTGATAAATCTTCTCTTTACAACGATCCTTCAATACTATATTATCTTTAGCCCTCTCAATAATGAGGATAACATTTTCATCTCGGCAGTTAAATCCCTGAAGTATTTTATTCCATATATTATTATAATGATCCTTCTTGCTTTTGCAGGATCCATAGCGATTATTCTGGGAGTATTTGTACTGATTATCGGTGCTTTCTTTGCTGCAATATATGTAATGACACTATACCTTTTTATTTTACCGGTTATGATGGTTGAAGGTATAAATATTGGCAATACAATCAGCAGAATCATAAAACTGGCCCATAAAAATTTCTGGTCGAATATTGGTTGGGTAGCCGTTTTTATTATAATTATGTTAGTTATTTCTGTCGTCTTTTCCGGAATCATATATCTTCCTTTTACCGGAAGCTTTGTAAAAACCATCCTGAATCCCGGGGATGCAACAAAACTTGTTGATGTTACAACTAGACCATTATTCATCATTCTTTCGGCAACAGTAAGTGCTCTAACACTTCCGTTAATGCCAATATTTGCGTGCATACTTTATTTCAATGGGAAGGCGGGAGAAGAGCAAATTCAGCCTGTTACAATGCTAAATCCCGAAAATGACAGGGTAAAAGTTGAGGATCTTTATGCAAAACCATATGCAGATGATCATCCGGATAATCCGGAAAACAAAGAATTGTCTTAACGAATTTCGCCTTGTCTGTCGCTTCCATCCTTTTCGATGTCTTAACGCTAACGCTGTCTTGGCTAAAGACTTAAAATACAGCGACCAAAGGGAGCAAGACAGCCCGAAGGGCGTTAAGACTTCAGAACCACTAAATATCGTTTTCCCCCTTAACATATCCGAAGTTTGCGAGGATTCCGCCATCAACGTATAAGATATGCCCATTGACAAAGTTGCTGGCTTTTGATGCAAGGAAAAGAGCAGCATAAGCCACATCCTCCGGTTCACCCCATCTGCCTGCGGGAGTGCGGGTCATAACAAGATCGTTAAAAGGATGTCCGTTTTCTCGTATGGGCGCTGTTTGTGAGGTGGCAATATAACCCGGACCAATTCCATTTATCTGGATATTATATTTTGCCCATTCGCATGTCATATTCTGTGTCAGCAACTTAAGACCACCTTTTGCTGAAGCGTATGCAGAAACAGTATTACGGCCATAGACACTCATCATAGAACACATATTGATGATCTTGCCGCAACGTTTTTCAATCATCTTAGGGGCCACTCGTTTTGAAACAATCAATGGGGCAACAAGGTCAACATCAATAACCTGCCTGTAGTCAGCTATTGCCATATCAAGTATGGGAATCCTTTTAATGATACCGGCATTATTTACCAGAATATCAACAGAACCAACATTTTTTTCGATCACTGATATTCCCTTATCAACATCATGCTCACCAGTGACATTGAATTTAAGAGTGAAAACATCGAGACCCTCTTTTTTGAAAGCTTCTTTACAGCTCTGAAGTTTATCATCCTCAAGATCATTTACACATACTTTTGCCCCAGCCTTACTCAGCAACAACCCAATTGCCAGTCCGATTCCATGTGTACCACCTGTCACCAGGGCTACTTTTCCTTTAAGATCAAATAAATCTTTCATATCTAATGATTAAATAACATAACTCTTAAAAAATCTTTATACTTATTAATGCTTAATGCAGAATGCAGGTTTTATATTGTTTTTCTGGAGTCAGTATATTACCTTGCACCTTGCTCACCGTTTTTTTCTATTTCAAAGAATCCGGTTGCCTTATATCCATATCCCCATAATCGAGGTTCTCGCCGGCCATACCCCAGACAAATGTATAACTAGCTGTTCCGGCTGCACTGTGAATACTCCAGGATGGGGAAAGAACAGCCTGTTCATTCTTTATCCAGATATGCCTTGTTTCGTCAGGCTCACCCATAAAATGACAGATAGCCTGCTTTTCAGGCAGCTCAAAATAGAAGTAAGCTTCCATTCTTCTGTTATGAGTATGAACAGGCATAGTGTTCCAGACACTGCCCTTCTTAAGTTCGGTCATTCCCATCTGTAACTGACAAGTCTCAATAACACTGTTTACAAGCAGTTTATTTACAGTCCTGTGGTTAGAAGACTCATTGTTTCCAACAACCGCCACTTCTGCATCAGCGAGGATTACCTTCCTGGAAGGATATGTGTGATGAGCAGGTGCTGAGTTAATATATAATTTAGCTGGTTTCTTTGAATCGGCCGATCTAAAAACAACATCATGGGTCCCTTTGCCAAGGTACAGAGCTTCTTTGAATCCAATTTTATATGCTGTGCTTCCGGTACTAATAACGGCATCACCTCCAATATTAATTATTCCCATCTCCCTCCTATCCAGAAACTGTTCAGATTTCAGTTCATCATGGGGTTCCAGTTTTAATTGTTTTTTAACAGGCATTGCACCTCCAACAATGTAACGGTCGTACATAGAATAAACAAGAGATATCTCATCCGGAACAAATACGTTTTCAATAAGAAACTCTTTTCGAAGTTTATCTGTATCGTAATTCTTTACATCGTTTGGATGAGAAGCGTATCTAAGTTCTACTTTCATGATATGATATTTTATTTTATATAATTCTCTATATAAAGTGTACAGCAACCGGTGACTTTTTTATAGAATCCCTTTATCAATCAGTCTGGTTATCTCCGTTCCTGCCATCAGGAATCCGCCAACACCATAAACTTCAGTCATTTCTCTTGTAACGCTTTTAGGATCTGCTCCGATAGGTTGAATAAAACCTACCTTCCCATCAGGCCAGACGGAGCTGACCATTGATTTCCAGCCCTTTACTATAGCCGGAAGATATATTTCTTTGTCAAGATAACCATTATTCACACCCCAGGCCAGACCGTAGACAAAAAAAGCTGTTGCACTCATTTCAGGATTTGGATAACTTTCAGGATCAAGTAGGCTTGCATGCCAGAATCCATCGGCAGATTGTAAGGAAAGCAGTTTTGCGGCCATTTCCATATAAATTGTCACAAAATATTCCTTATGCTCATATTTTACGGGAAGTTCTCTGATTATAATCGGAAGTCCGGCAAATACCCAAGCATTACCACGGCCCCAGAATACTTTTGTACCGTTTTTCTCTTTCTTCGTAAAGTAACTGGAATCCCTGAAGTAAAGATCTTCATCCTTATCATAAAGGTAGTCAGTTGTAGCTTTATATTCCTTATACATGAAATCAAGATACTTTTTCTTTCCTGTCACATTAGCCATTTTTGCCCATACTGTGGGTCCCATAAACAGAGCATCGCACCAAGACCATCGCTGGGTTGACCAATAATTTTCTGTGTTCTCAAATTTAAGATCACCTGTTGCCGGATCTTTTAATATCCGATCAAGATATGCCTTCATTAGTTTGATCATCTTCTTATCTTTATATTTACGATAAAGCTCAATATAGGTCTGACCTACGCAATAATCATCGGCATGGTATCTTCCAAGCGGATCCTTCCTGACCAGATACGACCAGCCATTCTTCTCTGAAATTCCTTTCAGCCACTCATAATAAAAATCATTTCCTGCAATACTTGCCCATTCAATCATACCTGCATAGAGTGCACCATTTGTCCAGTCAGCAAGGTCATGCGTAAGTGGTGTTTTTAGCTGCCAGTCAGCCACTGCTTTTAATACGTTTTTTAAATCAGATTTATTAATATCGGTTTTAAATGAAGGATATAGCAACTTCAGTGGAAAGATTGATATAAAGCTAATTAGCAAAATAGTAATTGAAATGTTTTTTTTGATATTCATCAGGATGTTTTTAGAGAGTAAATTTTTCAATTAAAACAAAAATACATTCTTTGCCGGAAAACACAATTCAATTCAGCTCAATTTGATTTTCTCCGGAAAAAATGAGGGAAATTTTAATTTTTAATAAACACTTTCTTTATTTCTTGATTTATTAATATGTAATTCATAATTTCGTGATCGTTAACGAAAGAATAATTTTCAAATTTATAAATTATTACAATTGGTTAAAAAGATATGAAACCATTTATTCACGAGAATTTTCTTCTGAGTAATAATACTGCTGAAAAACTCTATCATAAATATTCTGAGAATCAGCCCATTGTAGATTTCCACTGTCACCTTTCACCTGCAATTATAGCTGAGGACCGGCAATTCACCAATCTTACCCGGGCCTGGCTTGAAGGAGATCATTATAAATGGCGTTTAATGAGGTCAAATGGAATCAATGAGATGTTTTGTACAGGAAATGCTTCAGACATAGAAAAATTCAAAAAATGGGCTGAAACAGTTCCGGCCACAGTGGGAAACCCGCTTTATCACTGGACACATCTTGAACTTACAAGATATTTTAATATCACCGAACTTCTTTCACCTTTAACAGCAACAGGAATTTACGAAAAAGCCTCTACATTATTACAAACGAAAGAATTCAGTATCAGATCTTTATTACGAAAGATGAAAGTTGAGATCATCTGTACAACTGATGATCCTACCGATAGCCTTGAACATCATTTGAAATTAAAAGGATCTTTCGAGATTACAGTATTGCCAACCTTCCGGCCAGATAGTATTGTCAAGACTGAAGATCCTGAAAAATTCAGGGCATACATTCATAAACTGGAACATGTGAGCGGAGTAGAAATCAGGAACTTTGAGACTCTTATTGAAGCAATAGATATCAGGCATAAATTCTTTCATGAGTCAGGAGGCCGTCTTTCAGACCATGGCCTGGATCGTTTTTATTTTACTTCTTATACCAGATCTGATGTTGATAAAATAATCAGAAAACTTCTTAAAGGAGACACAATTTCATATGAGGAAGATGAAAAATATAAGACTGCTACAATGCTCGAAATCTGCAAGCTTAATCATAAACGATGTTGGACCCAGCAGTTCCATGTTGGTGCTCTTAGAAATAACAATGCACGTTTGTTCAGACAAATGGGTCCGGATACGGGATGGGACTCTATCGGTGTTTCACAGGATGCATTAAAAATGTCGAAATTCCTGAATGCACTTGATGATACAGATCAGCTTGCAAAAACAATCCTATACAACCTTAATCCTGCCGACAATGAGATGATGATAACCATGGCAGGGAATTTTAACGACGGTTCATCAGCAGGCAAGGTCCAGAATGGTCCCGCCTGGTGGTTCCTCGATCAGAAATGCGGTATCGAGAAGCAACTAAAGGATTTCGCAGCTCTTGGATTATTAAGAAGGTTTATTGGAATGGTCACAGATTCCCGCAGCTTCCTCTCCTATCCACGACATGAATATTTCAGGCGACTGGTTTGCAATTTTATAGGGGAAGAAGTTGAAAAAGGGCTAATTCCTGACGAAGAAGAACTACTGAAACCTTTAATTGAAGGTATCTCGTACAGGAATGCCAAGGAATATTTTGGATTTTAATCTATGAACTAATGCCTCATCCCTCTTCCCCATTCTCACTGGAAAGAAGGGGGTATAAAAATGATAATCATTCAGTTAAGTTCCTTCCCCCTGGGGGAGGGATTTAGAAAAAGGTAAAAGATTTTGGGGAAGGAGCATAAAACTTATTAACATTCAACATTTAACACAATATAAATGAATGATTTAAATTTAAAAGATAAAGTAGCAGTAATTACCGGGGGTGCAGGTATAATCTGCTCAACCATGGCTAGGTCACTAGCTGCCCATGGCGTAAAAACTGTTATCATTGATCTTAAAAAAGATGCGGCATCAGAAGTTGCCAAAGAGATTGAAAAAGAATTCAATGTGCCATCAATAGGAATTTCAGCAAGTGTTCTTGACAGGGCTTCACTCGAAGAAGCTAGAAAAGATATTCACGATAAATTCGGGCCGATTGATATACTGGTAAACGGAGCAGGAGGAAATTCTCCTGCAGCTACCACCAAAGTCGAAAAGATGGAAGGGAATGAAACCGAAAATACTGAAGATACTTTTTTCGGGCTTCAGATTGAAGGGTTCGACAAAGTGTTCGACCTCAATTTCAAAGGGACACTTATACCATCATTGGTTTTTGCGACTGATCTTGTTAAGAAAAAGGCCGGGGTTATTATCAATATATCTTCGATGAACTCTTACCGACCATTAACCAAAATTGCCGCTTATTCTGCCGCAAAAGCTGCTGTTAATAATTTCACTCAATGGCTGGCGGTCCATTTTTCAAAAACAGGAGTCAGGGTTAATGCAATTGCCCCCGGATTTCTTCTCACAAATCAGAACAGGTTCCTTTTGATTGATGAAAAAACCGGATGTCCCACGCCAAGAGGAAAGAAAATAATTAATGGTACACCTATGGAACGTTACTGCGAGCCTGAAGAATTGACAGGTACACTTATCTACCTGGTTTCTGACTTATCAAAGTTTGTAACGGGTGTTGTTATTCCGGTTGATGGAGGATTCAGCGCTTATTCAGGAGTATAAATCTGTGTGCAGGTTGCAGGGTGCTGGGCGCAAGGTGCAACTAAGAACAACCTGGTAACTAGCAACGAGCAACGATTAACAAGCGACGAACAACAAGAAATAAACGGAAACAAAACAAAATTAATCACATAAACTATGGCGAAAAACGTAATAGTTGCCCAGTCGGGTGGGCCATCACCGGTAATTAACAACTCATTACGGGGGATTATTGAGACATGCAGGATGTTCCCTGACAAATTTAAGAAGTTGTATGGAGGATGGCATGGAATTGAGGGAGTTTTAAATGAGGAACTGCTCGATCTTTCAGTTCAGAATGAAGAAGAAATTGCCTTGTTAAGAAATACTCCTGCCGCCGGAAGTATTGGCACCTGCCGGTATAAACTCAAAGATAAGCAACAAAAGGATTTCCAAAGAATTATGGAAGTCTTTCAGGCTCATAATATTGGTTATTTTTTCTACATCGGGGGTAACGATTCACAACATACTGCCTTTAAAGTCGGTGAAATGGCTAAAACAACAGGACTTGACCTGATTGCTGTTGGAGTGCCCAAAACTATTGATAATGATTTGGGTGACAATGAATTCAGATTAATTGATCACACTCCCGGATATGGAAGTGTGGCAAGATACTGGTCACATATAATTCAGAATGCCAATGAAGAGAATATGGGCTCCGCTCCTGCCGATCCTGTACTTGTCATCCAGGCTATGGGTCGTAAGATCGGATATATTCCGGCTGCAGCAAGACTTGCAGATCCTGAAAGAAATATGCCGCTCCAGATCTATATGGCAGAATCAAAGATAACTATTGATAACCTTGTTGAGAATGTTAATGAGCAATTAAAACAAGACGGTAGGTGTGTAGTTGTGGTAAGCGAAGGGTTTGATGTTGGCAGTATAGGTGAGGTGAAAGATGCCTTTGGTCATGTATCATTTGGATCAAGTCAGAACTCTGTTTCCCAGACTGTTGTTAATTATCTCAATAGCAAGGGATTAAAAACAAGAGGATCTGCACGTGGCCAGGTTATGGGAACTGATCAGCGACATACGACTGCTTATGCTTCAATCGTGGATCTTGATGAAGCATATAAAGTTGGACAGAAAGCTGTTGAGATAGCGCTGTATGAGGGCAATGGCTGGATGGCAACAATTCTAAGAGAACCTGGTTTTATATATAATGTAAGGTATGATAAAGTTCCTCTGGAGAAAGTGGCCCTCTCTGAAAGGATATTCCCCGAGAAATGGATTGCCCCAAACCGCTATGATGTTACTGACGAATTTATGACATATGTCAGACCGCTTATCGGTGAAGACTGGCCATCTGTTCCAATGATAAACGGGAGACAGCGATTTGCCAGGTTGAAGATGAAATTTGCCGATAAGAAGTTACAGGAATATAAGCTTGAAGCATATGAAAAATAATAATTAAATTTCTCTTATTATTTTATGAATCCACACGATCAATTAATTTCTCTTCAACCTGAAAAAGAGTTTTTTATCGGGATAGATTCCGATGGCTGTGCATTTGACACGATGGAGATCAAGCAGAAAGAGTGCTTCTGCCCCAATTTTGTCAAATATTTCAAAATGCAACCTATCTCAAAATATGCCCGTGAGACCTGGGAATTTGTGAATCTGTATTCAACCAACAGGGGTTGTAACCGTTTTCTTGCAGTGAATGAGACACTCAGACTTTTAGCAACACGTCCCGAGATAAAAGCCCGGAATTTTACGGTCCCTTCCGGAGCCTCACTGATTGAATGGACAAAAAAAGAGACCAAACTTAGTAATTCCACATTAAAAAAATATGCTGCTGAAGTAAATGATCCCTTTATTACTCAAACTCTTGAATGGTCGTTGAAAGTAAATGATGATATAGAAAAACTTGTATTCGGTATCACTCCTTTTCCATTTGTTAAAGAGTGCCTTGAAAAAATGAAACCAAAAGCCGATGCAATTGTTGTATCACAAACACCTTATGAGGCTCTGAAACGCGAATGGGAGGAAAACAGAATCGATCATTTTCTGAAGATGATAGCTGGACAGGAACATGGAACGAAAACCGAACATCTTAAATACGCAGCAAAAGGTAAATATTCTGATGATAAGATACTTATGATCGGGGACGCTAACGGTGACCTGAAGTCAGCCAAATCAAACGGAGTCCTCTTCTATCCAATTAATCCCGGAAAAGAAGAAGAATCGTGGGAAAGATTTTATAAAGAAGGTATGGACAGGTTCTTTGCAGGAACTTTTAAGGGTGCTTATGAGGAGAAACTGATTAAGGAGTTTGAAGCTTTTCTTCCGGAGCATCCACAATGGAAATAAGCGATAGGCGATGTATGAATGGTGCAGTGGTTCAACGGTTCAACTGTGCGAAGGCTGAACAAACAACAAGTAACGAGCAACAATCAACATTAGTTGAGGAATGCGAATAATTAATTTTAATAATGATTCTTTTAAGAAAAACTAATGATATACTACAAATCTGGTTCGGATAATACGGTTCTTAACTCAAAAGATCTTGAGTCTGGCATTTTTTCTTCCCTGGAGAAGCTCGGTATCAGAAAAAAGGTTCTGGTTGTTCCTCCCGACTATACCCGTTTTCATTCCAGAGCCGGTGAACTTACAACATATATTTATCAATATTATAAGGAACATCTGAAAGATATCCTTCCTGCCCTTGGTACACATACCCCTATGACTTATAATCAGATAAACGAAATGTATAATGAAGTACCAAAGTCACTCTTCCGTATACATGACTGGAGAAAAGATGTTGTAACAGTAGGTATTGTGCCTGGGGAATTAGTATCTGAAATAACCAACGGTACATTAAACTATTCATGGCCGGCCCAACTTAATAAACTGGTTTTCAATGGTCAACATGATCTTATTCTTTCAGTCGGACAGGTTGTTCCACATGAAGTAATGGGAATGGCGAACTATAATAAAAACCTGTTTGTCGGGACCGGGGGACCTGAAGGAATAAATAAGAGTCATTTTATCGGAGCTGTTTATGGAATGGAACGCATCATGGGTAAGGCTGATAATCCTGTAAGGTCACTTTTAAATTATGCCTCAGCTAATTTCACTAAGCATCTTCCTATTGTTTACGTACATACAGTTGTTGGCTGTGATGATACAGGAAAACTTGTCACAAGGGGACTTTTTATAGGCGATGATGAAGAAGTATTCAGACTTGCGGCTGACCTTTCCCTGGAAGTAAATTTCACTAAGCTGGAAAAACCATTAAAAAAAATTGTTGTTTATCTCGATCCTCTAGAGTTCAAAAGCACATGGCTGGGAAATAAAAGTATTTACCGGACTCGTATGGCAATGGCTGATAACGGGGAATTGATTGTCCTGGCACCAGGTTTAAAAGAGTTTGGTGAGGATAAAGAAATAGACCGGCTAATAAGGGAATATGGTTACCGCGGAACACCAGCCACATTAAAATCTTTAAATAAAAACGAAGAGCTCTATAATAATCTGAGTGCAGCTGCTCACCTTATTCACGGAAGTTCAGAAGGAAGATTCTCAATAACTTATTGTCCGGGATACCTTACACAGGAGGAGATAGAATCAGTTAACTTCAGATATCATGATCTTCATGGAATGTTGAAAAAATACAATCCAAAAAAACTGAAAAATGGTTTTAATGTAATGGATAACGGCGAAGAAATCTTCTTTATCTCAAGTCCTGCCCTTGGATTATGGACTTCAAAAGAAAGAATAACAAAATAATTTTTGACCAATTCAAATAAGATGATAAATTGGGGCATGATAGGTCGTGGTAATGTCACGGAAGTTAAGAGCGGAAAAGCTTTTAACAAGGTTAGTGATGAGATAGGTGCGGAGTATTATGAAGGCAAAAGGTAAAAGAGGAACGACCGTTAAGAAATTGCCCGGGGGGCAATTTTAGGGAGGAGACAGACTGCAGGGGTTGCAAAAGGCAATAGGCAAAAGGCAAAAGGCAAAAATAAAAAGTAAGTAGTTAATAGAATCTAGAAACTAGAACCGAGCAACGAGCAATGAGAAACGAGCAACAAGCAACATTAAATAAATTATCAGAAAATAGGAATTTTAACATCAATAATATAAATATGAGTAAATTATCAGACATAGGATTAATCGGACTTGCGGTAATGGGCGAGAATCTTGTCCTTAATATGGAGAGCAAAGGTTTTAAGGTTTCCGTATTCAACAGGTCAACTCGGAAAGTCGATGAGTTCCTTGCCGGAAGAGCCAAAGGTAAAAATATTATAGGTACTCATTCAATTGAAGAACTAGTTGGATCTCTTGAACGTCCAAGGAAAGTAATGCTTATGATAAAAGCCGGAAACGCAGTTGATGAGATGATTGAAACCATCATCCCCCTTCTTTTGCCAGGCGATATAATTATTGATGGTGGAAATACTCATTATCCTGATACAAACAGAAGAACATCTCTTGTTGAAAGTAAGGGACTTCTTTATGTCGGTACAGGTGTATCTGGTGGTGAAGAGGGAGCATTACTCGGACCATCGATCATGCCAGGTGGATCAAAAGCAGCATGGCCATTTGTGAAACCAATTTTTCAGGCCATAGCGGCAAAAGTCGATGATGGCACTCCATGCTGTGACTGGGTTGGTGAGAATGGTGCAGGTCACTTTGTGAAAATGGTTCACAATGGCATCGAATATGGTGATATGCAGCTTATATCGGAGGCATACCAGATAATGAGAGATCTTTTACATCTGAGAGCTGATGAGATGCACTTAATTTTCAAGAAGTGGAATGAGGGTGAACTTAACAGTTATCTTATAGAAATAACCCGTGATATACTTGCGTTTAAAGATTCTGATGGAAAACCTCTAGTGGATAAAATCCTTGACACTGCAGGTCAGAAAGGTACCGGCAAATGGACAGCCATTACAGCTCTTGACTTTGGCATTCCTCTGACTCTTATCGGAGAAGCAGTCTTCTCGAGGTGCTTATCCTCTGAGAAGGATGAACGTTCACAGGCCTCAAAAATACTTCAGGGACCGGTTCCAAAATTTAACGGCAACAAAATCAAATTTATTAATGACATAATGGAGGCGCTTTATGCATCCAAAATTGTGTCATACGCACAGGGTTATGCACTTATGAAAGTTGCTGCCGAAGAATACAAATGGAAACTTAATTTTGGCGGAATTGCTCTAATGTGGCGCGGGGGCTGTATAATCAGATCCGCATTCCTGATTAAAATTAAAGATGCATTTGATAAAAATCCTTCTATTACTAATCTGCTTCTTGATCCTTTCTTCAAAGAAAAAGTTGAAAAAGCTCAGGATGGTTGGAGAAATGTAGTGGCAGCTGCAGCAATGAATGGAATACCGGTTCCTGCAATCTCATCGGCTCTTGGATATTTCGATGGCTATCGTTGTGAAAAACTGCCTGCCAATCTTTTACAGGCCCAACGCGACTATTTTGGTGCACACACATACGAACGTATTGATAAACCAAGAGGTGAATTCTTCCATACAAACTGGACAGGACACGGAGGAACAACTTCTTCTTCAACTTACAATGTTTGATAGATTTAACGACTAATCAACCCGGAATATGCCAGAAATAAAAAAAATTAGCAACTACAGATGGACTGTCTGTGCATTGTTATTCTTTGCATCGACTATTAACTATCTCGACAGACAGGTGATCGGTATTCTTAAACCATTGCTTGAAAGTGATCTTAATATAGGCGAGGTTGCTTATGCAAATATTGTAACAATTTTCCAGGTGTGCTATGGATTATCAATGTTGCTCGCGGGACGACTCATAGATAAATTCGGGACGAAGATCGGTTACGGGATATCAGTTCTTGTCTGGAGTATTGCAGCAATGGGCCACGCACTTGCTAAAGGAGTTATAGGGTTTGGATTCTGGAGAGCTTTATTAGGTGTAGGCGAATCAGGTAACTTCCCTGCAGCAAATAAAACAATTGCTGAATGGTTCCCAAAAAAAGAAAGAGCAAATGCATTTGGCATTTTCAATTCAGGCACAAATGTGGGAGCAATAGCCGCCCCTCTTGCAGTTCCGGCAATTATTATCGCATGGGGCTGGCAGGCAGCATTTATAATTACAGGTTCTATTGGATTCATCTGGATAATTCTCTGGTTTATTTTCTATGAGATACCTGAAAAACACAGAAAAATATCAGCTGGCGAACTTGAATTAATTAAAAGCGATTTAGATGAACAAAACGAAAGCGAGAAATCAGTTCCATGGGTTCAGCTTCTCAAATACCGTCAGACATGGCTTTTCTTTACCGGAAAGGCGCTGACAGATCCGATCTGGTGGTTTTACCTTTTCTGGATTCCAGGCTGGCTTTCAACAGTAAGAGGTGCCGGCCTTGATATTAAATCATTTGGTCTTCCTCTGGTCGTTATTTATTCATCAACAACTGTGGGAAGCATCTTTGGAGGCAGGCTTTCATCATTTATGATAAAAAAAGGAATGTCTCCATTTAATGCACGAAAGTACACTATGTTGATATTTGCAGTGCTCGTTATTCCTGTTTTCTTCGCACAATCAGCCGGAATAAGTACTTGGGGTGCAGTTGCACTGATAAGTCTGGCTGCTTCGTCACATCAGGCATGGTCAGCTAATATTTTTACTACTGTATCAGATGCATTTCCAAAAAGGGTTGTCAGTTCCGTTACCAGCATTGGAGGCATGGCTGGAGCTGTAGGTGGTGCTTTCGTTTCAGTTTTTGCAGGACATCTTCTTGACTTTTTTAAGAAGGCCGGGCATGTTGAAACCGGATATACAGTAATGTTTACAATTGCTGCCTGTACCTATATACTGGCATGGATTATTATGAATGTATTCGCACCAAAAGTTAAACAGGTGATTATTGATTAACACATTCAGTAAGAGTTATTTTTCTTATAAAGTATAAACACCTTCATTTTTAATGAAATGGTTTGAAGGTGGATTAAATCTATATGAACCATATTAAAAAATGCCTACAAAAAAAGCAAGAATAAAGGATATAGCCAGGCTAGCCGGAGTCTCAATAGGTACAGTTGACAGAGTATTACATGAAAGAGGTGAGGTTGCTGAAAAGACCAAGCTGAAGGTTCTGAAAATTCTGAAAGAGACAAAATACTCTCCCAACGTTATGGCCCAGGTATTGAAACTAAAGAAACGAGTTCACCTCGTTTCACTTTTACCTGAACCTGCAAAAGACAATTCTTTCTGGGAAAAACATCCTCTTGGCATGATCAGAGCTATTAAAGAACTCGATCCATTTTCGGTTACACTCAGCCAGGTTAGTTTTGATATGCAAAGTGAAGATGATTTTCAAAAGAAAACCGATATCGTATTGGATCTCAAACCTGATGGAGTGCTACTCGCGCCAATTTTTAAATCAGAATCTATAGCATTCTGTTCCCGGCTTCATAAGGAGAAAATACCCTTTGTTTTCATAGACGGGTTTATTGAAAATACAGATTTTCTCGCCTATATCGGAGAAGATATCTTCCAGAGCGGTAGAGTTGCCGGACAACTTATTGATATGGTTACATCCGAAAAAAACGACATTCTTGTTGTTACAATTGCAAGAAACATTCAGAATGTTCACCACCTTAATAACCGTAAACAGGGATTTCTGAGTTATTTCGAAAAATCAGGCAAAAATAGAGGGAAAAAGATAAATATTAATATTCCTGACCCTTCTTCTGAATCGGTTAAAAATGAGATTGATAGAGCATTTAAGGAAAATCCTGGTATAGGATCAATCTTCATTACAGGTTCCAGGTCTTACCTTATTGCCCTTTACCTTGAGAAAAAGGGATTGAAATCAATTGACCTTTTCGGATACGACCTGCTGGATACTAACGTAAAATATCTCAAGTCGGGTATAATCAGGTTTCTTATTGGTCAGAGACCTGAAGAACAGACTTATAAGGGGATAAAGAAACTATTCGAATTCTTGTCATTTCATAGAATTCCCGATAAAATAGAATACCTTCCTATAGATATCGTTACATCTGAAAATGTAGATTTCTTTTTATAAAAGACTAAAAGAAGAGATAATTAAACCAGTCCACTGAAGAAAAATGAAAAAACTGGGTAAATTTTCCATCGGCCTGGGGGACAGATTTGGTCATCAGGGTGGGGCACAATTAAAAGCAATAATCGAAGCATCAGGAAAAGGCATTGAAATAACACCTGTATGGAATAAATCAAATCGCGAACATAATATCATAGGTACTCAACCCGGGGATGTCAGGATTGAAGCAGATTCGGTAACAAAAAATGCTGGATTTAAAAAACCATATTTCGTTGATGCCGATCATATTAACCTTGATTCGGTTGACCGTTTTATAGAAAGCTCAGATTTTTTTACAATTGATGTGGCATCTTATATTGGGAAGAAAGCCGATAAGAAAGATATCCTTAAATTTTTGTCAAGTGTTGAAAAATACACTGGTGAACTGAATATTGCAGGAACAGAATTGTCCTTTAAAACCTCAAAATCTCTGATAAAACAAATTGCAGAAAAGTACCTTTTTGCTGCTATAAAGGCCAGGGATATTTACAGAAAAATTGAAAAGGTTAAAGGATATGGCAATTTTATCACTGAAGTTTCAATGGATGAAGTGGCTCAACCCCTGGCTCCTGTGGAACTTTTTTTCATCCTTAAAATGCTGGCTTTTGAAAATATATCCATTCAGACCATAGCTCCAAAGTTCTCAGGAAGGTTTAATAAAGGTGTAGATTATGTTGGTGATCCTCTGTTGTTTGCTAAGGAATTTGAATCTGATCTTTTGGTTATTGACTATGCTGTTAAAGAATTTGGCCTGTCTGAGAACCTGAAGATGAGCATTCATTCAGGATCAGATAAGTTTGCTATCTATCCCTATATCGGTTCAATCATCAAAAACCATGATAAAGGTATCCATCTGAAGACTGCGGGAACAACATGGCTTGAAGAGGTTATCGGTATGGCAGAATCAGGTGGCGAAGCGTTGGGTTTCGCTAAAGAGATTTACTCAGAATCATTAACACAGATCGATGAATTATGTGTTCCGTATGCAGATGTTATTGATATTAAAGTGTCTTCACTTCCTTCAAAACAGGAAGTTTCTAAATGGAACGGCAAAAAATTTGCAGATACTTTAAGACATATTCCAGGCAATGCAGATTATAATCCGGATATGAGACAGTTGATACATGTGGCCTATAAACTTGCTGCTTTAAAGATGAATGATTATTTCAGATTGTTGGAAGCAAACGAAAAAACAGTTTCAGAGTGTGTATATGAAAATATCTATAATAGACACATCTGCAGGTTATTTGATATTTATTAGTGGTTGACTAGCCATAATCGCCAGTTTTTTTTCACCTGATTTATCACTCTAATGTTTTCATCCCTGAAATCAGCTTTGCTTCAGTCTGATGCAGATCAAAAACCATGATTTCATTCATTCCTTCTCTCAGCCACGTTGCCGGACAAAAAAGTCTTTTTTGTGGTCCTATATTCCAGTAACGGCCAAGATTATGTCCATTGACCCATACAATGCCTTTGATAAAGTTTGAAATGTCAATATAAGTATCAGCCCATAAGTTCCCTCCTGCTCTGGAAAGAACAAAATTACCTTTGAAGAAAACACCTGGTTTTTTGATTGACTTTCCTGAGGATCTGAGATCATATATAAATTTTCTGTCCATCGGCAGATTATATACCTTCCAGTTCAATAATGTCGTTCCATCAAGAGTGACGCTGTCAGTAATACCTTTTCTGTCTATAAGATTCTTCCCATAATTAATTCGTCCCATAGCTTCTGCTAAAATCTCAAGGACTGGTTTTTCCACATCACTAGCTGGCAAATCAATAGAATTAATTCCCTCTTTCCTGTCGAGTTTTCCGATGTAAACACCGTTGAGAAAAACCGTTGCATAATCGTGAATATCAGTTACTGTAAGTTTTCCTTGTTTATGACCAATAAGTTCAGTTTGGTATAAAATGAAACCATTGTTCTGACCGTATGCTTCAAATGTTTTAGGCTGAACTGAGTTCACCGGTTGGGGTAGATTGTCCCAGACAGCAGTAAATGGCTGCATCCCTACCGGTGTTACTTCAATTGTCGGAACCGAATCTGGGATTTGGGGAAGCATTTTCCCTTTTGGAAGATATGAACCAATAAGTTTTCTGAGAGCTATATACTTAGGAGTAGGTTGACCCTGTTCATTGATAGGAGCATCATAGTCGTAACTAGTAACATCAGGTTCGTAACCTTTTCCCCCAGAGTTGGCTCCTGCAGTATATCCGAAATTGGTTCCTCCATGAATAACATAAAAATTAAAGGATTTCTTGTTGTCCATAAGAAATTTCACCTCCTTTAATAATTCTGTGGAGTCGGGTTTTGCCCATTTCTCGCCCCAATGGGTTAGCCAGCCCGGATATGTTTCGCTACTAAATACTGGCACTCCCGGGTTCACTAAATTTGCAAGAGCAAAGTCATCTGAAGAACTTCCGGAATCAAGACCTACGGCACTTCCGGGAAGAGTTCCGGCTTCCAGCATATTTTTTGTCGGACCATCACCTGTAAATGTTGGTACGTCAATATCGTTGGATGCCCAAACTTCTTTTAACCTTAACAAATAATTCTTGTCATTTCCGAAACTGCCGTACTCATTTTCAATCTGTAACATTAACACGGGTCCACCCTTTGTTATAAGATAAGGCCTAATCTCTTCTGATAGTCTAGCAATATATCGCTCAGCAGCAGCCATATATCGAGGGTCCATGCATCTCAATTTAATATCAGGAATTCGTAAAAGGTAAGGTGGGATTCCTCCCAATTCCCATTCAGCACAAACATATGGACCAGGCCTTAATATTAACCACATTCCCTCTTCCTGTACAATTTTAATAAATTCTGCGATATTGTGGTTGCCTGTAGAAAAATCATAAACGCCTTCTTCAGATTCATGATAATTCCAAAAAATATATGCTGATATTGTATTACATCCCATCGCCTTTGCCATTATTATCCTGTGACGCCAGTATTCAGCCGGTATTCTTGCAGGATGCATTTCACCACTTATTATTTGAAAAGGTTGGCCATCAAGTAGAAAGTCTGAGGTTCCCAATGTGAAAGAATGTTTTGGTTTTAATTTTGGTTTTTGAGCTTGTGCTGAACCCGCTAGCACGATCAGAATCATCACTAACAACAAAAAAATATTCCGTTTAATCATATCTGTATCATGTATTTATGACCATATATTCTATTTCTCAAATCACTTTTGTCTTTTTACTTTTGGCATTTATCTTGAGAGATCTACCACTGCCGTGGGTATCTAATAAGGCATTATCTCTCCTGTTTTTCCTTTTCTCCTTATCTCCCATTCAATTTCTTCAGATAGCCTGAAAGCTATGTAGTTTCTGATAGATTCCATCCTTTTTCTTCATCAGTATAGCATGTGTGCCTGTTTCAACAATTCTGCCTTCATCAATAACAACGATCAAATCAGCATGTTGTATTGTCGAAAGGCGATGGGCGATTATCATCGAAGTTCTGTTTTTCATCAGGTTAAGTATTGCATCCTGAACAAGCCTTTCCGATTCGGTATCAAGAGCAGAAGTTGCTTCATCGAGAATCAGGATGGGCGGATTAGCCATTATAGCCCGGGCAATGCTTATTCTTTGCCTCTGTCCACCACTGAGCTTATTTCCTGATTCGCCTACACTGTTTTCATAACCCTGTTCGGTTTCAATAATGAAATCGTGTGCATTTGCTATCCGGGCAGCATTTTCGACCATTTCCATCTCCGATGTTCTAACTCCAAAAGCTATGTTCTCTTTGAAAGAAGTATTAAACAGGATTGGATGCTGGCTTACGATTCCCATGAGGAACCTGAGATCTCTGATTTTAAGATCGCGCACATCAACACCATCAATCAGAATGCTGCCATGATCAACATCCATAAACCTTGGAAGAAGATCGGCAAGAGTTGACTTTCCGGCACCCGATTTTCCAACTATAGCTACTGTCTGACCCTTTTTTATCTTAAGGTTGATATCCTTCAGTACAGGTTCGTTGTTATATGCATACCATACACCTTTAAACTCAATTGAATCATTAAATCCGGTAACAGTGACTGCATTTTCCTTTTCTGTTACAGTTTCCTCAGCATCAAGCACCTGGTCAATCCTGTCAATTGATGCCATCCCCTTCTGAATAGCAAAATATGCTGTTGTAATATTCTTTGCAGGCTGGATTATCTGGGAAAACACAATTAGAAAGGCGATCAGCTTATCAGGTGTCATACTTTCTGATCCCTGGAGAACAAGATTGCCACCAACATACATGAGTATCATTACAACTATTGTTGCAAGGAATTCACTGATGGGCGAAGCCAGATAAGCTTTTCTTGTAACCCTTTTAAATACTTTTGCATATTTCTCATTTGATTCCGCAAACTGTGCCTTCATCTTTTCCTCTGCATTGAAACCTTTGACAATCCTCAAGCCTGTCAGAGTCTCTTCTACTACAGAAAGAAGACGACCAAGGTACTGCTGGCCAAGAAGTGAAGATGACCTTAACGTACGACTTGCGCGGCCTATCAGCCAACCGCTGACAGGCAGAAGGGCCAGTGCAAAAAGGGTCAATTCGTAACTGGTTAAAAACAGGTATATGACAAAAATAAGTATATAGATCGGATCCCTGAATATCATTGTGAGTGAAGACATTACTGATATTTCAACCTCCTGTACATCATTTGATATACGTGTCATTACATCACCTTTCCTCGCATCAGTAAAAAATGATAACGGAAGTCTGAGAACCTTGTGATATAGTTTTCTCCGAAGGTCACGAACAGTACTTGCCCTGATAAATGCCATACTATTATTGGCCATGAAAATGAAACCGTTTTTAAACAGGCTTGCTCCGATAACAATAAGAACAACTAAAAGCAAAGCACCAGTGGCTCCGTATTTTTCAATAAAGGCTGAAAGATAATACTTACTAAAGGAGTTCAGATATTCTGAAGTAAATTGAAAATGTCCGGGATTTGTTACAATTTCAACTCGTTTGAAGAGAATCTTTAGAAAAGGTATCACCAGAGTTAAAGAGAGAAGTGCAAAAAGTGCACTTAAAATATTATAAATGATGTTTTTTGCAGCTGACCATTTATATGGGGCAAAATATTTAAGCAGCAACCTGATGTTCTTCATCTAAAATATATTGGATTAAAAACCTGTGTAATTAAATGGAGTGATTGCCTTCAGCTCGGTTTTCACTTCATCGCTCAGATCGAGGCTTTCAATGAAATCTGTTATTGATTCAAAAGTGATTTTTTGGTTTGTGCGTGTCAGATCGAGAAGTGCTTCATATGGTTTCGGATAACCCTCTCTTCGCAGTATAGTTTGAATAGCTTCTGCAACAACTGCCCAGTTATTTTCGAGATCGCTTTTTATTTTATCTGTATTTACAATCAGCTTATTAAGACCTTTTAGCAACGAATTAAATGCAATTACCGAATGACCGATAGGTACCCCAATGTTTCGCGATACTGTTGAATCAGTCAGGTCACGTTGAAGCCTTGATATCGGAAGCTTCATTGAAAGATGTTCAAAAATAGCATTTGCGTATCCAAGGTTACCTTCACCGTTTTCAAAATCAATAGGATTAACCTTATGAGGCATTGCTGATGAACCGATCTCCCCTTTTTTTATCCTTTGCCTGAAATAATCCATTAAAATATAAGTCCAGAAATCGCGGGCCATATCAATAAATATGACGTTTATTCTGCGCATATTATCAAATAATGCTGCCAGATTATCGTAGTGCTCAATCTGGGTTGTTGGTTGTGAACGCTGGAGTCCTAGTTCCTCATTGACAAAGTTATTGGCAAAGGATTGCCAATCAATATCAGGATAGGCAACTTTGTGAGCGTTAAAATTTCCTGTTGCACCTCCGAATTTAGCAGAATATGGAATTTGTCCAAAGTATTTGGTTTGTCCATCTATCCTGGCAATAAACACTTCAATCTCCTTACCAAGCCTTGTGGGTGAAGCGGGTTGTCCATGTGTCCTTGCGAGCATTGGAATATCCTTCCACTCATCGGCAAAAGCGGCCAGAGTCTCTCTCAATTCATAAAGAATCGGGAAATAGACATTTATCAGGGCATCTTTAATAGACAGAGGTATTGCAGTGTTGTTTATATCCTGTGATGTGAGTCCGAAATGAATAAATTCGCTCCATTTTCCCCAACCCGACTGAAAAAATTTTTCTTTCAGGAAATACTCGATTGCTTTCACATCATGGTTTGTGATCTTCTCTCGCTCTTTGATTTTTTCGGCATCTGTCAGATCAAAGTCCTCATAGATCGACCGTAATATTTTGAAATTATCTTTTTTAAAGTCAATCAGTTGAGGAAGGGGTATATTGCAAAGGGCAACAAAATATTCTATTTCCACCATCAGACGATACCTGATCAGTCCGAATTCTGAAAAATACAGATCAAGTTCATCGACTTTTTGTCTGTATCTTCCGTCCAGAGGAGATATGGCAGTAAGAAAATTTAATTCCATTATTTATCAAATTGTGGTTTCAATTGTTATATGTATACGTACAAAAGTACTATTTTAGAAGTTGTAAAAAAAGGGTATGGATAAAATCAGGATTTCTGCTGTTAAATATGCAAACACCTATCCATTTATTTATGGATTGAAGGAAAGCGGATTTGAAAAAAAGGTTATTCTGGAGACCGACCATCCTTCTGATTGTGCAGCAAAACTTATAAGTGGGAAAGTTGATATAGGCCTTGTTCCTGTGGCTGCGCTTCCACTGCTGAATGAGTATCACATCATAAGCGATTATTGCATCGGCGCAAACGGGAATGTAAGAACTGTAATGCTTTTAAGTGACAGTCCCCTTGAAAAGATCAGGACTGTTTTCCTTGATTATCGTTCTCGCTCTTCTGTTAACCTTTCGAAAGTGCTCGCAAAAAACTATTGGAAAAAAGAGTTCAGGTGGATCGATACATCAATTGGTTTCGATTTCAGGAATATTGGTCCTGAAGAAGCAGTTGTTCTTATTGGTGACCAATGTTTTGAATTTGAAAAAAGTTTCAGATACAAAATTGATCTTGCCAGGCAATGGAAAGAATTTTCTGGTCTGCCTTTTGTTTTCGCTTGTTGGACTGCCAATAAGAAACTTGATAATGATTTTATTGAAGAATTTAACAAAGCTTTGCAATTGGGGGTAAAGAATATTGATGCAGTTGTGAAAAAATTTGGAAAAACCGGAACTATTACGGGTAAAATCCTGAAGACATACCTTACTGAAAACATTGATTATAATTTCAATAATGAGAAGAAAATGGGACTAAAACTATTTCTTGAATTGATGAGTAAACTATAATAATATTCAATAATGAACAATACTGACCTTCATAATGATCTAATAATCAGGGAATATCATGAAGATGACTATGAGGAAATAATCAACTTCTGGAACTTGACTGACATGGGGAATCCGGAAAGGGGGGATTCCAAAGAGACTATTAACAAGACCCTTGAAATTGGCGGTAAACTGCTTGTGCTGGAAGCAAAATCCACAAAACAGGTATGCGGTACTTCATGGATGACATATGACGGACGAAGGATTCTCCTTCATCACTTTGGAATATTGCCGGAATGCCAGGGGAAAGGACTTTCAAAAATTCTTTTAAAAGAGTCTCTTCAATTTGTTAAAAACAAAGGCACCCAGGTTAAATTAGAGGTTCATTCCACTAACTTAAAAGCGATAACTCTTTATAAAAAATTTGGATTTGCACATCTGGGTGAATATAATGTTTACATAATAAGGGATGTTTCAAATTTGTAAAAATGTTTTTCAAGTTGTCTATTTAATGTTTAACTTTGGACTTTGATGTGATTTTAACAACTATTTGACAAACTAAGCAAAAATATCATGGCTAAAACAATCACCTTTAATGAACTACGGAAGATAAAAGACCAGTTGCCCTCCGGTAGTATGAGACAGATTGCCGAAAAACTGGATTTGAATGAAGAAACTGTTAGAAACTACTTCGGAGGGAGAAATTTTGATAAGGGCCATTGCGTTGGAATTCATTTTGAACAGGGACCGGATGGAGGTATTGTGACTATTGACGATACAACTATACTGGATCTGGCAAAGAAAATGATCAACTACTAATTAAGTATCACACAGCCTGTTCAAAAGCAAAAGGCTCTGTCTTTTGCTTTTTTTTTACAATCATGAATCTGACAGGACTAATAGAACTTGCGGAAAAAAAGTTTAAACAGATCCTTGAAGAATTCTTCATTTCTGTCTATAACGAAAAATCCCTATCCTCACATGGAATTGACCATCACCGTAGAGTATGGAGCTATTCAAAGGAGCTCCTTCAACTGATTCCTTATAAAAATACGCTTCATTTCTTCCACCTTCCATCAAAACTGATACTTGCCAGTTACTTGCATGATATCGGTATGTCAGTTGATCCAGGGGTGAACCATGGAAAACAGAGCAGAGATTTATGCTACCAATTTCTGGTCAGATATAATCTTCCGGAAAATGATTATCATGACGTCCTGGAAGCCATTGAATATCACGATAATAAAGATTACAATACCAACACACCTGTAAATGATCTGCTGACACTTCTTTCAGTTTCTGACGATCTTGATGCCTTTGGATTCACAGGAATTTTCAGGTACTCAGAAATTTATCTGACCAGGGGAATCGATCCTGAAAATATGGGCCATCTGATAAGAGAAAATGCTGAAATAAGGTTTTCAAATTTTACAAAAACTTTTGGAACCTTTAATGAGATAGTTCAGAAGCATAAGAAGAGATATGAAATCCTTGATAATTTCTTCAATAAATACAATAAACAAGTTCCTTCCTATCATTTTGGCACAAAAAATCCATCAGGTTTTTGTGGAGTTATTGAAATGCTTATCCTTATAATAAAAGACAAAAAAGAAATAAAGGAATCCTATTTGGAACCTGATAAATATTTGATTGATCCAGTCATTCGTTGGTTTTTCAATGGATTGGCTGATGAATTATCATGAATAATTATAAAGATGGTCGCTTTCATAAAACTAAAAATTTGGCACCAAGGCGCTAAGGCACAAAGTTTCACCAAGAATTTGAATTGAATACTAAATCCTTCGTGAACCTTAGCGTCTTCTTGTCTTTGTGGCAATAAGTGGTTGCCAGTTTGTTTCCGATACGCACCTGAAGAATATAATAACCTCACTCTCAATCAAATAAACTTATTGATCAGGGATAAGATAATAAAGAGGGGGCCTTTTACATTGTTCAGACTGAACTTGAAGGAAAAATCTGGCTAAGATTGACAATAATTAATCCGGTTATATCAAAGGATGATCTTATGGTTCTTCTTCTTCGAATAAAAGAGATCGGGACAGAAATGATAAATAAAAACAGTTGATCTTTGCTTTGTTAATGTTTTAATAATAACTGTTATAAGAATAACACTAAAAATCAAAAAAAAACCTTCTTCAGAAGAAGTAAAAAGTATCCTGATTAAATTGTATTATTTTTCAGAGGCATCTTAAATGCTGGATTTATAGCCACTTTAGAAGATCCTTGAATTCTAAAAAACCCGATCTGCTCAGTTCATATTCCAGGTTCCATCTTTTTTCCTTCCCTGTAAACTGCCAAAAATGGGATTATTTGCATATAGACAGATATGTATAAATACTAATGTGTTTATCGCATAATTGCCACTTAATCATTTAAATCCCTGTCTTACATTTGAGTTAAACAGATATGTTATTCTATGTTGGACATACTTTTAAAACAATCCGAAGAGAAACCGGATTCAAGAGGTGTCATTAAAGTCAGCGACAGAGCCGACAAACCAATTAAAAGTCTTATGAAGTCGGTATCCTGGCGGATTGTAGGCACGATTGATACTATAATGATCAGCTACTTTATCACAGGAAGAGTTACAATTGCCATTTCTATTGGAAGTGTTGAGGTTATAACAAAGACCATCCTCTACTATTTCCATGAAAGATTATGGGCTCACATTCATAAGATTAAACTAAGTCTCCTTGACAGATCGAATGCGAAACAATATGAAGTTAAAAGAATTGAATGATCAGCTTGTTAGTAAACCAATAGAAGAGAGTCTGGCTTTGCTGGTTGCGCTTTTCCCAGGCCGGATAATATTTACCACTAGTTTGGGTATTGAAGATCAGGTGATAACACATGAAATATTCATTAACAACCTGGATATTAAATTGGTGACGCTAGATACGGGAAGGCTTTTCCCTCAGACTTATGAGGTCCTCTCTAAAACAGTAATTAAATATAGTAAAAAAATAGACATCTATTTTCCTGAATATGAGACTATTGAAAAATTAGTCACTGAAAAGGGTCCATTTAGTTTTTATCAGTCAATAGAGAACAGAAAAGAGTGTTGCAGACTTAGAAAAATTATTCCGTTAAACAGGGCTCTTACAGGTATGGACTGCTGGATATCGGGGATCAGAGCCGATCAGTCTGATGATCGCAACCAGATGGATTGGCTTGAATATGATGAGAGTAAAAAACTTTTTAAATTCTACCCTCTGTTCAACTGGTCTTTTGATGATGTAAAGAACTTTATAAAGGATAATAATGTCCCATATAATTCTCTGCATGACAAAGGATATGTGAGCATCGGATGCGAACCATGTACCAGGGCAGTAAAACCGGGTGAGGATTTCCGGGCAGGTAGATGGTGGTGGGAGAACGAGGGACCCAAAGAGTGTGGTTTGCATATTAAGTGAAAGACAAAAGTAAAGAAAGTTGCTGGTTACTGGTTACAGGTTACTGGTTGTTGATTCTAATTAAAGATCAACTATCAACTAGCAACGAGTAACAAGTAATAAGTAACATGAAACAAAATATTGAAATGATTAGTATAAATGACGAACATCTCAAAGAACTTGAAGCAGAAGCAATCTTTGTTATGAGGGAGGTTGCAGCCCAGTTTGAGAACAAAGTATTATTGTTTTCAGGCGGAAAGGATTCTATTGTGCTCGTCCATCTTGCAAGGAAAGCATTCTGGCCAGCCAGAATACCTTTCAGCCTGATGCATATTGATACAGGTCACAATTTTGAAGAAACATTAAAATTCCGCGATGCTCTGGCAAAAGAATTCGGAGCAGAACTTATTGTCAGATATGTACAGGACTCAATAGATAATGGCAGAGTTGTTGAAGAACAAGGTGTTAGTGCCAGCCGCAATAAGGCCCAGTCAATTACGCTTCTGGATGTCATCGAAGAACTTAAAATCGATGTGGCTGTTGGTGGTGGCCGTCGTGATGAGGAGAAGGCTCGTGCCAAGGAGAGATTTTTTTCACACAGAAATGAATTCGGTCAGTGGGATCCTAAAAACCAGCGTCCGGAGTTATGGAACATCTTTAACGGTCGGAAACATTCAGGGGAACATTTCAGGGTATTCCCGATAAGCAACTGGACTGAACTGGATGTATGGCAATATATTCTGAATGAAAACATTAAACTTCCTGAATTGTATTATACCCACAAACGGAAAATATTCAGCCGCAATGGCATTTATCTTGCATGGGCTCCTTTCATGCAACTGAAACCGAATGAAAAAGTATTTGAGACTGATGTCCGTTGCCGGACTATCGGAGATATAACCTGTACAGGGGTAACACTTTCAAAGGCAGAATCACTTGAAGATATAATATCCGAAATAGCAGCAACAAGAGTTACGGAAAGAGGAGGAAGATACGATGATAAACGATCAGAAGCTGCAATGGAGGATCGTAAGAAGGAAGGTTACTTCTAATGAGGTGCAGGGTGCAGGATGCAGGGTGCGAGGCTCAAGGTACAGGGTTTAAGAAGGAATAGTTAACACCATGCAATATACACCTTGCAACCTAAGCTAAAGACAATTTATTAAACTGACAAAATGAAAATTAACGGTAAAAAAGAATATAAAAGTCTTCTGAGATTTATAACAGCAGGAAGTGTTGATGATGGAAAGAGTACTCTTATTGGAAGACTTCTATACGATAGTAAATCAATATTCGAAGACCAGATGGAGCATATACTCCAATCCGGAAAAAGGCTGGGTAGAAAGGAACTTGATCTGTCGCTCCTGACTGATGGATTAAGAGCTGAACGGGAACAGGGCATAACAATAGATGTGGCATACAGGTACTTTGCAACACCCGCAAGAAAATTTATCATTGCCGACACCCCCGGACATATCCAGTATACCAGGAATATGGTTACGGGTGCAAGTACTGCGGATCTTGCTGTAATACTTATCGATGCCCGAAAGGGTGTTCTTGAGCAAACTATCAGGCATTCCTATATCGCATCATTGCTTGATATCAGGCATTTAATATTCTGCATCAATAAGATGGATATGGTGGATTGGTCCAAGGCTCTGTTCACCGGTATAAAGGCAGATCTGTCATTACTTGTTGATAAACTTAATATCACTTCTGCTCATTATATTCCAATCAGTGCAAAATATGGCGACAATGTGGTTGACCGGTCAGAGAAAATGAATTGGTATGACGGAAATACTTTCCTGAATCTGATAGAGACTATTGAAATCAGGAAAAATAAAAATCCTGATAATCAGCGTTTTCCTGTGCAGACAATCATACGTCCGCAGACTTCAGAGTTTCATGATTACAGAGGCTATGCAGGAAGGGTTGCAGGCGGTGTTTTCAGACCCGGAGATGAGGTCATGGTTTTACCATCATTGCGAAAATCAAGGATTAAAAGTATCGATGTTCTGGTTAAAACTCTTTCAGAAACTATTGCAGGAGATTCAGTTGCATTATCACTGGATGATCAGATAGATATTAGTCGCGGCGATATGATAGTATCACCTGATAACTTACCAGTAATAAGTCAGGATATTAAACTGATGATTTGCTGGTTTAATGAACGTCCGCTTAAAGTTGGAGGAAGATATCTCATTCGGATTAACAGCAATGAGGCCGGATGTATAGTGAAGTGTGTCAATTACAGGATGAACATTGACACACTTGAAAAAGATTTTGAAAACACTTCGATTAACATGAACGATATCGGGCATATCAAAATAAAAACATCTAAACCTGTTTTTTTTGACACATATAAAAAAAATAATATCACCGGCAGTATGATTTTTATAGATGAAGGTACAAATGAAACAGTTGCTGCAGGAATGATTGTATAAAAAAAGTTGCGGTATTGCAATCTTGTTGTCCTTTCTTTAAAAAGCCCTTTGTGAACCTTGGTGATAACCTTTGTGTGCCTTCGTGGCAAAATCTTATTAATATCATACATTCTTATGGTAAAAAAGAATAGATTTGACGCTGTCTGAAATTTTTAAAGCGGCGGCAGATTTATGAGTTCAAAGAAAAGAGGAGATAGAGAAAAGCTGGTTTTTGCGCCCGGCTGCGCTTTAATGTTATATAAACCTGAACTGGCAACAAAAATACACCAAATGCTTAATGAAAATTTAGGTGATATGGATATGTTATTGACATGTTGTCAGCATGATCCTGACCTGCCGGCAAATTCAAAAGTAATAAATGTCTGCCCTGGTTGTGACAAGCGATTCGGAAATGATTACAAGGATATTTCAACAATATCATTATGGGAAATTCTGACAGGAAGCAATTTCTTCACTTTCCCTGACTTTAAGGGAAGGACTATGTCTATTCTCGATGCTTGTCCTACCCGTAATCAGGAAAGAGTGCACACTGCAATCAGGGAACTACTTTTAAAAATGAACATTGAATTGGTTGAACCTAAAAACACCAGGACAAAAAGTACTTGCTGTGGTGATACTTTCTATGGGACATTACCTACGGATAAAGTTAAAGAACTAATGATAAAAAGAACATCGGAGATGCCACTGGATGAGGTTGTTGTATATTGTGTATCCTGTATTAAATCTGTCTTTAACGGAGGGAAAAAGCCACAATATTTAATTGACCTTCTGTTTTCAGAAGAAACAGTTCCTAAAACATATGAACCTGATGAATGGCATAAAGAACTTAACGATTACATTGAAAAACACTAGGAAGACAATCTCTGTATATCAAAAGTAGCTCAAAAGCTAAAAAGTGTAGTGGATTATTTGTAAACAGGTAAATGGGATTAAAAATTTTTATCCGATGAAAAATATGTTTTCTTTTATAAAACAATTTAAATAGAAATCTGTTATACAGATGATGAAAAAGGCTTTTTCCATTTCGCTTGCATTCTTAATGTTGACAGCAATGTTGCATTTTTTTGTGGCAATTCATTATTGCGGAGGTAAGATAGCAGCTTCAAAGATTTCACTTTCGGGAAAATTGGCTTCCTGTGGAATGGAAGCTGATATAATGGAAAATCCTCTTCAGGGAACTAATTTAAGGTCTCATTGCTGTGATAATGTTTTAATCTTTTATGGAATTAGTAGTAATTATTTCCCTTCATTTTCATTTATTCCGGAATCCCTTCAGCACACTTTCCCATTTCTCCTAACATTATTAGGATTACCTGCTCAATCTTTAGCAGTTTTAATGCCATTTTATAAAGATGTTAGTCCTCCGGATGTTTTGTTGTCCACAAGTGTGGACCTCTCTGACATTTGTGTTTTTCGTATCTGAACATTTGCCTCCTATTCAATTTTACAAATGGGTAATAATACTCGTTTGTAACACTTCTATTTTTTAAACTTTTCAACTTTTCAACTATTAAACCTATTATTAATACTTCAAACTTTTAAAAAATGAAAACAATTAATCTATTTTTTGCAATTATATTATTAATATCATTTGGAGAAAACATTTTTTAATTATTATGTTCAACCGACTCGTAAAATATTTTCTCGAAAACCGGCTTATCACATTTATCTTCCTGATTGCTTTTGTTGTGATGGGTCTGGTTACAATGCCATTCAATCTTAAGACAGGGATTCTTCCTCGTAACCCGGTACCGGTAGATGCGATACCTGATATTGGTGAAAATCAGCAGATTGTGGCAACCGAATGGATGGGACGCTCTCCTAAAGATATCCAGGACCAGATAAGCTATCCTCTAACCACAGCTCTGCTTGGTATTCCCGGAGTTCAGACTATCAGAAGCACATCTATGTTCGGGATGTCATTCATCTACATCATTTTTAAAGATAACATTGAGTTTTACTGGAGCCGGTCTAGGATTCTTGAAAAACTTAATTCCCTCCCATCCGGAACTTTGCCTGCAGGTGTACAGCCTTCGCTTGGACCTGACGCAACCGCCCTGGGACAGATATTCTGGTACACCCTCGAAGGACGGGACCCGAAAACAGGAAAACCAAATGGTGGATGGGATCCCTCGGAACTCAGAACAATTCAGGATTTTTACGTCAAATATAGTCTTTCAACTGCTGAAGGTGTTTCCGAAGTAGCATCTGTTGGCGGATTCATTAAAGAATACCAGGTTGATCTTAACCCTGATGCTCTTAAGGCCTATAACGTATCGGTCATGGACGTTATGAATGCCGTGAAGAACAGCAATCTTGATATCGGGGCGGAGACAATTGAGCTTAATAATGTTGAGTATATTATTCGTGGATTGGGATATGTTAAGAGTCTGAATGATCTTGAGATTTCCGTCGTTGCTGTCCGGAATAAAGTCCCGGTCAGGATTAAAGATGTGTCCCATGTTACTTTTGGCCCTGCTACACGTCGTGGTGGTCTTGATAAAGCCGGTTCTGAAGCAGTCGGAGCTGTGGTGGTGACACGGTATGGTTCAAACCCCATGGAAGTAATTAATAATGTAAAAGACAAAATTAAGGAAATTGAAGCAGGATTGCCACAGAAAACGCTTCCCGACGGTACTGTATCAAAGGTAACAGTAGTTCCTTTTTATGACAGGACGGGCTTGATTAAGGAAACTATCGGGACTCTCGAATCTGCTCTTTCTCATGAAATTTTAATAAGTATAATTGTGATTATTGTCCTTGTAATGAACCTCAGGGCTTCATTGATAGTCTCCGGTTTATTGCCTATCGGTGTCTTAATGACATTTATACTTATGCGGTTTTTCGGGATAGATGCTAATATTGTAGCATTGTCTGGTATTGCAATTGCAATTGGTGTTATGGTAGATATAGGTATTGTAGATGTGGAAAATATTCTACGACATCTTGAGATACCGGAAAATAAAGATATCCGCGGGAAGAAACTTATGCAGGTTATTTATCTGGCAACGACAGAAGTAAGGGCTGCCGTAGTAACTTCGCTCGCGACTACTATTGTAAGTTTTCTTCCTGTATTTGCAATGCAGGCATCTGAAGGGAAACTCTTTCATCCTCTTGCCTTTACTAAAACATTTGCACTTATTTCAGCTTTCATTCTGGGAATAGTGGTACTGCCAACACTGGTTCATATTCTCTTTAACATCCGCTTTGATACTAAGAAAATCAGGAAGATTTGGAATGGTTCCCTGATAGTTGCAGGACTGTTTTTTTCAATCTTTTGGAATATGTGGCCCGCACTGGCATTAACAGCCGTAGGGATTAATAATCTGCTTGATTACAAATGGTCAGAAAAACGTAAAGAATTTCCAAACTATATAAACATTGGCATCACTGTGCTGTTTGCGACTTTTTACCTCTCGGTAGTGTGGCTGCCACTGGGAGCTCATAACAGCACCTTTGTTAACTTCCTTTTTGTTGCTGGAATTGTTGGGTTAATTCTTCTGGCTTTAATGACCATGGTACATTTTTACGAAAATATACTGCGCTGTGCTTTACAGAACAAGTGGAAATTTCTTATGATCCCTGCATTCACCTTGCTTTTTGGTTTGCTTATCTGGCAGGGTTTTGATAAAATTTTCGGCTTTATAGCTACCGGAGCTGAAAAATCCGGCTGGAAAAGTTTCCGGCAAACAGCAATCTGGCAGGGCCCGGTTAAATCTTTTCCCGGTACCGGTAAAGAGTTTATGCCATCCCTTAATGAAGGTTCATTTCTGCTTATGCCCACCAGTATGCCGCATTCAAGTGTAGAAAAGAATCTGGAATACATTGAAACACTCGATAAACGTTTATCAACAATTCCTGAAGTTGAGGTGGCTGTAGGTAAATGGGGTCGGGTAAATTCAGCGCTTGATCCGGCGCCGATCCAGATGTTCGAAAATATGATCAGCTACCGGTCGGAGTATATTCTCGATGAAAATGGTCACAGGATGAAATTTAAAGTTGATAAAAAAGGAAATTATATTTTGAACTTACTCAAAATCAGAAATACAGTTGAAATAGAAGGAAATAAGGAAGAAATAAATAGAAATATAATTGAAACAGGTGAAAATAAAATTAATCTAAGGAGTGTTAAAGAAGTGACATTTGAGAAAGAAAACAAAATATTTCGTGTTTTGATTGATGATAAATGGTTATCAATTGAAGCTGAAGCCCAGCCTATTTCAACATATTTCAATGTATTTCAAAATATTTCAACTAATATCTATCCATTTCTGATTTCAGATAATACCGGAGAATATTTTCGTCAGTGGAGGTCACATATCAAAAAACCTGTTGACATATGGAATGAGATCGTAAAAGTTACCGATATACCCGGATTGACCTCTGCACCGAAGCTGCAACCAATTGAGACGCGTCTTATCATGCTATCAACCGGAATGCGCGCTCCGATGGGACTGAAAGTCTATGGTCCGGATCTTGGGTCTATAGAACAGGCAGGTATGATATTTGAGAAGGCATTAAAGGAAGTGCCTTCAATAAAGGCCTCAGCTGTTTTCTACGATCGCGCAGTTGGAGCCCCATACCTTGAAATAAAGCTTAACCGTGAAGCAATGGCCCGTTACGGTATGACAGTCAGCAATGTGCAGGAAATATTACAGGTTGCTGTCGGAGGAATGACTCTTTCAACATCAGTTGAAGGTCGTGAGCGGTTCCCTCTAAGAGTGAGATATGCCCGTGAATTGCGCGACAATCCCGACGATATAAAACGCATCCTGGTCCCTGCAATGAATGGTGTCCAGATACCTCTGGGCGAAATTGCTGATATTGACTATACCCGTGGCGCACAGATGATAAGAAGTGAAAATACTTTCCTGGTAGGTTATGTTATTTTCGATAAAATCGAGAACAAAGCCGAGGTTGATGTAGTACAGGAAGCCGATAAAATATTAAAGCAAAAATTGGAATCGGGTTCAATTACATTACCTGCAGGGGTCACTTATAAGTTTGCCAGTAATTATGAACATCAGCTCCGTGCTACAAAAAGGCTGGCAATTGTTGTTCCAATAAGCTTAATTTTAATTTTGCTTCTATTATATATCCAATTCCGCACTGTAACCGCATCATTTATTCACTTCTCCGGTGTTTTTGTAGCATTCTCTGGTGGCTTTATAATGCTGTGGCTATATGGACAGGATTGGTTCATGAATTTTTCTGTCGCAGGTATAAACCTTCGCGACATGTTCCAGATGCACATTATTAATCTTAGTGTGGCGGTGTGGGTAGGATTTATTGCCCTGTTCGGGATAGCAACCACCGATGGTGTGATTATGGGTACCTATATTCACCAGGTATTCGAAGATAAAAAGCCTGATACTATTCATGATGTACGTGAGGCAGTTGTTCTGGCCGGGAAAAAGCGTGTACGTCCTGCTATGATGACTACAGCTGTGGCAGTTATTGCCCTGTTGCCGGTTCTTTCATCCACAGGAAAGGGATCAGATATAATGGTTCCTATGGCAATTCCAATGTTCGGAGGAATGATAATACAGGTAATGACAATTTTCGTTGTTCCCCTGTTTCAGGCAATGTGGAGAGAAAACAGATTGAAATAAAAAAATATTCGCTCAATGTATGACATTTAAAACTATGAATAACAATATTATAAATTCAATACTTAATGAACCTTCGTGTCTTTGTGCCTTAGTGGCAAAAAATAATTTGCCACCAAGACGCCAAGGCGCTAAGTTTCATAAAGGAATAACTGAAATAGAGATAAAAACAGATATTCACATCTTAAAAAGAAAAGGTGTGCTACTAAATATCTTTCTATTTATTCCAATTTTTTTCAATTTATTTCTACCTATTTCTGGCTATTCTCAATCCGATTCACTTTATCATTACCTGGAAGTTGCCGCCAAAAACAATCCAGCTGTTCTGCAGAAATTCAGTGAGTATCAGGCAGCATTGCAAAAAATACCTCAGGTTGGCAGTTTATCTAATCCGGAGTTAAGCGTCGGAGTGTTTCTGAGTCCTATGGAGTTAATGGACGGGAAACAGGTTGCCGATATAAGACTAATGCAGATGTTCCCGTGGTTTGGTGTCCTAAAATATGCCAAAGATGAAATGAGCCTGATGGCAAATGCAAAATTTGAACTTTTCCGCGACGCCAAACTGCAGGTTTTTTACGATGTCCAGCGAACCTGGTACGAATTATATAAAGTTCAGAAGGATATCAGTATTTCTGAAAAGAATATTGAAATTCTTAAAATAATAGAACGTCTTGCCCTTGTAAGATTTAAATCAACTCCAACAGAAGGTACCGGTAAAACATCTTCGAGTGCAGCAAATTCTTCCTTATCCATACTGGAAAATAGTTCCGGTTCTTCCGGAATGCAAACAATGGGCTCCAGTCAGGGCGCTTCAGGATCTGCTGCATCAAATCAGACTTCTTTATCAATGCAGACTGGTCCTATGGGCTCATCTTCAGCCAGTTCCGGACTGTCGGATATATACAGGATACAAATTGAAGCCGGTGACCTTGAAAACAATATTGCATTGCTGAAAAATCAACGGAATACTATAATGGCACAGTTTAACACATTTCTTAACAGGCCCGTTATTTCACCGGTTTTCACTTATGATAATCTATCTGTGGATTCGCTTGAATTATCCCTGATTTCTGTTTCGGATAGCATGCAGGCAAACAACCCAATGCTCGGAATGCTGGAATATGAAAAGCAATCAATAGAGGCCCGCAAAAAAATGGTTACCCGTATGGGATATCCTATGGTGGGTCTGGGTTTAAATTATTCTCTTATCAGCAAAACCCAATTCCCGATGGGATCACCATCTATGAATGGCAAGGATATGATTATGCCTATGGTAATTGTTACTCTGCCAATTTACAGGAAAAAATATAATGCAATGCAAAACGAAGCCGAACTGATGAAGACAGCCACGTCACATAATTATCAGGCTACGTCCAATTCATTACAGGCTGAATATTATCAGGCCGTTCAGTTGTACCAGGAGGCAAAGCGACGTGTAAAACTATATGATAATCAGTATAAACTGGCGTCCAAATCACTCGATCTTATGTTAAAGAGCTTTACTGTTTCATCTTCAGGGTTAACCGATGTTCTGCGGATCCGGCAACAGACGCTCGATTATGATCTTAAACAAGTTGAAGCAGTTGCTGATTTCAACACAGCTGTTGCATGGTTAAAAAGATTAGGAAGTTTGGAATCATTTGGAAATAATTAGAAATAAATGGAAATAGGTGGAAATAGTTGGAAATATGTAGAAATATATGAGAAAAAACAGAAATGAAATATTACAATTTATTTCAACTTTATTTCAATCTATATCTATCTGTTTCAATTCATTATAAAAATTAAATTATGAAACAAAAAATACTTTTTATCAGCATCTCATTGATTATCGGACTATTGCTTGGTTGGCTGTTTTTTCATTCTTCACGAAAAAGCGAAAAGAAGCCTGATCAACTTACAGAAATGGCAAAAAGTACCATTTGGACATGTGCTATGCATCCCCAGATACGAATGCCACAACCCGGTAAATGCCCTATTTGCGGAATGGAATTAATTCCATTGGTACAAAGCATTACCTCATCTATCGATCCTGATGCAATTCGTCTGAGTAAAGAGGCTGCTGAACTGGCCAATGTTCTTACATCAAAAGTGACAATACAAAAACCGGTTAAGGAGGTACGTCTTTATGGTAAAGTACAAGCTGATGAAAGATTGTTTCAGAATCAGACAGCACATGTTCAGGGGCGTATCGAAAAACTGTATATAAACTTTACAGGGGAATCAGTAGTAAAAGGCGAGGTACTGGCAGAAATATATTCACCTGAACTGATTAACGCTCAGCAGGAGTTATTGGAAACTATTAAAACAAAACAATTACAACCTGAATTATACGAAGCTTCCAAAGAAAAACTTCGACAATTGAAACTCACTGATGAACAGATCGCAAAAATTGAGAATTCCGGAGTTGTACAAAATAACTTTGAAGTGTTATCAAACACAGCCGGAACCGTGACGGACCTTAAGGTTAACACTGGTGATTATGTCTCACAGGGTACTGTACTCTTAGAAATTGCCGACCTTTCTAAAGTGTGGGTCATGTTTGATGCATATGAAAGTGATCTCCAGTTTTTATACAAAGATGAAAAGATTTCATTCACACTCCAGGCTTTACCTGGTATTAATTTTACTGGTAATATAATATTTATAGATCCGGTTATTGATCCGGTTACAAGGGTTGCAAAAGTTAGGGTTGAGACGGGAAATCAATCAGGTAAGCTAAAGCCTGAAATGTTTGCTACAGGAATTGTCTCTTCAACGCTCCCCGAATACCGTGACAATGTTGTCATACCAACATCTGCAGTCTTGTGGACAGGCAAGCGCTCTGTTGTGTATGTTAAACAACCGGGTTCAGATGAACCTGTTTTTAAGATCCGTGAAGTTGAACTCGGTCCGATGCTTGGTGAAAGCTATGTCATAATTAAAGGACTCTCTGATGGCGAGGAGGTTGTCACAAATGGGACATTCAGTGTCGATGCAGCGGCCCAGCTTCAAGGTAAACCAAGTATGATGAATCCCCGCGGTGGAAAAACCTCTACGATGCCGGGAATGGTAATGCCAGGTGATTCCAAACAATAAAGAACTCAACTTTATACTATGAGATTTATTCACAATGTTAATTAAAAACCAAAAGGAATATGGAATACTATTTTAGCAAAACAATTGCCGGAAGTTTCGACAACGCAGTTCAAAATGTTACAGAAGCTCTAAAAGCTGAAGGCTTTGGCATATTGACAGAAATTGACATAAAAACTACATTAAAGAAAAAGCTTGATGTGGACTTTTATAGCTACAAAATTCTGGGCGCCTGTAATCCGCCATTTGCTTATAAAGCCTTACTGGCAGAGGATAAAATCGGAACCATGCTACCTTGTAATGTGATTGTTCAGGAAAAAGTAGCGGGCCGCGTGGAGGTTTCTGCAGTTGATCCATCGGCTTCAATGCTATCAATAGAAAATAAAGATTTGCAAGATATTGCTTCTGAAGTAAGAGCCAGACTGCAAAAAGTAATTAATCAGTTATAGTGTTATATTAACAAGAAATAAGGAAGAATTTTAAAAATGAAAAAAATAATTCTTGGCTTAGCAATAGCAGCCGCAACTTTAACAACATCATCAGGAACTGATGAAAAAACCACAATTTCAACTAAAGAAATTGTCAGCGCTTATTTACAAATGAAAAATGCCTTCACTGAAAACAATTCCTCCGGTGCAGCTACCGCCGGAAAAAAACTGGAAGCCGCATTTAAAAATTTTGATAAATCCACCTTGACCGCGGATCAAAAGAAAACATATGAAGATGTGGAAGCCGATGCAAGGGAACACGCAGAGCACATTGGTAAAAACGGTGGAAATATTGCACATCAACGGGAGCATTTTGAATTGTTGAGCAAAGACATATACGATTTAGTTAAAGCATTTGGTGGTGGGCAAGTTTTATACAAAGATTTTGATCCAATGTATAATAAGGGGAAAGGTGCTTTTTGGATAAGCGAAATAAAGGAAATTAAAAATCCATATATGGGAAAAGCAATGCTCTCCAGCGGTTCAATTAAAGAAGAAATAAAATAGCTGTGAGTCTTGCAAAAAAAATACTGTTAGCGTTAGGTATTCTATTTATTGCAGTCCAGTTTTTTCGGCCTGCACTTAATAAAAACAACGAGGTTTTCGCTACGAATATTTCAAAAATTGTTGCTACTTCTTATACCGTTAAGGCTGTACTTATTAATGCCTGTTATGATTGTCATAGCAATAACACTAATTATCCATGGTACTCAAATATTCAGCCTGTGGGCTGGTTAATGGCTAAACATATACGAAAAGGCAAAGATGAATTGAATTTTAATGAGTTTGGCAGCTATTCACCAAGAAGACAATTAAGCAAACTGAATGGAATTGCCAATAGTATCAAGGACAATATTATGCCCTTGTCGTCTTTTAAAATGATGCATAAAAATGCAATACTCAGTACATATGAAAAAGAGCTTTTAATTAATTGGGTACAGCAAACTAAGGACAACCTTTCGGTAAAAAAATGAAAACTTAATATTATGATGAACGGATTACATAATGGTTGGGGAATGGGATATGGCTGGATTATCGGCTTTATCGTTCTCTTTGTTATTATCTGGGTAATAGTCAAAACTTTGAATCAAACCAACAAATCAAAGTAAACTATACCTTTAAAAGAGATGCGATTCAATCTAACGAGAAACAACTCATTGTCTGTTAATTATGACAATGATTATGGTTTTAGAGTTGGATTGATGATACTATAATAATCAATAACGAATTATGAAAAATTCTGAAAACAGAACGAAATCGGACAGTTCGACTAAATACTGACATTAATACAATTTTGCAGGAAATCTATTAATTTTAAAAATGACACATACATATTTAGTTTACGGAATGAGCTGTAATAATTGCCAGGCTCATGTGGAGGAGGCGCTTAAAAAAGTTGATGGTGTAACTCGTGTTTCAGTCGATCTACAGAAAGCAGAAGCTGTTATAGAGATGGAATCACATATTCCATTGGAAAAGTTTCAGGAGGCTCTGAAAAATGAAGGAGGAAATTATAGTATTTCGCTACCTGGAGATATTGCATTTGCAAATAAAATACAGGAGGAAAAGCTAAAATTAAAATCCTCTGGCAAAGGTTCAGGAGTATTCTATTGTCCAATGCACTGCGAAGGAGAGAAAACTTATGACAAGACTGGCGATTGTCCGGTCTGCGGTATGGACCTGGTGGAACAGCCTTCTGTTAAGAAAAAAGTGCAATTTACCTGCCCTATGCATCCTGAGGTAAGGAGTGATAAAACCGGATCCTGTCCCATATGCGGTATGACCCTGGTTCCGGAAAAGGGAGTTGAAACCAGCGAAGAAGATAAGCCTTACAAAATAATGCTGACAAAATTCCGGATTGCACTTGCATTAAGTATTCCTGTATTTATTATTGCCATGTCCGAATTTATCCCTTTTCTTCATCTTGAAAATATTGCTTCAAAAAAAGTCTGGAGCTGGTTAGAATTTATTTTAGCCACTCCTGTCGTTTTCTACTCAGGCTGGGTTTTCTTTAAGCGTGGTTGGAGTTCCATCCGCCGGTGGGCGCCTAATATGTGGACTTTGATCTCCATCGGTGTAGGATCAGCATATCTGTTTAGTGTTTTTGCTCTCCTGTTTCCTTCCATTTTCCCGGCACAGTTTAAAGACATGCAGGGAAATGTTCATCTCTATTTTGAAGCTTCTGCCGTTATACTTACACTTGTTTTAATGGGGCAGGTTCTCGAGTTAAGAGCACATGGAAAAACTAATTCCGCCATTAAAGCTTTGCTGAATCTGGTTCCCCCGGTCGCAAGGCTAATCACTAACGGAAAGGAAGAAGAAATCCCGCTGGAGCAAGTTAAAGCAGGTGATATCCTGAGGGTTAAACCAGGTGAAAAAATACCGGTTGACGGAGTAATAACTGATGGTAATGCTGTCCTGGATGAAAGTATGATCACAGGGGAACCCATGCCGGTCGACAAATCGAAAGACGACAAGATAACCGGAGGGACCATAAATGGAAAAACTGTTTTTGAGATGAAAGCTGAAAAAGTAGGAAACGATACCTTACTGGCCCGGATCATCGAAATGGTAAATGAAGCAAGCCGGTCAAGAGCTCCGATACAAAGACTGGCAGATATTGTGGCTAAATATTTTGTGCAGATCATCGTAACAATTTCGCTGATAACCTTTGCAGTGTGGGCAATCTGGGGTCCTCAACCGGCTTACGTTTATGCATTTGTCAATGCTGTGTCCGTCCTGATTATTGCTTGCCCCTGCGCACTGGGATTAGCCACACCTATTTCAATAATGGTAGGGATCGGTCGCGGGGCGCAAATGGGTATTCTTGTAAAAGATGCGCGTGCAATCGAGGAAATGAACAAAGTTGATACCCTGATTATTGATAAGACCGGCACCATTACTGAAGGAAAGCCAAGTCTTAAAGGATCCAAATCCTTTGGCCAGTTAAGCGATGAGGAAATCCTTATGCTTGCCGCTTCTCTAGATACAAATAGCGAGCATCCACTGGCTGAAGCCATTGTAAAAGGGGCAAAAGAAAAAAGAATCGTATTAACAAAATTAGATAATTTTGAATCGGTTACAGGTAAAGGAGTACAAGCTCTTTACAATGGGAAAAAGATAGGACTCGGGAATCAAAGGTTACTGGAAGATTTTCAGGTATCTTTGAATGATGAAAATAAGGCACAGGTTAAGAATTGGCAACTTGAAGGACAGACTGTAATGTATTTTATCTTAGGCAATAAATTAGAGGGTGTTGTTGGCGTTTCAGACAGGATTAAGGAAACTTCTGCAAAAGCTATTCAATCTTTACAGAAAATGGGTGTGAAAATTATCATGATGACCGGCGATAATGAATATACTGCTAAAGCAGTAGCCGGTGAGTTAAACCTCGATGGCGTTGAAGCTGATTGTCTCCCGGACGATAAGTATAATAAAATTAAAGAATTACAGAAACAGGGTCGCATTGTTGCTATGGCCGGCGATGGTATTAACGACGCCCCTGCACTTACACAGTCCAACATTGGCATAGCAATGGGTACAGGGACAGATATTGCCATGCAAAGTGCTGAAATCACTCTTGTAAAAGGTGATCTGAACGGAATTGCAAATGCAAAAAATCTCAGTAGAGATGTTATGCGGAATATAAAAGAAAATTTATTTTTTGCCTTTGTTTATAATGTACTTGGAGTGCCTATAGCAGCAGGAATTTTATATCCTGTGTTTGGAATTTTACTCAGCCCTATGATTGCAGCAGTTGCTATGAGTTTCAGTTCAGTATCAGTTATAGCTAATGCGTTGCGTTTAAGAAGAAAATAATGAAAGATAAACTAATCATTCTAAAAAACCGGCTTAAAGAATATAAGAGTGCGGTTATAGCTTTCTCCGGAGGAGTTGATAGTACATTTCTTGCCCGTATCGCGAAAGATGTTTATGGAGATAACCTGTTATTGATAACGGCAACATCAAGCACATATCCCTTTTATGAACTTGACGAAGCAAAATCATTAGCTTCATCGCTGGAAATAAAACATAAAATTATAGTTTCTGAAGAGATCGAAATACCGGGGTTTTCCGATAACCCTCCCGACAGATGCTATTATTGTAAAAGTGAGCTGTTTGGGAAAATAAAATATATTGCCTCAGAGCAAGGCTACGAGGCAGTATTTGATGGCAGTAATGCCGATGACCTTAAAGACTTCCGTCCGGGGATGAAAGCAAAGCTTGAAAAAGGTGTTATTTCCCCGCTTGCAGAATCGGGTTTTACCAAAAATGATATCCGATATTTCTCCGGGCAGTTGAATCTTCCAACTGCAACTAAACAGTCTTATGCCTGCCTGGCTTCGCGCTTTCCTTATGGTGAAAAGATAACAAAAGTGAAGCTTGACAGACTTGCAATGGCAGAATATGAGGTCAGGAAACTTGGGTTCAGTCAGTTCAGGATCAGGAGCCATGAAAATCTTGCCAGGTTTGAATTTATTCCTGCTGAAATGGATAAAGCATGGGGGATAAAAGAAAAGCTTGCAGAAATTTGTCACAGGTCAGGATTTAATTATATCACTATAGATCTAAATGGTTACAGAACCGGATCTATGAATGAAGTCTTATCCAATTCGGATAAACTAGGTTATCAGAAATCAGATATAAAATAATCAACTAAATAACATTGCCAGTATGCGTTGTAATACTTCATTAACCAAAGATGAGATAATCAGATACAGCAGGCAGATACTTCTGGCTGAAGTGGGAAAGGAAGGACAGAAGAAATTAAAGGGAACTTCAGTGCTGGTTGTCGGGGCAGGTGGCTTGGGGTGTCCTGTACTTCAATACCTTACAGCTGCCGGAGTCGGGACTCTGGGAATTGTGGATAATGACTGGGTCGATGAAACCAATTTAAACCGGCAAGTATTATATTCATTAAAGGATATTGGCAAACCGAAGCCTCTGGCTGCCAGAGAAAGGCTTAAACTACTGAATCCAGAAGTTAAATTCAATGTACATTTTATAAGGTTGGATAAAGAATCTGCTTTGAAGATTATTTCTCAATATGATATAATTGTTGATTGCACCGATAATTTTGCTTCACGTTATCTGATAAATGATTCTTGCGTCATTATGAATAAACCATTAGTCTATGGCGCAATTCATAAGTTTTCGGGGCAATTAATGGTACTGAATTACAAAAATGGTCCTACACTCAGATGCCTTTACCCTGAAGCTCCTCATCCTCTTGAGGTTCCTTCGTGTGAAGAATTTGGGGTAATAGGTTCTATTCCGGGTTTGATAGGTTCGTTACAGGCAACTGAAGTATTTAAAATCATTCTTGGACTTGATGGAGTTCTTTCAGGTAAGCTATTTATGATTGATACATTGAATTTTAATACCTGGATTTCTTCATTTGAAAGAAATCCTGATTTATCTGAGATCACAGAACTAGGTGAATATGAAGACAATAGTTTATGTGATAATAAATCAGTTAAAGAAATTTCAGCCAGTACACTCAGGAAAATGCTTTCAAATAACCCGGGAATCCTGGTAATTGATCTCAGAGACAAGGAAGATAAGGATGACATCGGATTTAAAACCATTACGATACCCTATTATGACGTAAGTAAAAAGATCAAACTTTTTTCCAGTAAAGATGCGGTTGTTTTTTATTGCCGTTCAGGTAGCAGAAGTACTACGGTTATAAACTATCTTCAGAAAGTATATAGGCTGGAGAATTTGTACAATCTGGTCATTTGATGCTACTTCTGATTTCCACAACTCCCTTAACTCCTAAAGAAGAACTCTAAATCAGTGACGCCAGGGTGGCTTCCTGTAAAATATCAAAGGTATTATCCCTGATCTTTTTAAAGACATGCCGGATTTTACAGGTTTCTTCAATCTTACAGAATTCACAAGGTTGATATGCCTTTTCTGAAACGCAATACATCAATGCAATTGTCCCTTCAAAATGTCTTATCACATCCAGAAGGCTGACTTCATCAGGTGATTTAATCAAATAATAACCACCGGTTTTCCCTAATTTACTTCCTAAAATTCCCATCTTCTTCAATTCCAGCAATATAGACTCTAAAAAACGTTGCGGTATTTTTTCCATTTTGGCTATATCCCCTATCTGAATAGCCCCATCACCATATTTCGACGCAAGGTTAGTAAGAGCCAGCATTGCATATCTTGTTTTTTTAGAAAGCATAAATCTTGGTTTCTGTTCTTACAAAAATAAACATCAGTTATCTATTGACAAAATTTATTAACCACTATACTCATCTTTTTTACCCATTCGTTTTTATGTTTTTATACTTATATGACAGGTTAATTTTTCTTGTTTCTTTTGTACATTAATTCAGTAGACTTAATGTATTTTAATTATGGAGTTAAAAAAAATAACAATTATCGGTGGATTTGGCAAAGATGGTTCAAAAGAAGAAGTTGACCGCATTGACCTGAAATTAGGCGATATTGTAAGCATTGTCGGACCTACAGGTTGTGGTAAAACCACATTAATAAATGATATAGAACTTTTTGCCAATAGAAATACACCCTCAGGCAGACAAATAAAGATCAATGATGAACCTTTACCAGATGATTTCACTCTGGACCCTTCGAAACATCCGATCGCACTGATTTCACAGCATACTAATTTCTTAAGTGATTTGCCTGTTGGTGAATTTTTAACAATTCATGCAAAAGTCAGAGGAGCTTCAAATATTAACGAAGTTGTAGAGGAAACTATTGAGTTTGCCAATAAATTAACTGGTGAAGCTATCATTAAAGAAACTGCCATGACAGAGTTATCAGGTGGTCAGACCCGGTCCCTGTTAATAGCCGATGCAGTTGTTATTGGCAATTCACCCATCATTTTGTTGGATGAAATTGAAAATGCAGGTATACACAAAACAAAAGCGTTGGAGCTGTTAAAAAAATACTCCAAGCTGTTTGTTTTTGTAACACACGATCCGACTATCGCGCTCTTTTCCGATTGCAGAATAATAATGAAAAGCGGGGCAATGCAAAAAATTGTTTATTCGAACATTGAGGAACTCGGGGTAGCCCAGGAACTCAGAAAAATGGATGATATGATCCTCTATTACCGCGGCCTGATCAGGGCAGGTGAAATAATCAACAACAAACATTTGGAAGCAGCAACAAAATAAATTTATAACATGAAACTAGTAATATTTGCAGGACCGCCAACCTGCGGCAAAACAACAGTAATCCGTCAGGTCGTCAAGCGGATGATCGGCAAAAACCTGAAACCATCTTTCGTTAAAATAGATGTTCTTTATGCCGATGAGGATGAAACAATTAATAAGGAGTTCGGTATTCCGGCAAAAAAAATATATTCCGGTGAGCTCTGCCCCGACCATTGTAATGTTGTTGTTTTGGATGAGGTCGTAGAATGGGCTGAGAAAGTCGGATCAGATTATTTGTTCGTTGAAACTGCAGGTTTATGTTTAAGGTGTTCACCTTACGTTGAGAAATCACTCGGAATTGTAGTTCTTGAAGCTACAAGCGGGATGAATCTTCCGCGAAAAATAGGGCCGATGTTGACCCTGGCAGATATTAGCGTCATTACAAAAATCGATCTTATATCACAAGCCGAAAGAGAAGTGTTCCGATACAGGGTTCTTGAATCAGCAAAGGATATTACAGTTGTTGAGACTAATGCTCTTTATGGCATTGGAATAGATCCGATTGTCAGGCAAATACTTAAGACAAGTGACGTTGAATTCCCAATGTTCCTTAGAGGAAATCCTCCTGTTGGCACTTGTACAATTTGCGTTGGGAAAAAAGAGATTGGAGCCAGGAATCATTTTGGCGTTTTACGTACTATGGAACAGGAACTTTTTTATGTAGGTGAATAAACATCTGACATATGAAACAAAGAATCTATCTCGACAACGCAGCAACAACACAAGTGGATGAACGTGTTGTGCTTTCAATGCTGCCATATCATTCTGAAGAGTATGGAAATGCTTCAAGCCTTCATTCGTATGGCACACACGCCAAGGAAATACTGGACAGGTCAAGAAGGAAACTTGCATCATTCATTGGAGCTGAACCAAATGAAATAGTATTTACTTCAGGAGGTACTGAAGCAAATAACCTGGCTTTAAAAGGTATTGCGTTTGGAAACCGTTCAAAAGGAAACCACATTATTGTTTCTGCTATCGAGCACGATTGCGTGTTAAATGTCTGTAAATGGCTGGAGACTCAAGGGTTTTATATTACTTATCTTCCGGTTGACCATACAGGTGTTATTGATATAACCGAGTTGAAGAAGTACATTAATCCCAAAACAATTTTGGTTTCAATAATGCATGCCAATAATGAAATAGGTACATTAGAACCAATAGAAGAAATCGGGGAGATATGTAAAAACTATAGTGTTCCTTTTCATTCTGATGCATGTCAGTCATTTGGTAAAATTCCTATAAATGTGAATAATGCAGGAATAGATCTTCTATCCGTCAATTCTCATAAAATTTACGGGCCAAAAGGTGTGGGTGCTTTGTATGTCCGTAAAAGTATAAATATTGTTCCATTATTTCACGGTGGTGGGCAGGAGTCAGGACTTCGGTCAACGACTGAAAATCTTCCCGGAATAGTTGGCTTTGTAAATGCCGCCGAATTATGCATTGAAGGAATGACAATTGAGAGCAATAAACTACTCAGACTAAGAAATAATCTTGCATATTTCCTCTTTGAAAATTTTGAGAATGTATATATCAACGGGGCCCAAGGAAACAAGCTGCCAGGCCTTCTTAATTTTAGTTTTCATGGATTGGAAGGCGAAACAATCAGATTGCTTTTATTGCTTGACGAAAAAGGAATAGCCGTTTCTGCCGGTTCGGCCTGCTCTTCCAATGATAAGACGAATAATGCATCTCACGTCCTGCAGGCTATTGGATTAAACCAGTTTGAAGCAAGGGGAAGTATCAGAGTCTGCTTTGGTAGATTTTCAACTGATCAGGATCTGGAAAGGTTTAAAGTTGCCCTGACAGAATCAATCAATTCACTGACTTCAATATTTTCTTATAAGTCTTCATATTAATTAAATTTCAAAATACTAATTACCTAAAAACAAGAATAATGAGCCTAGAAATAAATTCGTTGACCTCGAACACTGTGGATCTCCTGCCAAAACTTGACTGCGGGGCATGCGGATATAAAACGTGCATTGATTTTTCAATTGCAGTAGATAACAAAGAAACGGAACTGAAAAAATGCATTCATGTCAGGAGCACTGAGAAAAAAACTTCGGATCATTCCAATTGCCTGAATTGTGTCGGTGAAAACCTCGGGGTAAAACTTGGTTGGAAGGATAGCCTGAAACGTGAATTTGATTTTATTCTCGACATTTTTGATGGCGAAATAGGACCGAAAGAAACAATTCTACCATATAATCCGACTCTGGTTAAAGAACTGAATGTTAAGAAAGGTGATGTTATGATCGGAAGGCCGATGGGAATGTCGTGCGGCTGCCCCATTACACATTGCGGGGTAGTATCTGAAGTTGATGCCCGTAATGGCGTGATCAACTGGTTTGTTACCGGTCCCTTAAGGCCCCGAAGTGAAGGATTCATTGATATTGGTTATTATGTGTCACAAGCCTATGAAGGAATTATTAAAGAATCAAAAGAAGAGATTAAACTTGGTCGTCGCTATTGGTTCCTGCCAAGAAGGTGCATGCTGCAATGGCGGCATAGCGGCTTGGTAAATGCAGTTACAAAATTGAAGGATGGCAGTTATAAAGTAAGAATTGAAGGGCTGCTAATTGGTTGAAATGATGATATTTGAACAGTTTTGAAAAGCATGTTCAGAAAATTTTGTTTTTGTCCAAAAATTAATTAATTATCTCACATGCAATTTGAAACGAAAGCGATCCGGGTCGGACAGGCCGCAGACCAGGCAATATGTGCGTGAAGCTGAAATCTAACTGGTATTAAAGGGAACCTGTCTTGAAATGAAATGAATAAATTTGAAAAATCCATACAAATACTTATTGCAGACAGCCAGTTTCTGATCACTGAATCTCTGAAGTTCATTCTTCAGAGCGAGGGACGTTTTAACGTTAACAAAGTTGTTACGGAAAAGAATGAGCTGATTAAAGTCTTAAAAAAGGAAAACATATACTTGTTAATACTTGATTACTCATTGATCGATATTAGCGGAATTTCTGAATTAAAAGAAATTAAAAGTAATTTCCCGAATCTTAAGGTCTTAGTAATTACTAACAGTGTAAGTAAAGCAGAACTCTATGAATTGAATTCAGTTGGTATAATTGATATTATATTAAAAACAGCGAGTAAGAAAGAATTATTTGAAGCCATGAATGCTGTCCTTATAGGGGAAAAATACTATTCAAATGAATTGCTCGATTTATTATTTGAAGTTGATGAAAAGAAGAATCCGATTGAAGAAACAAGTCAACTGACAATCTCTGAAATTGAAATTGTCCGGTTGATCTCTGAAGGATTGACTACCAAAGAAATTGCTGCACTAAAATTCATCAGCTTTCATACTGTAATATCCCACCGTAAAAATATCTTTAGAAAACTAGGTGTCACAAGCATTTCCGAATTGATTATGTATTCAATTAAGGCAGGGTGGATTAACACAATTGAATACCATATCTAATTGTTCTACCATATTTATGGTATATAAAATGCCATAAACAGGGGATTTTTTTCAAAACATTTCTGATGAATCTTTGTGCCTAAAAAATAATCTTATAATGGCATTAAAAAACTTACAATTCGAAACACAGCAATTGCATGCAGGACAGGTTGCTGACCCTACTACTAACTCAAGGGCTGTCCCTATCTATCAGACAACATCCTATGTTTTTAACGATTCGGATCATGCTGCAAATTTATTCGGATTAAAGGAATTTGGTAATATTTATACCAGAATCATGAATCCGACCACCGATGTTTTTGAAAAGCGTATGGCTGTTCTGGAAGGTGGGGTTGCCGCTCTGGCTATTTCATCCGGTCAGGCTGCTCAATTTATAGCTCTATCTAATATTTTGCAGGCAGGGGACAACTTCATTTCTACATCTTACCTGTATGGTGGAACATATAACCAGTTTAAGGTTCAATTTAAACGCCTGGGTATCGATGTGAAATTTGTTGATGGAGACAAACCATCCGATTTTGAAAAACTGATAGATAATAAAACAAAAGCCATTTATCTTGAGACAATCGGAAATCCAAAATTTAACATCCCAGATTTTGATGCAATAGCTTCCGTTGTAAAAAAAAATGATATTCCTCTTATTGTTGACAATACATTTGGAGCAGCCGGATATTTGTTCCGGCCGATTGAACATGGAGCTAATATTGTAGTTGAATCGGCTACCAAATGGATTGGTGGCCATGGTACAAGTATAGGAGGTGTAATAGTTGATGCCGGAAATTTTAACTGGGCAAACGGAAAGTTTCCCCAATTCACCGAACCCTCAGAAGGATATCATGGTCTTAAATTCTGGGATGTTTTTGGCACTCCCGGACCATTCGGAAATATTGCATTTATTATTCGTGCACGCGTTGAAGGATTACGCGATTATGGATCAACCTTAAGTCCGTTCAATGCCTTTTTATTACTTTTAGGACTTGAAACACTGTCTCTGCGTGTTCAAAGACATGTTGATAATGCTCTGGAATTGGCACAGTGGTTGTTGAAACATCCTAAAGTAGAATATGTTGAATACCCGGGATTGAATGGCAATCCTTATCATGAGTTAGGTAACAAATACTTAAAACATGGTTTTGGAGGGGTACTTGCCTTCAAGGTAAAAGCCGGGAAAGAGGGCGCAGATAAATTGGTAAATAGTCTTAAATTAATCAGTCACCTTGCAAACGTTGGCGATGCCAAAACACTGATCATTCACCCGGCTTCAACAACGCACCAGCAACTATCTGAAAAAGAACAGCTCAGTTCTGGTGTTATACCCGGGGTTTTGAGAGTTTCTATAGGAATTGAAAATATAGCTGATATTAAGACAGATCTTGAACAGGCTCTCAGTATAATATAGATGAAAGCTCAAAATAATATTATATATTGTGTGGTTAGTTTCAAAATATACAACACTTTTAGTTAGTTAAGTGTTATACATCAATAGTACAAAATAATAAAACTTAGCCATGCCAGATTTTATCATCCCAAACCAAAAAGTAGTTGAAAAGACAATCAAATCTGTCTTTGAACTTCTTTTCCCGACCACTCATTCATTTACTGAAGCCGAAATAGAATGCAATCGTAATGATCTGCAAAATCAGATAGGTGAGATTTTGTCGGGGTTGACTGATAAAAATGAGGGGATCACCCAAACCTTATTCAAGAATCTTGAGAAGATCAAAAAAGGATTACTGAAAGACGCCCAGTATATTCTGGCATCAGATCCTGCAGCCACGCAGCTTATTGAAGTCGTAGCAATCTATCCTGGTTTCTTTGCCATATACTGTTATCGCATAGCTAATTTCTTAGCAAAATTAAAAGTACCTCTGTTTCCGCGGATGATAACAGAATTTGCTCACAGGGTTACCGGCATTGATATTCACCCGCTGGCTGAAATAGGTAGCCCGTTTGCGATAGACCACGGCACTGGGATCGTTATTGGAGAAACTACTAAAATCGGAAATAATGTAAAGCTTTACCAGGGAGTTACCCTTGGCGCCTTGAGCGTTGATAAGAGTAAAGCATCGAAGAAGAGGCACCCTACAATAGAGGACAATGTTGTCCTCTATTCCGGTTGTACAATACTGGGGGGAGAAACAGTTGTCGGTAGAAACAGTATTATTGGTGGCAATGTGTGGCTAACCGAAAGTATTGCACCTTTTTCAGTGGTTTATCATAAAAGCGAAATAATCGTGAGAAACCAGAATGGCTTTCAGGAACCTATAAACTTTATAATCTGAAATAACTTTAAAAAAAAATAATATTATGAAAGTAAACTCAATTCTTGAAACTATAGGTAACACACCTCATTTGAAAATCAACCGTCTTTTTGACCCTGCCTATTCAGTATGGGTAAAACTGGAAAGATCCAACCCGGGCGCCAGCATAAAGGACCGTATTGCTCTATCAATGATAAATGATGCGGAAAAAAAAGGATTATTAAAACCTGATAGTGTAATAATAGAACCGACATCAGGCAATACTGGTATTGGCCTGGCGATTGTAGCGGCGGTAAAAGGATACAGACTTATATTGGTAATGCCGGAATCAATGTCACCTGAAAGAAGAAAAATAATGAGTGCTTATGGTGCGGAGTTTGTTCTTACTCCCCGTGAAAAAGGTATGCAAGGTGCCATTGAACGCGCCAGAGAATTAATATCGGAAACTCCAGATTCCTGGATGCCAATGCAGTTCGATAATCCTGCCAACACCGACATTCACAGGAATGCAACTGCTCAGGAAATTATCAAAGACTTTCCTGATGGACTCGATTATCTTGTTTCAGGTGTAGGTACAGGAGGCCATATAACCGGCTGCGCCGAGGCATTAAAAAAGAAATTTCCGAAACTGAAAGTATTCGCAGTTGAACCTGAATTATCTCCGGTTCTGAGTGGTGGATCTCCTGCCCCGCATCCTATTCAGGGAATTGGTGCCGGATTTATTCCTTCAATTTTAAATACTAAATTATTAGATGGAATAATTAAAGAGCTGCCAAAGAAGAGGGATTATTTATAGGAATATCTTCCGGAGCATCCTTAGCTGCGGTAAATCAGAAACTTAAGGATTTTTCTAAAGGATCGAGAATTCTTACTTTCTGCTATGATACAGGTGAAAGATACCTCTCAATTGAGGGATTATTTTGACAATATATTCTTTTTTTTACCACGGAATTCACGGAGTATCACGGATTAATCAATATTTGAAATCTGTGTAACTCCTTGTTAATTCGTGGTTTAAATATTTTTTCTCCCATTCTCCCACTCTCCCCTCCTTTTACTGATTACAGATCTTCAAAAAGATATAGCTGCCTGTCGATGCAATTGTCTGTTTCCAGATTGGAGATGCTTAATCCCAAAAGTCTGATTCGAGATCCTTCGAGATTGAGCGATTTACGTATTTCAGAAACCTCTTTATGCAATGTATTAAACTCGCGGATATGATTTTGAAGGGTTTTGCTTCTGGTAATCTGCCTGAAATCAGAAAACTTTACCTTCAGGGTGATAGTCCTGCCTGTGGTTTCGGAATGTTCAAGCCTGTCCATCAGCTCTTTTTCAAGCTTGTACAATTCTACAATAACTTCGAAACGGGTTGTAAGATCTTTCTCATAAGTAAGTTCTGCTCCTACAGATTTACGCTCCTGGTCCGGTTCGACCGGTCGATCATCAATACCTCTCACAATATCATAAAAGAATACACCCGGTTTGCCAAAATTTCTTACAAGCGATTCAAGATCCCATTTTTTCAGATCAGATCCTTTGTGAATTCCAAGTTTATGCATCTTTTGTGCAGTCACCTTCCCGATTCCATAAAACTTTTCTACAGGTAATTCTTCAATGAACTTTTCAGCCTCTTCGGGTCGAATAAGGAACAGGCCATCAGGTTTGTTAATATCGGAGGCTATCTTTGCCAGAAATTTATTGACTGATATCCCTGCGGAAGCAGTTAAACCAGTCTTCGATTTTATTTCTTTCCTTATCTTTTTGGCAATAACTGTAGCAGATCCGATTTTCTTTTTATCATCTGTGACATCCAGAAAAGCTTCATCTATAGACAGTGGTTCAATTAAATCTGTGTACTCCCTGAAAATCAAAAGTATACTTGCAGAGATTTCAGTATATCTTGGTAAATTATGTTTCACAAATATCAGATCGGGACATAAACGTCTGGCAATAACTGAAGGCATAGCTGATCTGACACCAAATTTTCTAGCTTCATAACTTGCGGCAGCTACAACGCTGCGCTCGCCACTTCCCCCAACGGCAACCGGTTTGCCTCTCAATTCCGGGTTGTCCAGCTGCTCAACAGAAGCAAAAAAAGCATCCATATCGATATGAATAATCTTCCTCATAAGATAGTGCCTAGAGTTTGGAGTGCTTAGAGTTTAGAGTGTTTAAAATACTTAAAGTCAATATTTTCTTAGAACTTTAGGCACGTTAGGTACTTCTTTTTATCTCCAAACAAATCTAATAAGAAAATCCTTTGAAAATTGGTCAACATTGACCATTATTGCAGATTAAATAATATTATAGGTTTTGGAAACAAGGTCAGATAAAAAGGGAAAGCTCTTTGCACCTATTTTATTCCGGCATAGATTATGGGGATCAATAATGCTTCCATATATTATCCAAAAGGAGACCAACCAGGGTTATTATAAGTTAATAGAATGCCTATCCCCTTATCCCAACATCGATACATTAGGTACACTAACATCAGAAGAACGTGAGGTAATTAAAATCATTAATGAATATACTGACAGGACTCTGTTCAAGTTGTTTTCAAAAGATAAGACAGTAAAAGAGTTTCTCGAAAAGTTAACACCGGATAAGCTGGACAACTTTATAAGACCTTATATTGAACGAAGGCTTTATAAATGCTTCTCAATCTCAAGAGACGAAAATATTCCGGTGTATTTTCAAAAGACAAAAACAGGAACACTTCATTCTGAGGATCAGCTATGTCTAAGTGAAGATAATGCCGAACCTGTGTTCCGGTTTATTAGAAATGAGGATCAAAGTTACTATAATCTCAGTCTGGAATCAGCCGGAAAACTCATTGACTTGAGGAAGAGTTCAATTGATATTATATGTATGGCCCCGTGTCTGATCAGAGAAAACCACAGAATTTTATTTATTTCGGATGTGGATGGTTCCAAATTGAAACCTTTTCTTTCAAAAGAAAACATTCTGATTCCCAAAAAAACAGAATTAAAATACTTCAGCGGTTTTGTTCTTAACACAATAAATAATTATAAAGTTGAAGGCTCCGGTTTTGATATTATTGAATTCACTTCTGAAAAGGAAGCGATTCTTGAGCTTGAAATCGGATTTAAAGGCTACCCTGTTCTGATACTAAAATATAATTACCAGGGGAATATGATTTATTCTAATGAACCCTCAATCTCTTTCACTTTATTTGAAAAAAAAGGGGAGAATTACATTTTCAGGAAATACCATCGGGATTATAACTGGGAAAAGCAATGCCGGGAAACTTTAGGCGAACTTGGCTTCTTTTCGGATGATGATATTAATTTTTTGCCTGTTTCAACAAACAGTAAACGCGGAGATGAATTATATGCAATAATAGAAACTGTTAATAGTAATTATTCAGAGATTATCGATTCAGGCTTTGTTCTGACATCGAGGCTTGATCTTAAATATAATGTAAAACCAATAAATATTGAGATAAGCAGCCAGATTGTAAATGACTGGTTTGACCTGAAGGCAACAGTTAAAATCGGGGAATGGGAGATTCCGTTCATCCGTTTCAGAAAAAATATTCTGGAAGGAATAAGGGAATATAAGCTTCCTGACGGATTGATAGCAATCTTGCCTGAAACATGGTTCACAAAATATAAGAATATTTTTGACTTCGGTAAAAGCACTGAAGATTCACTGAGAATACATAAACAACATTTTTCTTTACTTTCTGATACTTTCAATGCTGAGGGACGCCATGGATTTGAAAGGCTTGAAAAATTACTGGTCCCCGAACAGATACCGGTTCTTGAGCATCCAACTGGTCTTAATTGCACAATGAGGCAATATCAGTCAGATGGATTTAACTGGCTTAATTTTCTTCAAACAGCTGGTTTGGGCGGTTGTCTTGCTGATGATATGGGCCTTGGCAAGACAATTCAGACCCTTGCCCTGCTTCAGCACAACAAGGAAAACATAATTCCAAACGAACAATCTGAAGGAAGACCTGGATTTAGCTTGTTCAGTAACACTGAATCAAAACTCACTTCACTTATAATTGTACCTGCATCTCTTATTTATAACTGGGAAAATGAAATAAAAAGATTTGTTCCTGAAATGAAGGTTTACAGTTACAAAGGGAACCAAAGGAAAAAGACGACTTCATATTTTCTAAATTTTGATATTATACTTTCCAGTTATCATACTATCCGGCAAGATATTGATTTAATAAGCTCATTTTCATTTCATTATATCATTCTTGACGAGAGCCAGGTTATTAAAAATCCTGCTTCAATGCTCTACAAAACCGTGACCAGGCTCAGGTCGGAATTTAAACTTGTCCTTACAGGAACACCGGTCGAAAACTCTCTTACAGATCTCTGGACCCAGTTAAATTTTGTCAATCCGGGGTTACTTGGCGACCTTACTTTTTTTCGCAGGGAATTTGCTAAACCGATTGAAAAAATGGGAGACGATGAAAAAGAGTTTAAACTCAGGAAAATCATTCAGCCCTTCATCCTGAGGCGCACAAAGGAAATGGTTGCCAGTGATCTGCCTCCGGTTACCGAGCAGACAGTTTTTTGCGATATGACAGATGAACAGTTTAAAGTATATGATGAAGAAAAATCATCTGTCAGAAACAGTATTCTTAAAAACATTGCATCGACAGGTATGGAAAAATCGGCAATTATAGTTCTTCAGGGTCTTATGAAACTCAGGCAGTTATCCAATCATCCAGTCATGGCAAATGAAGAATATATCTACGGTTCAGGCAAATTTGAAACCGTTCTTCAGGATATGGAAAGTGTTATAGCTGAAGGACATAAAATACTGGTATTCTCTTCATTCGTCAAGCATCTTGATCTGTATGCTGAAGCATTAAGAAAAAAAAGAATTTGTTTTGCATTGCTGACAGGAGCCAGCACCAAAAGGGAAAAAATTATAACCAGTTTCCAGAATGATCCTGAAAATAAAATATTCCTCATATCTCTCAAAGCAGGTGGTGTGGGTCTTAATCTCACAGCTGCTGACTATGTTTTTATTCTTGACCCCTGGTGGAACCCTGCCTCCGAAATGCAAGCATTAAACAGGGCCCACAGAATTGGTCAGTATAAAAGCGTTTTCGTATACAGATACATCACCAGCAATTCTATTGAAGAAAAAATTGTAAGATTGCAGGAGAAAAAATCAAAATTGGCAGATATCTTCATTTCAAGCAATAATCCACTTAAGGATATAGACATACAACAAATTCTCAATATAATCGGATAAAATTTAAAATCATGAAAGCACTAGGTATAAACTGCAGCCCACGCAAGGGGGGAAACACGGAACTACTTATATATGAAGTTTTTAAAGCAATTGAAAAAGAAGGAATTAAGACTGAGTTTTTTCAGATCGGGGGAAAAGATGTAAATGGATGTATAGCTTGTATGAAGTGCCGGAAAAAAGAAGATGGAAGATGTCATCAGAAGAATGATGTAATAAATAATTGCATTGAACGGATGTTAAAAGCCGATGCAATTATCATAGGATCACCTGTTTATAATGCTGATATCACGGCAGATGCCAAAGCCCTGATTGAAGTATCAAGCTATGCACTTAGTGGAGCAGGCAAACCTCTTAAACATAAACCCGGTGCCGCTGTAATTGCCGTGAGACGTGCCGGGGCTATTCATGCATTTGACAGTATTAATCATTTTTTTCTTATTAATGAAATGATCATACCAGGATCATCTTACTGGAATATTGTTATTGGGAGAGAAAAAGGCGAAGTGCTTAATGACGAAGAGGGTATGAGAACAATGAAAGTTTTGGGAGAAAATATGGCATGGCTATTGAAAAAAATTAATCGATAATTGACCTACATATCAACAGTTTCCCCTACTTTTCAAAGGAACTATAGGGTTGCCTAAATAATGAAATCAACCACCCTGTCATGACCCTTCGGGCATGGGGAGGTGGTTGGCTTCTTATACAGCCCCCAGATAGTTGATAACAGTTTTAAGACAGCATATTCTACTTAGTAGTTTTCTTCCCTCAATTGCATGAAAGCCTTAGGATGCAGACAAACCGGACAGTTTTCAAGTGCTTTCTCAGATTCATATACATATCCGCAATTCAGGCATTTCCACCAGACTTTACCATCCTTTATGAATACCTTATCTTCTGAAACATTCTGAAGCAATTTCAGATATCTGCGCTCATGTTCTGTTTCAACTTTTGCAACCATTTTAAAAGCAGATGCAACTTCAGGGAAACCTTCCTCTTTTGCTACATCTGAAAAATGAGGATACAGATCAGTCCATTCTTCATTTTCTCCTTCAGCGGCAGCTTTTAAATTTTGCTTTGTTGTCCCGATTATACCGGAAGGATAGCTGGCAGTTATCTCTGTTGCTCCTCCTTCAAGGAATTTGAAGAAGCGCTTTGCATGTTCTTTTTCCTGAAGAGAAGTTTCCATAAAGATCGCTGCAATTTGTTCGTAACCTTCTTTTTTAGCAACACTTGCAAAAAACTCATAACGGTTCCTGGCTTGCGATTCGCCTGCGAATGCCTTTAGCAGGTTTTGTTCTGTTTTTGTTCCTTTCAAAGATTTTGTCATGACATTTAATTATTTTATTATTAGATTTCAAAAAAGTCAGATTTTTCAGTACCACATACCGGACAAATCCAGTTGTCCGGTAAGTCTTCAAATTTTACCTTTTCGGCAGCTTCATCATACACATATCCGCATGATGGACATTTATATTTTTTTGATAATGAACCATTTGATGACTTTGCGAGTTTAGATTTATCAATATATGTCGGTGCATTTTTGGGTGCAACTCCTTTTTTTACTTGTCGGTAGTACAAATAAGTTAACGGTTCTTTGCCATTATCGAGGATTTCTGCATTTATCAACTCACCTATAAAAATTAAATGGGTACCGGCATCAACGGTCTGAATTAACTTAAATTCAAAGAATGCAATACATTCGTTAAGTACAATCGGCACTCCTGTATCTCCATATCTCACATTCATCCCTTCCATCTTGTCAATATCCTTACCTGTCTTATATCCGAAAGTTCCGATTATTTCAGAAGTTACATTCTTATCCAATATTGAAACAGAAAAGGCATCATATCTTTGAATGAATTCAGCGGTATAGTTGCTTTTATTACAACACACTGCAAATTTTGCAGGTTCTGCCGAAACCTGAAATACAGTATTTGAAATAAAACCGTTTCCCCGGTTCTTATCGCCCGAACAAACTATATACAAACCATAAGTAACTTTAAAAAGAGCCTTAAAATTTATCATGAAATTTTTATTTTAAAATTACAGTTTTATTGTTTTATCTCAAATATATATACATCATTTACACTACAGATATTTAATAAATTAATTCTTGATGAAGAATCTAAAAATAAATAAAGCCGGCAATAATTAGCCGGCTGTATTTTAAGGTCAGTTCAGGTAATTTAGCACTAGTAGTTGTCGCGTTCCACAAAATGTGTGTGAAGCAGTTCGTGAGACTTGTGGCTGTTGGGTTGGTCGAGGAACTCCTTGTAGATTGCAATAACATCGGGATTTTCGTGAGACTTACGAAGAACCTTGTGTTCATCTTCTGCATATATGGCCTTCATACGTTTTTGCCTGATCTGCAGGTTTGTAGGAATAGGTTGTCCACCACCCCCGATACATCCACCAGGGCAAGCCATAATCTCAACAAAGTGATAAGGAGCTTTCCCTTCCCTAACCATCTTCATGATTTTATTTGCATTAACTAATCCGTGTGCAATAGCTACTTTCAGTTCAACACCTTCAAGAAACTTCCAGGTATCTACACAACCTTCAATTTTAATAATTGCTTCTTTTACGCCATCCATACCACGAGCAGGAGTAATGTTAAGGTTTCCAAATGGAACTTCACGGCCGGTAACGATTTCATAAGCAGTACGTAATGCTGCCTCCATAACACCTCCTGTGGCACCGAAAATAACCGCAGCACCGGTAGATTCACCCATTATTGAATCGTAGTTTGCCTCTTCAATATTTCTGAAGTCGATCCCTGCCTGTTTAATCATAACAGCAAGTTCGCGGGTTGTAAGTACAAAATCTACATCTTTAAATCCGCTTGAGCGCATCTCGGGTCTGTCTGCTTCAAATTTCTTAGCAGTACATGGCATAACCGAAACTGAAACTATTTTAGAAGGGTCAATATTTCGTTTCTTAGCATAGAATGTTTTGGCAAGTGCACCAAACATTTGTTGTGGTGATTTACATGTTGACAGATTCGGAAGAAATTCAGGGTATTTATGTTCAATAAATTTTATCCAACCAGGTGAACAGGATGTGAACATAGGCAGGGGTACTTTCTTATCACCATCAACCAGCGCTTTCTTCAGTCTTACAAGAAGTTCGGTACCTTCTTCCATAATTGTAAGATCGGCACTAAAATCAGTATCGAGAACCGAATTAAACCCAAGTTGTTTTAGAGCATTTACCATTTTCCCTGTTACCCTTTCACCCGGATCATAGCCGAGATCCTCGCCAAGAGCGACTCTTACCGCGGGAGCAGTCTGAACTACCACATGTTTACCAGGATCATAAATAGCATCCCAAACCTGGTCAATATATGTCTTTTCTATAAGTGCTCCGGTGGGGCAACGGTTTACACATTGTCCGCAGTTGGTACAAACAACCTGGCTCATTGGCCTGTCATGAAATGATGATATCTTCTGATGAGCACCTTTATTGGCGACAGCTATTGCGGAGATATATTGCAACTCTGAGCAGGTTCTGACACAACGCTGGCAACGTATACACTTGCTGTCGTCCTTGATGAACGATGGAGAGGACCTGTCGATATTATATTTTTTATCTTCGACAAGATCGAGGAAAACATGGTCGCCAAAAGCAAAATCATTTGCAAGTGATTGCAGTTCGCAATTCTGGTTTTTGTAACATTTGGTACAATCTGATCTATGCTCTGAAAGCAGAAGTTCAATAATATGTTTCCGGGCATTACGCACTTTCAGAGTATTAGTATGTATTTCCATTCCTTCTGAGGCGGGCGTTGCACAAGATGCGATAAGTGTCCTGGCACCTTTTTGTTCAACTAAACATACCCGGCAGTTACCTGCCACACAAAGGTCATCATGGTTACATAAGGTAGGAATGTTTATTTTAAGTTTCTTAGCAGCTGCAAGAACTGTTGTTCCTACCTGAACCGAGACTTTCTGGTCATTTATAAATAGATTTATCATGATTTTTCGTTTTTGTTTAATTGATTAATAGATGATCTCTTCCTTAAAGTTGCCAACTATCGATTTAAATGCATTTCCAACTGACTGTCCAAGACCACATTTAGCAGCGATTTTCATAGAATCTGCCAGTTTCATCAGTTCAGTCAGATAGGTGGATTTAGCCTCACCTTTCTTGACTTTTTCAACACCTTTTAGCAACTGCTGGCATCCTACCCGGCATGGAGTACACTGACCGCATGATTCCTCGGCAAAGAAATCCAGATAATTATGAAGAACATTGTACATAGATCTTGAACTGTTGAAAAGCTTCATAGATCCTCCTGTAGGCACACCTTCAAAACCAATGATTGTTTCGGCAAATTTCTTCCTGGGAACGCAGAAACCTGAAGCACCACCAACCTGCACGGCTTTTGTATCTCCATCACCAAATTCATTGACAAACTGCAGGACAGTCATTCCAAGTTCCAGTTCAAATATGCCCGGAGTCGGGGTATCACCTGATACGGAGAATACTTTTGATCCTCTTGAATCTTTTGTACCGTACTGGATGAAGTTTTTGGCGCCATGCTGAATAATCATCATAGCGGTTACCAGGGTTTCTACATTGTTAATAGAAGTCGGTTTATCAAATACACCTGAAACAGTAGGATACGGCGGCTTATTACGGGGTTCACCGCGTTTGCCTTCAATTGACTCAAAGAGAGCACTTTCCTCACCGCAAATGTACGCACCACTACCCATACGATATTCGATACTAAAATCGTAACCTATCTCTTTGATCATATTTTGAAAAGAATCGAGTTCAATCATTAGTTTTGGCAGAAGATACCTGTACTCACCTCTCAGATAAACTATACCTTTTTTTGCGCCAATAGCTTTACCTGCAATAGCCATTCCACCATGAACCTTGTTCGAAACTCTGTCAAGGATCTCACGGTCTTTAAATGTTCCGGGTTCTCCTTCATCAGCATTGCAGACAATGTATTTCTCGGGGTTCTTTTCTGCAGCGGTAAACTTCCATTTCATACCTGTTGGAAATCCGGCGCCTCCTCTTCCTTTCAGGCCTGAGTCGAGCATCTCCTGGATGATCTCATCATTGCTCATTTTGAAGCCTTTGGTAAGCACTTCATGATTATCTATCTTTTCGAATATAAGGTCAACCTTATTTAATCCTTTGTTTTCCATGGTTTTGCCGTATATTTATTTTTGCATGTAACTTTTAATAATCTCACTTACTTTCTCAGTCGTAAGTTCAGTATATGGTAATTCATTGATGAGAATTGCCGGAGCTTTATGACACCATCCGATACAGTTGGTCTCAATGAGGCTGAACTGTTTGTCGGATGTTGTTTCACCTACTTTTATCTTAAGTATTTCCTCAAGAGTATGAATAATATCACTCTTCCCTTTCATCGAGCATGTAATTGTTTTACAAACTCTTATAATATATTTCCCTTTTACCTGAGTGTCGAGAAAGGTGTAAAAAGAAGCTGTCCCGTAAACTTCAGCAGCTGAAATATCGAGTTCTCTTGCAACTTCGACCATTGCCTCATCTGTCAGATAATTGTGCTTTTGCACAATCGCCTGCAAAATTGGCATTAGGCTCTCGCGTGCATGACCATGTTTGTCGGACAATTCCTTAACTAGATTTCCTACTTGATACATATCTATTTGATTTTTAAATAATTAAATAATTTTTTGCCATCAAAAAACTGTCGTTTTAAGGGCTGTTAAATTAATAACATTACTTTTAAAAAAAACTTACAAATGTCATAGTAGATAATTTAGAATGAAACTAAAGAAAGAATAAAGAAAGGTCTTGCTCTCTACTTTCGCTAGTCTTGCGCCTTGCAGGCGCTGTCTTGAGATCTTGCATTATGCTCTGTCGCACTCAAGGTAAAAGTCAAGATCAAGGAGACAGTCCTAAAGACGGCGACCGAAGGGAGCAAGACAGGCTGAAAGCCAAGCAAGCACGAAGTGCAGGACAGGCCAAAGGCCTAAAGACTTGATTTCAGTTTTTCACCACAGGAATAGTACTCATCAGAGTAATATTCTTAACATTAGAATAGTTGTACTGGTAAAGTCCATCATCACCAATAAGGACAAGTGTCCCTCCGATCGGGATGACATCATAAGCTTTGATATTCGGATAAGTAAAAATAAGGTGACTTAAAATCTGCATCGGATCAGTCGTATCATAAACTTTCAGTCCGGCAATACCATCACAGATAAAAAGCAGATTGCCATCTTTACCTAAGCCATGAGGATTGGTCATCCAGTAAGAGACAACATCAGATGGTTTAGTAATATCTTTAATATCTACAATATCAAGACAATTCAGAGTACCACTGCAGTTGGTCCCTGTTCTGAGTGTAATATAAGCAAGTGTATCATCAACAACCACCGGGTCACAACTCCTGGCATGTGTAAAAAATGTTTGCGATACCGGCCAAGATGGATATGAAATGTCAAATACTGCCATACCAGTAGTAGTGCCAAGGAACATTTCATTTCCAACAAGGAACATGGTTTGCACATTCCAGCCCGGATAAATATCATTAACTTTTACAGGGGTAGTTTTGTTGGTTATGTCGAAAACCTTAAGTGTGCTCTGATCAACCACATAGAGTACATTATCCTTAATTCCAAACCTTGCCATCGAACCGCCAAAGCCGACCCCGCTCCCGCTTACACCTGATGATGCACCCGAAGAGTTCACCTTATCCATAAAAGAAATACCACCCATGTAGTAGATCGGATACGGATTTGGATTGTTGTCCACTTTTTCCTTTATTGTTTTTAATTCCCAGTCTGTAACAACACCTTTATTAATATCGACATATGCTGCCGGGAAATCAGTCTTGTATTGAGGAATAGTATAGGGAAGGATATCATTTACCCGTCCGGCCTCATGAATATTATCAATATTCTGAATATCAAGTGCAACAAGATCAACATAGCTGTCTGCATACATAATATAGCCTGAAATAGAAATATCGACAACTCCTGGCAATCTAACAAAGGTTTTCTTTACAGGAGAAGCCGGATTAGTATTATCATAAACATGGATTCCCTTTAATTCCTCAACAATAAAAATATAATTATCTTTAAAATAGATCTTCCCGGGGTTTTTCAGGTCAACATTCTGTTCTATTGCTACAGCAGAACGCAAATCTTTATAAGATAAATAAACTGGTGCATATCCCTTGTATTCCTTATAAGTAGCATCTTCACATGAATAAAAGAAGATTGAAGACAAAGAAAGAACCGCTATAATTGGAATGATTTTTGCATTCATAATAGTTAGATTTAGTTAATTTTAATTGAACAAAAATCATGCTAAACTACTAACTAACTTAACCTAAAATAATATGAAAAAGTACTTTGTAATAACTATAATGCTGATATTCATTATTTTTCCACTATCCGCCCAAAAAACCAAAGATGTCCTTTACCTTAAAAACGGAAGCATTATTTATGGCAAGCTGTTAGAGGCAACAGATAGTCTATATAAGATTAGGATTTACGATGGAAGTATTTTTATTTATCCATCACATGAGGTCGAAAAGTTTGTAAACGAAATTCCTTTGTATGAAGGAAGAAAAAAGTGCGGGTTAGGATTTGTCGTTGAAGCAGGAGTCCTTGCTGGTGCTCAAAGCTCCGATTATAAAACTCCGTTCAGTTTTAACTTTCTGGCAAATATTACCAGCAATACAAGAAACATTTATGGCATGGGATCCGGCGTTGAATATCTGGGACAACCTTTTATGCCGGTTTTCCTGGAATATAAATTTCTATTTTCAGATAGAAAAACAACACCTTTTATATTTTTCAGAGGAGGGAAATTATTTCATCTGAATGGAGATGCACAGAATTCTGATTATATTAATCCTCAAAATAGCTACAAGATATCATACAAGGGCGGAGGATCCTTCACTATTGGAACAGGCATATCATGGGTAAGAGATTATAATGAGATTTATCTCAGTTTTGCATATAGAAATGTCCATACCAGTTATTCTCAAAATAACTATAATAATCAGCCTGTTACCTATAAGACCTCCTACAACAGGTTAGAGATAAAACTAGGTTTAAGATTCTGAAAAGGAAAATGGATTACCAGACAATATTGAAAAACGTAAAGCCTGGCCACGAATTCTTTATCGGAATCGATTCGGACGGATGTGTATTTGATTCAATGGAGGTGAAGCAAAAGGAATACTTTATACCTTATGCATTAAAATATTTCGATCTTTATGCAATTTCCAAAATACTCAGTGAGACCTGGGAATTCGTAAACCTTTATTCCATTTATAGAGGAGGCAACCGGTTTAGTTGCATAATAAAGGTCTTTGAATTTTTAGGTGAAAGAAAAGAGATCAGGGATACCGGTTATAAGTTGCCAGATATGTCTTCCCTGAAGGAGTGGGTAAATATCGAGACAAAACTGGGTAATGCCAATCTCCGTAAATATTTTGAATTAAATTATAATCCTGATCTTGAAAAGGTTGTCAGATGGAGTGAAGCTGTCAATAAAGATATCAGTGAACAACTGCACGGCATTCCGCCTTTCCTGCACGCAAAGTCAGCCATAGAAAAAGTGTCTTCATTTGCCGATCTGATTATAGTGTCGCAAACACCTCTTGAGGCACTTTACCGTGAATGGGCAGAGCATGATCTGAAGAAATACGTTAAGGTTATTGCTGGTCAGGAACATGGGACTAAAACCGAGCATATTGCATTAGCTGCAAAAGGCAAATATGCCGACAATAAAATTTTAATGATAGGTGATGCCAAAGGAGATCTTGATGCAGCCAAAAACAACGGAATACTCTTCTATCCTGTCATACCGGGAAAAGAAGATGAAGCATGGGCCCGGTTTATAAATGAAGGTATTGAAAAATTTATAAAAGGTATATTTGCAGGCAGTTATGAAAATGGACTTCTCCTGGAATTTAAAAAATCATTACCAGAGACACCTCCATGGAAGAAATAAACACCTACGCTAAATTTGCCCACCGGGCAAATTTTTAACGCTCGTCTCCCTCCACCGGCACCCATACCTCAACCCTGGTACCTGCAGGATCGCCTGTTTCTTTATACAAATCTGTTATCAGGTGTTTAATTGGCTTTTTATTTATGTGGTTGAGAATATCATAAAACTCTCCGGTAATTTTTAAACCCTTTCCTGTCGAAGTGCTATGTCCGGCAGCAGCTTTCCTCCCGATACCGTTGTCCTCAATTGTAATTTTCAGGTAATCATTTTCTTTATCAACTCTGATTTTCAGTAATCCGCCTTCTGCACTTGGCATGATACCATGTTTAATGGCATTCTCAGCAAATGTCTGTAATACAAGTTTAAGAACATCTTCTCTCTGACTAACCCCCTCTCCTATGCTAATTTCATAATTAAGTTTTTCACCAAACCTGAGTTTTTCCAGATCAAGGTATGTGGTTACAAGTTCCAGTTCTTCTCCAAGACTCCTGTATATCCGTTCGGCATCGTTAATCATACCTCTCAGTAATTCTGTAAATTTGATCAGATAGTCATAAGCTGCCTGCCGGTCATCGAGGTAAATTAGTGAAGCAACTGAATTAAGAGTATTGAATGCGAAGTGTGGATCAAGCTGTGACTTAATGCCCTGCAATTGAAGTGTTACGAGCCTGCGGTTTAAACTCTCTTTTTGTACAACCTGGTGAATATTAATTCTTTTTATCAGTATTATAAACAATAAGAATAAAAGGTAAATGCCAGGATATGCCAGATAACCAAGGTAATAATAGTTGTTGCTTTTTAGCCTAAGAAAGTAACCATACCCCCCTGCATTAAGAAATATTTTATTTTCATGATCCTTGGATGAATAATGAGAAAACCTGAATAACTGATCACTCGCTTTCAGTTTGGTTTCAACAATCTTTTGTAATGCTGCATCATATATAGCCAGCTTTTCTTCACTTACCGAATAAAGAAGCAACTCATCTTTACCGTCAAAATCAATGTCTATCATATAATAGCTGAAGTATGAATTGAATGGAGATTTGACCTTATTTATAACCACCAGTTGATCATTGAGTTCAAGCAGCTCTTTGCCTAAAAGATAAATTCTGTCTGTGCTCCTGTTTTTTAAAACCAACACATGTGTATAAGAATTCAAGCCCAAATCACTGAACAAACGTTCTCTGATCTTTTTCCCCTCTAAAGAATAAAGCATTATTCTCGGTTTGAACACAGTTGTATCTGCTGACCCCGTATTGTGCGATAGTACGTATCCTTTAAATCTGCCATTTGTATAAGAGTTTATTTCCAATAGATTTGTAAGTCCTGGAAACTCCACCGGTGGAAATTTTAATCTTAAGTTGTTGTCAAATATCATCAGCTATGTACTCCAATCACTGAATGGAACCCATGTTTTGTAGTTACCGGATGCACCCATTAATCCAAAAATTTCCGGCCTCCCATCTCCATCAGAATCAACGAGTTTTGGTCTTTGACAGATCACGCCGGTCAGCTGACTTGATTTCAATTCCTTGTGAACGATATCAAAAGAATAAAGCCGTCGTGGTTCAAGACCAAAACCTGTCTGAATGCTGAAAAAAAGTTCATCTTTTCCATCACCATTCATATCAAAAAATCCTGCAGGCCAGATAATAGAGGTCACCCTTTTATTTATGATCCCAATTTTTGTAATGTATACACGATCTAACCTCAATCCATTTGGATTAAAAAACTCATTAATATTAAGGAATAATGAATCGTCTTTGTAAGTAAAAATGTAAATTTCTTTATAACGATCATGATCAAAATTTCCGAAGAAAAAGTCGGACATATCTAAGTCTATACTGTCCTGGAAATTCCACTGATCATATACGCGCATGTCATTATCCTGTATAAGAATATGAAAATAAGGAACTCCTTTTCCTGTATGCACAACTTCGGAAATGCTGTCTGAATTAAGATCAGTATAAACATAGGTTGAGGAGTTTTTATCAACTGGTTCAACCTGCAACTTGTATTTTGAACCTAAAGGCGGTAGAAATAAAATAATTAATATTGCCGGTATACCAGCCAGAAAACCTGAAGAATAGATGATTTTCTTAAGAATGGAATCACCTTTCATTTTTTACATTATATCAAGATCCTTCAGATGATGCCTGGGTATCTTTATTGTCACTGATTCACTATCTCTCACCAGGGTCACAGTGTTTTCTTTGCGGTCGAGCAATGTAATATACTTAAAATTGATTATATGCGACCTTCCGACTCTTATAAAGCCAATGTTTGGCAGCAGATTTGCCAGCTTACCGATGTTCATTGAACACAGATGATGCCTTTTCCCGGTAGAAATAGTTGTATAATTACCATCGGCTTTACAGAATAATATGTCAACAGGATTAATGAATAATATACCGGTGCGGGTATTGACACGTATCCTGGTAATTTTTTCATTGAGTTCAACAATTTTTACCTGACTTTCAGTATCAGTATCATCATCTCCTTTTTCAATGAACCGTGTTATGCATTGTTTTAGTTCTTTACGATTCACAGGTTTAAGAAGGTAATCGAATGCCTGGTTTTTTATAGCTTTAATTGCAAACTGATCATAGGCTGTTACAAAAACAATTTTGCGTTTCCTGGAACTCTGGGGCAGATCCCGCATAAACGCAAAACCATCCTTTCCTGGCATTTTAATATCGAGAAAGATGATATCAGGCTTGAATAGGGTTAACTCATTATTTGCAGCAGCTACCGACGGAGCCAATCTTATATCATTGAAGAAGAGAGTTTCCTCCAACAGTTTATTAAGTAATATCCTGGCATTCTCTTCATCATCTACGATTAAGGCAGTCAGCTTTTGTTCCATACATCAGGCAGTTTAGACTTTTCAGGTTAAATGTACGAAAAGATTTTGTTTTTTACTCTCGTTGAATAATCATATTTTTGTTGATCTAAAATAAAACTTTAATTTTTATATAAATGAATATTGACATTAATCAAAGAGCTGCAGACAATATACGTATTCTTGCAATGGCGATGGTGGAAAAATCAAAATCAGGGCATCCTGGAGGTGCGATGGGCGGTGCCGATTTTATTCATATCCTCTTTTCAGAGTTTCTAAATTTTGACCCAAAAGATCCTGCATGGATAAATCGTGACAGGTTCTTTCTCGATCCTGGACATATGTCGCCTATGCTCTATTCTATCCTGACCCTTACCGGCCATTTTACAATCGAGGAATTAAAAAATTTCCGCCAATGGGGCAGTCCGACACCGGGCCATCCGGAGCTAGATGTTATGAGAGGAATTGAAAATACATCAGGGCCTCTCGGGCAAGGTCATACAATGGCTGTTGGAGCCGCAATTGCCGAACGATTTCTTGTCGCCAGATTCGGGAAACTATTTGCTCATAAGATATTTACCTACATTTCAGATGGAGGCGTTCAGGAAGAGATTTCACAGGGAGCGGGCCGTCTGGCCGGTTTCCTTGGTCTCTCCAACCTGATAATGTTCTATGATTCAAATGACATCCAGCTTTCGACTGAAACCAAAGCCGTTACAATTGAAGACACTGGAATGAAATACAAAGCGTGGGGATGGAATGTTATTAAAATTGACGGGAATAATCATGACCAGATCAGGGCATCACTTACTTCATCTGTTAATGAAAAAGAGAGACCAACAATTATTATTGGAAAAACAATAATGGGTAAAGGACTTCTTGATAATGAAGGAAAAAGCTTTGAAAGAAAAACCTCAACACATGGAATGCCTGTTAGTGAAGCCGGTGGTTCCTTTGAAAAGTCACTTGTCAACCTGGGTGGAAATATTTCAGCTCCTTTTCAAATCTTTGAAGAGGTTAAGCTGCACTATAAAATAGTGCTTGAAGCTAAGCAGAAAAACGCTTCTCAATGGAAAAAGAAAAAAGATGAATGGGGTGCCAAAAACACCGAACTTGATAAAAAGCTTCACTCCTTTTATTCCGGGGCCGTTCCGGAAATTGATTTCAAATCTATTCTTCAAAAGGAAGGATCGGCAACAAGGGCAGCATCAGCAGCCGTTCTTGGTGTTCTTGCCAAAAAAATAGAGAATATGGTTGTTGCATCAGCCGACCTTTCAAATTCCGACAAAACAGATGGGTTCCTGAAAAACACTCATGCATTTACAAGAGGTGATTTCTCCGGAGCTTTTCTCCAGGCAGGGGTCTCGGAACTGACAATGGCAGCCGTTATGAATGGAATTGCTCTTCATGGTGGTGTTATACCGGCATGTGGGACATTCTTTGTTTTTTCCGATTTCATGAAACCGGCAGTCAGGCTGGCCTGTCTGATGGAATTGCCTGTTAAATACATCTGGACTCACGATGCTTTCCGCGTTGGGGAAGATGGGCCAACTCACCAGCCTGTTGAACAGGAGGCTCAATTGCGTCTTATGGAACATCTTAAAAACCATCATGGTGAAAACAGCATGTTAGTTCTAAGACCAGCAGATTCTGCTGAGACAACAATCGCATGGAAAATGGCCCTTGAAAACAAAAAGGCACCAACTGCTTTGATCCTTTCAAGACAAAACATAAAAGATCTGCCTTCAGAAAACAACGACAGGTATGCCGACTCCTTAAAATCTGAAAAAGGTGCCTATATCGTTCAGGATTGTCAAGGCAAACCAGATATAATTTTGATTGCCAGCGGATCTGAAGTGGCAACTCTTGTGGAAGGCGCTTTTCTTTTAAGAAAGGACAACCTGAATGTCAGAATAATTTCTGCACCATCTGAAGGACTGTTCGGGAATCAACCGGAAAGTTATCGGAAATCGATTTTACCAGACAATGTACCGGTATTTGGATTAACGGCCGGATTATCAGTCACATTACAAGGATTAATCGGGCCTAAAGGGGTAGTGTGGGGAATGAATAGTTTCGGTTATTCAGCGCCATATAAGGTACTTGATGAAAAGTTCGGGTTCACTGCTTATAATGTTTACAAGCAGGTAAAAGATTATCTGGCTAAAGTTGGGTAAAAAAATACAACAAGATATTCTTCTTTTTCTCTGTGAATTCGTTGATGGTTGGATTCAGATTTTAATGAATTCAGCTATTTTCTCAAGAAGAATCTTTTTGATTATCGGTTTACTGAGATACCCATCACACCCTGCAGTAACTATTCTCTCTTCATCACCTGACATAGCATAAGCAGTTATTGCAATGACAGGGACATTCCGGTTAATCAGCTTTATTTGTCTTGTTGCTTCAAATCCATCCATTACCGGCATTTTAATATCCATAAGAATCAAATTAATCCCGGGATTGGCTTTAAAAAGTTCGATAGCTTCTTTACCATTTGACGCATGCAAAACTTTAATACCTGTTATCCGGGCAAGCAGTGCATTCAGATAGTAGAAATTTGTTTCATCATCTTCGGCAACCAGTATTAGAGATCCCGTGATAACCTTTCTTAAATCATTAGTATGATTTTCGGACAAAAAAACTTCAGCATCTTTTTTTAATGGAATTGCGAGGAAGAAACAAGATCCGACTCCTAATTCTGATTCCAGCCGGATTTTTCCCCCTATTATTTCAGACATTCCTTGCGCTATAGACAATCCTAGTCCGCTGCCTTCTGAAGCTCTATAAGATTCCTGACCTTCCTTTACAAACCGATCAAATATATTGTTAAACGAATCCGATCCAATTCCTATTCCGGTATCTTTCACAAAAAATTCAACTTGCTCCTCGCTTCTCTTAAAACCAAATTGGATGCTTCCCTTTTCGGTAAACTTTACAGCGTTATTAAGAAAATGAGACATAATTTTCTGGAAAATCTCCGGATCTGAATTGATCGATAAATTATCAGATTGTTCGGGGATTTCTAAAAATAATTTCAACTTCCTGTTTGAGCAAACCGATTCATAGCTATTATAGATTTTCCTGAGAATCATGACGGGAAGAAAGTCTTTTTTATGAACAGACATATTCCCCGATGTAATCAATGAGATATCCATATAGTCTGTAATGGTATTCAGCAGCCGGTCGCTACTTTCAAATAGCATAGCAAGGGAATCTTTTTTCTCCTCTTCTGACAAGTCGAGTTGAGAAACTATCTCGGCGAAACCAAGAATTCCGTTCAGAGGAGTTCGCACCTCATGAGAGATATTATTTAAAAAATCTGTCTTAAGTCTGTCGCTGGCTTCAGCTTTTTCCTTTGAGAGTCTGAGTGCATCTGAAGCATTCTTACGATCAGTAATGTCGTGCATGCTACCGATAATTTTTTCAGGATGTCCAAGCGCATCGGTAAAGATTTTCGCCGATGCAGAACAAGGAACCGTTGAACCATCTTTATTTTTCATAGTGACCTCAAAATCTGAGACAGTTCCTCGTTCCTTTAGCAATGATATTATAGCAGCTCGTTCATCAGAGTCGGAATAGAAATCATAAATTGATTTTCCTATAAGATCCTCACGGCTATATTGATCTTTTGACAGTACCTTTATTGAAGGACTAACCTCAATGATCGTTCCATCGATTGATGTCTCGTAGTACAAATCCTGCACATTCTCAAAGATTATGCGGTATTTTTCTTCACTTTCCCTTAATGCCTTCTCAGCCCGATTGCGCTCAGTAATATCGCGGGCAATACCCTGAAAACCAATTATTTCTTTTCCCTTATAATACGGAGATGACATAACTTCAATAAAGTGTGAAACTTCATCTTTCCCTATTACTTCGTATTCAGCATTCGATGATGTGTTTTCTCCATTCAATATTGTCATTAATCTCTTCTTATGGAGAGAATGATATTGTTCTGGTACAATATCCCATATTTTCATAGAAAGAAGTTCCTCCTCGCTGTACTTGAGATTATCAAAAATAGCCCTGTTAGCGGATAAGAACTTTCCGGACAAATCAACGATGAAAATTCCATCAGGACTTTGCATTACCAGTTGCCGATACTTCGTCTCACTCTCAGCTAATGCTTCTTCCGTCAGTTTGCGTTCAGTAATGTCAGTAATAGTACCTATATAACCGATAATTTCGTTGTCAATCCATTCAGGTACTGCATTTCCCATTACCCAAACAACACTCCCATCAGATCTTAGAAAACGGTATTCAGCAATAGATGATATTTGCAATTGAACATCTGATTGCCATCCTCCATTTAATTGTTCTCTGTCATCAGGATGCACGGCTTTAAGCCATCCATAACCAATTGCTTCTTCAGATGTCAGGCCAGATAATTCAAGATACTTAGGATTCACATAGGTTGTATAACCACCCGGTTTAGTCCTGAAAATCCCAACCGGAGAAACCTGAGACAGGGTTTGAAATAAATGCTGACTCTCTTTTAGCGCTTCCTCAGCCAGTTTTCGCCCAGTGATATCTCTTGATATACCGAATGTGCCTATAATGTTTCCATCTTTGTCGCGCAGAGGGAGTTTGACAGTGGAAGCCCATGTGTCAGGCCGATTGAGATGTGTCTCCCGTTCTTCAATGCTTAATTGTTTTCCTGTCCGGATGATTGACTGTTCATCCTCGTATGCTTGCTTTGAATGTTCACCGGTGAAAAAATCAGAGTCTGTCTTGCCCGCTGCCTGGATGGGATCATTTAATCCGAAGAATTTAGCAAGAGCTTTATTAATCCTGATGAAGCGGCTTGAACGGTCTTTGAAGTAAATATGGTCAGTAAGAGTATCCATGAGAGAATAAACCAGATATTTTTCCTGAATCAATTCCTCCTCAGCACGGATTCTCTCAGTAATATCCAGAACAGTAAATGTTACCCCTTTTGAAAGATCTTCCGGGTCCAACGGGGCCGAAGTCGAAATGATGTTTATTATTTTTCCGTCTTTACGTTTCAACCTTGTCTCAACAGATCCTATTCCGCTATTTGCGATTTGCTTGTATTTTTTATCGCCTGCAATCTCAAATTCCTCTTTTGTAGGATACATCATAGCCGAACTTTTGCCGATTATCTCATTGCGGGAGTAACCTGTCATCCGGCAAAATGAGTCATTTATCTCAAAATATTTCCGGTTTATTACCAGTCCGATACCGACCGGAGCCGCACTGAAAATGCTCTGGATTTTTTCTTCGCTCTCTTTTAATAACAGTTCTGAAGCTCTCTTTTCCTTTTGAATCTGTACCTGTTCCAGAGCCTCTTTTACTGCAAATGGTAACCTGGTCATGTGTTCCTTGATGATATAATCCTGGGCGCCTGCCTTAATACATTCAACAGCGGTCTCTTCATTAACTGAACCTGTACAAATAATGAAAGGGATTTCAGAATCTATCTCCTTTGCTACCTCCAGGGCTTGTAAACCATTAAATGAGGGCATTTTATAATCAGAGATGATCAGGTTCGGTTTGAACTCTTCAAGCGCCTTAATAAGATCCGCTCTGGTATAAACAGTTGTATGTTCGAACTTAAATTTCTCCTTCTTCAGTTCCAGAACTTCCAGGTCGACATCTGATAGCTCATCTTCAATAAATAGGATTCTTAACAGATTCTTATTGATCATTTTATAAGGTTTTTTATATCAGGTTGCTGATTCAGGAGAAGCCAGTATAAACCAATATCTCTGACTGAATCGATGAATTTATCAAAATCAACAGGTTTTACAATATAGCTGTTTACTCCTAACCTGTAGCTTTCAACTATATCATTCTCTTCACGAGAAGAGGTAAGAACCACTATAGGAATAAGCTTAGTTATCCAATCAGCATTAATCATTGTTCATTGTTGTTTGTGCTAAGTAGTTGCATAACTATGATTTCAAAGGTAAACTAAAATAAAATGTCGCTCTTTTGTTTTCTTTTCCCTCTGCCCATACTTCTCCGCCATGCCTGTGGATAATCCGTTGAACTATAGCTAATCCCACGCCTGAACCTTCAAATTCATCGGCCTTATGAAGCCTTTGGAAAACTCCGAATAATTTATGAGCATATTCCTGATTAAATCCTACACCATTATCATTTACATAATAAACATGAAATTCTTTTTCAGTGTACCCTCCTATTTTAATTTCCGGTTTCTTTTTAAATGAAGAAAACTTGATAGCATTGGAAATAAGGTTTATCCAGACTTGTTTTATATACGTCGAATCTGCAATAGCTTCCGGTAATTTGTCTATAACAAAGTTTATTTTCCCTTTCATTTCAGAAGATATAACTTCATTGAACATTGACATTGCCATCTTTGTCATATTAACTTTTGAAACTCTTGTCTCACCTCTGCTTACTCTTGAAAGGGCCAGGATGTCAGTTATGAGCTTATCCATTTTCAGAGTATTACTGCGAATAAGGCCGAGAAGTCTCTTCCCTTCGGGATATAATAATCTTCCATCATGAACCTTGAAAATCCATCAATTGCACGTAAAGGAGCTCTCAGGTCGTGAGATACGGAATAGGCGAATGCTTCGAGTTCTTTGTTGGCGGCCTCGAGAAGAATTGTACGTTCAATTACTCGATGTTCAAGTTCAGCGTTCAAATTATGAATTTCGTTCTCTGCTTTTTTGCGTTGTTGCATTTCCAGTTTTATGTCTTCAAGTAAATTAAGTGTTGCTAACTTGCTGACTTCTACCTCCTTTAATAATTTTTGTAATTCAATTTCAGTTAACTTTCTTTCCTCAAGTTCATTTTGCAGCTCTTTTGTTCTTTTTTCAAGTGCTTGTTCAGCCATCTTCCGTTCTGTGATATCCTCAACAGTTCCATCGTAGTAAAGTATTCTATTATCTGCATCGTAGTAAGGGCGGGCACTCTCTCTGACAAATATTTGAACTCCGTCGTGCCTTTTCCATGATGATTCCAGACCGACTACTTCATTATCCCGTTTCATGATTTCCATAAATTTAGATCGCTCATAAGAAGGCTCAAAACCTTCCTTTTCAAGGTTTCGTTTGGAAAGATCCTCGAAAGTTGAGAAGCCTAAAATCCTGACAAGAGCCGGATTAGCTAAAAGTATTCGTCCGGCTGGGGTAGTTCTATAAATACCAATAGTGCTATTCTCAAAAAGGGACCGGAACCGTTCTTCGCTTTCAAGTAATGCCTCATTAGCCAGCTTACGTTCGGAGATGTCGAGAACGGTAGCGGTTATTCTATTCGATTTAATGTTGCACCTTGTACTAATTTCCAATACCTTATTTTTGTATTCAATCTGAAAAGGTTTAACTTTTTTTTTCTGCAATAATGATGTTAGAACCGGGACAACTAAACTAATATCTTTAAGGGACAATAATTTCTTTGCGAGTCTGATAATATGCTTTCCAACAATATCTTCCTTTGGTAATTCAAGAATACCTTCGAGGGTTCTGTTAATTGCCAATACTTTTCCATCAAGTGAGATAAAAGCAACGCCTACACTTACATGTTCAAAGATATCTTTAAAATATATCTCACTTTCTTTTAAGGAAACTTCCATTTGGTCCCTTTCAGTTATATCCTATACTACAATAAAAATATGTTGAAGATGTACCTTTCGCACCCCACCTCTACACAGGAATTCTATACTTTGCCTTTTTACCTGACTTCTTCAACAATTCATTTATTTCCTTTTTCAGCTCAATCATCTTAATCTCCCGGCCAAGCATCTGTTCAAAATTTTTACTTAACCTGATAGACCTGATTTCAGTATCTTTAATAAAGACATAAATAGGGCTGTTAAGCATAAAATGATGAAATATTTCCTGGGTTTCACGATATTCCTTCTCTGCCTGTATAAGTTTTGTAATATCGTGTGAAACGGCAAGCACCGAAACAATATTCCCAGATTCATCGTATTGCGAAGTTAAACTCCAGTCGAGCCACATTAAATTATCAGGACTTTCCAATTCAAATTGTTCCTGATAAGGGCTGCCCGTTTTGAAGACGTATCCGATTTGTTCTTCCCAGTACTCACATTCAAACTGGTCATATAATCCTGATTCATGATGTGTTTTACCAACAATTTTTTCTCTTTTTACTGCAGTGACTCTAAGTCCTGCTTCATTTATGTAAAGATGCCGGAAATCCCTGTCGTATTGAATAATATAATCGGGACTGTTCTCAACAATTGACAGGTAGATCGATTCCTTATCATCATGTTTTTCCAGCATAGACTTTCCTCCAACGAGCATTAATTATTATTGCATAATTATTCTCTGAATTTCACCCTTTCATAATACTTAATTATTACTTACCCCGGATATAGTAAAAATAAAAACGCTTCCTTTTCCAACTTCACTTTCCACCCAAATTTTTCCGCCATGTTTTTCAATAAACTCTTTGCATAGCAATAAACCAAGTCCTGTACTTGGTTCTCCTTCTGTGCCCTTACGATTAGTTTTTTCATTAAGCTGAAACAATTTGTTAATCAATTCCTTGCTTATGCCAATTCCTGTATCACAGATTTTTACTTCAACAATATTATCCTTCTTGGCTACTGTCGAGATGCTAATTTCTCCGGACTTCGGGGTAAACTTTATTGCGTTGGAAACCAGATTGCGGATAACGGTATTGAACATATGTGAGTCAGCATAAATTGTTAAATCTTCCGGAAGAGAGTAGCTTATCGTAATTTTCTTCTTTCGGGCTGATTCTTTCAATACTTCAATACTTGCTGTAATATTTTGTTTTAAATTAAATGTTTCAGGTTTGAAATCCATTATTCCTCGTTTTAATCTTGACCATTCAAGAAGATTTTCAAGCAGCCCGTAAATGTTAGTGGCAGATTCTTTCATGCTGACAGTAATCTCCTTAATCTCTTCCAGAGTCATGGTCTGAATTTCTTCTATCAATATTTGTGTAGCTCCAAGGAAGGCACTTAACGGGCCTTTCAGGTCATGAGCAAGGATGGAAAAAAACTTGTCTTTTTCGGCGTTAATTGTCTGCAGCAGTTCGTTTTTCAATTTGATTTCTTCTTCTGCCAGTTTGTGTTCTGTTATGTCCCTGGATATTCCGAAGGTTCCATTTATGTTTCTCTTTTTGTCGTGCATTGGCAGTTTAATAGTTGAAACCCAAGTGTCGGGACGATTGTGATGTGTCTCCTTTTCTTCTGTACTCAACAGTTGCCCGGTCCGAATAATATTCTGTTCATCATCGAATGCCTGCTGTGCATGTTCCCCGGTAAAAAAGTCAAAGTCTGTCTTTCCAACCGCCTGTACAGGATCATTTAAACCCAGGAATTGGGCCAAAGCCTTATTGATCCTGATGAAGCGGCTTTCGCTATCTTTGAAATAGATATGGTCAGGAAGGTTATCCATAAGAGTATGCATCAGATATTGTTCCTTAGACAGCGCTTCTTCAGCCAGTTTGTGTTCTGTAATGTCCCTGGAAATTCCGAAGGTACCTCCAATTCTGCCATCCTTATCGTGTAGAGGAACCTTTGTGGTATGAACCCATGTGTCCTCACGATCTGCCCATGTTTCCCGTTCTTCCTTGATTACAGATAATCCTGTACTGATAATAGTCAGCTCATCTTCATATGCTTGTCGTGCATGTTCTTCCGTAAAATAATCAAAATCTGTCTTTCCTACTGCCAGGGCAGGATCATCTAAACCGAATGAGAATGCAAGAGACTTATTAATTCTGATAAACCTGCTTTCTCTGTCTTTGAAATATATTCGGTCAGGAAGATTATTCAAAAGGGCGTTACTAAGATATTGTTCCTGAATCAACTTTTCTTCGGCCTGCTTACGCTCCAATATTGATTGAATCAGTTGGCTATTCTGATATGCTTTTGAGGATATCTCACTGGCAAAAGCAAATAACATTTGGGCCACCTTTTCAAACTTCTCCTTTGACATTATTGGCACCTCTTTCAGTGCATCCATAAAATCTTCCTGATCAGCACCTATCTCTTTTGCGTATTGAAGCATCTGCTGAGGATTAAGCTCTTCATTCTTAACCTGACCAATTAACCAGTTGGCAATATGTTTACCATCCACCATAATACTTGCACCGGCATCCCATAATCCACCACTTAAACATGGTTGTATAACCGGACCAGAAGGATTAGGTCTGCCAATTTCAGCATCGGATTTGAAGCAGTTTGTCAGCCCTAAATCTGTTTTCCTGATTATTTCATTGCATAATCTGCAGAAATTACTCGGATGTGTTATGGGTCTGCCATCAGGATGAGTTATTATTGATGCAACCCCGGTTGCATCCGAAAACAGGTCCTGAATATGCTGAATATCTTCTAAATCGAACAGATCGGAAAACTGTATATCATCAATTGTTCCCATATTTTTTTCCATCATTTCTCGTTTTAATGAATTATTGCTTTATTGAGTTAATGATCAAAATAGTTCTATTTCAAAGATTTCAATTCTTCATATTTTCAACAAATTGCCTGATTGTAAAAGTGAAGGTACTTCCTTTTCCTACTTCACTTTCAACCCATATTTTACCACCATGTTTTTCAATGAATTCTTTACATAGAAGTAATCCCAGTCCGGTACTTGATTCGCCTTCTGTTCCATTTCGACTGGTCTTTTCATTTATCATAAACAGTTTGTTTTTCAAATCCGGGGTCATGCCAATTCCTGAATCACTAACTTTCACTTCAATTAAATGTTCGCTTTTATAATCAGTTGTCACACTTACATTTCCACCGACTGGAGTAAATTTTATTGCATTGGAAACGAGGTTACGTATAATAGCATCAAACATATGGTTGTCAACAAAAACCTCCAATTCATCAGGAATGGAAAAAGTCAATCCGATTCTTTTTTTCCGAGCAGATTCCGATAAGACATCAATACATGCTTCAATTTTATTCTTAAGGTTAAGATTTTCAGGAACGAAATCCATTGTACCTCGTCTGAGTCGAGACCACTCAAGGAGATTTTCAAGCAGACTATAAATATTTGTAGCTGATGTCTTCATGCTAAGTGTAATTTCCTTGATCTCTTCAAAATCCATTATCTGGATTTCTTCAGTAATGATCTGAGTAGCTGCAACAAATGCACTTAATGGACCCCGCAGGTCATGAGCAAGAATGGAAAAAAATTTGTCTTTTTCAGAATTAACAATCTGAAGCAGTTCGTTTTTTAGTTTTATTTCTTCTTCTGCTAATTTATTTTTGGTAATGTCCCTGGATATACCAAATGTACCAATGATGTTTCCATCTTTATTGGACAAAGGCAGTTTAATTGTTGAAACCCAGGTGTCGGGACGATCGTGATGAGTCTCCTTTTCTTCTGTGCTCAACAGTTGCCCGGTCCGAATTATTTTCTGTTCATCTTCATATGCCTGCTGCGCATGTTCCCCGGTAAAAAAGTCAAAGTCTGTCTTTTTTATCGCCTGGGCAGGATCATTTAATCCCAGGAATTGGGCCAAAGCTTTATTGATCCTGAGAAAACGGCTTTCGTGATCTTTGAAATAGATATGGTCAGGAAGGTTATCCATCAGAGTACGCATAAGATATTGTTCCTGAGTCAACTCTTCTTCAGCTAGTCTGCGCTTTGTAACATCCCTCGATATTCCGAATGTACCAATAATATTTCCATCATTATCGGTCAGAGGAAGTTTAATCGTTGAAACCCACGTGTCGGCCTTATTATGATGGGTCTCCTTTTCTTCTGTATTCAGAAACTGTCCGGTCCTTATGATAGTCTGTTCATCTTCAAATGCCTGCTGTGCATGTTCTCCGGTAAAAAAATCAAAATCTGTCTTTCCTACTGCCAGGGCAGGATCATCTAAACCGAATGAGAATGCAAGAGACTTATTAATTCTGATAAACCTGCTTTCTCTGTCTTTGAAATATACATGGTCGCTAAGGTTATTCATCAGTGCGTTTATCAGGAATTGTTCTTTTGCAAGTGCTTCTTCCGCCCTCTTATGGATGGTTACATCCTTTATAATGCTAAGGATATGAGGGACGCCGTCGAGGTCAATTAATGATGATGACATTATTCCATTCACAATATTCCCATCCTTTGACAAAAACTTAGTTTCAAAATTTTTAATTTCTCCTTTTGCTTTAAGCGTGTTCACCAGATCTATTCGCTCTTCAGGGTTTACCCAGATATTCATATCAAGTGAAGTTCTACCGATAGCATCCTCTTCAGTATAGCCTAATATTCTTGTAAATCCGTCATTAATGGAAATATACATCCCATCTGATAAACGATTGATATTAATCAAATCAGGATTTGTCATATAGGCTATCCTGAATTTCTCCTCACTTTTCCTGATCTTTTCTTCCTCTTGTCTCAGCCCGGATATCTCTTTTTCATATAATTCTTTCATTGAATTATACTTTTGCTGTAAATCTTCGAACTCTTTAATATGTCCCTCCGGTGTTTTATTTATGTCGTTCATACAAATTCTCAATTTAAGGTTATCATGCATTGAAAATATGATTCTATTTAATTTTGTTCATTTGAATTGTCCCTAAAAAAAAGACCCCTTTCGTGAGAAACCACAATATACGAAATTCCATGCACTTTTTCTGATTTTTTAAGTGTTGCTCTGGAGGTATTGAAAAATGGTTGAAAGGTTGAAGAGTTGAAGGAACAAAATTCAATATTTCAACATTTAAACATTTAAACAATTTCTTATTACATTTGCCGCAACAAATAAAAAGATGCAATTCGACATTAAATCAGGTATTAAAGGACTTATTTTTGATCTCGACGGAACACTTGCAGATACAATGCCATATCATTCGAAAGGATGGCAACGGGCCTGTCAGAAATTTGGTGCCGATATTGATACAGCTTTTCTCAGGAAACATACAGGTACACCTGGCTGGATAATCGCAGATGAGATTATTAAAAAATGTAAACTCAATGGAAGTGTAACTATCGATCAGATAATGGCTGAAAAGCTTATTGAATTCTATAAAGAACAACATCTGGTCAAACCAATTATACCGGTCGTGGAAATAGTAAAAAAATATTACGGGAAACTACCAATGTCTGTCGGAACAGGGGGACACAGGGAAGCCGTCGAGAGGACACTGAACATTACGGATCTGCGGAAATATTTTGATATTGTTATTACAGCAAACGACGTGGAAAATTTCAAACCGCATCCTGAAACTTTCCTCAAATGTGCGGCTCTGATGAATATTAAACCCGAATTCATTGAAGTTTTTGAAGACGGGGACCTTGGCATCCAAGCTGCACTTAATGCAGGTATGATAGTCACTGATGTGAGATCATGGTATGACTCAAGATGGTAATGGCTGATGGCTGATGGCTGATGGCTGATGGCTGATGGCTGATGGCTGATGGCTGATGGCTGATGGCTGATGGCTGATTAGCTTTTCTACGAGCTATGAGCTACAAACTATGAGCCATACCAGCAGGCCATTTGATAAGCGTTTTTCCTGGCTTAAAAATGACTATACCAAAATCTTTGTTATCAAATTGGTAATGCTGGTCCGGATAGCATCAAATGGTTTTCCGTCTTTAGTGCGGTCCTGTTCTACAATCATATATTTCATGCCGGCAATCTTTTTGGCTGCCAGAATTTTCTTGAAATTTATCAATCCGGCACCAACAGGTGCAAAATCGCTGCTGTCAGTTTTGAAGAATGGTGCTTCTTTAGTATACATGTCTTTCATATGGAAAAGTTGGAACCTTTCCGGGTACTTTTTGAAAATCTTTACAGGGTTTTGCCCGGCTTTAGTTACCCAGAAAAGGTCAAGTTCCATGGTCATGAAGTCTTTGTCCATCTCTGCCAGAAAGATATCAAAGTAGGGAACCTTACCTTCGACTGTATCGAATTCGAAATTATGATTATGGTACCCGAACTGAATACCGGTTTCCTTCATGATCTTACCAACCTTATTCCATTCGGCTACCATTTTCTGATAACCGGCAATTGTTTTGCGATCCACATCAGCTACAAATGGCTGCATGCAATACTTAGCGCCAAGTTTTGCATGGTCCTCTGCCATTTTTTTTGCTTCGTCTGTTGTAATGCCCTGGGGATTAACCCCTGCATGACTACTAATGATTTCCATGTCCAGGTCATTAACTATTTTTTTGAATTCGCCAGGTAGATAACCATAAAATTTCCCATTTTCATATTTAGCTAGTTCCAGATATTTATAACCGATGTCAGAAACCTTTTTCAATGATCCCGGAACATCTTTTTCCATGGCATCACGGATAGTGTACAATTGAAGCCCTATCCCGAAAGTTTTGGGATCAGATGCCTTTGAAACCGGGGTTGGTCCGGCAGAAGTTTTCCAGTTTCCTTTTGAAATAACAAATGCTCCTAAAGCACCAGTAGCAGATATTCTTAGGAATTCCCTTCTTGATTGTTTTGTTTTCATGCCAATGGCAATAAATATTTCAAAAAGAAATTATTAGTTATTAAACATTTTGAAAAATCAGATAATAAAAGTAATACAATACCCTTAACTTACCGAAAAAAATCTTGACTTTATAAAGAAAACTCATTTAATATTATTATGAAAAGACAAAAGACAAAAGTAAAAAGATAACGGTAACTTTGAATCTAATATAAACTACAAAGCAACATGCAACATGAAGCTAGTAATTTAATAACATTTAAAAGCAGATAATTGTTTCAGATAATCAAAACCAGTGATGGTTCAGATACTATCTTTATTCCTGAATTAAGTGAACACTATCATTCAATTCATGGTGCTGTTCAGGAATCAACTTTCATTTTCATAAAAAACGGGTTCGAAGTTTGTGAAGCTGATCCGCTTAATATTTTTGAGGTTGGATTCGGTACAGGGCTTAATGCCCTTATGACTGCCATAAAAAGCAGAGTTGGAACGAGAGAAGTCAATTATACTTCTGTCGACAAATATCCTCTTGATGAAAAAATCATTTCTTCCCTTAATCATCATTATTTTGCTGGTGAAAATGGCAGGGAAATTTTTAATTTGATTCATTCATCACTATGGAATATCAGTGTAAATATCTGTAAGAATTTCAACCTTAGAAAAATTAAAATGGATTTTACAAATGAACCTCTTTCGGGCAGATATGATCTAATATATTTTGATGCGTTCGGGCCTGATAAACAACCTGAAATGTGGACAAAGGAAATGTTTGCCGGAATTGCATCTGTTACAAATAAAAATGGTATCCTAATTACTTATTCAGCCAAAGGTGAAGTGAAAAGAAATCTTAAAGCATGTGGGTTTGATGTAACCCTACTTCCCGGCCCCCCAGGAAAAAGGCAGATGATCAGGGCAGTAAAAAAATAAAAATTATTTTTTCGATGGCTTCTTTGCTTTCCCTAAAGTATTATCTTAGCGGAAATTTTAATCTAATATAAATATTTATGAAAATCAAAGGAATAATTGTAATTATTGGCGTAATTGCCTTGTTATTTGCTTCATGTTCTTCAAGTTCTATAAAGAACTCAAAACTTGTTTCAGAAAATGATACACTCTCCTATGCCATCGGGGCAAATTTTTATATGCAGCTGAGCAAGGACAGTATTTTCCTTAATCCGATTATCCTTGCTAAATCCTTAATGGATGCAAAATCCGGAAAACCAGTATTGAAGGAAGCTGAAATGCAGGACTTTCTCAGAAGATTTTCTGCCAGAATGCAAGAGAGCCAGATGAAAAAACAGGAAGAATCAATGAAAAAACAGGCTGAAGAAAATAAAATCACCTATAAAAATAATATTGCCCAAGGTGATTCTTTCCTTCAGAAAAACAAAGAAAGAAAGGGTGTAATTGTTACCCCAAGCGGTCTTCAGTATGAGGTGATAAAAATGGGAAAAGGGCCTAAACCGACTACTGCAAATACAGTAAAAGTTCAATATGTGGGTACACTTATTAATGGTACTGAATTCAACTCTTCTATCAAAAGGAAGGAGCCTGCTCAATTTCCTGTCTCAGGTATGATACCGGGTTGGACAGAAGCTTTGCAACTGATGCCTGTTGGATCAAAATTTAAATTTTATCTTCCTGAATCAATTGCTTATGGAGCAACTGGTCGGGGTGACATTATTAAACCATTTTCTACACTTATATTCGAAGTTGAGCTTCTCGAAATTGTTAAGTAACATGATTACGGCAGAAATACAAACTCCTAAAGGTACTATGAAGGTCAACTTCTTTGAGGATGATGCACCCGGCACAGTGGAGAACTTTGTCACACTTACCAAAAAAGGGTTCTATGACGGACTTGCTTTTCACAGGGTCATTCCGGATTTTGTTATACAAGGGGGTTGTCCTCTTTCGAGAGATATGAGCGATCCCAGAGTAGGAACTGGTGGCCCCGGTTATAAGATAAAGTGCGAATTAGCCGGTGCCAATCAGTACCACGACAGAGGAGTTCTTTCTATGGCCCATGCAGGAAGAAATACGGGTGGATCACAGTTTTTTATCTGCCACAGCCGTATCAATACAAAACATCTTGACAGGCAACATACATGCTTCGGAAAAGTATATGAGGGTTTGGATGTTATTGATAAAATTCGTCAGGGCGATAGAATTGAAAAGATAATTATTCACAAAGAATAAAGTAAAATGGCATTTGAAATCACAGGAAAAGTAATAGATATCTCTCCTGTAAATCAGGTTAGCGACAAATTTAAAAAACGGGAGTTTGTTATTGAGAAAAAAGAGACAGGCGGAGCTGCAGTATTTATTGACTACATCAAGTTCCAGCTGATACAGGATAAATGTGATCTTATCAACGAATCATTTCTCAATGAGGATGTTAAGATATGGTTCAACCTCAAAGGCAACAAATGGGAACGCGATGGTAAGATTAATTATTTTACCAATCTTGATGCCTGGAAGATAGAAAAGTCATCTTCATCCGTAAAAGATCAGAATGTCCCATCACGTACTATAATGGAGGATGTTCCACCTGAAAATGACGAATTAAGTGATCTTCCGTTTTAAAATCAATATAAGAGACTGAAAATGAAATTCAGTCTCTTTTTAGATCTACCCAATTGATCCTGTTCCAATGAGTATTGCTGGTGCGGATCTGCAATTCGTGCTTCATTTATTTAATTTGTTGCTTTTTTTAATTACATTAGGAAAAGAATAATCGGATTAATCTTTTAAACCGGATAAAAGATTAGAATTAAACAAAACAATTTTACATGAAAAAAGGATTTTTGCTATTTGCCCTCTCATTCTACTTTTTTGTAAATTCTTATTGTCAGGATATTTTATCAGCGGGAGAAAATAATCCGGGCAAGATTCTACTACCCTACAACAGGATGATCCAGCCTGCAGGTCTCCAGGTTTATTTTGGAGATAAATCACTGGAAAACCATTGCCTCGATGCTGCACTCTCTCCAGATGGAAAATGGCTTGCTGTGGAAGAAAGATATAGTATCGTTTTTGTAAGTACTTCAGACAATAAAGTAAAGTACGTTCTTGCAAATAATGATCATCCCAACCTGAAGGGAGGAATGAATACATATTCAGGTATAATATGGCATACGGGCAACGTGGGCCCAGAAGTATATTGGAGCACAATTGGTAAGAATAAACGCTCTTTTGTTGTTTCAGCAAAGTGGAATGGAATAAAAGCAGAATTCAACCGGATGTTAGAATATAAAGCAGCACCAAAGACAGATATGGCTTTGCCAAATGAAATTCTGATAACAAAAGAATCATTGAAAGAGTACTTGTATGTTGTCCTGAACGGTAACAATAAGGTAATAAAACAGGAGCTCATTTCCGGTGATACAATATGGGTAGCTGAGCCTGGTGTTGCTCCTTACGGTCTGACCATGGCTTCAGGGAAATTATATGTAACTAACTGGGCAGGAAGAAGTCCTGAAGCTGATGATAAAGAGGTTGCAGGAGTTCCCTGGGGCCTTGCCCGGGTTGATAACAAAACAGCTGGAGGCTCAACCAGGGAAGGCAGTGTTGCAGTCATTGATCCTGCAAGTGGCAAGATAATCAAAGAGATGATAGTTGGTCTTCATCCAAATGAAATAACAAGTGATAAAAACGGGAAATTTGTCTATGTAACTAATTCTAACAGTGATAATGTGACTGTAATAAATACTTCAGAGAATGAGATTTCTGAAACAATAAATGTAAGATTGCAGCCGGCAACAAATCCGTTTTTCGGTGATTCTCCTGATGGCCTTTGTCTGTCACTTAATGGTAAATTGCTTTATGTTGCAAATGGCATGGATAACGCTATTGCTGTTATTGAACTTGGAAAAAATTCAGCGGTTAAAGGTTCTAAAGCTGAAAGCGTTGTGGCCGGATTTATACCTACCGGTGCATACCCTTCAGCAATTAGTATACTTAATTCCCAATATTTGTATGTCTGTAACCTTGAAGCTGAAGGGGTCAGGTTGGGACTTCCCGACAAAAATACTACCAACCTGGTCTATAACTCGCATAAAATGCTGGCTTCAATATCGGTTATCCCGGTTCCTGGTACTAAAGATCTTAAAGCCTATACCGATACTGTTATTGCAGTCAATAATCTTTCGAGGGCAATAATTGCCAGGGAAAAACCAAGAGATTCCGTTCAGCCAAAACCGGTGCCCGACAGAATAGGTGAACCTTCAGTCTTTAAACACGTGGTATATATAATAAAGGAGAACAGGACCTATGACCAGGTTCTTGGCGATATGAAACAGGGAAATGGAGATCCTGGTTTGTGCATCTATGGATCTGAGATCACTCCAAATACCCACAAGCTATCTGAAGAGTTTATACTTCTCGATAATTTCCATGTTTCAGGGAAATGTTCGGCAGAGGGACATCAGTGGACTGATGCATCGATAGTAACTGATTATATCGAAAAGAACATGAGAGCCTGGTTCAGAAGTTACGCCCATGTACAGACCGATGCACTTGTTTATGCTCCGACAGGATTCATCTGGGATAATGCAACAAATCATGGTAAGTCAGCAAGAATATTTGGAGAAGCTTCAGTTCCTATTCTCGATAAGAATCTGAAATGGGCTGATATTTACAAAAAATATATGAACGGTGAAAAAGTTGAGTTTACAAATTATACAACTATTGAACCTGTTAAGAAAATTCTCAGTCAGACCTATCCCTCATATGGTAATCATGAGTTCTCAGATGTGATGAGGGCTGATGCATTTATCAAAGAATTAAATGATTATGATGCTATGGCTGGTGACCAGCTTCCTGAATTGATGGTAGTTGCCCTGCCTAATGATCACACTGCCGGGATCAGACCAGGAAGTCCCACACCCAGGGCTATGGTGGCAGATAATGATTTAGCTCTCGGACGGATTGTTGAGGCTTTTTCAAAAAGCAGGTTCTGGGAAAACACAGTTATCTTTGTTGTTGAAGACGACTCTCAGGGAGGATGGGATCATGTATCTGCTTATCGTACAGTCAGCCTGGTCATTAGCCCATATTCAAGATTAAGAAATGTAAATCATACATTTTATACTCAGCCTTCAATGGTAAGAACGATTGAGCAGATACTTGGACTTCCTCCGATGAACATACAGGATGCCATTGCAAATACTATGAATGACTGTTTTACGGGCAAACCAGATAATACTCCCTACATAGCAATGCCAAATAATGTTCCAATCGATGAAATGATCCCTCCACTTACATTGCTGACCGGGAAGACTCTTCACTATGCGAAGAAGAGTATGCTTCCTGAATTCGATGGAGTTGACTCAGGTGATGACGATCTGCTGAACAGGATACTCTGGTTTGCTGCAAAAGGGAATACCGCTTACCCGGCAAAATTCTCTGGTATAGAAAATGACAAACAAGATGAATAACCCATTGCTTCAGGAATGGAATACTCCTTTCGGGACTCCTCCCTTCCACCTTATTGAAACTATTCATTTCAAGCCGGCAGTCGAAGAGGCTATTAAATCTGCTTCGGCAGAAATAAAAAGCATAACTGATAATAAAGACCTGCCGGATTTTGAAAATACAATCGTAACACTTGACAGGGTTGGGGAAACTCTTGGAAGAATCAAATCTATTCTCTTCAACCTGAACAGTGCTGATACAAATAAAACTCTTCAGGAAACCGCACAGGAAGTATCACCGCTTCTTACTCGATTCTCGAATGATATTACTCTCAATGAAAAGCTTTTCGAAAGGATTAAAACTGTATTCAACTCAAAAGAAACCTCGGGTCTCAATACAGAACAAAAGATTCTTACAGAGAAAAAATTCAGAAATTTTATACTTGGTGGTGCATCATTAAAGGAAGAAGAACGAAAACGATTTCGGGAAATATCGGAAGAACTTGCAACTTTATCTCTGAAGTTTGAAGAAAATGTTCTTAAAGAAACAAATTCCTTTGAGCTTCATATTACTGATAAAAATGATCTTGCCGGACTCCCTGAAAGTTTAGTCGAAATGGCTTCGATGGAAGCTGAAAAAAGAAAAAAACAGGGATGGGTTTTTACTCTCCATTTTCCGAGTTATGTGCCATTTATGCAATACTCTGAGAACAGGCATCTTCGTGAAAAGATGCTTAAAGCTTATTCCTCCCGTGCTTTCAGACATAATATTTTCGACAACAGCCAAAACGCGATGAAGATAGCAAATCTTCGTCTGGAAATTGCCAGAATGCTGGGATTCAGCAATTTTGCTGAGATGACTTTAGGTGACCGAATGGCAGACACCCCTGAAAAAGTTGACAAATTTCTCGACGATCTTTATCTGTCTTCTAAACCAGCTGCTTTCAGGGACTTTGAAAATATAAGTAATTATGCTAAAGTATCAGGACATGCAGGTGCAATAGAAAGATGGGACTGGGCGTACTATTCCGAGAAGCTTAAGAAAAAACTTTATAATATCGACGATGAAATACTTAAACCATATTTCAGTCTTGAGAAAGTTGAAGCTGCTATTTTCGGTCTTGCCACCTCGCTTTATAGTATCAGGTTTTCTAAAAACGATACAATTCCTCTCTATCATCCGGAAGTAAAAACCTTCGAGGTTTATGATTCTGATAATACCTTTCTTGCAGTCCTATATATCGACTACCATCCTCGTCCGGGGAAAAACGGTGGAACCTGGATGACCAGTTACAGGGATCAGAAAAATGAGAATGGTAATGAAGTAAGACCACTGATATCAATAGTTGCGAATTTTACGCGGCCAACAGAGACAAGACCTTCACTCCTGTCATTTAATGAGTTGACAACTTTTCTTCATGAATTTGGACATTCATTGCATGGGATGCTCACAAAATGTACCTATGAGAGTCTGTCCGGTACAAAAGTTGCTCACGATTTCGTTGAACTTCCCTCCCAGTTCATGGAGAATTTTGCTTTTGAAAAAGAATGGCTTGATACATGGGCCACACATTATCTCACCAGTGAAAAAATCCCCGATGAGATTATCAGGAGGATCAAAGAAGCTTCGACTTTTAATGAAGGATATGCCTTCTTCAGGCAATTAGGTTTTGGTTTCCTCGATATGGCATGGCATACAATAACAAATCCAATTGAAATAAATATCTCTGAGTTCGAATCGTTGGCCATGGCAAAAACCGAACTGTTTCCAATAAGCGTTGAATTAAATATGAGCGCTTCATTTAGTCATATTTTCGGGGGTGGATATGCGGCAGGATATTATGGCTATAAATGGGCCGAAGTACTTGACGCTGACGCATTCAGTTATTTCACCGAAACCGGAATATTCAACAAGGAAACAACAACTTCATTCAGAAAAAATATTCTTGAAAAAGGCGGAACTGATAAGCCACAGGATCTGTATGTCAGGTTCAGAGGTAAAGAACCTTCCATTGATGCTCTTTTAAAAAGAAGCGGACTTATATAAAACTTATTAGATTTCTTTAAAGTATTAATAACCACCCAGTCATCGCATTACTGCAATGACATCCCTCCTTCAAAAGGAGGAGAAAATATTATATATTATTTTAACTCTCTTCTCCTTCCGGAAGAGGAGTACCCTGACATAAGCGTCAGAGAGAGGCGGTGGGATTATAAGAGGGCCACAGAGAATTCTAAATAGGATTTTCTTAAAACTTGAATTATATTTACAAGTTGTTTATCAACATTATATGTTATATATAACATATTGTTAATCAATATAATACAATCAATAATATGATTCTCTTTTTTGAATGCATCTCTAAAAACTTGATTGCTGTCGGCTCCTCAGAAAAACTACCTGAAAAAGATATTGAAAAATTATCCTGGCTCTTTGGGGAAGCCAACCTTCTAATTAAAGACAAATTTGAAGGTGTTTTTGTGGGACCAAGAAAAGAGATGATAACACCTTGGAGTACAAATGCTGTTGAGATTACACAGAACATGGGAATTATCGGAATTAAGAGGATCGAAGAATTCTACTTAACGATTTCCAAAAAACCTCACTATGATCCTATGCTTCAGTCGCTTTACTATGGATTGGATCAGAGCATCTTCACCATCGACAGACTTCCTGATCCCGTATTTTATATAGACGATATTAAACAATATAATCTCAAAGAGGGACTTGCTCTCAATAATGAAGAAGTTGCATATCTTGATAAATTGAGTAAGTCAATCGGACGAAAATTAACCGATAGCGAAGTATTTGGTTTTTCACAGGTTAATTCAGAACATTGCCGTCATAAAATATTTAACGGGACGTTTATTATTTCAGGTGAAGAAAAGAAGGAAACTCTGTTTCAGATGATTAAATCAACAACAAAAATCAATCCAAATGGAGTTGTCTCAGCATATAAAGACAATTGTGCATTCGTACAGGGTCCGGTCGTCGAACAATTTGCCCCAGCCACGCAGGACAAACCGGATTTTTTCAACGTAACAGATTATGAATCGGTTCTTTCCCTGAAAGCCGAGACACATAATTTCCCAACCACAGTTGAACCATTCAATGGTGCATCAACCGGTACGGGAGGTGAGATAAGGGATCGGATCGCGGGAGGCAGGGGTGCTTTCCCAATTGCCGGGACTGCGGTTTACATGACATCCTATCCCCGTCCGGATGGTGCCCGCTCGTGGGAAAAAGCCACACGGGAACGGTCATGGCTTTATCAGACACCTGAAGATATTTTAATTAAAGCATCAAACGGAGCCAGTGATTTTGGAAATAAATTCGGCCAACCGCTAATTTGTGGTTCAGTGTTTACCTTCGAACATTTTGAGAATCTTAAAAAGTTCGGTTATGATAAGGTTATAATGCTTGCAGGGGGAATCGGCATTGGTAAAAAGAAGGACAGCGAGAAGAATATTCCCGGGAAAGGGGACCTTATCGTTTTACTGGGTGGCGATAACTACAGGATTGGAATGGGTGGAGGAGCCGTTTCGTCGGTGGATACAGGCAAATTCGACAGCTCGATAGAACTAAATGCTGTTCAGCGGGCCAATCCGGAGATGCAGAAAAGAATCTATAATGCTATCAGGGCCCTGTGTGAATCAAATAATAATCCAATAATTTCAATCCACGATCATGGTGCAGGTGGACATCTAAACTGTCTGTCGGAACTTGTCGAAGCAACAGGAGGTATAATTGATATCAGCAAATTACCCATCGGTGACTCCACTCTGTCAGCAAGAGAGGTCATCGGCAATGAGTCTCAGGAACGGATGGGGCTTGTAATGAATAAAAATGATGTTGATAATTTAAGAAAAATTGCCGAAAGGGAAAGAGCTCCAATATATATTATTGGTAAGGTAACAGGTGATATGCAGTTTACTCTGGAGAACCCGGTTACGAATGAAAAACCGATTGATATAACTCTAGCATCACTTTTCGGTGACCCTCCAAAAACTTTAATGAACGATATAATTGTTGAAAATAGTTACAGGAAGCTTGAGTATTCGATTCATAAAATTAAGGAATATGCGGAGCAGGTTCTCCAGATTGAGGAAGTTGCATGCAAAGACTGGCTTACGAATAAAGTTGACCGGTCCGTTACCGGCAGACTTGCAAAACAACAATGCGCCGGACCTCTTCAATTACCATTAAATAATCTTGGAGCCATCACGCTTGACTATAGGGGCAAAAAGGGCATGGCAACCTCCATAGGGCATGCTCCTGCAACGGGACTTGTTGATCCTATGGCCGGTTCAGTACTATCTATAGCAGAGGCTCTTACAAATATTATCTGGGCTCCTCTTGCAAACGGATTAAAAAGTGTTTCTCTATCAGCTAATTGGATGTGGCCCTGTAAAAATAAGGGTGAGGATGCAAGGCTTTATTCTGCTGTAAAGGCAGCAAGCGATTTTGCAATTGCCCTTGGCATAAACATACCCACCGGGAAAGATAGTCTTTCCATGACCCAGAAATATAATGATCAGATTGTTTATTCACCCGGTACGGTAATAATCTCTGCATCAGCTGAAGTAAATAATATAAGAAAAATTATTGAACCTGTGATAGTAAACGACCCTTATACAAGTCTTCTGTATATTGACATGAGTCGTGATGACTTTAAACCGGGTGGTAGCAGCTTTGCCCAGATTCTCAATAAGCTTGGCAATGAAGTTCCAACTGTCAGGGATCCTGCTTATTTTAAAGAAGTCTTCGATACAATTCAGGATCTTATACCTAAGGGTAAAATTCTTTCAGGACATGATATATCTGCAGGCGGTATGTTTACGACCCTTTTAGAAATGTGCTTTTCAAACACAAGCGGGGGAATGACAATTAACCTCTCGGCCCTGAATGAAAGTGATACTGTAAAGATACTTTTCAGTCAAAACCCCGGAATCATTATTCAGGTAAAAGATGAGGATGAAGTAGCTGAAATCCTTTTTGAAAACGGGATTTCATATTTCTCTATTGGTCACCCGGTCAACGAAAGAACATTATTTGTGACAAACGATAATAACTTAATAACATTCGATATTGATAAACTTCGCGATAAATGGTTCCGTACTTCATATCTTCTCGATCGGCGTCAGTGTGGGACAAAACTTGCACTTGAACGGTTTGAGAATTATAAAAATCATGAACTGAATATAAATATTGCTGATTTTATCGGAACCTTTAAATCTCTCGGTATCACACCTGAGAGAAGAAAAAAATCAGGAATCAGAGCTGCAATAATCAGGGAAAAAGGAGTAAATGGTGACAGGGAGATGGCTTATGCTCTTTATCTGGCAGGTTTCGATGTAAAGGATGTCCATATGACAGACCTCATATCCGGAAGAGAGACCCTTGAGGAGATTAGTTTGATAGTTTTTGTCGGAGGCTTTTCTAATTCCGACGTATTAGGATCTGCCAAAGGCTGGGCGGGTGCATTCAGGTATAATGAAAAAGCAAAGATTGCCCTTGATAATTACTATAAAAGAACTGATAACCTGTCACTTGGAGTATGTAACGGATGTCAGCTTATGGTTGAGTTGGGTCTTTTATACCCACATCATAAAGAGAAACCAAAACTTCTGCTTAATAAGTCACATAAACTTGAATCCGGCTTTTTGGGAGTGAAGATTTTAAAGAATAATTCAGTGATGCTTGGAAATATGACAAATATGGAACTTGGAATATGGGTAGCTCACGGAGAGGGACAGTTCAGCTTACCATATCCTGAAAACAAGTATCAGATACCCTTAAAATTCAGCAGGCATACCTATCCGGCTAATCCAAACGGATCAGATTATGATGTTGCCGGATTGTGTTCAGAAGACGGTCGTCACCTGGTAATGATGCCTCACCTCGAAAGGGCATATTTTCCCTGGCAGTGTGGCTTTTATCCTGTTGATAGAAAAAATGATGATGTAACACCATGGATAAAAGCCTTCGTTAACGCCAGAGAGTGGATTAAATCTAACGGGTAATGGGGGTTAAAAAAACTGATAAAAGTTTTGAATTTTCAGCAGATGAAGATTCTCCTTTCTTATAATCCTTAGGAACAATCTTCTCACTGATTACCTGAATATTGTAAAGTCCTGTATCCTGGATATAAAGTGAGCCCATAAATGAATCAGCCCTGAAATATGGATATGTAACATCACTTGAATTATGAATAATTTTGTCACATGCCGGGTGAGCCTCAATTCGGTTATCGAGAATGCTCAACATCACCGAATTACTATATTGAAGGTCGGTTGTATCTTTTGTAGCGCTTGACAACCAGACATTAAATCGTCCTGATTTCGAAACAAAAACATTCCATTCAGCCGTATTACTTGAAGGATCTACCATGTCCTGATAACATTCTGCTTTATCAATTTTTAACGAAATGGTCCCGTCTTCCTGTTGTAATATCCTGTTTTGAACAATTTTGTTTTTCGTCTCTTTCTGTTCACCAATATTATTACATGAATAGAATAAAGTGACTCCACTCAATATCAGCAACCCAAATGTTCTTCTGCACATTTTCCAAAATTTTAATTAGTAAATGATTTGTAATTATAACGTACGAAAAACAATTTCAGTATGTGAATTGTTTGAAATGGCAAATTTAAGATCGAATATTTCAATGAAGCGCGTTTGGGGTGAGGCAAATTTCAAATATTTGCAGTCTCTTTTAACGAATAGACCTGATTACTGATATTTTTTTTTATAGCAGGCCGGATTAAGGCTTCAGCCACAATCTCAGAAATATCAGCCACTCTCGTTTCAGCAACAGAAGAGAAAGTTTTCTTACAAAGAGGACAAGCCGTTGCAAGAATATCAGGATTCCCTTTTGTCAGTTCTGTAACGGCATCGAATGCTATTTTTTTTCTCTCAGAGGAGCTTATTTTAACGTTTGCAAGACTTCCTCCGCAACAGAGCGAATTTCCATCTTCGAAATTACTTTTCTCAAGTCTGGAAACATGACGAAGAACCTCTTTTGGTTCATCATAAACACCTGATCCTCTTCCAAGATCGCATGGAGAATGGTAGACAACTTTCTTGTGTAAAAAATTCATCTTTACTGAACCTTCATCAATCAGCATTTTAATAAATTGTGTGTGATGAAGCACTTCCACATCGAGATAATAGCTCTCCCTGAAAACTTTATAGCATATCGGACATGATGTGACAAGTGTGTGGGCACCTGATTTCCAGATCATCTGCGAATTGTAATTAATCAATTCCCGTGCTTCCTTTTCCTGACCTGTAAGCCTCAAGGGACGTCCGCAACAAACACCTCCCTGTTCATCAATAAAGCTGTAGTTCACTCCTGATGCATCAAGAATTTTTATCATAGAGTATTTTATGGTCGGAGTCAGGTGAGTCATGCAACCGGCAAAGAACAACACATCAACTTTTTTGGGATTGCTTTCCAGAAGGAAGCCATAATTTGAAGAACCATTTGGTTTTTCTGCAAAAAGGCTCTGTCGTCTTCTGAAATAACCTTTATAAATATTCCTGATATCATTTTCAGCTTCCCCTCCCCTTCTCTGGATCATCCTGATAGGTGAAAGTTCTATTCCCACAGGACATTTTTGTTCACACCTGCCGCACATCAGGCAGTTATCGGCGATTTCAGAAATATTATCGTTATTACGAATTGCTTTCATCAAATAAGCGGACTGAATATTGGTAATCCCTGCTGAAAAATTAAGCTGACAAGCATCAATGCATATTCCACATGAAGAGCAGGAGTAAGTTTGCACCTCTGAATATGTACCTGCCTTATCGCCTGTCTTTATTCCTGAATTTCTCATAAAAATCAGGAATAATTCGGTCGGAATATGCATATATCTGGTAATGGGCAGAAGTACGAAAAAGGTGCCTAATGAGAGGGAATAAAGCCACCAGAAGGGATAAGCCATCTGTTGGGCAGGGAGAAATGATGCGAGCCATGAACCCAGCGATCCGGTCAGGAAACTGCCTGTGCCATAGGCTCCACTGGTGAAACTTTCAGCCAGAAGCCTGCTTGGAAAAATCAGCCAAAGTGAAGTAAGGGCGATTTTATCGGTGATCTTCAGACGAGTAGTCTTCTTCATACCGACAACTTTCGAATAGAACCTTTTTATAATAGCAAGTAACAAACCTGAAAGGATAAATGCAAGTATCAGATCCATCAAAAATCCATAGACTGCCTCAAAACCCATCCTGCCATGATCAGGATTAAAAAACCTGAAAAAGATTGCTTTATATGGAGCATTGAGGTGTTTGGCTCCAAAAATATCTGCTTCAATCGTACCAAATAAAATAAGTAAAAACCAGCCGAATGCCAGACTCATATGCATGTAGCCCAGACGAAGGTTTGTCTTCAATATCTTTCTGTGTATCAGACTCTCCAGAAAAATCTCTTTAAGGCTCAGAGCAAAAGCATTTCCAAAGAATCCGCGTTGCAGTCTGAGCTTATCCGGTCTGGACAAGTCATGGAACCAGATCACTGATCTTGCTACAACATAGATGAGTATGAAGTACAATCCTATATTAAATGGTATTACGAAGGGATCAAATTGCATATTCATCAGATTTTTGGAATGCCTGTTTTGCCAGAATGACAATATTTCTCGTATTGACTCCGCGTGGACAAACCAGAGTACATTTACCGCACAGCATGCACTTTTTTATATTCTTATATACCTGATCATTCTCACCACGTTTAATAAATATATGAAGTTCTCTGAGGCTAAAACTGGTAAAAATACCCGAAGTGCATGTTGCTGAGCACCCCCCGCATTCGATACAGAGTCTGAAACTGGGCTCCTTCTCAAAAATGTAATTGGCTATCCTTCTATCATTGGAATCATAGTCGATCTGTCTCCCTTTTGATATGGTAAAACCAAATTTTTCCATATTATATTTTTCCATCTTTAAGGTAATCCATTACTTCTGCAACAGCGGCACGGGCATGTGAAATTGTTTCGGTAATATTCATTGGGGCAGTGCATGTACCTGCATAGAAAACCCCGTCAATATTGCTCAAGTTGCTGCCATAATGATGATCAGTAGCAGCAAAAAACCTGTTTTCACCAGTTTTAAGACCACCTATTCCGGCAATTTTTCCCCCACCTTCAGACATTTCCATTCCAGCCATAAGTACTAATATATCGAGTTTCATGTTAAGCGGCCTGCCTGCCAGGGTATCTTCAACCTTTATTACCAGCTTATTTTCAACAGTCTCGCTTGCTTCAGACACTTTACCTCTAATGAAATTCACTCCCCATTTCTCCTGTGCTTCGCGATAAAGCTCTTCATAAAAGGCCCCACCCATTCTCATATCCATATAAAAACAAAATACTTTCGATTCCGGAAGATGCTCCCTGATCTCAATCGCCTGTTTTACTGCAGTTACACAACACAATTTGGAGCAATAAAAATTTCCAACCTTCTCATCACGCGATCCTACACAATGAATGATTCCTATCTTTTCCGGAACCATCCCGTTAGTCAAAGTTATTTCTCCTTTCCGAAACATCTCCTCAAGATCAAGGGAGGTAATTACGTTATCGTAAATACCATAACCGTACTCCTCTTTCCTCGCACTTTTAAAAAGATCAAATCCCGTCGCAACAATAATAGCATCAGCTTTCAATTCTTTTCCACCATTTATAATAATAGAGAAATGACTGCTATTTTTATTTAATTTTTCTATAGTTGTATTAGTCAGTAATTTAATCCCATTATCAATAGTTAATCCGTCGAGGTATTCCTTTACCTCAGAACTTTTCCTTCTGTCGGGAAATAGTTTATACCAGTCATTCAGATGTCCGCCGGTTTTGTTTTCTTTCTCTAATAAACTGACCTCAAAGCCTGCCTTTGATAGCCGTCCTGCAGCCTCAAGTCCTGCCACCCCGCCACCTATTACAACAACATGCTTGCTCATTTGCTATCAGACTTTTATTAAGTTATGCTTTTTTGAATGTGAAGGAATGACTTCAAGATTAAACTTATCTTCCGGAGAATATTCAATACCTATTTTGTCGAGTACAGGTTCGCAATCAGTCTGATGCATCTGAAGACCTAATTCCCACGGATCATAACCGAGTACAAGTCCGGCAACCTCTTCAAAGGTAAAGACAGGTATTCCTTCTCCATTCTGACCATATCTTCTACCTTCCATTTCATTTATGACATATTGCCATCTGTCGAGGAACATTGGACAACCCGGACAGTTTGTAATGATCATATCGGGTTTAAATGGTTTCATCGATTCAAATTTCTCTTTTGAACATGCAATGGAGAAACCCCTGTTTGCCTGAACAAGATATTGTCTGAATCCAAAGCCGCAACAGTGCCTTCTTTCGGGATAATCAACTACCTGCCCACCCCATTCTTCAATCATACCAGTGAGAACATAAGGATATTCAGCACCACCAACCCCTTTTGAAGGAAACATCTTGGCATAATGACATCCGATATGATCAACAACCTTCAGGGGCTCACCGGTATTCTTATTTATAAGTTTATATTTTGCTTTTGCTGCAATTTCTTTTCTGAATTTATAGATCACATCACTTGCATGTGCCAGGTTTTTTGGCTTTTTAAATTCCCTTCCTGTTGCCTTTTTCAGTTGCCGTCTCACTTTTTCCTCAACCTCGGGGAAATGATGCCAGGTATCAAGGATTTCGGTGTATAATCCGAAAGATGTAATACAGGATGGCAATAGGTTCTCGTAGCCGGCTTCAGTCATAATAGCAAACTGACGTGCAACTATGGTCATTGTAGTCTCAACCGGAACTATATCGCTATGATAACCTATTCCTGTGCAGGTTGTATGACAGGGATGCTCATAAACGTCTTTTTTAAGTTCCTTTCGCATGATCTTAAGGAAAGCTGTTTCTGATCCGGGAAAGAAATTCTGTCTCACGCAGCTTCTTACATAATAATACTTGTCATCAGCAATTTCCTTCTGATAATCATTCCATATCGCTTTTTTCCCTTCAATTATCATCCTTTAAAATATTATCTTGTATGACAACCATTATTAGTTTTATAGATATGTCTGAAATACTCATTTTCAATACCTTCATCAAGCTGCATATTTAGTTCTTTGGCTTTATTCTTTGAAAATTCTTCAATATTCTCAAATCTTTTCATCCCCCCGGTTACTTTGAAAATCTCTCTGATTTCATCCATTGCTTCTTCCGGTATTTTCCTGAGGATTCCCGGGCCGTCACCTTTATAATTAGCTCCCATCTTCTTAAACAGCGCAACCCAGTTATCCTGGATCCAGTCCCAGACAGGTCCTTGTTCAGGATGCATTGTTGTACCAACTCCTTCCAGATAAAGACAATAACCAGTAGTAACTATCCATTGGCCAACTGTCCTTTTCAGGACAAGCTGTTGCCTTCCCTTTTCGGATTCTACAAAAAACCCAAGATCCTGTGAAAGTGATCGCAATGCCATGATTATCAATCCGGGAGCATTCCCCCGTGGACAGCGAGTCTTACACGACATACATTCTCCACAATACCATATTGTATCTGACTTTAAAAGTTCAGTTATCTCATCATCATCCTTTGTCTGAACTGTGTCTACTATTTTCCTGGGATCATAATTATAGAACTCTGCAGCCGGACAAATAGCTGTACAGACTCCACAATTCATGCAGGCATTCAATCCTTCTTCAAACCGGATATCTTCTAAGAGTAAATTGTATAATTTTCCCATCAGCCTTTTTCGAGTGAGAAGTGTTAAAAGATTAACACAAATGTAACCCTTATGCAAGGAGGGAGAAAGAAGCTTAAAGCCTATTTATATGGGGTATTTATACGTATTAGGAAAGGCCTTCGGCCCGTCTTACTCCCGTTGGTCGCTTGTCTTGAAGTCTTATGGCCTGCGGCCTGTTTTGCTCCCTTTGGTCGTATGTCTTAAAATCTTAAGACATGGCGAAGCCTAAGATAGCCCGAAGGGCGTCAAGACAAAAATTTACAGATCCGGACAATTGCAGGGTTTCATTTTTGCTTTGATATTCAACTTTTTATTGACAAAGTGAGTAAGCCAGGCACTACCAGTTCCAACCAAAGCCCCGGCCAGAATATCAGATGGATAATGGACACCAAGATCCATACGGGAGTAAGCGACAGTACTTGCCCATACAAAAGTCGGGATGATAATATACCATTTTGGATAGAAAAGACTCAATGATGTTGCTGTTGCAAAGGCACTTGAAGTATGACCCGAAGGGAAAGATGGACTTCCGGCATCCGATTTCCTTGTTATATCAGGGTATTTTAAAAAAGGACGTTCACGGTTTATTGAATACTTCAACACTTCAGTAATTCCGGAATTTATTGCTATAGCAGCAAAAGTAACACAGGAGTTTCTAAATAACTGATCATCATGTTTTATCAGTCCCAGGGTTCCTATTGTCGCCGGGATTCCGATAACAAAATAAATGTCTGAATTAGAAATAAACTGAAAAAACTTGTCTGAAGGAAGGGTTGCAGATGAATTAAAAGAACGAAGTATCTGGATATCCAGGTTTTGAGAAAACAATGAAACCGGTAATAATAACAGTAAAATTATAAAAAGCTTTTTAGTCATTTTTTTCTAAGCATGCTTCGTTATAGATCAAGAAAAAAATCACCATTGACTAACTTAGAAGTTACTTAATATCCTTATCCAGTTTTTCCGGGTTCCTGATTTCCAAACTGGTTACAGGGAAATCGAAGGATTACTAATCCCTGGTCTTTATATTTCTCATATAGTCTTTCCAGACCTTCGGTTTGAGGAGTCAGACCACATTTACTTGCAGTATTTACAACGAGAATAACTTTTCCATTATAAATTTCCATGCTTATCTCTTTGCCCTGAAGTGATTTGGCTGTAAACTCATAAAAGTTGTTTTCCATACTTTTTTTGAGAATTTCTATTTTATTTTATTCTTTATAGCAATCATTTTCAGCACATTATCAACATCTGTATTGTCATAAACAATAAATGAAACCGGTCTGATCAAACCATATCTTTTTGCTGTTCTGAATTCTTCTTTTATACTCTGAGGGAGATCGCTGTTTTCAATTATCGATTCTGCTTTATTACCAAGATAGAAGGTAATCCGGAATGTATCGGTTAAGATCCCGGCCCAGAAAAGAGTTTTCTTCTTCTGGATCATTTTAAAAAGCCATCTTTTCCCGTCGTTATAAAAATTCCACTGACCAAATGAATCTTTATAGTTATTGGCCATATGGTTCATTATGCTCTGCCATAAGATCTTTTTATCTCCAATTATTGAAAAGATAAGTTCATCTGTCGGCTTGATGTTCTTATCGGAGAACAAAATATTCTCTTTTTCTGACATGATTTTTTATATTAGTAATGCACAAAGGTTCACAAAGGAGTTTTTCAATCAGTTCAAATTCTTTAAATTCGCCAAAGCCTCGGGGGAGAACTTAAGAACACCTGAAATGATACTGCATTCTTCCAGATCTTTGCACTCTCCACAGGTTTTAAAGCCTTTTGCATCTGCACAGGCTCTGATCTGGCACATGCTCCAATGCCCTAACTTCACCCCTTCCTCTCTGCATCCTGTACAGTTTATCATAGCCGGCGACATATCAGGTACATTATAAATGGTTTTCCATTTTTCGGCGGTTGCTTTTCTGAGTTCATCATCGTTTTTAATGGTTGCGATTCTAGCTTCACATGTAGCACAATTTAATCCACAACATGCAATGAGTTTTTCCATAACTAAAAATTTAAAGTATATTAAATAACAAAAAATAATTTGACTATTTTTTAATCAATATTGACATTTCAATTTACAAAATTTTAGAAGATTCAAAATATAAATAGAGAAAAAATATTATATATTTCGGATCATCCTGGTATGAATATTGTCAGATTTTAACAGTCGGCGCTGAGACTACCAGAGGAACCGGATATCACCGCTTTATCAATTATGCGCTGACAACCTGCTATTATGCAATAGCGCTATTTATTTACTCTTTGATCAGGGGCCAGAATCTTCGTAAGAGTGAGAGGGACTTCTCCCTCAGAATAGACCGCTTTACCAGACATTGCTGAATCATTTTCAATTTTCAGCATCACCTTAACATCCTGACCTTCCAGATTAGCCAAGAATAAAACACTGTCATTAATGGTTTTAACATTTTTACCTAAAAGTATAGTATCGCTCCCGGTAATGGACATTGCGACAGTTGGTTTTTTTTCATTCAAGCCAACAACTATCGTTCCCGAAGTATATCCTTCAGGTGCGTAAGGAGCTTCATATTTCCAGGTACCGAATGGGTTGCTTTTTGCCTGATTATTTTGAGCGGTTATAACCGGCAGATTAAAAACTATAAACAGAATAATCAGAATTTCTTTTTTCATAAAATAGTAGTATAAAAAATAAGAATAATGAATTTTTTAGTGGTACGAAGGTAATCTGTTATTCCAAATATTGTTTTATAACATATAAAAAACATAAAACATCATAAATATCATAAATATCTAGATAAGTCGATATATCGAATACATTTGTTCTGTTAATTAATTAACAGAACAGTTGAAATATGAAAAAGCTTTTAATACTGGGTGCTGGTACTGCGGGCACAATAATGGCTAATAAAATGCGTAAAGTTTTGCCCGGAAATGAATGGGATATAACAATTGTGGAAAAGGAAATGAATCATTATTACCAACCCGGGTTTTTATTCATACCATTCGGCTATTATCAGAAAAAAGATATTTTGAAACCTGCCCTTAAATTCTTACCAAAGGGAGTTGATGTCGTAAATAGTGAAATAGAAAAGATTGATGCTTCAGAAAACAATATAACTCTTAAGAATGGGACAATAATAAATTATGATATCCTTATAATTGCTACCGGAACACGAATAAGTCCCGAAGATACCCAGGGTTTAAAGGGTGAACTTTGGCAGAAGAATATTTTTGATTTTTATACTATCGAAGGAGCTGAATCTCTTGCCGGATTTTTCAAGACATGGCAGGGAGGAAATCTTGTAATTAATGTAGCTGACAATCCTATTAAATGCCCTATTGCTCCACTGGAATTTGCTTTTCTTGCCGATTCGTACTTTACCAATAAGGGAATACGTAACAAGGTGAACATTACATATGTCACACCCTTATCAGGTGCATTTACAAAACCAAAAGCATCAAAAATGCTTGGCTTTCTTCTTGATAAAAAAAATATTAATCTTGTCAGTGATTTCTTTATTGGAGATGTCGATAATACAAACCAAAAAATCCTTGATTTTGGAGGCAGAGAGGTCCCTTTCGATTGCCTTGTTTCAATACCTCTTCATACTGGAGACCCTGTAATTTTGAAAAGCGACTTGGGAGATGAATTTGGCTTTGTAAAAGCTGATAAGAATTCCCTCCAGTCTGTAATGTATAACAATATCTTTGTTATCGGCGATGCAGGGAATTTTCCATCTTCAAAAGCAGGTTCTGTTGCACATTTCCAGGCAGATGTGCTTGAGAAAAACATAGTTAACTTTATAAACAATAAACCACTAACAGCATCTTTCGACGGACACTCGAATTGTTATATTGAGACTGGTTTCGGGAAAGGTGTCCTTATAGATTTTAATTATACGACTGAACCTCTCCCAGGAGTATATCCATTACCAGTTGTAGGTCCCTTCTCACTTTTAAAAGAGTCGCGGTTAAACCATTTTGGAAAATTATTTTTTAAATGGATTTATTGGAATATCCTGCTGAGAGGGAGAAAACTTCCGGTAACCGATCATATGTCGATGGCAGGAAAAATACAGGATTAATTTAATAAATTAATAATAATCAAATAGTTAATAATTAAGAATTTAATTTCAATATTATGGCACAGAAAACTTATGCAGGCGTGACAGTTGATGTTAACGATGAGGGCTATTTTACTAATCCCTCACAGTGGACCAAAGAAATTGCTGTTGAAATTGCAAAAGAAGAAGGCGTAGTCCTTACTAGTCAGCATTTTGCGATCATGGAATTTCTCCGCAACAGATTCAGCAGTGGGGACCCATTATCAATAAGGAGCATAAATCATTCTGGAGTTGTTGATATTAAAACTTTTTATCAGCTTTTTCCGGGAGCTCCCCTGAAGAAAGCAACTAAAATAGCCGGAATTCCCAAACCATCAAGTTGTGTTTAACTTTTAAAAATAATAATATTATGGAACAAAAATTTCCAATAAAAAAAGTCAGTCTTATTTGTGCCAAAGGCTCTATTGAGGATGTTTATGCATCGTTGATAATGGCAAACGGTGCTGTTATGGAAGGAATTGAAACCAACCTTTTCTTCACCTTCTTCGGTATGGATGCAATAATAAAAACACGGATGGATAAGCTACATACCGCTGTTGTTGGTAATCCAGCGTTACGTCTCCCGGGAGGAATGAGAATGCCGACTCTACTGGGTGTTATTCCGGGAATGGAATCCCTCAGCTCAAAAATGATGAAGAGCGAAATGGAAAAACTTGATATTCCTCCTGTGAGCGAATTCCTTGATCTCATTACCTCAGGTGGTGGCAAAATATATGCTTGCAAAACTGCCGTAGATATGTTCAAGTTAAAGAAAGAGGATTTGAGTGACCATGTTAGTGGGATCCTGACCATTGGTGAGTTTTATGAACATGCAGGCGGCGAAGGTTCACAGATAATATTTACCTGATCTTTTCACCTCTCCCAAAATCCTGTAAAATAACCAGGGCTGTTGAAAAAGAGTTATTTTTTGACTTTGTTACTTAGTGTTACTTTGAACCGTACATTGTGATCCTTTGTGGTTCAATGAATTATGTTTTGCCACAAAGGTACGTTTAAGGTCGCACCAAGGTTCACAAAGGACTTTTCAACAGCCCACCAGGAATCGGAGTAAAATATTAGTTGCAATACCGGTTTATGGTTATATCACCAGCAATTTAAATCCCAAAACATTTACCAGTTTCTGACCCGGGCAGAAAATCTGATAAGCTGAAGGCCAGACTTTAGCAAGATACCTGTCTTGTCTTTCACGGATCTTAATTATTAACTCATTCATTGCCGGCAGGTTTGTACTCTCCTTATAATTATAATCCAAAACCTTTATAAGTTGAGTAAGATCATTGTACTTTCCAAGATTTTGTGTCATACTATCCAACTTTTTTTCAAGGGCCTTGACTATGGATGTGTTTAATGGTCTGAAAACATAAAGTTGATAGAGAAAATCCTTGGCTCTTTTTCTGAATCTATGCAACGTTTCAGGTTTCGGATTATTTCTGCAGGTCAGATAAATATCTGCAATATTATTATATGTTAATTCAAGTTCTTTTATAAGAAGCTGAGGATCTATCATATTCATAGATTGAAATCGTATCCGGTAACCTGTTTTATACAAAAGATCATTAATTTGTTCAAGTGCCCCCTTTATCTCTTCCGATGGTTCCAGTACAGGTTCAGGTTTCTCAAGCAAAATGGAGAGCAATTCATTTTCATGAAGTTGTAAAAAGATATCGGGATATTCTTTTCTGAGTTCTTTAAGTGTTTTTCTTTGTACTGAAGTCTCTCTCCACGAACACATTAACCTGCCAACTTCCCTTAAGGCAGCGACATCTCTTTCAAGATATGTCTTATCCAGCTGAGGAACAACAAGTTTCAATACCGCTCTTGATTTCTTCATCAGAACACGAACATCATGAACCACTTTCTCATCAGGAGTAACAGAAAGCTTCAGCAAAGTTTGTGATTCTCTGATATATTCGGCAAGTGCAGGCTTGATCTCCTTTAATTTAACAAAATCGAGTTCCATGGTTCAATTCTGCTTATAAAACTGAATTACTAAAGTTATAAATAAAATAATGTGTAACAATTATTTATTTTCAATATGCTATTAAACAGTTAAATTTGCTGACAAATAGTAAATATTTAAAGAATGGGTAATATTATTATGGGTCAGAAGATCGGAATTCTTACCGCCGGAGGAGACTGTCCCGGCATCAATGCAGCCATCCGTGGTGTTGGAAAAACTGCCATAGTCAAATACGGTATGAAACTTATAGGCATAAGTGATGGTTTTACCGGGATGATCAATAAGGAATACCGTGAACTTACAGAATCAGATCTTTCAGGAATCTTAACCCTGGGAGGGACAATTCTCGGAACCTCAAGGGAAAAACCTTTCAAGAGCAACGGTAAAGGAAAAAATGAAATTAGCAAACCGGTACTTATTAAAGAACATTATGAACAAATGGGACTCGATTGCCTGGTTTGTATAGGAGGAAACGGTACTATTAAAACAGCTTATCTTCTATCACAGGAGGGGCTTAATGTTATTGGTATTCCAAAGACAATTGACAATGATGTGTGGGGTACTGACCTGACATTCGGATTCGATTCAGCAGTGAATATCGCAACTGAAGCTATCGATCGTTTGCATTCGACAGCCAATTCCCATAAACGGATAATGATAATTGAACTGATGGGACACAATGCAGGATGGATAGCTTTGTATTCAGGTGTTGCAGGAGGAGGAGATGTTATACTTATACCTGAGATTCAATATGATGAAAACAAGATTGCAAAGTATCTTCTTCGCCGTGTCAGCGATAATAAACAATACTCAATCGTTGTTGTTGCGGAAGGTATCAAAAATCCTATCAAAGACAGTTGTTCGGCTGCTCAATCTTTAAGCAAAAGAATAAATGAACTAACGAGACTCGAGACTAGAGAGACAGTCTTAGGTTATATCCAGAGAGGAGGCACACCCTCTCCTATGGATCGAGTACTTGCAACAAGATATGGGACTGCTGCAGCAGACATGATCGCACACCGTGATTTCGGCAAAATGGTTGCATTAAGGAATAGCGAAGTAGTATCTGTTCCTCTCTCAGATGTTTCAGGGAGATTAAAGCTTGTCGGGTCAAATGACCCACTGGTCATTCAGGCACAGAGTATGGGAACTAGTTTTGGCATATAACACTTCAATTCGGTTTCAAGGGTCCCCTGCTTTTAATAAAAAAGGTAAAATGAAAAAGCTTATTTTTATTCGTCATGGAAGGGCAGAGGACCCATTTCCCGAGATTTCTGACTTTGAAAGATCGCTGACTCTGAAAGGGAAAATAATTTCCAGACTGATGGCCCGTAAGTTCATGGAAAAAGAAAATTCTCCAGGGATTATTATAACCAGTCCTGCTTTCAGAGCTTTGGAAACAGCATTTATCTTCGCCGGTGAATTTGGTATCGATACTGAAAATGTCATTTTGAAAAGCAACCTTTATTATAAAATGAACCTCCAGAATCTGCCTGGTATTCTTTCCATTATCAGTGGAGAAATTGAATCTGCTACTTTGTTTGGACATAACCCTTCTTTTACACAAATAGCAAACAGTTTGTGCAAGGGAGGTTGCGATTCCATTCCTAAGAGCGGTATAGTCTGTATCTCATTCAATATCAGAACATGGTCGGAGATCGCACGAAACAATGGAAAGATGGAATATTTTTTAACACCAGAAAAAATACTATGAGCAAGACATATATTCCAAAAGAAATTAGTTGGTTGTCTTTTAATGAACGAGTATTACAGGAAGCTGAAAACAAAGAGATTCCCCTTCTCGAAAGGTTTAAGTTCCTTGGAATCTATTCCAATAACCTTGATGAATATTTCAGGGTTAGAGTTGCGACCCTTAAAAGGCTTTCGATGTTTGGTTCAAGGTCAAAGGAAGTACTGGGCTACAATCCAAAAACCACCCTGAAGACAATTCATGAAATTGTTCTTGCTCATAATGAAAAATTTGAGAAGATCTATTCAGGGCTTCTCCATGAACTTGCAAAGCATAACACTCATATTATAAATGAGAAACAGCTTAACCAGGAACAAGCCGAATTTGTCAGGCAGTTTTTTCATAAAGAGGTAAGAACCAGGCTTATGCCTTTCCTGATTGAAAAGGATGCAAGCCTGCCAAATCTTACTGATGATGCAATATACCTAGCTATCTACCTTGCAAAAACAGATACTCAAAAAAGAAGATATGCCCTTCTTGAGATTCCTTCCAATGTACTGCCCCGATTTATTCTACTTCCTGAAAAAGATGATGGTAAATACATTATTTTTCTTGACGATATAATCCGGTTTGGTCTGAATGAAATATTTTTCATTTTCGATTTTGATGATATTTCTGCCTATACCATTAAACTCACAAAAGATGCTGAACTTGAGATAGCTGATGACATATCCGAGAGCTATATTGATAAACTGTCAAAGAGTTTACAACAACGTAAAAGGGGAACTCCTGTTCGTTTTATCTACGACCGCACCATACCTGAGGACCTTCTGAAAATCATAACCAAAAAACTTAAGTTCGGACCAGATGATGTAACGATACCAAGTAACAGGTATCATAATTTTAAGGATTTCATGAATTTCCCTAATCCTGGTCGTAAGAAGTTATTTAATGAACCTCTTGTTCCAATTCCTCATCGGGATATTCAATCAGGCAGGAGTATTTTGTCGGCGATAAAAAAGAAAGACATAATGCTGTTTTTTCCATATCACCCTTTTGATCATTTCATTGATCTGCTCAGGGAGGCCTCTATTGATCCTAACGTAACATCTATACAGATTACCCTATACAGGCTTGCACGGAACTCAAGCGTTATTAATGCCCTTCTTAATGCTGTCAGAAACGGGAAGTCCGTAACAACTGTGGTTGAACTGCAGGCTAGGTTTGACGAGGAAGCTAACATTCTCTGGGGTAATAAACTTCTCGAAGAAGGTGTAAAAGTTATTTATGGAGTGCCTGGGCTAAAGGTACATTCCAAGCTTTGTCTTATTACGCGTATAAAAAATGATGTTACTCAAAGATATGCGGCTGTCGGTACAGGCAATTTTAACGAAGATACCGCAAGAATCTATACGGATCATCTTCTTTTAACCACCGATAAAAAGATCACAAATGAAGTTTTTAAGGCATTTAACTTCTTCAGCGTTAACTATAAAAAGGATAATTTTTACCATCTTGTTCTTTCACCCTTTTTCCTGAGGAACAAGATAATTCTACTTATTGAAAATGAAATTAAAAATGCAAAAGCCGGTAAAAAAGCTTTCATCTACCTGAAACTTAATAACTTTACTGACAGTGAGATAATTAACTGTCTTTATGAGGCCAGTCAGGCAGGTGTCAAAATCAGGTTAATCATAAGAGGGATGTTATCCCTTATCCCCGGGATAAAAAAACTGAGTGAAAACATTGAAGCCATTGGAATTGTTGACAGGTTCCTTGAACACTCAAGATTTTTTATTTTTTGTAATGGAGGGAACGATCAGATTTATATAACTTCTGCAGACATTATGACGAGGAACCTTGATCACAGAATAGAAGTCACATGCCCTATCTTTGACAAGAGTATTAAATGCGAAATAAGGAAGATATTTGAAATCCAGTGGGGTGATAATGTTAAAGCAAGAATATTTGATGAAAGCCAATCAAACAGATTTGTTAAGCCTGGCAAAGACATTATCAACCAATCTCAGATTGAGGTTTATAAATGGCTAAAGAAAACAAATGAGAAACTTTCTTCTAAGTAATCTTATATCTTTTCACAATGAACTTTACAATACTTATAGCTGGAACCATTCTGATCATACTCTTTTCCTGGTTTTTATCAATTAAATTCAAAAGGTACCATGGGATCGCCAGATTCTTCGCATTTGAGAGCGTTTTCATTCTTGTTTTATTGAATTATAAGGTTTGGTTCGTCAACCCATATTCACCATTCCAGATCGTCTCCTGGATCCTTCTGATACTTTCAGCTTATGTTGTTATAACAGGTTATCTCTTGCTTAAAAGAAAAGGGAAGCCGGACAGTAACTTTGAGAACACATCACTGCTTGTAAAATCAGGCATTTACGGTTATATAAGGCATCCTTTGTATCTTTCAGTTTTTCTTCTTGGTATCGGAGTGATGTTAAAGAATCCGCAGGTGGCTCAGTTAATCCTTGGGGTCATTAATCTTCTTGCCGTATATATAACAGCACACATTGAAGAAAAAGAGATGATGGCAAAATTCGGAGATGATTACAAAGCTTATATGCAAGAGACAAAGATGTTTATTCCTTTTGTTATCTGATTGGAATTTTAAATAATTTTTCTGTTTTCAGCGTTGCAACACCCAAATTATAATCCTAAGTTGATATTGTTTTTTATTTTAGAAAATTTTGTTTGTTAATATATGTAATTTCAATGATTTAATATAAATATTCATAACACTAAAAAATTCAGTCAGGATATAAGGATCTATTTACTTTATAGCTTCAATATTGTATGGCGTTTTCTGATAGACGAAATAGTTGAGCCAGTTTACAAACAGCATATTGGCTTGTGAGCGCCAACGTACAACCGGAGGATTATTGGGATTATCATCAAGATAATAGTTTTTCGGCATCTCAATGGGTAGTTTTTTAGCCAAATCCCTTTTGTACTCTATGTCAAGTGTCTCCGGTGAATACTCCGAATGCCCGGTAAGAAAAAATTCACGGCCGTTGCGTGATGCTACCATGTATACACCTGATTCTCTGGATTCGGAAAGAATTATCAGTTCGGGAACCTTCAATATATCTTCCTTTCTTATTTCGGTATGGCGGCTATGCGGCACAAAGAAAACATCATCAAATCCCCTGAGAATGGGATTAGTAGAGTCTGTCTTAGTATGTTCAAAAACCCCAAACATTTTTTTATCAAGTGGGTATTTTGGTATGCCATAATATTGATAGAGCGCAGCCTGTGCACCCCAGCAAATAAACATACAGGATGTTACATTACTTTTTGCCCATGATAAAATCTCAGTCAGCTCTTTCCAGTATATCACTTCTTCGAACGGCATTTGCTCAACCGGTGCTCCTGTAATTATAAGTCCATCATACTTATTGTGAATTATAAGATTGAAATCTTTGTAGAAAGCCAGCATGTGTTCTTTTGGTGTATTTTTCGAAATGTGAGTCCTTAGACTAATAAAATCAATCTCAACCTGCAAGGGTGAATTAGACAATAATCTTACTAAATCAATTTCAGTTGTGATTTTAATAGGCATCAGATTCAGCAATGCTATTTTAAGCGGGCGAATATCCTGACTTGAGGCACGTGATTCATCCATTACAAAAATATTCTCTTTCTGAAGAATTTCTATTGCAGGCAGCTTATCCGGAATATTTAGTGGCATAGTAAGTTTATTTTATATAGTCTCAAAAATAATACGATGAATATTTTTCTATATTATGCATTGATTTCTTCAACATAAACTGAATCCTTCTTCAAAGTTTCAGCAATGCTCTTTTTTCGAAAAAATGCAAATAAAAACTCTGCCAAATTTACATAATTAAGGGTTCAATTTGATACAGATTAAGATTATTGACTTTGGATTTTCAGAATTTACAGGATTAAAATATTCTTTTATTAACCCTCTAAAAAGAAAAAGGTTGTTTCGTTAGTATTCAACGAAACAACCTTGAATTATATTGATTAGAAAAAAAAGAAATATTATTTTGAAGAAATCCATGCAATTACCTTATCCGAAGTTGGTTTGTCTTTTGAATAGATCACATCAACCAGTTTTCCGTTTTCATCAATGAGGTATTTCTGGAAATTCCATTTTACTTCCGAATCCATAACTCCATTCTTCTCTTTAGATGTAAGCCATTTATAAATAGGAGCCATATCATTGCCTTTAACAGAGATTTTTTCCATCAAAGGAAAGGTGACACCATAATTTTCAGTACAAAATTTTCTGATCTCAGCAGCTGTTCCAGGTTCCTGGCTTGCAAAGTTGTTAGCAGGAAATCCTATAATCACAAGATTATCACGGTACTTCACATACACATCTTCAAGATCTTTATATTGAGGAGTAAACCCACATTTTGAGGCGGTATTTACTATCATAACTTTCTTGCCTTTCAGAGAAGCAAAATCAAATTCATTTCCTTCCAGAGTTTTTACCTTGAAATCATAAAATCCTGAAGTCTGCGTGAAACCTGTCATAGAAAATGTCAATAATAAAAATAGTAAGCTCAGTTTATTTCTTTTCATGTATAAAAATTTACTTTTACAACTATAAACAATCTTTAAGGTGTTATGTTCAGAAAAACATGGAAACAGGTAAAAATGCTATTAATATTATTCATCATTTTAGTTTGCCTTCCTCATTCTATTCTCCCGCATAGGATATCTGATGTTGAAAAAGATGATTTTGAAAACTATCGGAAGCTGAATGAAAGCGAACAGAGACTCGCAGAATTTAAAGATAACGACGAAGCCCTGAAACTTAAGATTGATCAGCTTGATATTATCAATAAAAGCAGGAGGAAAAGCAATGCTTCGCCTGTAAGGCTCGATATTCTGGCTTCCAGGGTTGCAAATAAGATGTGCAGAGAAGCTGCTGAAAATGACTATATCGGACATTGGAACATGGCTGGAGAAAAGCCTTATCTCCGGTACGCGTTTGCAGGCGGATATGACCATGTTTCCGAAAATGCATATGGTGAAAGGTCGTCCAATAATTACAGTGGATTATCTTCAGTTATCAGTTCGATGATGAAATCGGGGCATACCAAATTCATGGCTGAAAGGTCACCGAATGACGGACATAAAAGAAACATAATTGACAAATCGCATAATTTTGCAGGCATAGGATTCTTCCTTGCAGGTAATCAGTTCAGATACTATGAAGAGTTTATTGACAGGTATTTTGAATATGAAAATATACCTGCAGAAGTGAAAGTTGATGATCCGTGCAGCATCACAATAAAAACAGATGGTCAAAGTTTTTTATATTTTATGATTATCTACAGGGAGAACTTCCCACAACCTCTTTCCCTAGCACAAATCAGGAATAGAGGAAGTTATGAGGACTTTACAAATGAGGAATATATGAATATGACTGCCTGGGATCTTTCCCGTTTCAGAAATGGCACAATTTATAAGATCCCCCTCATCTTTTCAAAGGAAGGTTTATATTATATTCAGATCTTTTCCGATAAAAAAGAAATATATAAGCCGGCTTCTCTGAATACAAAAGGAAAGACACCGGAAAGTGGTATAATAATTAAAGTGAAGCCTCAGGGCTGAATTACTATTTTACAATTTCGTTTGTAGAAGTGATATCCATAACTACTGAAAATGACATATTCTGATCGGGTATTTCAATATTCCCAGTCATTTTTGTAGTACCAGACTGCTTAATAAAATAACCTTCCTTAACAGCAAAAAGTAATATTTGAGTACCGGTAAAAGGTCCGCTTGTATGTATTTCCATGCCCTGTGACTGAGTGGTCATTTTCCTTGTGCCTGAAAGTGTAGCAGATATCTTAGCACAGTCAATTCCATCGATTTTTTCGATTCCTTCAAATTTATTATTGGATTCCACAGGCATCCACATTGACATGCTTTGAGTCTTGCTTTGAATTGTGTCATTTGTAATCCATGAATCCCCTGTTTTAACAGGATCTTTAGGTAATGCCGGAAAATAGTTTAAGAATGACTGAGCCATAGTGCTCTCTCCGCTTCCTTCAACAGTATATGCAATCTTAGAAGCGCCACTGAGGTCTATTGTTTTACCGGAAGGTGAAATTATTAAATTAAATACTTTGCCTTTAACATCATTTATGGGTCCACCTGCGCTTCCCTGGGGTGATTCAATATTCTGTGCCATCGAGTCGATCTTAATCTCCAGGTTAAGGTTTTCACCTTGTTTCCCTGCTGATTTGACCTCACATCCCAATAACATTGCAATATTTACCAGCATTGATTGCCCATTTACATCCATATTCTGAACTATTTTAGTGTCGGAAAGATATTTAAAAGATTTACCTGCAGGATAGTTGTACTCAAGCTTTACGCTTCCTGCCGGAAGTGACACATCGGATTTTTTTTGTGAATATACCGTTGATCCTGTGAAAAGTGTAAAAAATATTGCTGAAGTAAATAAATATTTACCTGAAAAAAATTTTATCATATTCGTATGGTTTGGTTTTTAAATATACTGTTGTCAATAGATTATGGCACTCAAATATCGTGAAATAGAAATCAATTCACAACTTATGAGTGGTAAATTTCAAATTATTTTCTTTATTGCTATGATATTAAAAAAACTCGTTCTACTTTTGCGACTCTTTTACGGGGTGTAGCGCAGCCCGGTTAGCGCATCTGGTTTGGGACCAGAGGGTCGCAGGTTCGAATCCTGCCACCCCGACAAAAGAAAAAGCCTGAAACGAAAGTGCCGGGCTTTGTTTATACGTTGCGTTGAAAATTTATTTTTCATAAGCAAAAGGAAAAACAAAGCCCGAAAATGAGCGCAGCGAATGACAGGCTTTTTCTTTTAGTTTCCCCCACAACAGGATCACCAAAGGTAATCCTGCCACCCCGACAAATTCTAAACGCAATTATCGTTAGTATGGAAAGTTGCATTTTCTTTTTTGTTTCCCCACTTCTGTATCACATGTTTTAATACTCAATATTTTTAGGTCTTTTAACAGCAAATCCCCGACATAAGTTCGATTTTGACCAAATTCAAATTCCGGAACAACAGAAGAATTGCAACAAGCAATATCTGAGCATATTTAGAAAATAACACTGACAACCTAATAGCCAATAATACAATAGCTTATGAGATTTAGGACATTGGTAACTCGTACTCTGTTTATTCCCGAATAAGCTGCCCTCTAAAACCGGATTTTCAAAATTGAGTTGATAAAGCTAATTATTTAAACATTTTTAGATAATTTTAAATAAAAATGTGAATAAAATAAAAAATAATCTATTTTTATGCTGAAATTATTACAAATTGCAACAATAAATTGATATTTATTTGCATTTAGTAATTAAATATCAAAATACTAAGAGTTTACAACAAAAACAATAAAAAGATATTCCCTGTCGAATTACATAATTGTAACTTTTAAAAAGACAATAGAACAAAAATGAATAACCAAATAATTAACATTTCTCTTTTTTATTGCTCAAATTCATTTTCAACTGAAGAAATTCATTACTGTGCAACAAAAATTGAAAATGTTAAGCTAAATGCAGTAAGTTTACCCTGCTCAGGCAGGGTTAATTTATTATACCTTCTCAAAGCTATTGAGACTGGCTCTGATGGCGTAATTTTATTAACCTGCAAGATAGGTGAATGCAAATATCTACAGGGGAACCTTCGTGCACAAAAACGCATTGATGCTATCGATGATTTATTGGATGAAGCAGGTTTTGGCAGAGGATGTATTAAATGTGTCCATCTGCAGGAAGGAAACAAAGTCGATACTTTAGTCGATGAGATCAGCAACTTCAGGAAACATCTGAATACAAGCCCACAATATATTAAAGAAAAAGTTTAAGTTATATAATGAATAAATAAATGGACAGTTTATTAGCGAAAAAAATTATAGCCGGTGATTTTATTATTACAGCTGAATACCTGCCGGATACTGATATAGAAGCAAAACCCGTCATTGAATTAAAAAATTGTGGTGCCGTCGCAGTAAATGTTGCTGATAATCCATTTGGCCCGGTAATATCAAGTCTGGCAACTGCAATTAAATTAAAGCAGGCTCAAATTGAGCCAATCTATCAATTAGTTACCCGCGATCGTAATCGTATTGCGCTTCAGTCTGATATTCTTGGAGCTGCTTCAATGGGAATTAAGAACATTTTATGTCTGTCAGGGTATCACCAGACTTTAACAAATATGCCTGAATCGGCCAATGTTTATGACTTCGATTCCATTCAGCTTATTGAGCTGGTTAATAAGATGAATACTGAAAGGACGTTGTTAAACGGCACAAAAATAAAAGGCGATTATTCTATGCTTGCTGGCGCAGTTGTGAATCCTTATTTAAGGCCTCTTGAACTTAATATTATGCGCCTTATGAAGAAAGTTAAAGCCGGGGCAAGATTCATTCAAACACAGGCAGTGTTCAATACAACTGATTTCCAGGAATGGCTGGATGCTGCTTACCGGGAAGGCATTACAGAAAAGGCTGCAATTATTGCCGGCATTTATCCACTTGAAAGCTACGATGAGGCAATAAACTTGTTGAATAAGCACACCGATTTTTATATTCCCGAATCGCATATTAAGAGGATTAAAGATGCGGGCAATCCTGAAGCACAAAAGAAAATTGGGATAGCAATTTGCCTTGAAACAATCGGTAAAATTAAAGAAATGAAAGGATTAAGCGGAATACATATTATTTCGGGTGGAAAAGAAAATATCATAAGCGAAATTATTTCAAATGCAGGTTTGTAAAAAAATTTATTATGCCCGAAAAATATCATATTAAAACCTCGCTCGTTCAACCGCGGCTCCCCCGTATAGGTAAATTCGGTGTTGTTGACTGGCGTGAAGATTGTGCTCGATGTCATAATTGTGTTAAAAAGGCATGTATTTATGATAAGTACAGGGAAGAAAATACATTCATAAGAGATATAGATGAGGTTCATACTTTATATTATGAATGTATGGGCTGTTTCTATTGTATACAAAATTGCACGAAGAATCTGCTGACCATGTCCATAAATCCGGAATATCGAAAACTGGGCAATGCATATTGGACACCTCAAATTCTGGGAACAACATGGCTGGAGGCAGAAACCGGGAAGGTGCCTGTTTCAGGAGCAGGTTACAGGGGGAAATTTTCAGGCCATGGATTTGATTCCATGTGGACAGACATGTCAGAAATTGTAAGGCCAACCCGGGATGGTATCCACGGAAGAGAATATATCAGCACATCAGTTGACATTGGCAGAAAACCATCGCACCTTGATTTTGATAATGATAAACTAACCACCGTTCTTCCTTCAATTATCTCGTTGCCATTTCCTGTAATTTTCGATATGTCACCGGAAGAACACACCCTTCCTGATCTGGAATCATGCATCGTGATAACTGCGAAGCAAACCGGTCTTGTTGCAATCATTGATTCAAAAAAATGGAAGGACATTAAACTCGAAAACAAAGCAGATTATCTTAACCATGTGGCGTTCTATTTAAATCCTGATGGACCTGAAATATCAAAAGACATTCTTAGCAAGACAAGACTGGTTGAGATATATGATGGTAATGATGTGGAACAACGTATTGATTCGATAAAAAAAATACATCCTGAAATAGTTGTTTTAATAAGGGTTACTTTGAATGATAAAGCTATAAAACGGGTTGAAGAACTCTCGAAAATTAATGTTGAGGCTGTTCATCTGGTAGCTGATTTAAATGGAAACGAAATTGGTGTTAAGAATCCCAGATTTATAAAGGAAGTCATTCGTGAAATTCATGATAACCTCATCAAAAATGAAAAGCGCGATGAGATAACTCTTATCGCCGGAGGTGGCATAGCTTTATCGGAACATGTTGCCAAAGCTCTTATTTGTGGCGCCGACCTGGTATCAATTAATCTACCACTTTTAATTGCCCTGGAATGTCGTTTATGTGAAAGTTGTAAGCCGGGCGATTATTGCCCTGCCAAATTAGATAAAACAATCGATTTAAAATATGGTGCCGGACGAATGACGAACCTTATGGGTGCCTGGCATTGGCAAATGGTTGAGTTGATGGGTGCAATGGGTATGCGTGAAGCGCGCCGGTTACGTGGTGATGTAGGTCGTGCTATGTTTAAAGACGAAATTGAAGAAGAAATTTATGGACCAATCTTTAGAAAACAACTTTAACCTGGAAGAGATATTGCCCGCGAATACGTATAAAACACGTGTTACTCAGGCAAAGGTGGAACGGACCGTGAAACCTGCTCCTTCAAGATATCGCAATGAAATTGCAAAATATATCATTTTTCGCGATGAAGAAAAATGCATTATGTGCGGTACCTGTGTTAAGACATGCACAAAAGGTGTGCATATATTGAAGCAGGGTTATAAACTTTTCGCATCTCCCAAAAGTTATAAATGCAATGGTTTTGTTTGTGAAAAAACGGAACATTTCTGCGTCGCAAAATGTCCGCAAGGTGCTCTTAAATTAGTGAAAAACCCTATGATGGAGGCACTGGGTGATTACAGGTGGCCGGCAGATATGATACTAGCAACGTGGTATATGGCCGAAACGGGTGCCCCTATCCCCGATGATTATGATTTTGAATATGAAACAGGAGATTCAGGAGGAGGATTCGATCGTATACGAATCGCTTTTCCCGACAAGCCGGTTAATGTCAGTGAAGATGAGATCGACATCAGCCTCGATCTCAATAAAAGAAACGATGGTCGTCCAAAAATTAAAATAGATGTCCCCTGGTATGGTGGAGGTATGTCCTTTGGTTCGATCAGCAATGTTACACAATTGTCAAAAGTGAGGGCTGCAACAGCCTGGAATACGTTTTCCTGTTCCGGTGAAGGCGGATATATGGAACGTCTGAGACCGTATGACGATCACATGATAACTCAGGTTGCTACCGGACTCTTTGGAGTCAGGGAAGAAACTATTCAACGTGTACCGATCATCGAATTTAAATATGCACAAGGCGCTAAGCCTGGTTTGGGAGGTCACCTGCTGGGAACAAAAAACACACCTGCCGTTGCAAAAATGCGTGAAGCTGTTCAGGGAATCCCTTTGTTTTCTCCCTTTCCCTTTCATAGTGTTTATTCAATCGAGGACCATATGAAGCATATCGATTGGATGAAGCATGTTAATCCCCGCGCCCTGATCTCAACAAAAGTTTCTACCCCTACCGATGTTGATATGGTAGCCGTGGGGAGTTATTATGCGGGAACTCATATTATCCATATTGATGGTGGTTATGGGGGAACAGGTGCTGCCCCTGATATCGCCAAGAAAAATATTGCAATGCCCATCGACTATGCAATTCCGAAAGTACATAAATTCCTGGTTTCAGAAGGTGTCCGCGATGCAGTAGTACTTATGGCCAGTGGCGGTATCCGTAACCATTTCGACATAGTTAAGGCAATAGCGCTTGGAGCTGATGGAGTAATAGTTGGAACTGCGGAATTAATTGCCCTTGGTTGTTTAAGATGCAGCCGTTGTTCAAGCGGACGGGGATGTCCAAGGGGTATTGCAACAACTGATCCAGGGCTTATCACTCAGGTCGAGCTGGATTGGGGAACACAAAGAATCATCAATTTATACAATGTCTGGGTTATAGGTATTAAAGAGATTCTAAAAGGCCTGAGATTGAAAAGTATCAGGGAATTACGTGGACGTACAGACTTATTGAGACATTTAGACATATCTGATAATTTGTAGTATATGTATAACGATCACATAGAAAATATCATGAAATCGAAGAGAAGATTAATTGAGAATACCTGGTATCAGCATAAACCGGCCACTATGGAGGCAGAAGGCGGATGTGGGGTTATAGGGTTTTGTTGTACCGAACCGGTCCCCGGGAAACATATCCACGAACCATCCCGGTTAATGCATAATCGTGGTAATGGCAAAGGCGGAGGTATTGCAGCAGTTGGTTTTATCCCGGAACAATTAAACGTTTCAAGGGAAATATTAGATGATTGTTACATGTTGCATATAGCTTATCTCGACACAGATTGCCGTAAGGATGTTGAGAAAAAATATGTCGATCCTGTATTTGATATTAAAAAATCTTCAAAACTTGATACTGTTGATGACTGGAAAAGTGTACCGGGTCTTGAAGTTAAGCCTCCTGATGTATACCGGTATTTTGTGAGAACAAAAGCAAGTGTCCTGAATAAATTCATCACAGATAATAGGTTGGAAAAACTTGACAGAAGGGATTCAGAAGATGAATTAGTGAACCAGAACAGCTTTAAATTGAACCATGAGTTCTATGTTGCTCCAAAGAACCAAATGGCTTTTGTCATGTCCCATGGCCGGGATATAATGATCCTGAAGGTGGTCGGGTTTGCAGAGGCAGTTACTCAATATTACAAAATAGACGATTTATGTGCCCACGTGTGGATAGCCCACCAACGATATCCTACCAGGGGACGAGTGTGGCACCCGGGGGGAGCCCATCCGTTTACTGCAATGAATATGGCGCTTGTACATAATGGGGACTTTGCCAATTATCATTCAGTGACTGAATATCTTAAACAACGGAATATTTATCCGCAATTTATTACCGACACTGAGGTATCAGCATTAATGTTCGATTTGCTTTCACGTACCTACAAATATCCTGTCGAGTATATAATTGAAGCATTAGGACCCACTACAGAATTAGACTTTGACCGTCTACCAAAAGAAAAGCAAAAAATTTACAGGGCTATACAGGCTACACATATGCATGGTTCGCCTGACGGGCCATGGTTCTTTATCATAGCCCGTAATCTTCTGGAAAATCACCGGTTCCAACTTATGGGAATAACAGACACTGCCATGTTAAGACCACAGGTTTTTGCTTTTGTGGAAGGTGAAGTACAAGTTGGCTTAATCGGATCGGAAAAACAAGCTATCGATGCGACACTTGCAAGTCTTGCAAAAGATGACAAAAGGATATGCCCGGTTGCCGACAAATATTGGAACGCACGCGGGGGAAGCTATTCAGATGGCGGAACTTTCATGTTTGATATTGTCCCCAACGAAAAAGGTGTATACAGATTAGAGTGTAAAGATAAATTCGGTCGTGTTGTACATATTACTGATAAAACAGAAGGTTGCGATTTCGTTTCGGAAAAAGGATCTTCAGAGATAAAAGATCAAATTATTAAAGCTGTTACTTACCATGTTGAGGGTGGAAAATCTCTTGTTGATTATTTCAAAACAAATATTCAGGCATGGTACTTCGGTGATATCTGGGCATTCTGCAAAATAATCAGGGAACTCGCTAATAATAGATCCTATACGACATATGCGATCAGTACGCTTACATTATTGAATGATCAGCACTACCCTACCGGCACTAAAAGACGCTCCCATATTCTTCATATTGTACGCACCGAGCTGGATAAATTATTTAAAGGTCTTCCAAAATTGATGGCTAAAGGAGAAGATGGGATAGTATACAGGCTAATTGATTTTGAAATAAGAAACAACCTGCGCAAACCTAAATATGATGAGAAAATACTTATAATTGATGCTAAGCTTTTTCCTCCTGAAGGAGATGAATGCGACGCTACTTACCTGGTGAAGGCATATAAAATGGGTTGGAGAAACTTTATAATTTTCAATTGTGCCGGACAACGATATATTGGTTGTGGATTAGGGCCCGAAACACATGATGTTTCAATTGATGTGTACGGTAGCTGTGGAGACTATCTTGCTTCGGGTATTGACGGGTTAAGTATTACTGTTCATGGTAATGCACAAGATCAATTGGGACAAATAATAAAAGATGGCAAATTTGTAATTCATGGTGATGTAGGTCAGACATTTCTATATGGTGCCAAGGGTGGCTCAATATATGTTAAGGGCAACGCAGCCGGACGCCCTATGATTAATTCCGTGGGACGGCCCAAGGTAATCATCAACGGAACAAGCCTTGATTTCCTTGGTGAATCCTTTATGGCCGGTGATCCTCATAACAAAGGGGGGTTCGTTATTCTGAACGGAGTAAAATTCGATGAAGAAGGGCAATTAGTTCCTTTATCAGAACCATACCCGGGCAGTAATCTCTTTTCTCTGGCTTCAGGTGGGGCAGCCTATATAAGGGACCCGCACAGAAAATTAGTTAACCAGCAGTTGAACGGGTGCATTTTTAGTCCGTTTACCGAAAAGGATTGGGAATTAATACTCCCCTACCTGCAGGAGAATGAAATACTTTTTGGTATTAAAATAAACGATCTGTTGACTGTTGATGGCAAAAAATTCAAACCTACTCGGGTTTATAGAAAAGTTGCGCCAAGTTTTGAAGGAGTTCCATCAACACCGGAAAAAGATGTTTATGGCGAAGAAGAAGAAGTTGATGAGCTTGTGAAAGAAGAAACAACTAATTAAATTCTGCTAAAAACAAATATATGGCAATTGTCATTAGTAAAGAAAAAGTGAGAGCTGACCTGACAACCGAGGTACAGAAAATTTCCGGAATAGACATCAGGAGCTGTCTTCAATGTAAGAAATGTTCAAATGGTTGTCCGGTGACAGGTTTAACGAAAGTTCACCCATCCGACATCATTCGTGGATTACAATTAAATGAGCGAGATAAACTTTTCAACTGTGACCTCGTGTGGATGTGCGCTTCATGTGAGACATGCTTTGAACGTTGCCCGATGAAAATAAATATGGCGGCAGTTATGGATGCTTTGCGGATTATAGCAGTCAGAAATAACGCTTCGAGGCAGAAAGGGAATGTGGCGCTGTTTAATAAATTATTTCTGAGGACAGTCAGAATGTTTGGCCGTACTTACGATATTGGAATGATAGCAGCTTACAAATTAGGTACCTCCAGCTATCTTCAGGATACAGATAAATTTCCAATGATGCTTTTAAAAGGGAAAATAGCGCTGACCCCTTCCTTTAAAGCTGATAAAAAATATACTAACCGGATATTTGCCAGGAATCAGGATAGAATAAATAGTTAAAATATTTGTATATGAAATATGCATATTATCCCGGATGTTCGGCAGATTCTACAGCACGCGATCAATACATGTCGGTGAATGAAGTTGCATTAGCATTGAATATTGAACTGATAGAGTTAAAAGGCTGGACATGCTGTGGATCAACTCCTGCACATCATACCGACAAAAATCTTTCTATTGCACTTCCTGCTGCTAACCTGTTAATGGCCAAAAAAACGGGATTTGATATGGTTGTGTTTTGCGCAGCTTGTTATAACAGGATGAAAGTAGCCAATCATGAAATACAAACAAGCCCTGAAATAAGAAGGGAGATAGCAGCCACTCTGGGTGAAGACTATGATGGAAGTGTAAAAGTCCGTCATTTTGTTGAAGTGCTTCTCAAAGATATCGGGGCTAAAAAATTACAGGATGCTTTTAGCCATTCGTTGGATGGCTTAAAAGTTGCAAGTTATTATGGATGTTTATTAGTCAGGCCGCATGATATCACACAATTTGATGACCCGGAAAACCCTGTGTTAATAGATAACCTTGTAACCATTATGGGTGGTGAAAGTGTTGACTGGCCGAACAAGGTTGAATGTTGTGGAGGAGGTTTCGCCCTTTCCCGGACTGATATTGTTATTGAACTCTCGGATTCCATATTGAACATGGCTAAAGTATCAGGTGCCCAATGCATGGCAGTTGCATGCCCGATGTGCCAGATAAATCTTGATATGAGACAGAATGACATCAATAAAACAAAAAACAGGGACTATAATTTGCCGGTCGTATATATTACTCAACTTTTGGGTTTGTGTCTGGGTGTCTCTCCTAAAAAACTTGGTATGGACAAAAGTGTTGTATCGCCAAAACCAATAATTGAATTAGTAAAAACGGCAGAATAAAAATAAGGCAGAAAAGTATCATGAGTACAAACAAGAAAAAAATGGTAGGGGCCGTACTGGTTGAAGGTGGAGGTATTGCCGGAGTTCAGGCATCTCTCGATCTTGCCAATTCCGGTTTTAAAGTATATTTAATCAGCCGTTCAGCTACAATCGGTGGCATGATGTCGCATCTTGATAAAACTTTTCCTACCGGCGACTGTGCCATTTGTGTAATTTCTCCCAAACTGGTTGAGTGTGCAAGAAACCTTAATATAGAAATACATACACTTTCCGAACTTGAAAAAATTGAAGGGGAACCCGGTAATTTCAAAGCGTTTATTAAAAAGTCACCACGGTATATAAATGAGAAAATCTGTAATGATTGTGGTGATTGTATAAAAGCTTGCCCCGTTGAAGTGAGCGACAAGTTTAACCGTGATCTGGGTAAAAGGAAAGCAGTTCAGAAATATTATGCACAGGCCATACCCAATATGCCAAATGTGCTTAAGTTGGGTCATGCGCCCTGTAAAATTAAATGTCCGGCAAATATTAACATTCAGGGTTACATCCAGCTCATTAAGAAAAAGGAATATGTAAAAGCTGTGAACCTTATCAGGCAAAGAAACCCTCTTGCAGGTATCTGCGGTCGCATTTGCCCGGCACCGTGCGAAACTGCCTGCACCCGTGCAAATGTAGATAGCCCGTTGGCAATTAGACAACTTAAAAGGTTTGCTTCTGACGAAGAGATGAAGTTGGTCAAATCGGGGGAATTATTATTACCTGAAGAAAAAAAGTCTTCCCCAGACGCCAAGAAAATTGCTATAATTGGTGCAGGGCCTTCAGGATTGACTGCCGCAGGTGATCTGGCAGATAAAGGATTTGCTGTTACAGTTTACGAGGAAAAAGATTATGCAGGTGGCATGCTTTATTGGGGTATACCACAGTACAGGCTTCCTAAAGAAATACTTGACTATGAAATAGAGCTTATCAGGCATAAAGGTGTCAATATTGTTTTAAACTGTCGCATTGGCAGGGATAAAACCATAAAAGAACTTCAGAAGAAAAATGATGCAGTGTACGTCAGCTCAGGTGCTCATATAAGCAGGAAATTGGGTATAAACGGGGAAGATAAACAAGGAGTATTCTTTGGTGTGGAGTTCTTAAGACAAGCCGGAAGTTCTAAAGAAAAACCTGGTCTGAAAGAAAATGTCGTTGTTATTGGCGGGGGTAATGTCGCAGTAGACGTTGCAAGAACTGCTCTGCGTCTAGGTGCCGGAAGAGTCGAACTGATATCCCTGGAGAAAAAGAATGAAATGCCAGCTTATCCCGACGAAATAGAAGCTACATTATCAGAGGGCATTACTATCCGTAACGGTTGGGGACCCAAACAAATATTGGGAAACGGTTCAGTAACCGGCATAGAGTTAAAACAATGCTTAAGTGTTTTGGACGAAAACGGAAAGTTCAACCCATCATACGACGATAACAAAACAGAGGTAATCAATGCAGATCAGGTTATTGTAGCAATTGGCCAGATGGTAGATGGAGAATTTGTCAAACATGTGGGTATAAAGACAGAGCACGGTTGTTTCAAAGTCGATCCTGTTACATATGAAACCTCAGCAAAAGGAATTTTTGCAGGTGGTGATAATGCCTCCGGGCCGGCAAGCGTTATCGATGCAGTAGCTGCAGGAAAACATGCTGCTGAATCAATAGGACGTTATCTGAACGGCGAGGAAATGTCATCTTACCGTTTCGAACATACACTGAAACCTGTTCCTGTGGAGCATTTACCCACTACAAAAAATATTGAAAAGAAAGAACGTGCCGGTGCGATTGAACTTCCTGTAGAAAACCGAACCCATAATTTTAATGAGATCCAGGCAGCTTTCTCTGTAGAAGAAGCAATAGCCGAAGCAGAACGCTGCATGAATTGCGCCCAGTGTTCCGAATGTATGGAATGTGTCGAAGCTTGTGAAAAGAAAGCTATTGAACACAATATGAAGGAGCAGATAATTGAACTGGAAGTAGGGTCTGTCATTCTCACACCCGGGTTTGATGAATTCAATGCTGAAATCAAAGGTGAATATGGCTTTAATCGCTATAAGAATGTACTTACAAGTGTTCAGTTTGAGCGCATGCTTTCAGCAGCAGGTCCTTATGGCGGGCACATTTTGCGAAGGGACAACGGAAAAGATGCCAGAAGGATAGCCTGGATCCAATGTGTTGGATCGCGAGATTCAAAAAGCGGAAATGATTATTGCTCTTCAATATGCTGCATGGCAACGGTAAAACAGTCAATGATTGCATCAGAACATTTGAACGGGTTGCAGTGTACCATTTTTAATATGGACATCAGGGCACATGGAAAAGATTTTGATCAATACTACGAACGTGCCCGGGCCATGGATAATTTGGAATTTATTAAAAGTATTCCTTCCCGTATTGTTCAGATGCCGCAAACCAATGATTTAAGATTAGCATACCTTGATCCACTGAAGGGTTATATAGAAAAAGATTTTGACCTTGTAGTACTGGCAGTTGGCATAGATCCAAAGGCAACAGTTACTGAAAGCATACGAAAACTGGGAATTAATATCAATCAGTATGGGTTTTGTGAAACTGATCGTTTCTCCCCGTTTGTCACATCAAAGCGTGGTGTATTTGTTGGCGGGGCATTCCAGGAGCCGAAAGATATTCCTGAAACAGTAATGCAGGCCAGCGCTGCAGCATCTATGTCTATGGAGTTGCTATCGTCAGCAAAAAATACATTGATCAGATCAAAAGAGTATCCGCAGGAACATGATGTAAGTGACGAACCGGCCCGTATAGGGGTTTTTGTTTGCCATTGCGGGATCAATATTGCAGGGACCATTGATGTTGAGAAAATAACCGAAGCCATTAAAACCCATCCCGGAGTAGTATATGCATCTCACACAATGTATACATGTTCAGATGCCAGTTTGTCAAATATAAAGGAACAGATAGCTAAAAACAGATTAAACAGGGTTGTTGTTGCATCCTGCACTCCACGTACTCATGAGCCTATATTCCGCGAAACCCTGAGGGAAGCCGCATTGAATCCCTATCTGTTTGAATTGGCCAACATCAGGGACCAGTGTTCATGGGTTCATTCTTCGGAACCTGAAAAAGCGACCGAAAAGGCAATTGAACTTGTAAAAATGTCTGTTGCCCGTGCCTATAACCTTTCTCCATTAGAAGGAGAAAAAATACCAATTCTTCAGAATGCAATTGTAATAGGTGGTGGTATTAGTGGGATGTCTGCTGCCTTATCGCTTGCTGAACAGGGTTTTGACGTTGATCTTATTGAGAAATCCACGCAACTGGGGGGTAACGCAAATGTCATCAATAGCACCCTTGAAAACGAAAACCTTGGTAAATTCAAAACAGAATTGATAGAAGGTACAAATAGCCAAAGAAACATTGATTGCCATCTGAATTCGGAAGTAACCGGGATTTCGGGACATGTAGGACACTTCAAAGTGAAGTTGTTGAAAGATAATAAACCAAAAGAGCTGTCGTGCGGGACAATAATCGTTGCAACCGGGGCAAAACCTGCTGATACAAAAGAATATCAGTATGGAATAGTTAAAAATATTATGACCCAGGTGGAGCTTGAAAATCTAATTAATAAAAAGAAGATTCAGATAAGCGGACAAACATATGTAATGATTCAATGTGTCGGATCGCGTAACGATGAAAAGCCATATTGCAGCAGAATGTGCTGCTCTATGGCGGTTAAAAATGCACTAAAAATAAAAAAAGACGATCCGGAAGCGAAAATATTCATACTCTACAGGGATATCAGGACATATGGCTTCAGAGAAATATATTATAAAAAAGCCCGTGAAGAAGGCATTGTTTTTATACGGTATGATGAGAAAAATTTACCGGAGGTGTCAGACGTCAATGGAGTATTAAGCTCTGTTAAGGTTAACAGTCCTGATTTTCAGGAAGCAATAATTATCGAAGCCGATAAACTTATATTAAGTACCGGTATTGTTGCAAATGATGACAACGCTAAAATTTCAAATTTGCTTAAAGTACCTCTGAATTCAAGTGGGTTCTATGTAGAGGCACACATGAAATTAAGACCGGTTGATTTTGCCACCGAAGGATTATTCTTATGCGGGTTAGCTCATTCACCAAAGATGATTGATGAGAATATATCACAGGCTAAAGCAGCGGCGGCTAGAGCTGCAACCATACTTTCAAAAACACATCTCGAAGTTGGAGCTCAGGTTTCAATTGTTGACCAGAATAAGTGCATTTCATGTATGACCTGTGTGAATTCATGTCCGTTTGGTGCCCCATTCTGTAACTATGACCACAAAGCTGAGGTCGAAAGTGCAAAATGTATGGGTTGTGGTATATGTGCATCAGAGTGTCCGGCCAGGGCGATACAGTTAAACCATTTCAGATCTGATCATTTTAGAATAATGATAGACCAATTATTTAATATACTGGAAACTGAAACTTCAAATTAACATGACGGATAATCCATTTGAACCTAAGATTCTTGCTTTCTGCTGCCACTTTTGTGCATATGCTTCGGCTGATTTGGCCGGATCGATGCGCCTTCAATACCCTCTGGGAGTAAGGATAATCAGAACGCCTTGTACAGGAAGGTTAGAGGTTGAATACTACATGAAGGCAATAGAAAACGGCGCTGACGGAGTTTTAATAGCCGGATGCCTTGAAGGAGGATGCCATTTTATCGATGGGAATCTTATTGCAAAGAAGCGCGTGAATGCCATTCGTACAATTCTGGAAGAATGTGGAATAGAAAAAGAACGCTTACGCATGGTGAATATTTCGGCTGCCATGGCCAAGAATCTTGTGGATGTAATTTTCGAAATGGTTGATACAATAAAACTAATAGGACCAAATCCTTTAAAAACAAATTCAAAAATCTTAAAAGAGGAGATACACAAATGATAGTTGCTAAAAGAAAAACAATCCCGGAACTAAAAGATATTATTAATGGACACGAAAACATTCTCGTACTTGGATGTGGAACATGTGTAACCGTATGTCTGGCAGGAGGTGAACGGGAAGTCGCAATAATATCTTCGGCATTAAGAATAGCTTTTAAAAAAACTGGCGAACGTGTTAAAGTAAGTGAATTAACTATCGAGCGCCAATGCGATAATGTATTCATTGAAACTGCCGCTGAAGAGATTAAAAAAAATGATGCCGTCCTTTCACTGGGTTGCGGAGCCGGTGTACAGGCTATTGCAGAGCGTTTCCCCGATAAACCGGTTTATGCCGGACTTGACACTGCCTTTTTAGGGATTCTCGAATCCAGAGGCGTCTGGACTGAAAAATGTGCACAATGCGGTGCTTGTGTTCTTGCTGATTTTGGCGGAATATGCCCGGTAACGCGTTGTGCAAAACACATGTTAAATGGACCATGCGGAGGTTCCCGTCTAGAAAGATGTGAAATCAGCCCTAACCAGCCTTGCGCCTGGCAGCTCATATACAAAAGGTTAAAAGATATCGGACAATTAGACAAAATAAAGAATATTCATCCTGCAAAAAATTGTGGTAAAAGTCTCGGTGGGGGTTGCCGTACTATTATACGTGAGGATCATAGAATATAATTGTATATTGATTATCTGGCATATTTTAGTTTCCCCCACACAGGATCACCAAAGGTAATCCTGCCACCCCGAAAATTGAAAAAAACAACCCACTGATAATAAGTAAATCACAGTGGGTTTTTTCTTTGTGGCAGATAGAGAGGTAGATAATCATTATGATTTATCACCTCCGACATTAATTCTTTCTAAAACTATTACCTCAGAACACATAAATAAAGGAGGGTACGAAGCCATGCCTATGAATTACATGAAAACTGCTCCAAATCTTAATGTGAACAACTGTAAACGAGATCAGTAAATATGATGGTATCGGATGTTCTTCTTGATTATTCTTACTGGTGGGATAGTCTGCATGATTATGTGCATTATTATCAGCTAATTGAGTTTTGCCAATTAAATTATTTAAAAACCAAATAAATTTGGTTTTCTTGAAGTATTAATTGAATTATGAATAGTTTGCGCTGATTTTGTCTTTTTAACCGGACTTAAAAAATACAATTCACCATCTTCGTTCATTTTAAGTAAGGTATTTGTCAATTCAACAATAGTAACTTCATTATCACCAGTGCAATTACATGTTAAATCACCATAACAAATTATAGTCTCAGATTGGTCTTTCCATTTCCATTGTCTGTTTAGATATTCAGTAGTACCGTCCTTATATACATTAGTTACAAAATAAGTACCATAATTTGAAAAAATTACTTCTAGTTTTGTTGACTCTGTATTTGGATATAATATCGTAGTGTCGCTATCGGTTGTTTTATCTAAGTTCCAATTTCTACAAAACATATCAGTTTTAGAAGAAGATGCAATTACTTGTGCAGGCGTTGCAGAAAGAGTAATACTATCAGTTGAATTATTTAGTTTTAAACTAAATGCAAATTCAGTGTCAGATAAAGTATTAATTGTCATTACGCCGTAATTAGTTAATATTATCGACTTTGTGTCATCGCTGATAGTATATGAACCACTCAATATTGTTCCATCTGTTTTCCCTATTATATAAATGTCATCAAGATTAAACTCAAACCATATATAATCGGAACTGAGAGTGGATTTTCTATTTTCAATTATCCATTTTTTAGATATCGATTTTTTTGTATCAGTAACAGCTGATTTACTATCATCTGACTTTTTACACGAATTGACAATCAATATTGCCGTAATCAAAAAAAGGTTCAAAAATACTTTAAAATTTTTCATATCAATTAATTTAAGTTATTGTTAAATAATAATTTACAATTAGGTAATAAATAAACTGCTTTTATTCTTTGACCACGGGTTTTCAAAAATACGTTTTTCTTTTTATATCTAATTCACCTGTTGTCCCATTTCGTCTTCTTCTCCATTGTTCACAAATTTTCTTAAATACACTTGAAGTAGAATAAAATGCTTGAGCAGACATTTCAGTGTAAACTACATATCTCCGGTAAATCAGTATTATTTTTCATCTTTATATTCGAAAAAGTAATAAGGATAATCATACCAAATAACTACACGCACATTATCACTATCTCTGGAATATGCCAAAGAATAGCTTATTTCTTTATTTATTGGTGTGACATTAATAGTTGGTAGATGTTCATCTATTTTTTCAATCTTTTTATGTGGAAATGACTGGATTAGCCGTTCAGGAAGACCAGTTAAAGTCTCGTGAATGCCTACTTTTATAGTATTCTCCTTACCAGGGCTGTATATTATATCTACATAGAGCATAGACTTAAACTGCCAGGATTCATAAAATCCGGTTTTAGTAATACCAATTCCGGTTTTCCCAATGATTGTAAATCCATTCTCAATTAATTTCTTTCTTAAATAATCTTTATTATCTAATCCTTTTATTAAATCGGAACTTGTCAGGGTAACAAATTCATTTTGACCATAAGTAATTCCACAATATAAAATTGAAACTACAATTAGAATTAGCTTAAATATTATTTTCATAATTTCAAGTTTTAATCAAAGTTACAAATTTCCTCATAGAATGATCAACCTTAAGAGTTAACTAATTTCCAATAATAACAAGAAAAGTAATTCTTGAACTTGATAGGAAACTTGAACCATACTATCTTTTGATGTTGATGTTACTTTTTTTTGTAACAGTCCCATTTCTCTTTAGAGAATAATATCTTCTTCACACCATTTGGTTGTTAAAGCTGAAAAGGAAGATATGAATTACCCATCTTCTATAAATGACAAATACATGATAATCTATAACTATATTCAGGATTCAACAAATTACATGAATAAAAGAATTTGCTGTTGAGGGAATATTTATGTTAAACCATTTGTCTATTTATTTAAGAATTGTAACTCGTCTTTTTTCCAAAAAAACTGAATTCTAATGATTTTTAGCGATATACAAACTATAAAACCAGAGTTGATGAATACTTGTTTTGACAGAAAAAAAGATGAAGATAAAACAGTGCTAAAAACTCATTTTCCCGTTTTATTTTGAACATGAATTGAATGAAAAGACTTTAAGACAGCAACCACTAAAATATAACGTTTTCGAAATGACGATAGCTTAGAAAAATTTAAAATAAATGAAATGAAAAAAATTGTTTCAGTATTTTTTGTAATATGTTTTCTTATTTCATGCACAAACAAAATATATAATTCATCCAGCTGGCAGAGCAAGAAAATCACGGTAGATGGAAAAATACCTGAATGGTCCAATCCATTAAGGTTTTATGACCAGGAAACAGGAATCAATTATAGTATTTCGAATGACCGGTATAACCTCTATTTTTGTTGCAGTATTTCGAATGAATTTCTGCAGACAAAAATACTCAGATCAGGTCTTGAATTCGGAATAGATACTCTGGGGAAAAAATCTTTTCCTGTAGGCATTAAGTATCCTGTTGGCAATATACCGGATTTGGAACCGAAAACAAATATTAATACACAAACTAATGCAGGTACTAACGAAAGACCTAACCGCTCCGCTTATAAACTAAAACTTCTTGCCGAAGCGACAGAAATGCAACTGGTTGGATTTAAACCACGTTTGGGGAAAATAATCTCTTTGTCATCTCCAAACAATACAGGCATTTCAGCAGCCATAAATATTGACGAGAAAGGCAGTATGAACTACGAAGCTGTAATCCCATTTTCAACATTTTATAAAAACGAGTTGACCCCATCTGACTGCAACACAATATTTAACTTTCGGATTAAAGTTAACCCGGTTTCCACAACAAATAATAGTCCAAACAGAAATGGTGGAATGGGTGGTGGCGGAATGCATGGTGGTGGAATGGGTGGGGGAATGCGTGGTGGTGGAATGGGTGGCGGAGGGATGCGAGGCGGTGGAATGTATGGTAATAGGTCTGGAAACGATTATGGAGGAAACGGTTATCAAAGAAATGCAAACATGTCAGGAACTACAAAAACTACAATAAAACTGAAACTTGCTTACAGGTAACTCTATTGTTTCTGGTATACAAATGAAGTCCGGAAACAATTAAACCATTTATACATATTTGCCTTATAAATTTTTTCCCTTTCAATCAGTTTTTCATCTGATATGTAGTCATCATATTGCATCTGTTTGTCAATCATTCCTTTGGGTCCTATTTCGATAACCCGGTTACATACGGTTTGAATAAACGCATGATCATGAGAGGACATCAGGATGTTTCCTTTAAACCTGATTAAAATATTATTAAATGCCCGAATTGACTCCAGGTCAATACGGCTTGTTGGTGCATCCAGTAAAAGATTATCTGGTCTTCCAAACTGGATACCTAGATTTGATGCTGTAATCATTTACGAGAATATCAGACAGAAAATAGAGTTTAACCTATACTATCTGCTAAAAAGCCTGCCTACTTATTCTCCGGGAATCGTCCTGTTAGCTGTCTGTCAACCATCCATCCGGGGTATTCTGGTGTCAAGGCGCTGATTGCATCCAATTCTCCTATTTCGTCCTTAGTTAACTGTAATTGCGTACAAGCCAGGTTATCCATAAGCTGATCCTGATTTCTTGCACCTATAATGACACTGGTAACACCTGGTTTATCTTTAATCCACGACAATGCGACTCTTGCTGGTGATGCATTATAATGTTCACCGATTTTTGTCATTAAATCTATTATATCGTATGCCTTCTCCTTATTTATCGGCGGAAAATCAAAATTATCCCTCCTGCTGTTACTGGCAGTTTTACTATCCCGTTTAAACTTTCCTGACAGAAACCCTCCTGCTAAAGGGCTCCATGGCATAATGCCAATACCTTCACTGAGGGCCATTGCTACAATTTCCCTTTCAATGTCCCGACTGGCAATACTATAGAAATTCTGGGAGGCAACAAATTTGGACCAGCCCAGATTCCCTGCAATGCTATTAGCCTTTACAACCATCCATGCAGGATGATTGCTTACTCCAAGGTAACGTACTTTGCCAGATCTCACAACATCTTCAAGCGCCCTCATGGTTTCTTCCAACGATGTTACAGGATCCACACCATGGATATACAACATATCAATATGTGAAAGATCAAGACGTTGTAAACTATCATTTACCGAATCGAGGATATGAAGTTTTGACAATCCTACCTGATTCGCTCCCTCACCCATCCTTAGCCTTACTTTGGTCGCAATAAAAACCGTCTGACGGGATATCCCAAGGTTTTTTAAGGCCTTGCCCAAGAGCGTTTCGGATAACCCTTCCGAATAGGCATTAGCAGTATCAAAAAAATTAATTCCGTGGTCTATCGCTGTTTCTACCAACTGGGTCACTTCGTCCTTAGATAGTTGCCCAATAGCTTTCCAGTAGCCTTTCCCTCCGAATGTCATGGTACCTAAGCAGAGCTCTGAAACTAAAACTCCTGTTTTACCAAGTAATTTGTACTTCATAATCTGAACTAATTATAATTAAAATCTCATTTTTACAATTTAATAATCTGTAGATACAGAGCTTTTGTACTTTTAATTTCCAATTCCGGCACATCTTAAACTCATCAGCCAGGATCATTTTAAAAGATTATAATTCTTAACGGATTGTAACTGGTTTTGTTCATTCGTAAACTATCTTTTTGGTATTTCACCTTACTTAGTAAAGTCAGTAACGATTGCTTCGACTGGTATAACAAAGATATATGTTGTCCGGAACATTATAAATTATTCCACATTAGAGATTTTTTTTGATTGAGGTTTTCTCATCCAAAAATGAATCAACCTTCTGTTTCAAATATTTGTTCAGGAAAACGATGACCATGATAAAAGAAAAATAAATAGAGAGATCAGGAATACTAATGCTGAAGTTCATTGACTTACTATGCTATTTTAAAATTTTTCAGGCTGTAAAACCCGAGGGGTATTTCCCGAGACCAATAGTTTCTTCGAATGTTCTTACAAACCTCATAAGAAATGTTGAATAATCCTCCTGCTCAAAATAAGTAAAAGTCTCATCAGGTGTGGAAGGAATATCTTCGAATCCATTTTCTTTAGCGAATTTATCCATTTCAGATTCTGTAAAATCGACGCGTTCACCATCAATCCGGTTATAAAAATGCCAGTTTTTTTTCTCATGTGTCTTAAGAATTTCACCACCAAAAAGGTCATGAATCAGCTGTGAGGTTACACTACTGTGATCATCAGAGCTATCAGGAGTCAATCCTGGAATTTTATCCAATTCCCAGGTACGTTTCAATACCTTTTGCACAACCCTCTTATTGAACATAATATTTTTTATTTTAGTTAGCCAAACAATGTACCAATTTAAATTATTTCACTGATAATTTCTTTTGATTATGAATGAAATATCAAAATAAAAGTAAACACTTTGAAATTAAAAAGTGTTACATAACTTTTATAAAAAGTTACATTATTCACACCTTCAATATAGTGCAATGATTTTTGTGGTTAAAATATTTTGGATAAGAAAAAACGACTTTTATTAATATCTAATGAACGGCATGTTTTACAAAATCTGAAATATCAAATACCGACAACAGACATTTCTGGTCCTCGCCAACAACTATCCCTTCCATATAAACAGAGCATAAGGGGTTATTGTCATAACCAAGCATTACTTCGCAGCATTCTTTAGCATCACCGGTAAATACTTTAGTGAAAAATTTGTCGAATACAGGCTGCGATTCAGCGGAAACAAACAGCTTAAAGTTGGCGTTTATCAGACTAAAACGTTTATGACCAAGCATGTCGGCACCCGTAAAATTAAGTTCGCAGATATTGCCATCGCTATCGAGTGTAAAATAACCCATTGGGGCAAAATCGTATAACATGGTATATTTTTTCAGAGCTGTTTCTGCTGTTTCATTTGCATCGATCAACTCTTCATTCTGCATTTCTAATTCTATCTGGTGCACCTGCAATTCATGCAGGAGTTTCTTAGCATCGGTTTCCATAACCGGCTTGTCCAGTTGTTTCTGTTTTTCTTTCAGTTGTTTTTCAGCTTTTATGCGCAGTAATTGTGCATCTGTAAGATTCTGTTCTTCCATATTCATGATTAAGTTATTTTTTTTGTGATAATAATCATTCCTGCTGTCCTTTTCTGGTCGTTGACCAGTACATTTACTGACAATTCAACTACCTGTGTTTTATCTCCGGCTGCAATTACTTTCGTCTTGAATTTGCTATCCGAGCCTCCATTCAGCATCTTTTTCATGTTTTTTTCTGTCTGTTTACGTACCGGCTCTGGAATAAACATCTGAAAATAATCCTGGTTCAATGCATCTCCACGCTTTTTACCGAAAAATTTTTCAGCTTCTGAATTAAACTCCTCTATTTTCCAGTCGGTCGACAATTTAATAATTACATCTGAGGATGAATTTAACAGCAAACTATTCATCTGCTCTGTTTCGTGTAATTTTACTTCTACCTGCTTGAGATCGGAGAGGTTGATAAAAGTTATAACCAGACCGTCTATCCTGTCGTCGGAAGTCCGATATGGCATAATTCGAATTGAAAACCATCGCCCGTCTTTTGCAGGAATTTGTTTTTGCATAAATACGAGCGTCCTTAATACTTCGATAGAATCGGCTTCCAATCCAGGGTATATCAGGTCAGTAACAAGGTCGGTAAAAGGTCGTCCTATGTCGCTTTTTATCAGTTTAAATATTTTGGTCGCCTGAATCGTAAATCGACGAATATTCAATTCCTTATCAAGGAACAGGGTGGCGATATCGGTGCTATTTAGAAGATTTTTCATATCGTTGTTCAACCGAGAATAATCGTCGAGTTTTGATTGCAATTCAGCGTTCACAGTTTGAAGCTCCTCATTAAGACTTTGCATTTCTTCTTTAGAAGTCGTTAGTTCTTCATTGGTAGACTGTAGCTCCTCATTGGTAGATTGCAATTCTTCGTTAGTTGATTTCAGCTCTTCCTGGGAAGTCTGCATTTCTTCGAGAGTATTCTGAATCTCTTCACGTGAAATCAGCAACTCAATTTCTAACTCCGATTGCCTGATTTTATCTGAAATCTTCTTCCTGGTTTTTGAAAGCGTTTTAATGTCAGGAATCTCTTCCAGATCAGAAAAAATCACCATTACCATACTCTTTAAAAGTTCCGGTTGATCAATCCATTGAATTTTAATATTTAATGTTTGTGTTTTACCATTTGTACCAATTTTTAGATTCCGTAAAATAACGGGTTCTTTTTTAGTTATGGCTTTCCGGAAGGCAGGAGGAAACTCGTTGTGCAAACCTTCGCGTAACATTGCAAAAATATTCATATTTGCTTTACCAACAGCCGGTTCCAGATATTTTCCGGTATGCCCGCTGATGTAAATAATGTCGCCGTTTTCGTTCACTAAAACACCGGCTGGTGAAAAATACTGCAAAATCAGTTGATCGGCAAGGGTTTGTATATTTACCGTCGGACTGACAGGTATCTGTTTTTCGACATAGACCGGTTTAGTTCGGGAAAATGAAGAGGGAAAATCGAATAATTCCGGTATCTGGGATGTAATGGATCGTTTGTAAATTTTACATTTAGTATCGACAGGAGTAAAAAGATGACTCTGCTTTCCAGGCGTTTCGGCACTTCCGAGCACCATAATTCCTTCAGGGTTAATACTATAGAAAAACAGCTTGAGCAGTTTTTTTTGCAATTCGGCATCCATGTATATAAGCAGATTGCGGCACGAAAGAATGTCGATCTTGGTAAAAGGGGGATGCATTATAATGTTGTGTAGTGCAAATACAACCATTTCCCTTATTTCCGTATTAACACGATAGCCTTCATCTGTTATAGTAAAAAACCGATTCAACCGTTCAGGTGATACATCAGCCACTATATTTACCGGGAAAACACCTTTTCTGGCTATCTCAATAGCAGCATTATCGAGATCTGTAGCGAATATCTGTAACGAAATATCTGAATGTGGATTCATTTTTTCGAGCGCTTCTTTAAACACTATCGCTAATGAATAAGCCTCTTCTCCGGTAGAACATCCCGGTATCCATGCCCTCAGAATTGAACCGTTTTTATGTTCAGTCAGAATATTTGGAAAAACCGACTCTTTCAATATTTTCCAGACGATTGTATCACGAAAAAAACTAGTTACACCAATCATCAATTCTTTGAAAAGAATATCCACTTCCTTTGGATTTTCCTGTAAAAAGTGGACGTAGGAAGCTATCTTATCAATCTTGTGGATGCCCATGCGTCTTTCGATCCGGCGATAGACTGTATTTTTTTTATACAACGAAAAGTCGTTGCCGGTGTATGTTCGCAGCAGAATAATAATTTTTTCGAGAGAACTTTTGTCTTTAATCTCAATATCAAGGTCTGCCGTAACAACAGGAACATGCTTAAGATAATCCATTAGCCTTGCAGGCAACTCGGTAGATGGAGCTATAATGTCGACCAGCACGGATTCGATAGCATTATGGGGCATACTGTCGTATTTTGCCGTACCAGGATCCTGTACCATCACAATTCCGTTTTTTTCTTTTATTGCACGCAGTCCGACGCTACCGTCAGAGCCCATACCTGAAAGAATAATACCGACAGCCAATTCCTGCAGATCGTCAGCAAGCGAGCGAAAGAAAAAATCAATCGGAAGGCGCAATCCTCTTGATTCCATCGGTTCAAAGAGGTGGAGCACCCCCCTTAATATAGACATGCTCTTGTTTGGAGGAATTACATATACACAATTTGGTTTGATAGTCATCCGGTCTTTTACCTGAATCACTTTCATTTTGGAGATACGCTGAAGTAGCTCCGGCAGCATGCCCTTTTGTGTTGGATCCAGATGCTGGATAACAACATAAGCCAATCCGCTGTTTTCAGGTACATTGCTCAGAAATTGTTCTAATGCTTCCAGTCCTCCTGCCGATGCTCCGATACCGACTATTGGAAACTTACCTGTATCTGAATCAGACTTTTTTTCTATTGGAGATACTGTTGGCTTCAGTTTTTTGAATTTGACTCGCATTAACTATAAAAAAATTTATCTGCCCTAAAACATCTATTATATTTCTTTTTACGATAGAGATATTATGAATGTTTAAAGAGCATGTTTTTTATTATCCGTAAATATATGAATTGGGTAGTATCCAATTACATGTAAATACAAATTAAATAAAAAATAATAACTTTTTAACAAAAAATTTTAATGAATTAAAAATAGGAATTTTTATACTTTCTCTTCCTTCAACTGTTTTTTTACAAGTATACGGGCCTGACCAACCCAGTCATCCTGTTCGATCCGGCCGGGGATAATTTCCAAAACCTCAGTAATGGTTTCAATATCAGTGTGTGTGAGCTTGCTGATCTGACTGAAAGTATATATACCAAGTGTATTTAACCGTTCCTCTACCCATAATCCAAGCCCGTCAATCAGGGTCAAATTATTAGCCTCGTGTTTATGAGCAATTCCTAATCTGTCGAAGTAAATTCGTCCCTGCCTATCCCTGATGCGTTTAAGAAGTTCCGACTTATTGCCTGCAATCCGGACCAGTTCTTTGGCCTGAAGTATCCATTCATCTCTTTCAATTCTGCCAGGGAAGTATTCAATTGCCTCAGTAACAGTTTCAATATCTTCTTTAGTAAAATTGCTGATTTGCCGGAAAGTATAGATATCCAGTACATTAAGCTTTTCCTTAATCCATCCGCCTATACCGCTTATTACTGTTAAATCATCAGCTTCTTCTTCTTTGGCAACACCTATTCTGTTGTAGTAAATCTTTGATTTTCTTTCACTTATTCGTTTAAAAAGCTCAACCCTCAGATCTTCACGGCGAACAAGTTCCAGGGCTTGTGCTACCCATTCGTCCCTTTCGATCCTGCCTGAAAAGTATTCAATGGCATCATTAATCGTTTCAATATCCTGAGGAGTGAATTTACTGATCTGCCTGAAAGTATAAATATCCAATGCGTGCAGTCTTTCTTCAATAAACGGACCAATGCCGCTTATCATTTTCAGGTCATCCTTTTCAGCCGCCGTAGCTGTTCCAAAACTCTTGTAATCCAGCAGATGCTTACGTTGAGCTATATTAACCAAAGCTTCATCCTTTTCGTACAGTAACTGTTCGTTCCTTTTGTTTTTTAAGGTCATATCGTCTGTTTCTTGAACAGATTCTGCATGAAGCGCTTTAAGAGCTCTGACCTCCAGAAGAAGCTTTTCTGTTTCTTCGTCCTTTTCAAAAAGACTTTTTTTCAGATTGAATATTTCAGCATCGAGGTTGACAATGCGGTCATTCAATTCATGCTTTTCTGATTCAATAACTTTAATCCTCTTTTCATAAATAGCCTTATAATAAAGCCATGCAGTCAGATATCCAATGATGGCAGAACCGAGTAACATAAAAATAATTTCAAATGTTGCTTCGCTTTTTGTCAGTGCCAAAAGAATTGATAAAGTATTCATGATTTTAGTGTTTTATAGTAATTATTGTTCTCCTGTTATTTGCTCTCCCCGTAACTGAACTGTTATTATCAGCCGGTTCTTTTTCGCCTTTTGATTCTATAATAATCTTATTTGCCGGGATACCCTTGCTTTCAAAATAGTGCTGTACACTTTTAGCCCGTCGATAACCCAGAGCCTGGTTGTACTCATCAGATCCGATTGCATCGGTATGGCCAGTGATACTGAGCATGGATTGTAAATTTTGATCCAGATACGTTTTTGATTCCTCAAAACACTTTTCTGTCTTTACATCTGATTTGAATTCAGATTTGTCAAATGCAAAGTAGATTACTAAATTTTCAGGAATTACAGGTTGCTCGTGCACTACAGTCTTAGCTAACGTGTCAACAGTAATAACATTTTTATTGTTGACTGCACTCAGTTGAACAGTTATGGTCTCATCGCACAATTTTTTTATCTTACAGACAAAAATATGAGTAGACATCGCAGACCATCCAAATAATACAAGAAATCCGATTATCAGTATTTTCATCGTTTAAGGTTTTTATGTTATAATGAATTCCTTTACTTGAGGTTATTAAAATCTTTCAGGTTAAAACCATCCGAGTTATCATTAGTGATCTTTCGGGAATTATAATAATAGAGGTTACCTTCCATATCAAAAATCATCTCAAAACATTTTCCTGCTCCTGCATTCTGAGGAGGGCCAACATGAAAATGAAACAATGCATTTGTAGGATTAGTAACGAGTTCCGCCTGAATCTCTTCAGCAGTAAGCAGTTTAACAAAATACGGGTAAACTGTTTTAATTTTCTCCGGCGAATCTGCATTAACAGCCATCTTATCTTTGTTCAATAACAAAACCTTGTCTTTAAAACCTGTTGATTTGTTATAGTATTTCAATCCATTAATTGAAATGGGGAAACGTTCTTTCTCAAGGTTTTTTACATGTATCTGCATGAATTTAACAATTGCAGGAACGGCATATTCAAAATCAGTTTCGTTGTCGCCGGAATATGAAAGAGGTACGCTGCAAAATTCCGGCATTCTGGTTAAATTGTCTGATGCATCTCCAAGTACAAGACTCATGTAACTGTAGCTTACGCCACCCGGATCTTTATCCCAAACACCATCGATAAGCACTAAAAAAGAATACTTCGGATCAGATCGTCGTTTCTCAAATTCATGCTGGTCTATAAACTCATAATCAGTAGATTTCCAGTATTTCTGAACGGCATCTTTTATATAGGCATTGTAAAAACTGATGCCATTTTCAAAAACAATACAGGTTTTTGAGTTTTTAAACATCCCTATTTGCTGTTTTGATGCCAGAGGGGGATTGGCCAGCGTCCAAAGACTAAACATTCCTAAGCAGAAAATGAAAATATATTTACTCAATATTGTACTCTTAATAAATAGAGTGGAAAAACGTATTAAAATTGATTTTCTCATTGTAATATTTTGTTATTTTGATAATATCAAAAATCATAGTATTAAAATCAAAAATGTTACACAACTCCGGTAAAAAGTTACATTATTCACAGATTAACTGAAACGTTAATTGTAGATGCAATTAATTATATATAATGTGGTAATGTAAATGCAAATCTGCTTCCTTTACCAGGTTCGCTCTCTATCCAGATACTTCCTCCATGCAGTTCAACAAATTCTTTGCAAAGCAAAAGACCTAATCCTGTACCTCTTTCATTATTGGTACCCGGTGTTGAATGAAACAAATCAATTCTAAAGAGATTTTTTTGGGCCTCGTATGAGACTCCAATGCCGTCGTCTTTTACCGCTACTTCAATGAATTGTTGCTTTTCTAATGCATTTATCGAGATTTCGCCATTGATGTTTGTGAATTTTATAGCATTGCTAATCAGATTCCTAAGTATTGTTTTAACCATCTGAAGATCCGCTGTCACATTCAAATTGGGCTCAATTGAATGGTTCAGCGCTATTTGTTTTTGTTTGGCGGAAGTATTGAGACTTTCAATTTCTTCTCCAAGCAATTCGTACAAATTAATTTTAACCGGGTTAAAGTTTTTCTCTTTATTTTGCGAAACAGCCCATACCAAAAGGTTATCAAGAAGGATTAATGTGTTATTCGCTGAATTATAAGCCATGTCTATATACTCTTCAATTTCGCCTATTTTTTTATCTTTTATGCTTAGCTTCATTATTTCCAGAATACCTAAAATTGAGCTGAAAGGGTTTCTTAAATCATGAGCTATGATGGAAAGAAATTTGGCATTGGTTGAAACAATTTCTGCAAGCTTAGTGGTACGTTGTTCGATAAGTTTTTCAAGATTGGCATTGAGTTCTTCCATTTCCTGTAATCGTAACCTGAGATTTTTTTCATAGACTGTACCTTTATCGGAAACAACGCCTAACAGATCCAACGATTTTAATCTTTCGTTTTTATTATAAACCGTATTTTTAGCGGGTTTCAATCTATTCGGGTGATTGAGTTGCTTTAAATTCATCGTATTAGATTATAATTTGATGCTTTTCAGTTAACCGCCAGATTATTGTTACTGATATGCCGGAGTTGTCTGAAATGTAATGGTGTGAGGCCTGTCATACTTTTAAACTGGCCGGACAGTTGTGCAACATTGCTGTAATGCATCTTAACAGCAATTTCAGCAAGGTTGAGATTGTTGTGTCCGAGTAACTCTTTTACCAGTTCAATTTTACGTTTGATTATGTATTTCTCAATTGTGATACCTTGTATTTCTGAAAAGAGTGTATTGAGGGAAATGAAGCTATCATTTACACTCAGGCTGATGAAATCCGAATAGCTGGTTTTTAAATCTTCATCTGAACATCGCTCAAGATCAACAATGGCCGTTTTTAATCTCTCAATAAGATCATTCTTTTGGTCGTCGATCAATTCAAGTCCAAATTGTTTCAATGCTGCGAATAGCATAGTACGTCGTACTGATGTTAGCTTTTCCTCAATAGTCACTTCACCTAACTCCACTGAATTATAAAGAACACCTAATTTGTCCAGTTCAGTCCTAACTATCGCTTTGCAACGGCTACAAACCATGTTTTTAATATAGAGCTTCATTTTCTTAAGTAATTCGAATAAATTCAATAGTGTCTTTAAGCAAGGTAGTACTGAATTTAAAAGATTTTAAACATTAAAATAACTCCAAAAATCCTTTAACCCATACTTTGATCAAAACTGAACCATCTATAAAAAGAAGATTTGACATAATTCTAAAGTTATTGATACAATCCCTGGCAAAGGTAGACTGTTAATCAGACAGAATTGTTACACAATTTCTTAACAATTTTATATGATTCACGCATTTTAAGGTTCATGGTCGCCTATTCAGAGAGAATTAAATAAAAACATATTAATTATTCTTGTTTTTGTCCTGTTCAGAATTGTCATCCTTTTTTTGAACATTCTTCCTGCTTTTCTTTGATTTAACGGTATTCTTTTGATTTACACTCCGAGTGCTATTTTGCTGATTTACAGTATTCTGTTGTAGTTTCTGTTGTTGTTGTTGATCCGTTTGCTGTTTCTGCTGTTGCTGTTTATCCAGTTGCTGTTTATCCAGTTGCTGTTTATCCAGTTGTTGTTTCTGCTGTTGTTGCTGATCCAGTTGCAGTTTCTGCTGTTGCTGCTGATCCAGTTGCAGTTTCTGCTGTTGCTGTTTATCCAGTTGCTGTTTCTGCCGTTGCTGTTTATCCAGTTGCTGTTTCTGCTGTTGTTGCTGATTCAGTTGCTGTTTCTGCTGTTGTTGCTGATTCAGTTGCAGTTTCTGCTGGTCACTTTTATTTGAATTAGTTTGATTTATATTCTGTTGTTGATTTGCTCCATTTTTTCCGGAGGATCGTTTTACATCATTTAAATTAGATATTCTGGATGGGGCATATTTTTGTTGCTTATCACCGCCTTTTATCACTATTGGCCTGTATATTCGCAACTGGCCATTGCTCATAACTTGTCCTGGCTTATTATTTTCCTGAATTGCTACAGGACTAATCTTTCTACCGGTAGCCCTTTGGATGTCTGCCCTGGCCGGACCTGAAACGTATGTTGTGCTCCGCCTGTTATCAACATAAGTATTACTGATCACTGTGGAGTTTCTAATGATCCTGTCATGATCAGTCCGGTTGACATAATAACTATTAAGATTGGATCTGTCAATATCCCTGTCTCTTATAAACATCCAGTGATCGTAGCGACTATCATATCCCCTGCCAAAACTTAGACTGATACTAATTCCGGGTTGCATAGGTTCCCAACCATAGTAACCATCGGCCCTTCTCCATGTCACCCATGCAGGTCCCCATTCACTATCGGGTACCCAGAACCAGCCGAAAGAATCATTATAATCCCAACGACCATAATGAAAAGGCGCCCATCCCCATTCATAATCTGATAACCAGGTTTCACCATATTCCGTTTCTATCCAATGACCTCCTGTTGAATAAGGGACAAAATCCGGACCTACATCCGGAATCCAGACGTACCCAAAATTGGAATAGTTAATCCATTGACCGTAAGGGCTTAATTCATCATAGAAAACCTGGAAGCTTACAGAAGGCTGTTGAGCCAATGCCTGTTTTGTAAATACTACTGATGATGTAATAAATGCAATTAATACAAGTAATAATTTAATATTTGACTTCATGATGATTAGAATAGATTATATGATATTATCAAAATGCAACTATGTAATATAGATCTCCGGCAGTTAAACAGAGTGTCTTACTAATTTTACAAAGTTAGGGGCATGCTAAATCGAAAGTGTTACATAACTTTCGAAAAGAGTTACAACATTTACATCTTTTACAACGCTTTGAAAGAATATAGAGTGATTGTAAGAATGAAGGAACGGAAAGAATTTGGTAACCAGAAAGTGCTAAAGCTTCAACAACAGGTGAACGACAAATTAATACCAAAAACCCGATACCTGTAAGGAGTCGGGTTTAAATTGTAAATAATCAGTATTCCAGGGAGCTAATATCAATATAAGCAGTGTGTTTTCAAAGAATTGTCAGTCTGATTTATAAGCTTTGTGCACTCAATATAATTATCTGTTTCGGTTGTCATGCCGATTAGTTTGTTTCTGCCAATGACCCTTGATCCACGATTTACCACGTGCAGTCGTTTGCCACTTACCACTTACATATGACTGACCTTGTCTTGGATTCTCCCAATAGCCAGCTCTTTGGACGTAGACGTGGGATCGACTATTCCAACCCCAATCGCCATCTATCCATATTTGGTTATCGTTTAGTCGTTGTGGCCTGGCATAGTCCACGTAGGAAGGTTCTGATGCAACATAACCTCCCATACAGGAGTTGAATACTATTCCTATTCCTGTCAATAAGGTTAAGTAAATGAATAATTTCATGTACTTGCCGACTTTTGCATAAACACCGGTTTCTGCGGTTTTCAATGATTGTTCCCGACAGATAACAAACTGAGCCACTTTTTGTGACTCATCATTTCTTTTCATTTTTGGTTCCTGACTTGTTGCATCATGAACCCCTCTTATTGAGTCTTCATTTTTTTTCATTTTTGAACTTTTAATTGTGAAAAAAATTTCACAACACAAAGGTGATGCTATTAATATCGAAAACTCTTACATAACTATGGAAATAAGTTACATCATTCACACATTCTCTCGCTCACTTCGTTGGCTTAACGGTGAAAAGGTGCGCCGGTCGTATTAAATATCCAGTTTTAGAATGAGATTAATTTTTAAAAATATTCTTCGTCACTCCTTACCTATCGTCACTTCTCTGAGAGTTGTTTTGTCGGCTCCAAAAATGATTTCATATAATTCCACCGTATTAGAAGCTGCTTTTACTGTCTGCAGACTTTTGAGTGCATTCAGATCTGTTAATGCATCAGTACCTTTTGAGATCATAGCTGCCAATGCGTCAACAGATTCGCCAACTTTTGACGTGGAAGCATATCCGAAAGTATTTATTGAACCATCCGTAAATTTCAGGTTAACTTTTCTGGAATTCAGTCCGTCATGTATTACCATATACTGAGGATTAGCAAGATCGGGCAGGTAGATTATTGTTGCTTTTACAATCCTGTTTGTCTCAGGTTCTTTTTCGACATGTAAAAATGGCTTTACTGTATAATATTTCAATCCTGTTTTTTCAGTCAGACCCTTGTTTGAATAGATTTGAACAGGGGCACATCCGGTAAATACAAAAATGGTTACGCCAACTAACACAGCGAGCATTTGGTTTTTCATAATATTAAATTTAAAGATTGCAGAATTCTGGAATAAAATTAAAAAATTATTTTAATCCTTGCAAGAGCAATCAAATTCATGGACCAAAAGACTCCCCTTGCCCAAACTTTAATCGAAACTGAACCGCAAGGACAAAGAATCACAATATGTCGTTATTATTAGTAGTTATTCTTATGTTTCTTAATCCACATGGGGTATTGCAGAGAAATTAATAATACATTCAAAGATTATTAATAATTCAATTGCTAAAAGTTGTTTTGTTAAGAATACCAGTTTTCAGCTTAAGAAAGTTTTTTATTTTTTAGGAGACATCAATACAACAACCCCGCCAACTCCCATTATGGCGATACCGATAAGAGGCGACCAACTGAGGTGATGCGCTTTGTTTGCGGTAATTTTAAGACTTCCTATATCAACTACTTTCTCCCTGGTGAAAAAAGTTACAGCTGAAAAAATAGTTAACGCTAAACCAAGAATTATAATAAATATTCCGGCTTTTTTCATTTTATTTTTCATTTTAAATATTGCTGAAAGATAAAAGAAGTGTATAGTAAAACCGTTACACTATTCTAAATAAAAGTTACATCATTTACACATTTTCTTCGGTTGACCTGATCATAACCGGAAACAAAAAAAGGCCCTGCTAAACGTAGGGCCTTTAAAAATAAATGTCTTATATAATATTCAAATTACACTAGTTTAACATTTATGGCATTTAATCCTTTTTTCCCTTCCTGAAGATCAAAAGTTACTTCATCATTTTCTCTGACTTCATCATTCAATCCCGATACATGTACAAAGTATTCTTTTTCCGATGCACCGTCTTTAATAAATCCAAATCCTTTGGAATTATTGAAAAATTTTACTGTTCCTGTATTCATAATTATAATATTAATTTACTGCAAGGTACGCATTATTGTCCAGATAATGCTTATTTTGAATTGACACCTATAAAACCGGACTGTTTTCCAAGGCTTGAGAAATTCTTTTATGAATTACTCCAGGGTAACCAGACCGCAGCCTTCAAAGGGTCGTATATCATCAATATACATATTCAACATTCCCGTTTTTGGTTATTGGATATCCTTTGCTATTATACGTATAAGAGGTTTGGGTAACTTGTACATTATCACCTCCCAGGTTAGCTGTCAAATGAATTGTGTAAGTTTCTTTAATAATATTATTCTGGTTTGTATTAATTCCTGGTGTCATCAATTTACTAAATGATTGATAAGGATTTTGTTTATTATCAAATTCATATTGTGTAGTTGTGCTCAACTCAGCAACTCCCGTTGTCGATAGATTATATAGATTCTCTTTAATTAAATTCCCTTTCCCGTCAAAAGCATAGTCAATATAACCCGTTTCTTTATTATTCCAGTACAATGTCTGAGTGCTAATCCTGTTATTAACATCATAGCTGAATTCCGAATATTCAGAATTAACGGATGATGTCCGGGAGTACGTTGATTTAATTAATTGTTCATTATCGTTATATTTATAGTTAAAAGTACCCTCTTTACTACCGTTATCAGGAGTGACCATTACATCTCGGCTAAAGGCAGTTTGAAAAACATTGGGATCCCCATTCAAAATATCATTATTCCCGTAATAATCAGTACTTACTACCTGGTTATTGGCATTATAATTGTGCTTCTTGAAATCAAAATTACTTTTCTCTTCACTAATTAAATTAGCACTATTATATGAATATTCATAGTAAGTCTGATTATCAATTATAACCTTACTCAATAACAGGGCACCAGAATTCCCGTCATTTAATGTCGGCTCTTTTTTACATGAAATAAATATCACGACGAAGAGCAGACAGAAAGAAATTATTTTAAGTTTCATAACATTTTATTTTATTATTATTAGTTGTTCAGAACATATCTCAGCTAATGTTGATTATCCATGCAATAGAATAATCTATGTAATCGTTTAAAAAAATTTATTTATATTGACCCGATCTGAAACTAAACAATACTTCCTTTTAACAGTGCACATCCACTTAAGAACGGGTAAATGAAAATTATATTGTTAAAAGTTTGAAATTTTAAGCGGGCAATATTCCAATGGTGTACCTTATAAAATAAATGAATTGTCATTCCGAATGAAGCCGAAGCTCGGAGCCAACGCCCAAAGCGAAGCAAAGGGAAAGCATAGGGAAAGCGAAGGGGAGGCGAAATGATTTCCGATAGTCATATTAAAATTCAACCTTCTTATAAAAAATTCTTTTGGTAATTTCAGCTGCCAAAATATAAACTACGACTATCAGCATTAAAAATAGATATGTTGAAAGGGTAAGCGGACTGAATCCAAAGACATTTCCAAGTTGAGTGAATGGCAAAATTAACGTGATAACAGCAATCGATAACGTGGCGATTAACAGATATTTTCCCGTTCTGCTTCTGAAAAAAGGTTTTCTGCTTCGGATAACTAATACAATCACTGATGCAGAGATAACTGATTCAAGAAACCATCCGGTCCTGAATTGACCCTCATTTGCATGAAGTACAAGTAAAAGGAGACCAAATGTAAGATAGTCAAAAACTGAACTCACCAGTCCAAAGGTGATCATAAACTTGCGAATGGCTTTAATGTCCCAGCGCCGGGGATAGTCAATCATTTGCTCATCTACACTGTCTGTGGCAATGGCCATTTCGGGGAAGTCGGTCATCAGGTTTGTGAGAAGTATCTGTTTTGGAAGTAAAGGAAGAAAAGGAATAAAAAGTGACACTCCAGCCATGCTGAACATATTCCCAAAATTAGCACTTGTGGCCATGAATACGTATTTAAGTGTATTGGCAAAGGTTGTTCGTCCTTCTCTCACACCCTCAACCAGAACACCCAGATCCTTTTCAAGTAAGACAATATCGGCTGCATCTTTGGCTACATCTGCGGCTGTATCTACTGAAATCCCTACATCGGCAGCATGTAATGCAGAAGCATCATTGATACCATCGCCCATGTATCCTACAACGTTTCCAGCCTTTCTCATAGCGATGATAATCCGTTCTTTCTGATTAGGTTCAATTTCGGCAAAAACATCCACTGTACCCACACGTCTGAGCAGCGCGCCATCACTCATGCGACGAAGTTCAGGACCGGCGAGGATTTTATTATCCGACAGTCCCATTTTCTTACTAAGACTGGCTGCAACAAGATGATTATCGCCAGTGATAATTTTGAGTGATACACCAAGGTTTTTCAGACTGGCAATGGTTTCGATAATATTTGCCTTAGGCGGGTCAAAAAGCGTGAGAAAACCTAAAAACGTCATATCCTTCTCGTCGCTTTTGTCAATCAGCGATTCCGCCGGCATATTCCTGTAAGCAATGCCTATGGTGCGAAAACCCTTATTGCTGAATTCTTCAAAGTGTTTCTGAATCTTATCCTTCATGGATATGATGTCAACTATATTTCCTTCATTGGTTTCTACTGATGAACATACTTCAAGGATGTTTTCCAATGCACCTTTTGTTAACATCAAATGAGCATTACCCTGTGTGACAGCTATACTAAGGCGTTTTCGCAGAAAATCATATGGAATTTCATCCAGTTTCCGGTATCCCGACAGGTCAATCTTTCGATAATTAAGAATTGCCTGATCAATGGGGTTAGTAAATCCTGTTTCGTAAAAAGCATTGAGATAAGCAAACAGAAAAACCTTTTCATTCGCCTTACCATTCACATCAAGTGCTGATTCCACCTGCACGGTTCCCTCCGTAAGAGTACCTGTTTTATCGGAACAAATGACATTCATACTACCAAAGTTTTCGATAGAAGCAAGTCGTTTCACAATCACTTTTTTCTGAGCCATCTTTTTGGCACCATGAGCAAGGTTGATGCTGATAATAGCAGGCAATAACTGTGGAGTTAATCCAACAGCCAGCGCCAGTGAGAAAAGAAAAGATTCCAGGACAGGCCTGTGCAAATAAACGTTAATAGCAAATATGATGACAACCAAAAACAGAGTGACTTCTCCAAGAAAATAGCCGAATCTTCGTATGCCATGTTCAAATTCGGTTTCCGGAGCTTTGAGTTTAAGCCGCTCCGACACCTTCCCAAACTCAGTGTTTTTGCCAGTAAGTGTGACTAATGCTTTAGCACTTCCGCTTACTATATGGGTGCCCATCCAGACAGCATTTGTCCTTTTCGCAAGCGCAGTATCGGCAGTTAACACCGAAACAGCTTTTTCAACCGGGAAGGTTTCGCCGGTAAGCATGGCTTCATCAACAAACAGGTCTTTTGATTCAAGAAGCAAGCAGTCCCCCGGAACAATATCACCGGCATTCAGAATTACGATATCACCCGGCACTACCTCTTCAATATGAATTTCCTGCTGATCCCCATCGCGTAATAATGCTGCTTTAATTTGTACTATCGCAAGTAATTTCTCTACAGCATTGGATGCACCGTGTTCCTGCCAAAAACCAAGGAGTCCGCTTATAACGACAATGGCAAGAATGATTGAAGCATCAACTATGTTATGCAAAAACAATGACAAACCAGTCGCAAATATGAGAATGAGAATGATAGGGCTCTTAAACTGGGAAACAAGGAGGGTAAATGCATCTGATCGTTTTTGGGGTTTCAGACGATTTGCACCATAAATTGCAAGATGTTTTTTTGCATCTTCGGTTGTCAGGCCTCCATCCGTTGCCTGAAGGTTGTTAAGTAATTCCGTAATGGAGGCGCTCCAGAAAGGATGCGAGTTTTGATCCATAATCTCCCTGATTATTCGTTGGTTTCATAAAGACGAAGCCTGTTCCTGAGGGTTATAATTTCATCCTGCATAGAACCTATCCGTTGTAATAAATAATTGATAGTTTCAATTCCTTCCAGATTAATATCCAGATCATAATATAAGCGAATAAATTTCTCTAATTGCTGAAGCTGGTCCGCCACAATAAAGCCTTCTTCTTTTATTGTGGTAACCTCAATCAATCCACTTTGTTGCAATGAACTTATAAATGAAATCTCTATATTATGACTGGTACAAAATTCATTTATTGCTATCAAATATTCTGTTTCCATTGCTCTTTTTATTTAAATTATGATTCAGACAATTGATTAAATAATTTTCTTTGCTTCTCCGTTAAATTTGTTGGTATTTTAATGTAATAAGTTATATATAAATCTCCAAAATGGCCTTCATTTTTATAAACCGGAAAACCTTTGTCTTTCAACTTCACTTTGCTTCCATTCTGAGTTTCTGGTTTAACTTTTAGTTTTACTTTTCCATTTAGCGTTTCAATTGTTATTTCACCACCAAGCACTGCTATGTACAAATCCAGATCTACCGTGGTAAATAAATCATTTCCTAATCGTTTAAACCGAGGGTGATTGGCTATTGAAAAAGTAATATATAAATCGCCATCCGGCCCTCCATTTACTCCCGTGCCCCCATGTCCTGCTATTTTTATTGTCTGTCCGTTTTCAATTCCGGCGGGGATAGTAATTCTGATTTTTTTACCGTTTACAGTTAACGTTTGTTTGTTGGTTTTATAAGCATCAATGAGTTCGAGATGTAATTCAGCCGTAAAATCTTCTCCTCTGTATTTTACCTGTCTGCCTCTGCCACCGCCTGCTGCTCTTCCAAACATAGATTCAAAAAAATCGGAAAAATCTCCTTCAGATTGTGACCCTGAATACCTTGCTCCCCGCGAATTTGACGATTGCTGCTGATACTGTTTTTGTTTTTCAAACTGTTCGGAGTGTTGCCAATCCTTACCGTATTGATCATATTTCTTACGCTTTTCCGGATCACTCAGCACTTCATTTGCTTCATTAATCTGCTGAAAATTCTTTTTCGCATTTTTATCTTTCGGATTCAGATCGGGGTGATACTTCCTTGCTAATTTCCGGTAGGCATTTTTAATATCCTTTGGTGTTGCCGTTTTATTAATCCCTAATAATTTATAATAGTCTACGAAATCCATGTATATATTGAATTTGGTTGATCAGTTTTTAAAAAACGGATAATCGGTATAACCTTTTTCATCAGCTGCATAAAATAAATCCATTTTGAGATCTTGTGATAATTTCCAATTGTTTTTAAACCTTTCAACAAGATCGGGATTGTTAATAAACGGACGCCCGAATGCCACAAGGTCGCCCAATCCGTTCCGAATATCATTTTCTGCTCTCTCCTTGTCATAACCACCAGAAAGTATAATTGTGTTTTTAAAAATTTTCCTTATAAGTTTTTTAAGCTCCAGCGGCACTGCAGGGGCTCCCATTGAAGAATGATCAACAAGATGGATATACGCTATACCTATCGCATTGAGTTGTTCCGATAAATATTTATATGTAGCATCGATTCCCGGATAGTGTGGCATATCACTGGCAACTCCATAAGGTGATAAACGAATTCCTGTTTTTCCCTTTCCAATGGTCTCTGCGACAGCAGTTACCACTTCAATAACAAATCGACAACGGTTTTCAACACTTCCACCATAATTATCGTTACGGATATTGCTTACAGGGGAAAGGAACTGCTCAAGAAGATAGCCGTTGGCACCATGTAACTCAACACCATCAAATCCGGAACTCAAAGCATTTTTTGTAGCGTTAACAAATTCAGCTTTCGTATTTATAAGATCTTCGGTTGACATAGCTTTTGGTACCTGAAAATCCTGCAACATTTTAGCGTCGGTCCACATCTGCCCTGCTGCTTTAACAGTGGAAGGTGAAAGAATTTGTGCCCCTTCCGGCATATTCAGGGAATGACTAATCCTCCCGGTATGCATAAACTGAACAAATATTTTACCACCACCTTTATGCACTGCAGAAGTTGTTTTTTTCCAACCTTCTACCTGCAGCTTGCTAAAGATTCCGGGTATGCGGGCATAACCTAAACCATTCGGCGAAGGCGATGTACCTTCAGTTATTATCAACCCCGCTCCTTTACGTTGATTATAATATTCTGCCATTAACTCATTTGGCACATTTCCTAATGCTCTGCACCTTGTCATCGGCGACATAACAACACGATTTTTCAACTCAACTGAACCAACTTTAAAAGTAGAAAATAATTTGTATTCTTTCATATTCCGTTTCTATTAGTTTTAATAATATCAGTTAAATAGGTTTTAAAGTTGTAGAGGTTGTCAAAATTTGAATTAAGACAAAAAAGCGCCCCCGGCAAGCAAAAACCGCAGGCTTTTTATTACCGCTTGCATCCGATTAGTTGGCTATGATACATACTTCCAGGATGATTGTCATTAGAAAAAGAAGCCACAAATTACAAAAATTATTGCGTGTAATTCGTGGCTAAATAAAATGTAAGCGTATTCCTGATACCCATTAGCTAGTTAATTGAACCTGCTTCCATTCTATTTATTGTGATCCTGTCGCTGGTTCTTCTTATTATCTTTCCATTTAGAATGTTCCGGATGATTTTTGATTACAAAATATTTTGAATCATGGCTATCTCGAATTGTTTGCTGATTTGACCGCTCATTCGACGCTGCATATTTTGACCTATATTCCTGATGATGCAGGTAAGGTTTTTGATCATTGATAACTACTTTTCTGGAATTGTACAAATCATAATGGCTATATCGTTGTGGTAAATAAGATCTTGATACCCATCTACCATTTTCCATATAAAAATACTTGTGTCCTGGTACATAATAATATGTCTCGATTTCAGGTAAATAGTAATATTCAACATGGTCATATCCAACTGGACCCCAGATGGGTTGACTGGCAATATTGACTCTGAGTGTAACTTGTGCAAATGCTGTTTCACACAATATTCCGCTTACACAAAAAGCAAATAAAAGAATTAGTTTTTTCATAAGTTTTTATATTTATTTATGACAAAATCAGATTGTTCATGGACTGTTTATGTTTCATAACTTCAGAAAGAATTTACATTATTTACACTTTATAGAAGTTTGAGATTTGTTGGAAAAAAAATCAAATTCTTTAAATTAGGTGCATTCTTTTCATAAAAGCACTCGAAGTGAAAACAAGCACTTTTAAAAACTCAGATATATTTTTTTAAATATGTATATCCTTCAGGTAGTTGAAAATCCCAAATACCTTGAGTAGCCAGACAATAACAACAATCACAACAACAACATTGAAAATGTTTTTGATTCGACGATCCATGGGGATGTAATTATTGACAAGCCATAGAAGGACACCTGCAACAATTAATACGACTAAAATAGTTAATAATGGCATAATATTGATTTATTAATTTATTTCAAAGATAATCTGCTTAATTAGCTTAATTGTTACATTACTTTTGGAAAGAGTTATATAATTCACACATTTTTGCATTAAAGAATTTGGTTAGAATACATTATATAAAATGTGATAATTATGTAACTTCTTTCTAAATTTATATAACACTTATCTCGTATTATATACATAAAATTGAGCCTGAATTAAAAGATGCTTTTCTGAATCAAACAATTATATTTTGAATTTCATTTGTTTAAGTTAAATAATTAGTTGAATTTTTTATAAGAGATTAGTAATATATGAAGATAGGGCCTTCAATAATTAACGAATCATTGCACCTTTTGAAATCCCATCTTTGGGAAAATGACCTTTCGCAAAAATACGCCGATGGGCTACCACCCCTGCGTTCGGAATTATTCAGTACCGAACAGATGGAGCAGTATGGCAAAATCTTAGCAGGTTTACATATTCTGGGTCCAAAAGTTGATCCTGATCAGCAACTACTTTCCCGTCTTGCAGAAAATGAAACAATACTGCTGGAAGTACACGATCTTGTATCAGAAGCAGTGAAGGCCAACCGTCAAATTACACCCGCCGGTGAATGGCTGCTTGATAATTTTTATTTAATTGAAGAGCAGATTCGTACCGGAAGAAGACATTTGCCAAAGGGTTATAGTAAGGAATTGCCCCGTTTACTTAATGGTCCGTCTACCGGACTTCCCCGAGTTTACGATATAGCAAAAGAAATCATATCCCATGGAGAAGGGCATATCGATCCTGAAAGCTTGCGACGTTTTGTAACTGCATATCAAACTATTACTACTTTGAAATTGGGTGAATTGTGGGCTATTCCCATAATGTTGAGGTTGGCCCTTATTGAGAACCTTCGTCGTGTTGCGGTCAGGGTAGCCTCCGGTAGAATCGACAGAAACCTTGCTGATTCCTGGGCTGACAAGATGACAGAAATAGCAGAAAAGGACCCAAAGAGCCTGATCCTGGTAATTGCTGATATGGCAAGGTCTCATCCTCCGATGTCAACACCATTCGTTTCAGAATTTGTCCGGCGTTTACAGGGACAAAGTCCGGCTTTGGCATTTCCATTGACGTGGATTGAACAACAACTTTCCGAATCAAATCAGACAATAGTCCAACTAATTCAGTATGGAAACCAGCAACAAGCTGCAGATCAGGTTTCTATCAGTAACAGCATAGGCAGCCTTCGTTTCCTTAGCGCTTTGGACTGGCGTGAATTCGTTGAATCTATGAGCCATGTAGAACAACTTCTGCTCGAGGACCCTGCCGAAGCATACATCTCAATGGATTTTTACACCCGCGACCATTATCGTCATATAATAGAAAAGATTGCTAAAAAATGCAACTTTTCTGAAACTGAAGTGGCACGTAAATCTATAGAACTTGCAAAAAAAGGAGCTGAATTGAATGGTCCGAAGGACCGTACGGCCCATGTCGGATTTTACCTCATTGGAAAAGGGTTGACTCAATTGGAGCACATTACAAAAATAAAATATTCTTTATATGCTATATGTAGAAAAACGATTTTCCGATTTCCTATGTTTTTCTATCTGGGTTCAATTGTATTGTTGACGTTAACCTTCTGCTGGAGCATGTTAGAAAAAGCCCATAGTGACGGAATTGGCAGTTGGCATCTCTTGGCCTTAGGTTTACTCCTGACTTTATGCACAAGTTACCTCTCAATAGCTCTTGTGAACTGGCTGGCCACACTTCTTATAAAACCCAATCCATTGCCACGAATTGATTACTCAAAAGGGATACCACCGGAATCACGATCGTTGGTTGTTGTTCCTGCTATGCTCTTAAACACTCAAAATATTGAAGATCTTGCAGAAGCTTTGGAGGTGCGTTTTCTGTCAAATCAGGATAAAAACTTACATTTCGGGTTGTTGACCGATTTTATAGATGCAGCGCAGGAAAAATTAGAGGAAGATGACCAGCTTACTCAACTAATTGGTAAAAAAATTACGGATCTGAACGAAAAATACCCTGGGGAAAATAGTGATACATTTTTCCTTTTTCATCGTCCACGAAAATGGAATCCCAAAGATCGTATATGGATGGGTTATGAACGAAAGAGGGGAAAACTATCAGATCTGAATTCCCTGCTGCGTGGAGGTCCTGAAAACATGTTTTCGCAGATCATTGGCAATACTGCAGTTTTTAAAGAAATCAGGTATGTCATTACACTAGATACCGATACGCAATTACCGCGCGATTCAGCACGACAATTTATCGGGGCTATGGCACATCCTCTCAACAAACCAAAATACGATACAAAAAAACACCGCGTAACAGATGGATACAGCATTCTTCAACCCAGGGTTGCAGTAAGTTTACCGGGCACTAACCGATCGAGGTATGCAAAGCTGTTCGGTAGCGAACCAGGTATTGATCCATACACCCGTGCCATATCGGATGTATACCAGGATCTATTTGGAGAAGGATCCTTTATAGGTAAAGGTATATATGATGTTGATGTATTTGAAAAGACGCTGAAGGATCGGTTTCCGGAAAACAGAATTCTGAGCCATGATCTTCTGGAAGGTTGCTATGCCCGGTCAGGATTGTTAAGCGATGTTCTTCTGTTTGAAGAGTATCCTGCAAATTACAAGACAGATGTAAACCGTCGGTCACGTTGGATAAGGGGCGATTGGCAATTGATTCCCTGGTTATTACCAATTTTACCTAAGTTAAATGGTGCATCCCGGAAAAACCCTTTGTCTCTTTTATCGTGGTGGAAAATTTTGGATAACCTAAGACGTAGTCTCATTCCTTTAGCGCTTACGTTGCTTTTGTTATCAGGCTGGACCATTTTATCATCACCGTGGTTCTGGACTTTGGTTGTGATTGGAATAATTTTGATTCCTTCATTGATTATTTCTGTTGTTTACATATTTCAAAAACCAGAGGAAGTTCACCTGCGGCAACATCTACTGGCAGTCAGACAATCGGCTGAAAGGCAATTGTACCAGGCTGCATTTGTGCTTATAAGCCTTCCATACGAAGCATATTATAGTACGCATGCTTTATTGCGAACATGCTGGAGATTGATGATCTCAAAAAAACGACTCCTCGAATGGAATTCTACAGCAAGAGATAAACACTTGAGCAGGATTGAACTTATTGAATCCTTTCGGACCATGTGGATATCTCCCTTTTTTGCTATCCTTTCTGCAACCTGTCTTTCGATTTTGTTTCCTATAACACTTGTAATGGTATGGCCAATTATAGGACTATGGTTTGTTTTTCCGGTTATTGCCTGGTGGATCAGCAGACCTCTTGTCCCACATGCAGCAAAACTGACTGATAAACAATATCACTTTCTCAGGGAATTGTCGCGTAAAACATGGTCCTTTTTTGAAACTTTTGTTGGTCCCGATGATAATTGGTTACCCCCCGATAACTATCAGGAACATCCAATTTCAGTGATAGCACACCGGACATCGCCCACGAATATAGGTCTTTCACTTCTTGCAAATCTGTCAGCATATGATTTTGGTTACATTTTTACCGGTGAGCTTCTCGAACGGACTTCGAATGCTTTCAACAAAATGAATTCACTGGAAAGATACCAGGGCCATTTCTATAACTGGTACGATACTCAATCTTTGAAACCACTGAGGCCACTTTATATTTCATCGGTTGACAGCGGAAACCTTGCTGGTCACCTGTTAACGCTGCAACAGGGACTTCTCACACTGCCTGATCAGTTAATACTTGGGCCCCGACTTTTTGAAGGGATTAATGATACATTACAAATTCTTATAGAGCAGGCAGGGAAATCAATACCTGCCGAGATTGTTCAATTCCGGAAATATTTGAATGTAATATTAAATGAAGACCCGGGTACACTTGTTTATATACATAAATGTTTGGAAAAACTTTCAACATCTTCTGCTGAAATTGTAAATGCATTCACTGCCGACATAGATGAACAATACAGACAATGGGCAAATAATCTCTCAAGGCAATGTCAGGGTGCCTTTGATGAATTAACCTATCTGACTCCATGGATATTACATCCGTTTTCTCCTGAAATACCGGAAAATTATCCGGATATTAATTCTATTCCAACATTACGCGAAATCGCCTCCGGCGATCTGCTATCCATTGAGACAAATTCTAAGGTCCGGGAAATGAATGATGAGTTCAAAAGTCTTTTCAAAAAAGTCGTTGATCATGCAAAAGAAAGAATTGAACTTATCGAAGTACTAGCACACCAATCAGGAGCATTTGCGAACATGGAATATGATTTTCTTTACGATAAGTCGAGTCATTTGCAAACTGTAGGATATAATGTTGAAGAGCGGAGACGCGATTCAAGCTATTATGATTTATTGGCATCTGAGGCAAGATTGTCGAGTTTTGTGGCTATTGCGCAGGACCAGATACCACAGGAAAGCTGGTTTGCACTTGGGCGTCTTCTTACAACTATAGATGGTGAACCAATTCTTCTTTCCTGGAGTGGTTCAATGTTCGAATACCTTATGCCTCTTATAATTATGCCTGAATATGAAAATAGTTTACTTTATCAAACCTGTAAATCAGCAGTTATCAGACAAATCGCCTATGGAAAACTAAGAGGCGTTCCATGGGGTATTTCGGAATCGGGATACAATAGCGTTGATATTCATCAAAACTATCAATATCGTGCATTTGGAGTACCAGGACTTGGGCTTAAAAGAGGACTTTCTGAAGATTTGGTTATAGCGCCTTATGCAACAGCGCTTGCCCTTATAGTTATGCCTGAGGAAGCATGTGCTAATCTTGAGCGTCTTGCTGATAATGGGTTTATAGGGAAATTTGGTTTCTATGAGGCTATAGATTACACAACTGTACGCTTACCAAGAGGTCAGTCCAAGGCAGTTGTAAGGTCTTTTATGGCACACCATGAAGGGATGAGTTTTCTCTCTTTGGCTTATATTTTATTAGATCGCCCGATGCAAAAGAGGTTTGAGTCTTATCCATTATTCCAGGCAACCTTATTATTGCTTCAGGAAAAGATACCAAGGGCTACAACATTCTTTTCACATACCTCCGGTGTTACAAATGTTCGTCCTGCTGCTAATAACCAGGAGGCGCCTCTTCGTGTGTTTAATACACCTGATACACCATTTCCGGAAGTCAATTTATTATCAAATGAGGGAAGGTATAGGGTGATGATTACAAATGCCGGTGGTGGATACAGTCGTTGGAAAGATATGGCCGTGACTCGTTGGCGAGAAGACTGCACTCGCGATAATTGGGGAGCTTTTTGTTATATACGTGATGCCGAAAATGGAAATTTCTGGTCAACTACATATCAACCTACACTTCAGCGACCAGAAAAATATGAAGCGATTTTTTCAAAAGGACGTGCAGAATTTCGCCGTCGAGATTTCGATATTGACACACATACAATAATTGTGGTCTCCCCGGAGGACGATATTGAATTGCGAAGGGTCCAGTTAACAAACCGCACCCGGACAAACAGGATAATTGATATTACCAGCTATACGGAAGTTGTACTGGCTCCAAATGAATCCGATTTAACACATCCTGCATTCAGCAATCTTTTTGTTCAGACAGAAATTATCTACCAGCGACAGGCAATTCTCTGCACCCGGCGGCCCAGGTCAATAGACGAATATCCACCATGGATGTTTCACCTTATGGCAGTTCATGGGGCTGAAATCAGGGATATTACCTATGAAACGGACCGTATGCAATTCATAGGACGCGGAAACACTCTTATATCACCGTATGCGATGACAAAATCCAAATCACTTTCGGGAAGTCAGGGTTCAGTGCTCGATCCGATTATTGCCATTCAATATCAAATACTTCTGGAACCCGAAGGGTCAGCTACAATTGATATAGTTACAGGTATAGGTGAATCACGTGAAGGAGCATTAACTCTTGTAGAAAAATACCAGGATAAGCAAATTGCAAACCGCGTTTTTGAACTTGCATGGACACATAGCCAGGTAGTATTGCGACAGATAAATGCAAGTGAATCGGATGCTCAATTATATGGCCGGCTTGCCAGTTCTATCATTTTTGCCAATTCGTCACTGCGGGCGGACCCTGGAATCCTTATAAAAAACCGCCGTGGACAATCCGGTTTATGGGGCTATTCCATTTCTGGCGATTTGCCGATTGTGCTTTTACAAATTGAAGATCCGGCAAATATTAATCTGGTACGTCAACTCGTTCAGGCTCATGCATATTGGAGATTGAAAGGATTAGCAGTCGATCTGGTAATCTGGAATGAAGATCATGCAGGTTACCGTCAGTTACTCCAGGAACAGATTATTGGATTAATCGCTGCAGGAATTGAAGCTAATATTATTGATCGACCAGGCGGAATATTTGTGCGCTCTGCGGACCAAATATCAAATGAGGACCGAATTCTTTTCCAAACAGTTGCGCGTGCTATAATTAGCGATACCCGGGGAGCATTGGAAGATCAAATTAAACGGCGTGGCTTTGGTGAATTATCAGTTTCTCATTTCAAACCAACCCGTACCTATAGGCCCAATCCACAACCAGATGTGGTATTACCCAGACAAGACCTGATTTTTTATAATGGGATCGGAGGATTTACATCAGACGGACGGGAATATGTAATTACAACATCGAAAGACAGGTTAACACCGGCACCATGGGTAAATGTTCTGGCAAACCAGGAATTCGGGACTGTAATTTCTGAGAATGGTGTGGCATATACCTGGGCTGAAAATTCCCACGAATATCGTCTCACACCATGGTATAATGATCCTGTAACCGATACGAGCGGAGAGGCAATGTATATTCGCGATGAAGAGACAGGTCACTTCTGGTCGCCAACACCTTTGACCGATAGCGAATCAAAATTATACCTGAGCCGGCACGGATTTGGCTATAGCGTATTCGAACATAACGAAGGAGGCATAGTTACCGAACTTTGGGTTTATGTTGCTATAAATGCTTCAGTAAAGTTTTCGGTATTAAAAGTAAGGAACGAATCGGGGCGATCGTGCAAATTATCAGCTATAAGTTATGTGGAATGGGTACTGGGCGAATTGCGGCACAAATCTGCCATGCATGTGAACACTAGTGTTGACTTAAACCACAGTGTAATATATGCAACAAACCCATATAATTCTGAATTTGCTGATCGGGTAGCTTTTCTTCAGACTGACGATACATCAACCTCAATTACCTGCGACCGTACAGAATTTATTGGACGCAACGGTACATTGAAAAATCCGGCTGCAATGTTACGTTCGCGTCTTTCAGGAAAAAATGGAGTAGCTCTTGATCCTTGCGCAGCAATTCAGGTCCCTTTTGAAATTGCTGCCGGACAGGGACGCGAAATAATATTCAGGCTTGGCGCAGGACGGGATATGGAGGATGCAAACAACCTCATACACCGATTTCGCGGATCAGGTCCTGCGTATACCGCACTGGAAGCAGTCTGGCAATATTGGAACCATACTCTTGGTGCCGTACAGATAGAAACACCCGATCTGTCAATAAATGTTCTTGCAAACGGATGGCTTTTATATCAAACTCTGGCATGCCGGGTCTGGGCACGCAGCGGATATTATCAATCTGGCGGAGCATTCGGTTTTCGCGACCAGTTGCAGGATGTTATGGCCTTAATTCATACCAAACCAAATCTCCTGCGGGAGCATCTTCTTCTTTTTGCAAGTCGACAATTCCTGGAAGGAGATGTCCAGCACTGGTGGCATCCACCTGACGGAAAAGGTGTTCGTACGCATTGTTCAGACGATTACCTTTGGTTACCATTAGCAACATGTCGCTATGTAATAGGTACAGGAGATACAGGAGTCCTGGATGAATCCATTTATTTTCTTGAAGGACGCTTCGTAAACCCTGATGACGATTTGTATTACGATCTTCCGAACCGGTCGAAAGAAAAGAGTTCATTATATGAACATTGTAAACGTTCTATCCTGCGTGGGCTTATATTTGGTGATCATGGGCTCCCGCTCATTGGTACCTGCGACTGGAATGATGGAATGAATAAGGTTGGGAACCTGGGAAAAGGTGAAAGTGTCTGGCTTGGTTTTTTTCTTTTTGAAGTTCTAACTCAATTTATCAAAGTTGCACAGGCAAGAGATGACTTTGATTTTGTTGAACTCTGCAGGAATGCGGTTAAAAAAATACAAAAGAATATTGAAAAAAACGGATGGGATGGCGAGTGGTACCGGCGTGCATATTTCGACAATGGGTTACCACTTGGATCGGCAAGTAATGATGAATGCCAGATTGATTCTATCTCTCAAAGCTGGTCCGTGCTTTCAGGAGCAGCCGACACTGATCGATCAAAGATAGCTATGGAATCTGTGAATAAAAGACTTGTCCGGCATGAAAATTCGTTGGTTCAATTATTGGACCCTCCTTTTGATAAATCAGATTTGAATCCCGGCTATATTAAGGGATACGTTCCCGGAGTAAGGGAAAATGGCGGCCAGTATACACATGCAGCTATATGGGCAGCAATGGCATTCTCAAAATTGGGAGACGGTAAAAAAGCTTGGGAAATTTTAACGATGATCAACCCTATTAATCATGCCAAATCTCCTGAAGAAGTTGCAAGATATAAAGTTGAACCATATGTAATTGCTGCTGATGTCTATGCCTTATCGCCCCATATTGGCAGGGGTGGATGGACATGGTACACAGGATCGGCTGGCTGGATGTATCGCCTGATTGTGGAATCGTTACTCGGGTTAAGGCTTGAAACAGATAGATTATATATTGAACCATGTCTTCCTTCCGATTGGGTTTCTTATAAGATTCATTACAGATACAGGGAAACAATATACCGGATTACATTAACTCAACTACATGAAGGCAATACGAAACTAACTATAATAATTGATGGGGCTGAATGTCAGGATAATTTTATCCGTCTGGTTGATGATCGTCAGCAGCATCTGGCAGAAGTAAAACTTTACCGGGGAAACATATAAAACGCAAAACGGGTGCTTCCGCTGCTATTCAGCTCATCTTCCGGCAAATTTGATCAGCTCTGCATTAAATTTATGAGTTTCCTCCAGGAATAAGCTATGGCCGCTATTCTCAAAAGTAACGATGTGTGAACCTGAGATTCCGGCTTTCATCTGCCCAGCCAGATCGAATGAACATATTTTGTCTTTTTTACCGTGCATAATCACTGTCGGAATTTTTATTTTCGCCAAATCACTTCTCAGGTCTGTATCACGCAAAGCGATTAAACATTGAGCCGTTGCATAAGAAGAAGCGCTTAAACAAATCGCGTTCAACCAACTACCTATCCCTTCATTTAATGAGGTTTCAGTTGCAGAGAATATCTTTGCGAAATCAGATAAAAGCTTTGGCCTGTCCTTATAATTCAATTTAATTAAATCATCAACAGCACTTTGTGGAAGGTTGTATGGAAAATCTTTACGTTGTGTCCATATAGGAGCTGCGGCTCCGGCTAAAACAAGTTTAGAAACCTGAGTTCCTTTATAGGTTGACACAAAGCGAATCGCAATGGCCCCGCCCATGGAAAAGCCAACTAAAACAGCGTCTTTTATATCCAGTTTGCTTAAAACTTTTTTTATATCCGACGCATGTACATCATAATTATACTCAGTGTAAGGTTTATCAGATTTGCCAAAACCTCTCAAAGTAATGCCAATTACATGAAAACTTTTATTAATAAGGTCGTTGTACTGGTATTCATACATTTCATCACTTAACGGCCAACCGGGTATTAACACAATAGGCCTGCCTTCGCCTGCATCTGCTATATGAAGGCGCACATTGGGTTCTACTTCAATATATTCTGCTCTGGTAATTCCAGAAATTAATTCATCAAGTACTTTTTCCATCCTTATAAATAGTTAATTGTTGTTGTTCATTAATTTGCTTTTGCTGTGCTTAGGCGAAATGTATTTTTAGTAAACTGATACAATAAACTTCTTAAGTTGGTTATTGAATTCGTCCGGATTTTCCATGTTGCTTAAATGACCGGCATGATCTATAATCTTCAGAAAAGAATCTTTTATTTTTTCATGCATCATTTGTGCTGCTGCAGGAGGCGTGAGTTTATCTTCTTTCCCTGCCATAATAAGCACCGGTACCTTTATCTCCTTCAGTTTACTGCAAGTTTCTTTACGTACGGATAAAGCAAGCAGAGTGTTGCAGAGTGATTGTTCAGAAGTTTTTACTATCATTTCCTTTACAGCAGCAATTTCTACTTCTCTTTGAGTAAAAGATATACCTGCGAAAAGATTTTTTATACTCTCATCTGCATACTTTTCAATTCCGCTTTTCCTAATGGTTTCAATTGTCTTCATACGTTTTTCTTTTGCTTCAGGTGTATCGGCTACGCAATGAGTATCACTCAGAATAAGTGCATCAAAACGCCCTGGATAGCTTTCAATAGCATTTAATGCAATATATCCTCCCATGGATAAACCACAAAGCACTGTTTTATCAATCTTCAAAGCATCCATCATAGAGAGCAGGTCTTTCACAAAAAGCTCAATTGTGAAATCCTCATTCCCGGTATCAGAATTACCATGACCACGAACGTCATAAGAAATCACATGGTAATTATCCTTTAGCGCTTCTACCTGCAGATTCCACATGGACTTATTAAAAGGAAACCCGTGAATGAAAATGATAACCGGAGCTCCATATTTTCCTTCATCCGTGTAACTGACCATATGATTATTTACAGCTATCGTGAAATTGTTCCTTAATAATACCATAAGAACACTATTATTATGTGACTGAATTTTTAAGGTATTAATCTGATGTTTTGAAGTTTTTTGATTGTGAAATAAGAGTTTATGGCAATCCAGGAATTCCAATAATCACTAATGCTAAAACTAATTTTAGTTTACTCATTGCTTATCCGCATATTATAGTTCAGAGGCAGAGTCTATCGGAATTATTTCGATCAGGAGATGATGAATCAGCTTACCGGACTTTCAGTCTGATTAACCAGATAATTCTCCATATCCATTTGCTCAATCTGCGCATGTTGTATTTCTGCCCAATCGACATGACCCTCTTCCATCTTAAGTATTTTGGTCAGAAGGTCAACAGAGCCCTGGTCGTCAACCTCCCGGGCGAGTTTGACTGCTTCATTATATGAGTGAACTGCTTCAAGTTCATCCTTATCGTCATTACTGATCATTTCTGAAACAGTTTTGCCAATATTTATAGTATTAAGTTTGGTTACAGTCGGGGAACCATCCAGGAAAATGATCCGCTCAATAAGCCACTCGGCATGGTGCATTTCATCCATTGCCTGTTTTCTTATAGCCATGTGAAGTTTGCTGTAACCCCAGTTTTCGCACATTTCAGAATGCACCATGTACTGGTTTATTGCAGTGAGTTCATCCGCCAGAAGCGAATTCAAGACTAACAGTAATTTCTTATTTCCTTTCATAGTTTTTCTTTTTTCATTTATATGCATTTATGAATTTTGAGAAAACGAAGTTGAGCAAGTTTAACCGAATAGATGTTACACAACTTTCGGAAAAAACTTAAATTATTCATATTTTTTTAAGTGTTATTTTCGTTGTTAATGATTATTTTAAAGCTATAACCAATTAATCCTACTATCTTTTTAATAAGTTAGAATGATGGTTCATTAAATAAAAAAAATTCTGTTTAATGGCTCTCTTTTCCTGAAGAACCAATTAACGGGGAACAGGTTCGTATACCTTTTCGTTGGTCATGGAAAGAAGATTGGGAAATTTCCATGTTCCTGATGCCGTTTAGCCAATCTGACAAACCAGTAAAATCTCCACCAAACAGAATTTCGCAATTAAGCAGCGGTCTTAAAACACTCTAATAGCAGAATGTTTAATTATTTTATTTTTTCGCTACTAAATCCATACCGCATTTCGGGCATTTACCAGCCTTATCTGAAGTCACTTCCGGATGCATAGGACAAGTATAGGTTAGCACACCTTCAGATTTAATAACTTTTGTCGCGGTTTTAACTGTCGTCTTTACCAGATCCATTCCGCATTTTGGACATTTACCTGGTTTATCCAGTTTAACATCGGGATGCATAGTACAGGTATAATATACCGAATCCTTTTGCATCTCTGTAGTGGTTTTTAGTGTCTGCTTTTTTACAATTTTAGTAGTGTCTTGTGCAAAAACCATTGTGCCGCTTATTATTAAAGCGAACAGTGTTAAGAGAATTTTTGTTTTCATTTTGTATAACTATTAAATTTTTTCTTCAGTTCCACCGTTGCCTGGTCTTCAGGTTTACTGTTGCCCGAATATTTTGATTAAACATTAGTAATAGTCTGAAAATGGGGATAATACTTTTTTAAAAAAAATTGAGATAATTTTTAAAAAGCAAAGATCACTCCTTTAATTTCTAGTAGCGTTACATTATTTCAGTAAAGAATTACATAATTCACACATTTAAACATATTAAAACAATTCATTTGACAGATAATTCAATAGAATAAAATCTGAGCCTGAAATTTCATTTATTTATTCTCAGGAAAATGAAATTGGAAACTCTCCGGATTAGAAAGAACAACTCTGATTCTAAATGAAATTTACTTTTTGCCTTTCTTATTTCAACAGCATTTATGAGTTTAATACTGAACCAATTTGTTCTAAGTGTGAATTATGTAACTAATACATGAAATTATGTAAAACATATTTATGTAAGAGCATTTAACTTTGTTTCAGCAATTTATTATTCATCATATAGTCTGACAAAACTTGAAAATTTAACTGAATTAAATCAATCATTCCAAACCTTTATTAATATTCTTTGAAGTAATAAACTTTTTTATAAAAAACGATTGTGGTTAACGAGACAGGTGTCATAGAAAATCAGAGGACAAAGACAAACTTAAGTCTGCCCATAGGTTTAAGCGATTTAGTCGGGACCAACGAGGCAATTGATACATTGATTGCAGAAGTGGGCGAAGGTTTCTATAATTATGTCGATTGGATTGGATTGGCAAGAGATCCCAATCTTATTGTTCTCTCTTCGCTGCATAACTATTTTTATGATGCTGAAGAAATTAATAATATAAAAACTGTTATTAACCTGAAAGAACTTAATAAAATAAAGCGAATTAAGAGTCTTCTCAAATCATACCTTCATTTTCTGCCACAAAAAAGCAATTTTGTCGGGTACTTCGTTGATAATAAGAAAATTGATAGATACATATTAAGAAACAGCTCATCCTATTTTGATAATAAAAAAAAGATTGATGACATAGAGAATAGTATTATCTCCCGGATTCCTTTGATAAACATGTTGTATAGTAAAATGGATTTAAAGACCAATACATATATGTCAAAGAGTAGTGTTACATTACTTCTGAAAGATTATGGCTTTAAAGTAATGGACATGACTGAACATAACGACCTTATCTTTTTCCACTCACAAAAAGTAGGTAATACTTATAATTAGAGCTGGCTCCTTGCAAATCTTGTCCCAGGTTGATCATCTTATCGTCTTATTACAATATAACCACTGAGAGATTTGCCATTTTCTGTTTTCAGAACATAAAAATAAGTATCATCAGGCAGCGGATGTGCATTATAATCAACTCCGTTCCATGAATTATCATAATTCTTATTTTTATAAACCTGAGCGCCTCTCCTGTCAAAAATTACCAGTTCTATTTTGTCAGGGGTATTGATTCTTCTTACTATGAAATAATCATTCCTGCCATCCATATTCGGAGTGATTAAAGTCGGAATAACCATATCATGGACAGTGATCATAACTGTGTCTGAAGAAGGAGGACAGACTCCGTTTGTTATGGTCCATAAGAATTTATTTTCATCAATTGAAAGTCCGCTTACAGAAGTCTTTGCATATGTGGAATCAAAAAACTTACCTGTACCGGAAATTACTGTCCATAACCCGGTTTCATTGTCAGTGGCAGGGACAGCTTCCATATTTGTTTCAAACAGATAGTCCAGAACCTGGTCAGTACCAGCGTTGGCAACAGAATTTTTCCTGACTTCAACCCTAACATTATCAGAATCTTTACATCCAAACAGGTCAGTCAAAGTAACCCTGAAAGTCGTAGTTGTAAAGGGGGTTGCGACCGGATCTGCAATATTAGGATTGTTGATTAAATCCGATGGCGCCCAGAGAAAAGAGCCGGTTCCATGTGCATGTAATTGAATATTACTACCTCTACATATAACTGTATCAATTCCTGCATTTAATACCGGCATATCATGGAATGTCACCCATATATAATCGCTTGCAGAACAGGTCCCGTTAATTTCAGTCCACATAAAAGCATAGGTACCGTTTTCTGAAACGGTAACAGTTGCAGTGGCAGTATTTGCATTGGGAGCAAATGTTGCTGTCCCGGGACCTGCAGTCTTCATCCATGTTCCTGTACCAATACTTGCAACAGCGTTGAGTTTGAAAGTCAGATCACACTTATCACCTCCGGTTCCGGCATTGGCTGTTGGTAACGGATTAATAGTAACTGTTACTGGTTTAGTGTCACTACATCCGGATGATGTTGTACCCTTTATATAATATGTACCTGAATCGGCAGCAGAAGGTGTTGTATACGCAACTGTAGCTGTTGCATCAGTCCAGTATGTGAAAGTCAAACCTGGGGTTGACCCATTGGTTACGGCAGCAGCTGTAAGATCTGCTTTTAATGGAGAACATAAAGCAGCGGGATTCGTAATGATCACTGTTGGAGTATCCGGCCATGCAGAAATTACAATATCAGATGATGTTCCGGAAGTACAACCAGCTGAATTGATTACTTTATATGTATAAGTTCCTGGAGTAAGTCCCGATATTGTTATACTTGTTACTGAACCTGTTGTCAGAATTCCGTCAGGATAACGAATTAAGGTCCAAGTGTCAGATGCCGGCAACCCGCTCAATACCACTGTTCCTGTCGACAGAGTACATGTTGGCTGTATAATAGTTCCTACAGTTGGTGCAGTCGGATTAGCTGGTTGTGCGGGAATTAAGATATTTGCTGATGGAGCTGATAAACACCCGGCTGCATCGGCAACAGTAAAGTTATATGTTCCTGATGAAAGACCACTAATTGTCGTGCTTGTGCCTGTACCAGATGATGTCACTGTTCCAGGATAACGGGTCAATGTCCATGTACCTGTTGAAGGCAAACCGTTCAATATCACGCTTCCTGTTGACAAAGTACATGTTGGGGGAGTTATTGTTCCAACGGTTGGAGATGAAGGTGTTGCAGGCTGTGCGGGTATTACAACATTACCTGATGATGGAGAGATACATCCGGCCGAGTTGGTTACCGTGTATGTATATGTTCCTTCTGACAGATTCGAAATTGTAATACTTGTTCCTGATCCTGTTGTTGTTACACCACCAGGTGTACGGATGAGAGTCCAGGTTCCTGTTGATGGTAATCCGGTCATTAATACACTTCCTGTTGACACAATACATGTTGGACGGGTTATTGTTCCTACAACAGGTGCTGCAGGGGCTGAGGATGACGCATTAATAACCACGTTAGCTGATGCAACTGAAATACATCCTGTTGCATTCGTAACGGTATAGGTATAAGTTCCCGCAGCAAGACCTGTTATTGTTATACTGGTTCCGGTACCTGTCGTTATTACTCCACCAGGAGAACGAATTAATGTCCAAGTCCCGGTTCCGGGTAAACCACTTAAAACTACACTCCCGGTAGGAGCAGAACATGTTGGCTGAGTGATCGCTCCAACCACCGGAGCTGATGGAATGGCATTTACAGTCAATGTATAGGTGGCTTTTGCGGCTGAACAGTGAGATCCCGACACAACATTGGTAGTTACAGTTATTATAACGTTTTTCCCAATATCATTACTTTTTGGAGTGTATGTAAATGCGAATGGTGATATAGTAGCAGTAGTTGGGGTCACTGAACCACTACCATTCTCTGTTATTGTTACTTTTGTAGCACTGCCTCCAAAAGTATTGCCGCTTACTGTTACACCTGTTGTACCGCATGTGCTGCCACTGGTGCTGCTTAATACAACTGTCGGAGGATTCACACATTGCCCAACCACCCCTATAGAAATCAATAAAAAAAGACTAACCAAAAGAAAAACTCTGGTCATTTTTTTATATAAATATTATTAATGGAAAGATACAAAAATTTTGTGGTAAAAGTATTATACAATTGCAAATGAAAGATAAATCAGGTCACATTTCACTGAATAGAACACTTTCGGATCGAGAAACAAATGAATTAAATCCGCTTGCGGAAAAAAATAATTATATTTTCCAACAATATTATTATGATTAAATTCTGAAAGTCGATCACCATTTCCTCCTGGAGGCTAACAATCCGAGCAGGAAACCGAGACATAAACTAATCAGAATCTGTACCCAATTCAAATGCACCGTACCCATTGACCTGCCTCTATGCATCATTCCAGTCATCCATGGACCGCCCCCTAATAACAGAAAAGCCACAACTATAACCACGACCGCAATAATATACAATGCTGTTCTGTTTGCTGTTACAAATCTTCTTGTGCTCATAGTTTCCTCCTTATCTTTTTATTTAATCTAAATTATGCTAATTCTCCATACTGAATTAAACACTTAAGGTCAATTCTTTTGGGAGAACTGTCAATTTTATTAATGATAAAATTAGGTAGTTAAATTGTTGTAAGTGTTACACAACTTTTATAAAGAATTACAATATTCACACATTTTCTGCAACACTATTGAACGATTGAATCTTATTCAAATCATCTGGCCATGGAATCATATTCTCTCTTCTCTCAGAGGAATGGATTTTCCCAACCACATTTTAAATTTGCTTATGATGCAAAGGAATTGTAACTAAACCACTGCCCTATTTTAGCGATACAATAATGTTCACCAGTTCTTCTTTTGTTTTCCCAAGCTTATAACCCAGCATTTCAATCATCTCTCTTTCCTTACCTTCACAATACCACAAATCTTCATCGGAAATGTTTGGAAATTTTTGTTTGAGTTTTTCCTTTTTCTCATTCCAGTATCCTATTGAATTATTATTCATAATGTTGGTATTTTGGTCAAGTTGAAATCTCGTAAGCATAAATCTAACTCCTTTCACTCTTTAAAAAGTACAGTATTCTTTTAAAAATTTACTTTATTCACACTCTTTTTGATATTTTACGTTTTAGATGATTAAAGTGTCTGAAAAATGAAGGTGTTAGGCCGGTAACCTTTTTGAACTGGTTAGATAAATGGCCCACACTGCTATATTGGAGTTTAAAGGCGATATCGCTGAGACTGAGTTCATCGTATACCAGCATTTCTTTAACTCGTTCAATTTTCTGTGCAATGATAAATTTTTCAATTGTAACACCCTGAACACTTGAGAAAAGATTGCTGACATAAGTGTAATCGCGATTGACTTTCTTACTGATGTATTCGGAAAAGTTTGGTTTTGTGATATTGTCTGAAAAAAAAATCAATTGATGAATAGCAACTTTGATCTTATCAATAATGAGGTTTTTCTTATCAGCCATTAATTCAAGTCCGGCATTCCTAAGAGCGACATCAATCAACCGCAATTTCTCCGCTGACAGATTCTCTTTTAATTCTACTTCACCCAATTCAACGGTTTTATAGTTTAATCCAAGTCTAGTCAGTTCGTTCTTTACTAACATAATACAACGATCGCTTTCCATATTTCTGATTTGAAGCATCATAATTATTGTATCACCGGACTAATTTAATTTGATATACTTATGAAAAGACTATTCAGAGCTATCCATGCTACAGCGCTATTATTATGTGGAGCAGTTCTTGTTCTGTTTTTCCAAGCTTGTTGCCCAGCATTTCTATCATTTCCTTTTCCTTTCCTTCGGGAAAACGCAAATCATGATCAGTGATTATTGGAAATTTTTGTTTGAGTTTTTCCTTTTTCCCGTTCCAGAATCCTATTACATTATTATCCATTTTGCATGATTTTAGAATGAAAATAAAACTTTATTAATACAAATTTAATTGCCAAACTCAAATTAATAGTTACATAATTCCTTGATTATTTTACATAATTCACACATTTTCAAGTGTTTTTCTTCTTTTTGTACGGAGTTTTTTAAAAATGAAGAACAATATTGAGTTGTGAAATTATAAAACCAGAGATCATGAATATGGACCTCTGGTTTTACGAGAATTGGTTTTACTCAGAAAACCTATATAGATTAAACCGTTCTCCCGTCAACCACATTTTCTCTGGCATATAAAGTCAATGCAGCAAAAAGTGGTAAACTATAAACTAATTAAAATGATAATAACTCTGCCTCTTAATCTGATTCCATTTGTGAATTATACTGTCAAAGATAAGCTATGCTGCAGAAAAGGAGTTACACAATTATTGGATTAAGTTACATCATTCGCACATTCTCAGCACCGCATGTCTTACAATGGCATTCAGATTAATTGAATTAGTTTTTGATAATGCACACGTACCATGTCATCCTAAAGTAATGAATCTCAAAAATATTTCCACCTGTTTCTCTTAACCATTTTTACATGGAATGTGGTTTAAACTCTTTGATCGTCAACTGCTTGTTTGAGTTATATTATAATAACTGAATATTTTCATTATCGACTAAATAAGAAATTAAATTATTAGTGTAATAAAAAAATATATATGCCGTTAAATATTTTGTGTTAGTCAAGTAATAAACTGTATTCGTCAAATATTTTTTAAAATGAGAAAGGCAATAATACTACTATTTCTATTTATTCCGATTGCGGTTAATGCAACAACTTATTATGTAGCAACTACCGGAAATGATAATAATCCTGGAACAATCACAAGTCCATGGCTTACATGGCAAAAGGGATTCAATTCAATTTCTGCGGGAGATATATTATACATCAGAGGCGGAACTTACACACCTGCAGGTATCGTTATTGCTGATGTATTTGCCGCCGTTGGTGCGAATGGCAAAAATGGGACATCGGGAAGTCAATATCAGGTGTATGCTTATCCGGGCGAAACTCCTGTTTTGGATTGCAGTAAATTAACTAATAATTCATATGTAAGAATTGGAATCTTTCTTACAAATTCGAGTTATTGGCATGTAATGGGTCTGGAGATTAAAAATTGTAATCAGGTTACTGCCAGTTCTCCTCATTATGGTGGGCAAGGTGTTTATATCACAGGCAGTAGTAATATTATTATAGAAAATTGCGCAGCACATAATAATCAAGGCCCTGGAATGGGAACCCGTGATGTAAATGAGCTTACATTCCTGAATTGTGATTCTCATGATAATTATGACCCCTATTCTGATATTCCTGGAGATAATGCAGACGGCTTTGATATAGGATTTCAACACAGTG
>JBEKWS010000014.1:0-124950 GCA_049512815.1 Bacteroidales bacterium | reverse complement strand
CCGTCAGGTTTCCCCGCTACACTCTCATTACATTCGAGTTAGCGGGGCAGGCTTCTCACCCTTCCGGGCCAAATTAAAATGCCGGCTAAAGTACCGGCATTGTTGTTGTCCCGTCAGGTTTCGAACCTGAACTCTTCTGATCCAGAATCAGACGTGTTGCCAATTACACTACGGGACAATTTTGCGGTCACAAATATAAAAAATATTCTCTAAATAAAGTCCAGGCGAGAATAAATCAACAATTTTAGCTGATGGGCATCTGGTATGCGGTTTGAGGTACGAGGCTTTTTACCTAAAATTGTCCAATTTACCAAAAATCGTTTATAAAAGGAACTTCACCGCATACAACAAACCGGATGCCGCATGCCACATGCCGCAGACCGCACCCCGTATTTATCTGTTGATCTTTGCCCACGTATCTTTTAGCTGCACTGTTCTATTAAACACCAGCTTTGATCCCGAGGAATCATAATCAACACAAAAATAACCAAGTCTCTGGAACTGAAACCTTTCAAGTGGTTTTGCCGATCCCAGCGAAGGCTCGACTTTGCATCCGGCCAGAATTTTTAACGAATCCGGATTCAGGAATTTCCTATAATCATCATCTTTTTGTCCGACCGGATCTTCATGATTGAATAACCTGTCGTACAGCCTTACCTCTGCATCAACCGCATGTTGAGCTGATACCCAGTGCAGGGTTCCTTTGACCTTTTTATCTGAAATATTTCTACCACTCTTTGTATCAGGGTCATAGGTACAATAAACCTCTTCGATAGCACCGGTGATGTCATTCTTCTTAAAGCCCTCACATTTAATAATATATGCTCCTTTGAGACGCACTTCCATACCAGGTGCAAGACGGAAAAATTTATGTGGTGGGGTCTCCATAAAATCGTCCTGTTCTATATAAACCTCGCGACAGAACGGAATAAGCCGTTTGCCCATACTTTCGTCTTCGGGATTATTGATTAGTTCGACATTCTCAACTTTTCCCTCAGGAAAGTTTTTTATTATAACCTTTAACGGATTCAACACGCCAAATACCCTGGGGGCTCTTAAATTAAGATCTTCCCGGATAGTATGTTCAAGAAGAGAGACATCATTGATGGCTTCAACTTTGGTATAACCAATCAGGTCAATGAACCTTTTTATCGATTCAGGTGTGTAACCTCTTCTTCTCAGACCACATAATGTTGGCATCCTTGGATCGTCCCATCCTCTAACCTTACCTTCCTGAACCAATTCAAGCAGCTTTCTCTTGCTCATCATGGTATATGTCAGATTGAGACGGTTGAACTCGATCTGCCTTGGTCGGTAATCATCGATTCTGAGCTGATCGATAAACCAATCGTAGAGAGGCCGGTGAACTTCAAATTCAAGCGTGCATAGCGAATGAGTTATCCCCTCAAAATAATCGCTCTGACCATGAGCAAAATCGTACATCGGGTAAACCATCCAGGAACTGCCGGTACGGTGATGGGGTGATTTTATGATCCTGTAAATGATAGGATCACGCATATGCATGTTGGAGGAAGTCATATCAATTTTTGCTCTGAGAACACGGCTTCCTTCATCGAATTCACCTTTATTCATTTTTCCGAATAAGTCAATATTCTCTTCTGCCGGACGATTTCTGAATGGACTTTCAATCCCGGGTTGCGGCGGGATGCCTTTCTGAGAAGTGATCAGATCAGCAGGCTGATCATCAACATAAGCAAGACCTTTCTGTATAAGCTCCACGGCAAAATTGTACAAGTTGCCAAAATAGTCAGATGCATAATATTCCCTGTCATCCCAATCGAATCCAAGCCAGTGGATATCCTCCTTGATTGAGTCGATATATTCAACTTCTTCTTTAACGGGGTTTGTGTCATCGAACCGAAGATTGCACTTACCACCATATTTTTGTGCCATGCCAAAATCGAGACAGATTGCTTTTGCATGGCCGATATGAAGATATCCGTTAGGTTCGGGAGGGAAGCGTGTAATAACCTTACAGTCATTTTTGCCGGCTTTTATATCTTCAGCAATGAATTGTTCAATAAAACTTATTGAGGGTTTTGATTCTTCTTTTTCCCTGATGTTTTCTTCGCTCATCCCAGATAATTTTAAGATTACAAAAATAGGATGAATTTGAGATCATCCTATTATTAACTAATATATTATTTTTCATCACATTGTTTAAGAAAGTCCAGATTCTGTTTCTCACCCCAATGTGGTTTTAAAACAGATGCTTTGGCCTCTTTAGCGAACAATTCTTTAGCCTTTTCAAAAAATGGCTTAGCCTTTTCCTTTCCACCACCATACATTTCAGGCTGGTAAAAGAGGGAAGTACCTTTCAGATAATATATTCTTGGATTATCAGGATTGATTTTTTCAGCCTTTTCCATGTACTGGTTAAGAATTCCACTGTATTGCATGCCCCTGTTCTGCCCGTCAACAGCTATGCGTGCACTGGTGATTAATGAAGCCAGAACATAGGTTTCATCATCCTGGCTCCCCAGAGATTTAACCTTTTCAAGATATTTATCTGCTTCGTCAAGAAACAAATCTTTTTTCTTGCTGTCGGCCACTATAAAGGAAGCAATTACTTTTGCATAAGCAGCATAATAGTTAGTGCTCCACTCATTATTCCATTTATCAGCTATCCTGTCAAATTGTGCAGAAACGGTCATCATATCTGATAGATTTTTTTCCGAGTCCATCTGCATAAAAGTTTTGCTCAAGCTTTCTTCCATTGTTTGTGCCTTCAGACAAACAGGAACAACTAAGATTAATAGCAGTCCCAATGTTTTAACTAATAGTTTCATAATAATTGACTTAAATGGTTTATAATTCGTCTCTGTTAAATTTAGTAAGAGAAAGGTTTATTCCAAAAAATATTGTCCTGTATGTTGAAGGAACTACAGGATATCTGTACGAACCGTCAGATGAATAACGATAATCTAAAATGTTATGACGATCGGTAATATTGTCAATGCTAAAATAGATAACAGTAAACATTTTTTTGAAAGTAGTAAGGTAGCTTAAGCTTAACGATAGATTATGATAATCCGGAGCCCTGTCTCCAAGAAATAAAGGATTGCCCGGATTGTAGTAAGTTCTGCCGCTGGCATAACTATAGCTTAAAGAAATATTGGTTTGAATTTTATCAATGAAGTACTTTGTAATAATATTTAAATTGTGCGGAGATACATAATCAGGAGTGGCTTTTGCAGGATAATTCAGGTAGAGACGTTTTGTATCTATAAAACTGTATGAAATCCAATACTCAGCATTCCTGATGCTCTTTTTATCGCGCAGGAAGATATCAAAACCTTTCGCATATCCGCCGCCTGAGTTATCAATTGTGCTGAAATAGAACCGGTACTGATTGGGATCATATGCGGCATTTTTTTCATGAATAAGCTGATTGTAGTTTTTGAAGTAGGCTTCTATCCTGAAGGTCCTGTCATTTTTAATTCTCTGATAATTGATAATGTAGTGTACGGCCTGCTGAAAACCCGGTTTGTATCCCTGCAGAAGATATTGTGATGGTGCAGATTGATAAAAGATACCATATGCTGCAGATATCTGGCTTTTTTCACCTGTCTTTATGGCCAGGGAAATGCGGGGAGCAATATCTCCCTTTGATAATAAATCACTGTATTCTGCCCTTATGCCGGTTTTAAGACCGAACCACTTTGCAGGTTTCCATTCGGTTTCTATGTAGCCGGCAATTTGTGAATCGAGGAACCTGCCTGAAGTAGTATCATTAAGTATCTGGTCATAGCCTATGCGCTGGATTTCCAAGCCAGTAAGCAAATAGAACCTTCCGGTAAATTCATAATTTAATTCTGCTCTGCCCTGAACACGACTGTCGTGACGGTATAAAGGGTATATGCCATACTTAATATTATCTGTATTGTTGCTGAAAGAAAAAGCTGTATAGTATCTTAATTTATCAGTAGAGATATAGCTGTAAGACATGTCGAAAAAAGTGTTTTCATTTTTATTACCGAAGTTGATTTTAATGCTGAAATCTTCAGGATCAGGAATAGTAATTCCCTGTTGGGTAATGCTTTCATCAAAATTCATTTTAAACATTCCCTTGTCTTCCACTTTTGAAACCCATCGTGTCGAAAAGGACCCACCCTGTGGATTCTTATAGTAATCAAAATTCGTTTTAGTTATGGCAACGTAAGGCGCCAGGTTAAGATATGAACCTGTAAATTCAATGGCATTGTTGTTCATTAACTTTGAACCCGACACGGAAATACCTGTTAAATTCAATCCGATATTAATTGTACTCTCACTTGGAAGGTCATTCGTTTGCAAATCAAGTACTGAAGAAAGGGCTTGACCGAACCGGCTGCTATAACCGCCACTGCTGAATGAAGTCCCTTTAAATTGAAAGGGATTAAAACGGCTCCGTTGAGATACACCGGGAACATTGCTGAAAAAGGCATTTTGAGAAGTAATACCGTCTATTATTACCATGCTTTCACTCGCATCCCCGCCACGAACAAGCAAGCCTGTCTGATCGCCACCATTCCGTTGTACTCCGGGCAATGTCTGGATTGCATTGATGATATCAGCGCCACCACCTGCAATAGTGACAATATCAAGCGGCTTTAAGATGGTAACTTTCCTTTCATTATTAGCCTCGATTGTCCCTGCAGAAATGACAATTTCATCAAGTATATTTGCTGCTTCCTTTAGTGTAAAACTTATGGAATATTCCTTATCCAAAATGGTTAGAGGATAAGAGATTGGTTCATAACCAATAAATGAGACATTAATTAGCTGATTGCCCCGAAGCTTTGTAATTATTTTAAATTTGCCCAGAGTATCGGTTATGGACCCGTCAGTAGAGTTCTTTATAAAGACATTGACATACTTTATGGGAGTTCCTTTTACATCTTTGACTGTTCCTTTGATAATGCTTTGTGCAGTGCAGGTAAAAGGAGCAATAAGAAAAAACCAAATCAATATTTGTAAAAACAGGGAATTTCTCTGGTACATTTTTGATTGATTGAGATTTATTTACATATTACTCCGGATTCAGGTAATCTTTAAGATCTTTAACATACTCAGAAAACTTTTGTCTGCCAAGTTTAGTAATACTGCAGAGGGTTAGAGGATAGTTATTCCTGAATTTTTTTGTAACCTCAATATATCCGGCTTCCTTAAGTCTGGTTATCTGGATGCTGAGGTTTCCCGCTGTTGCCCCTGTCTGCTCCCTGATGTATGTGAATTCGGCCACTTCGATTCCGACAAGCAGGGATATTATAGCCAGGCGTAGCTGCGAATGAAGTATGGGGTCGAGTTCTTTAAACCTTGTCATGATCTACTTTGTTTTTTAACATATAACCGGGAATAAGGTATCCTATAAGCATTGCTAACGCAGTACCTAAGGAATAAAAAGATGGTCCGGCAAAATGGACAACAAGCGCTATGACCCAGAAGCAAATACCTCCGGCGATAAGTGGCTTGAATTTAATTAGAAATCCCGAAATAAAAGTTGGGAGCCCTATCATCAGCAGAATGTATGGAGCAACCAGATCCATCCTTTTCGATTGTATTATAAACAGTACAGTTGCTGTAAAAAGAAATCCCATCCATATCCACATATATAGCGTTCCGGTATAGGTTCGTACCCTTGCTTTTCGTCCGTTTACAAATCCGTAGATCATAGATACAAATACGCCGGGTATCACAAGAAACCACACATAATAAGGATGTGTGATATCGGTAAATTTCTCGAGCAGGTACTCTGACATGCCGCATGCAAAAATCAACCATCCCCAGAAGAGCAGGTAAAAGCTTCCCTGACGAATATCAAACTTTGTCTTGTTGATCATTTCTGTTATGATCCTGAGGCTTTCTTCGCCTGTCATCATTTTTTCCTCGTTTTCCATAATAATGTTTATTTTTATATTTCCGAAATTATGAATGTAAATATGTTACAAATATAAAGTAGTTTATATTATAAACCAAATAATTATTGATTTATTTTCATTTATTTTTAAAAGTAAAATGTATTGTATTGACAATTAATATGTTGTATTTTAATTTAAGAGGGGGGTTAATACGCTACTCGCGAGAGATATTCAAATAAATATCACAGAATTAGCTCCCCTTTAGGGGAGATGACAGCGCAGCTGACAGAGGGGCATTTCTCCCGAAACAGACCCCTTAAGCGGTACAAGCAGCCTATCTACTCTGAGTACTCTGCGGTTAATTGGATGGGGTAAATAAATTGATTTTCAAGCGACTTAGTTAATTTGTAATAATTTCTATAACTCAAAAAAACAGTTCAGATGGGACTTATTCAGATCGAGAATATGGAGTTTTACTCTTTTCACGGGCATTTCAAAGAGGAGCGGATTGTCGGGAACAAGTTCCTTGTTGACCTTACAATTGAAACGGAGATGAAATTACCGGCAGCGAGCGACAATCTTAAAGATGCTGTTAATTACCAGCGGATTTATGAGATAGTTAAGCAGCAGATGGAGATGAAATCATACCTGCTTGAACATATTGCCGGGCGTATAATAGATTCAATATATGCTGAAATGGAAGGGATAGAGAAGATTACAGTTAAGGTTTCGAAGATGAATCCGCCAATGGGAGGGAAGATCGGGTCGGTCAGTGTGGTTATGAGCCGGTGAAGTTTTACCTCACCCCCTCATTCCCCCTCTCCCGGGAGAGAGGGCGATGATTATAGCTGGAATGAGGATCGATTTTAATATATTATAAAATTTAACAAATTTTGTTACTTTTGCACTCCAAACAAATGGTCGGTTAACCGAGTGGCTAGGTAGCGGTCTGCAAAACCGTTTACGGCGGTTCGACTCCGCCACCGACCTCAGAATAGACAATAAACCCGCTGAATATCAGTGGGTTTTGTTATTATTGGTGGCTTATTTGGTGGCAGAAAATTTTGTATAAACTATGATATTCTTTTTTTAAGAATATTCTCGGTTAAGATATTTTCGCTATTTTCAGGTTGGGTATATGAATTATCTATAGAAGTATCACTTATGTAATTTGTATATGCAATCGGTCTTCTAACAGTATCAACAGATATTCCAGATTTTATAGCATTCATTACTCCAACTGCTTCCAAATAATTATCTACAATGAATAATTTGCCTTCTTTGAAAGGATATTCTTCCAGGCTATTCTGCATCCTATTTTTGTTTTCTCTGACAGCAATAACAGGTATTTCATGTTCAATAGCTGCGAGTGTTGGCAATCCAACACAACCATCAGGTATTATGAGGCAAGAAATATCTTCAACATTTAGACCTTTCTCAAATGAAACCAACTTGGGACTTTTATGCAACCCTTTTAAAATACAATGTAAATAAGTAACAGAAGACGTTTCCGGTGCTTTTCTGGGTTCAACAATACCTACCTCTAAATCCATCACTTCCCGGGACGACATCATTGGAGAATGAGCACTAGGTAGATTAAACTCTAAAGAAAGACTATGAGTTAACATGGCTTCAATTCCACCCCAAGGATTTATCATATTATTTTCTGAGAAGTACATTCTATGAAACTGATCCGGCACTTTAATAAAAGTGGATAATCCTATTGCATCATAGTTTTGTATATACTTTTTAGTTATACCAAACAGTTTTTCGAGGTTTTCTACTTGACCAACTGCTCTCCCTGAACCAGAATAAAGTGAAATGCTGTTTACTTTATCACTCATTTTGATAACATCACAACTAATTCCTAATGATATCCTTGCAGAAGAAACAGCATTTACAATTTCATTATTAAATAACTCCTCCTCATGCTCATCCATTAACATAAGAATCTTATTTGCCCTTACTTTCTGCAAACCCAACTGCCCCATAAGTAACCGTGTAATGATACTTCCTTCAACATATAAAGTATTTTCAGTCATTTCATTAAGGTCAGATGCATTTACAACATTGGGATGTGTTATAAGTGTGTCACAGGCTGAAGCTATTAGACGGGCAACAGCATTTCCATCACCACAATGACCGCCTATTTCAGCTCCGATACCGGTTGGAATTAGTAAAACGCAATTAAAATCTTCAGTATTTTCATATTGTCTCTTTTTTAAGGAGAAAATGGAACAGTCTAAATTCAATGGGTCATTATCTCCTTTTGATAACAATCCTAATTCACAATGATAATATTCGTTATCTGTTTTTGTTATAACAAATCTTATAGGGGTTTCATCATCTGAAATAAGATTTGATACTTGGTCTGAAAGATATTCAACTAATTTATCGCTAGTATTTGAAATAGGAATTTTTATTTCTTTTTCAAAAAGTCTCATAATTATAATCTTTTTATAATTTGTGAATTTACGATTTTTCCATTAAACCATTTCTCCGAAAAGTCTTTTGCTAAATTATTGTCAAATTCTTTACATGAAAAAATATTTATATAGACATTTTTTAAGATATCCAATGTGTGTATTGTAATATTGCTAGTGAGGATAAACTGGACCGCAGAAGTACCTTTTGTATGAGCTTCAGTTTGGTATAATTCAAGTGGCAAACCATAATCATCCCACCAGCATAATTTTTCAGCTTTCATATCGATTAACTTGCATAGTTCTTTGAAATATTTTCGAATTTCCTTTCGTGTGAATTTAGTAGTATCACAATTGTGAATATCTAAAATTAACTCTTTACCGTATGATTCCACTTTAATTAATTTTTGTATAATTTATTTTCCACCAACTATCATTAACACTATCAAACCAAATTTTTAATGGTATTGGTTTAGAGCCTACTTTTACCATAATATTATCATCAACGCATTTAAAGGGATAATATCCTTCCTTGTATTTTTTGTTTTTAATTATTGTTTCTGGTAAATAACCCTGAGTTTCATTTGCATTTCTACATAAATGAAATTCTACTTTTCTACCATCTTTTGTTGCTGTTATTTTTATTTTCTTGATTGTGCAATACTTATCCTTTTCTTCAGCCAGATCTAATGAATAAATCTCGCATAATCTTTCGGCTTTTAGTATATAAAAATTCGCAAGTTCTCTATGGCTTGCTACTTCGTAATCCATATTTATTTCGATATCATCACCCTGCTTAGGTTTAATTTTATTAAAACTAATTTTAGTATCTGCCATAGTATCAAAATATTTACGAGAAAGTAGTTGCCTTCCAAAGCGCGAAAACTCTTCTAATTCATCGGCAATTACTAGTAAATCAGCTAAACTACTTAAAGTATTAAGATGTGCAAAATCAAACTCGTGTTGTGCTATTGAAAATAGTATATCACCGCGTATTATATTGTAATTGACTTCATCATTGTCTAATCCCCATTCATCTGAAGTGCTCCGAACATAAGTGTCTGCAAATATTCCTAATATTTTATATAAAAGATATGAACTGTAAACTCCATGTTGTTTTTTTTCAAGTGCTCGACATAACCGCCAAAAGGTTGAATCATCTCTATAGCATTTGACTAAAACCTCCTTTTCAGTTAAAGAAGGGACTAGTCTGATATCAAATGCCATTAATTCTAAAAACTGGGTCATCAGATGTTGATGTTCAATATCCATCGAATAACCTATATGTCTGAAATTTGGCATATCAAAAAATTTGAGAACAGTTAATGCTTTTTCATTAAGCATTTCCAATTTTGAGAGAGAATATCCTAAATCATGACATAAGGCAATTATACACCAAATTGCATCCTTCTTCTTATTGACTTCTTTGTAAATTTCCTTTTCCTTAGCTCTTGCTTGCTTTAAGAGAGCTGGAGAATAAGATGAATTTTCATTTTCAATATCATTCCACAAATACCAATTAAGATTCTGACCGATATCCGGTATAAGTTCCCTTAAAATGTATTCACCTATCAGATAAACCCAGAGTGAATGCAAGGTATGATCTCTATAATAGGGTTCCAAACCATATAGAATATCTTCAAAATTTGTGGCAGCATCAATATATTTAAATAATTCTGAATTCCCTTTTGAATCCTGATCGATACTATTTAAGGCACAACTTGCTAACATTTCCCAAAGTTGACGGCCATCTTTATGAGTATAAGCCCAATCTAGGTTTGCACTTAATTCCCCCTTATTTTGTGCTGATTTTATATCAGAAATAAGATTTTTAACTAAACCAAGAATTTCATTTTGCCCATCTTGGTTATCTTTTAAAAATTGGATCTCTTTATTTTTAACCCAACCCTCAAATTTTTCAAGTAAACCGACAACAGAAATATTATTCATGATTAATAGTTTACTAATATTTATCTTTGTTTATTAAATATAACCCTTCTTCCCAAATTTTGTCCAACGCGCGCAAATGCAAATCAATAATATGTTCTTTCTTAAGAGTCCATGATTCATCTTCAAAATCATTATTTGCTGAGATAATTCCATCTTCGTCAATGATGAAACTTACTATTGATTTATCCTCAACATTATTCTTTTCAATATAGTAGCTCATTATATAGGAAAACAAACCATAGAGATGTTTATCATCATTTTTTGAGTACCGGACAGTGAACTCAATATAAAAATATATTCCAAACATTTTATACCATAGTCTATCAGTTAAATTTTCAATAACATTCCGTTTTTTAGTGAAAATTGCAATATCAGGATGTCCCTTACTTTTATCAGGTTTAGCATTTTCTTTTTCAATAATGGAGTTTACATCTATCATTTCTATATCCTTTTTGGTTAAAGAATTAGCATTAATAATCCTATGGATTAACGCTAGTGTTTCACTAATGCTACTTAAAGATGAACTAAAAGATTCGATTCTTCTTTTGGCTACTATTGCCTCCCGTTCAAGATCTACTTCGTATACCTTGAGTTTTGTGTCTTTTGCCATGGTTAAAGATTTTATTTTTAAATTTAATTCTCACGAAATGGCATAATTATATACTTAGCTTTAGTAATATTAATTACTTTTTACAATTTGAATCTCCTCCTCATTCAAACTATACATCTCATAAACCAAGCGGTCAATTTTCTCTTCTTGAGATAATGTATCAGCTTTAGGATCTCCCTTTTTTACAGCAATTATTTCTGTAACAAGATCATTCAGTTTTGTATTATTGTCCGATAATATCTTGGGTTTTACCGGAATGGCCATGACCTTATCTCGCCTAAAATCATAATAACCACCACTTAAGGTAGTGCAATTATTCTTTAAGTAAAATGAAATTAAACTAGAGTTAAGAAGTCCTAATAAAGCTTTACTATTGTTTGCTATAAAGTAATTATTGTTTGTAATTAAAAGCTGTCCAATCTCATCGAGATAAAAATTACTTCCATTAGTTATACTAGTCCAAATAATTTTGGGAGATTGAATTTCATCATAGTAAGCACATGATCTAAGATTCCACCAATTTTTTCCTTGGTCGCCTCTTTTTATTAAATCTGCTTTAAATGAATCTAACCATGAAAAGATTGGTGTTGGTATGGCTTCTTTTTCAATATCATAATCAGTAAATATTAAATACTTCTTCTTAGACTGGTAGGTATACTTCTTGATACCCTTTCCTAAGACAACTTCTTTTAGAAAATTATCACAGGCGGGATCTTCATTAATTAGCTTTATTTTTAATTCTTCATCAATTATAAAAGCTTCATTCAAACCTGTTTTTATCCCTAAAAATATTTTATTATCCAGTAATTCACCAAGTGTAATTGAGTCTAAAGAAATTTTTCGCAATAATGAAAAATTGGCATCAGGTACGAAATTCCATTCTTGACCTAGATTGTCTTGATCTACATTTATTTTTGTTTTTTTTAATTTCTCAATGGGATCTGTAGTTGCAGTCGAAGAGTTAATTGATGAAAAATAAAATGACGTGTCAGATGAGGTGCCTTTTTTAAGAGAAAGTATACTAGGATAAGTTGTAGCTTCTTCAAATACAGTATAGTCGTCAAAGTCAAAAATCCCAACAATTATTGAGTTTTTTAGAATAAATTGCCTAATTGATTTACCATAAGTTGCCTTTATAAATTTGTTTGGCAGGATTAAACTAAAAGACGAACCGTCAGATATGATATTTATTCCAAGTTCAATAAAGTAGGTATACAAATCTGATACACTGTTATAGCATGAGTATACTGATTCAAAATATGATTTAAAATGTTTTATTTCTTCTTGTCTGATATATGGGGGATTACCAATTACAACATCAAACCCAACAAAATCACCATCATCGTTAAGTACCTCCGGGAACTCAAAGCGCCATTCAAATGCATTTTCGAATACTTTGTTATTCTTTATTTCAGTTATTTTTAGTTCAAATTTTTCTATATTTAAATTTAGGATTTCAAGTCTTTTACGCCAATCTTTCTTTTTTCGGTCATCATATTCAAACAATTGAGAACTAGTTAATTGCAGTAATTCATTTTTGTACTTATTAAGTGTTTTGACATCTTGGTTAGTCCTTGAAACCTCTGTAGCAAAATCATTTTTAATTTTATAAATTAAATTCTCTAAAGTTCGTTTTTCCTCCTTACTACCCGCGTTTCGATAATTCATTACTGCCTCACGATAATTTTCTATGGTCCATTTACTAGTTTTTAAAGCTGTCTTTATTTCAGCATCGAGTGAATATCTGCTTATAAGTGAATTACCGCACTTAATGTTTATATCAATATTGGGTAAGGTTTCCAGCTCTTTATAATTTGTATCTGGTTTGTAATAAGCATTTTTTAGAAGTTCAATCCAGAGTCTTAATCTGCAAATCTTTACAGAATTTGGATTTATATCAACTCCGAAAAGACAGTTTTCAATGATCCTCTGTTTTTCCTGAAATAATGCTTCTTGCACTCTTTGGCTCTCTTTACTTTTGGGATTATATGCAAATAGTTTTGATTGCTCGTCGGTAATTATAAGCTCATCGTTAATTACTTCAATTGTATACTCCTTAAGTTTCTTACCTTCTCTGTCAGTTAGTATTTTGAGCTCTGATTTTAATGCAATTATCTCATCCAAAGCGGAAACAAGAAAATGACCAGAACCAACTGCAGGGTCGCAAATTCTAAGACTATTGATAATTCTATTTGCTTCTTTGATATCATCAATTTCATTATAGACATCGCTTATCGTCGTACACTTCCATCCTTTCACAGAGTTAAACTTCTGTACAACAGTTCTCCTTATTGTTTCATGGCACATGTACATAGTAATGAAACCTGGTGTAAAGAATGAACCGTCTTTATATCCGTTGATTTTCTCAAAGATTAATCCTAGTACTGACGCATTTATAAGAGTTTTGTTTTCTTCTTGAATATCTTCCGAACCTTCACTTGAGAAGTCATACGAATCAAGAAATTCAAAAAGATATTGTAACGGGTCAACATTCCCGGTCAACTTTCTTCCTAACTTGTCTTTTAAAACAGTTCCGGAAAGAACTGGAAGTTCAGAATGATCATCAAGACTATTGATTCTAATCGTCTTGTGTTCCAGATCACTCGGTTCAAATAGGGAACTATTTAAATAAGGGATGTTTCCAAAATTGTGCTTTATAAGCTCAGTCCGATCACTTTCTTTTACAGCAAGAACTTGAAAAAACAGCTTATTCAATTCATCAAAATCATGAATTTTTTCAATATTGAGAAACCGGAATGACTTATCACCGTTGTTATATTTGATAAGCTGTCCCTCAAGCAATTTTAGAAACAGAATACGGTTTATCCAGGTAATTGATAATTCCAATGAAATATTGAAAAGCTGTTCTTCCCTATCATTTCCAAAGTCAGGTAGTTTTGGAAGTTGAGAAAGACAATCTTCATATTTTAGGATTGTTATTGAATTCTCAATTAGTGATCCCGGATTCCGTTTTTTCTCAATTTTTCTTCCAATTAGTTTCTTGCTTCCTTCTTTCGTTTCTTCAAGACCAATAATATGAAGTAGTTCATTGTAAAATGTTTTGTCAAGATTGTTACTATCGTTTGCAAAAGGGAGTTTCAGAAGGTGTTCGGGAGAAAATATTTTGTATAGGGCAATCAAATTGTTATCGTCTTCTTTGTCGGCATTTTTGATAATTGTCTCGAAATCTTTTATATCAAAGTAAGTTACAGAAACCTCTGATTCTAACTTAAAAATAAATGGCTCCGCAATATTCTTATAGAAAAAGTCTGTAGTTTTCCCAGATAATCTCTCATTCTCGAAATCTTCGAATTGTTTAATAAAATTCTTTTCTGAGGAAAAAAGTTTTTCAAAATCATTGGCATTGAATATGAACCATTCAAGAATATTGGTTACCACTAAATATTTGATCTCAATGTTTTTATGAGTTATCCTTTCTCTAAGAAAGTAAAGAACCAGCTCCTGAAATCCTTTAGTGTTGATATTGCTACATGTTGGCATTTCCGATTTATTACTCGGTTTTTTTAATTCGAATAGCACGCCAACTGTTGAGTTTGAGTCCTTCCCATTATGAATGACCAGATCAGCTCTCCCCTTTGTATTGATATAATTGTTAGGAGAATAGTAAGTATGCTTAAGAAATTCAGAAACAATATTCTTATGAAACTCTTCCGACTCAGATTCTTTTATCTGGTCGAATAGATTGGAAATATTCTTCTTGAAAGTCTCAATCTGTGTGCGGTTTGGTTTTACCTTAAGGTAGGCTTTATTGATTGAATTTCTTAAACTTAATATGTTGATCTTCATTTAGCAGACAGCATTAAAAACTTAAAGTTAAGAAATCATGTTTACATTGAAGTATATCGATCACAGAAAAGCAGGCTTTTAGCAATAACACAATTAATTATAATTTGGATTGAAAAAATGAGTAAAATTTCTTATTCGTCGCCAAAATAGTCGTTATCAATCCGCTTAAGTTCATAAATATTAACAGTAGAAACGCCAATATTATGATCAATCATCAATTGAGCGAGTTGTTCCCCGTTGATTAAAACAATCTTTGTTTCATTTTTTGGAGAATACTCTTGTGCCTCTTTTGTAAAACTGGAGGTAGTAATAAAAATTCCCTTCTTTGCTCCTTGTCCTGCAAGGGCGCCTACGAATTTTTGAATTTCGGGTCTTGCGACAATATTCCCTGGTTGCCACCTTTTAGCTTGGATGTAAATAATATCTAATCCAAGTTTATCTTCTTTGATTGTCCCATCAATAGCTTCGTCGCCAATTTTACCGATTGCTTTACCTGCATCTTTAATTGAGCCTCCATAACCCATGCTAACAAGTAATTCAACTACAAGCCTTTCAAAAAAAGATGGAGATAATTCAATAACTCTATTTATCAAATCTTGTGCAAGAGATTTTCTTAACCTTTGGTACGCTATTTCCAAATTCTCTTCAGGTGTTTGATTTATCATTTCCACAGGCTCAATACCTTCAGTACCTTCATGTTTTAAATTCTGAAACTCAACAAATTCCGGGAATTGCTTTAGAAAAGATATATTTATCTCATGAATATTTTGCATTAAGACATCTGATCCCCGTTGAGTGATTTTCGTAAATCTTCTTTTAGGAGATTCAATTAATCCTGCTTTTTTTAAGTAAGTTCTAGCCCATCCTACTCTATTTGCTATGATTGTAGCCTGACCGCTTGGCAGCAATTCTTTTTGCTCTTCTTCTGACAATTTAAAATTTTGAGATAATTCTTCAACTAAATTCCAGAAATTGTGTTCTTCCTTATCAGAATGTTTTTGAAGTAGAGGAAGCATTATTTTTTGATAATCTGGTATCATTGCCTCTCACTTTATAGTAATTTGCAAATGTGGAAATACACTTCTATTTAAAGATAATATCAAATAATTTGGGAAGTAGGGCCCCTGCGACAAGGAGAACAACTGCCCAAAAAATATATGATATGATTTTATATTTACTAAGATCTGTTGTCAGGCTAATTATTTTCTCCTTTTGTCCCTTTTGCTCTTCAGAGAAATTAGCAATATTTGATATTAAGTTTTGGTTCTGGCCTGAGACTATAGTTAAATTAGAGGTTAACTGCGCTATTTGTTGGCTGTTTTCTTTAACTAAAAGATTCACTTTATCCAAATCTTTTGACAATTCTTTAGTTGAAAATGATAAAGTTTCTACATCTTTTGTCAAGCTTTTGACGTTTCCAGTTAAATCTTTAATTGGCTGTAAAACATCTTCATATCTGGCTTTCAAATCAATTATATCCTTCGTTATTAGCTCAATTTGTTTTACCCGTTCACTAATCTGCATCCATGGTAAAACATCCATATTAACCATTCTATCAATAAAAGTGTCAGGGAAACTGCCCACTTTTAAGTTGCTGTCACATGGTGCTTTTTTCTCAGGTAGGCTTGACAACCTTTCAAATACAATGTTGCATATTTTTCTACCGTTCCTTAAAATAACTTTTCGTTGAGAAGCATTATAGAGACCGAATAAAAGATGTCCTTCATATCCTGGATCAATAATTCCACCAGTTAATAAGATAATTCCATCATAAGATAATGCTCTTTTTGAACCTATTCGTGCAAATATATTTGTTGGCAAAATAAGTTTTTCCAAAGAAATTATTCCTGCATAAGCTCCGGGTGATAATTCCAACGCTTCTTTTTTTAAATCAAGTTCAATTCCTTCCCCTCCAACCACTCCTTTCGCTCCTATACGAATGTCATAACTTGATGCTTCTAAACAGTTCTGTTCAAAAGTGCTAGAACTAATCAATAAATTCAGAGATATGGCCTCATTTATTTCTTTGTCAGTCAGAATGCCGAATGCATTAGCCTGACTTGGAAAAAGACTTAATGTTTTCATTGACAAGAGAATTTAATTACAATATTAGTCAATTTTATGGAATGAAGTCAATATGTTCTTTGAGGTAAATATGTGTTACAGTGGGTGAGATCCCCTCCTATTATTTATAAGTACATTAAAATTACACATAATTGAAATACAATGGCTTTATTCAATTCATTAATTTATCAACCAAATAATTAATTTATAAAATATGCAGAAATGATTCAGGGTAACTTGATTAATTAAGGTACTTATTGATTGTTAGGGGATGATCCCTGACGATCTGACTAAAAATAAGGCAGGATATCATAGCTACCATTGAGGGGGGTAGGTCTGGGTGACCTAAGGCTCGGGTGAGGGGGGAAAAGATGACTGGGTTGGTATTTATCAATTTACGAATATTGGTCTTGGTAATAGAAACTTCTTACAAAAACCGAGACAAATTAATCACTTTTTTTCGTGTTAGGAGGTGCTTATTACTTTATTTCATATAGTTGTCTGGACATGATTTTAAGTAAAAAAATCTTATCGAAGTTATTTTCAATAATAGATCCGGTCATTGTGAAAGGTCCATACCAGCTGTTTGGAGCGAATCCTTCAATAATGAGTAAATAAAGCTTATCAACTTTCAATCTATAATTTAAAGCATATTTATCTTTTTTGATAATGATCCTGTTTAAGTCGTTTAGGTTAAACGAATCCGTCCATTTGCCTCTAATTACTGAGAAATGGGATTCAGTCATGAAAGGGGTTATGTCAAAGTAAATATTAAGTATTTCCTTTGGTAGATTTTCATTTATTTCATGATGATGACTTAGAACATTAGGGTAATCTTTTGTTGCTTTTATTAAGATCTGGGCAATCTCACTCCCAAGGTGATTAATTTTATGTGATGATAGGTTAAGCTTTTGGACTATTTGAAGGTTGACCATTATTCTTTTATCAGACCTATTGTCAAATTGTCTTTGAGCTGATTTTGAAATTTTGTCCTCTAATGAGTATTTGGCTGCCAAGGATAATGGTCCCGGATCTTCTTCCATTAGTTCGGTTAACTCAATTCCGATCCTTTTACAATCAAGGTTAATAATGAAATCCGGACTTTCTGATTTTTCTCCATCCGGAAGATTACCATGAAGTTCTCGGAATATTTTAAATGCAAATTCTTCGTTGTAAGAATTCATGTTGTGAGTTTGTCAATCTTACGCCTAACGTTTGAGTGTATGAACCGTAAGGGATTTTGGAGCCGTGTTACTATAAATCTAGATAGTACGATGATGCTAGGGAAGCCTTTCACAAATCATATTGGCTATAACATGTGTAGCCGACGTTATTCTTTTTTAGGTTTCCCTTTTGGGGGGGGCTTTTTTATGTTTTTCTTCAAGTCAATAAGTTCTTTTCTAACAGCGTCCCCTAAAGCTGTCGGAGTTATTCCTATTATTATCTCACCTTCATCTCCTGAAATTCTTAACGGTTGAAAATAATAGTAGTCATTTGATCCCGGAATTTGTTCAAAACCAAGCGTTTCACCGAATGGTTTTGTCCTTTCTGGAAGTGAATTTATTGATGCGTCTAATAATTCTAAATTAATAGTTTCAATTTTTTTACCAGTTACATATTTTGTTATATAAGTTGCAGTCGAACCACTTAGTGCAGTTAAAGGAATTTGCTCAGTGTAACTACTCAATGGCAAAGGACGAACGTTTAAGAACGAATGTTTTGTTTCATACAAATTTTCTAATCTGTCCTTAATTTCTACAGAGTTTTCAAATTGTTCTATCCAATATCCCCCTTCATGTATTTGTATCTCATCAATTAGATAGAATACCTTTATTGTATCTGCGAAGAATGGTTCGAATTTATTACCCATTTTCGTATTATGATGAAAACTCTGTCTTTCATTAAATACTGCTTTTCTAACGAACGCAATTATTTTGCATTCTTTTCTAATTGCTTCATTGAATTCAGCCCATGTAATTGAAATATTATTGTCCCTGTAGTAAGGTGCGCCAAATCTTCCATCAATCACAAGAATAAACAGGTCACACTGTTCAACATTATTTATACACACATCATGTCTATGTACCCCTATTTCGACAGGAAAAGTTGCTCTATCACTCAGCAGAATTTCGTGTCTTTTTTGCTTCAAAAACCTTTCCAATTCTGCTCTTAAATCAACTAGGTCGTAACATGTCGATGATAAATATATTTTCATTCCTTATGTCGTTTTAAAATGTCTGTTGGGTTTCATAAAATAGATAATTTAAATTATAATTTACATAAGTTAAACTATTTTGAATCCCAAGTCAAATATATCTTTCCCGATATCAGCTAATTGATTACCGACTATAATTCCTCCTCTGACCCTTGAAGAGGCTCTCGAGACTACCAAAATACATTCGGTTGCAGGCAAGATAGATGATCATACAGCCTTGATGACAAAAAGGCCATTCCGATCGCCACATCATACAATATCCGATGTAGCGTTTAGTAATTATGTGGCGAAATAAACCATTTCTTAAACTCACTACATCATTACATTTATATATGGTTTTGAATTAATTAATTAACTGTTAAATTAAAATTGACTTTGACTTAAATGAGATGTAACTTTGCATTTAAGTTATAACCTAAAAATAATCAGAATGAAAAAACTTATTTTTCTTCTAATCCCGATCATGGCTTTTGTTTTAAGCTATAAATCCGAAGCACAAACTTCTACAGTTAAGGAAGAACTTGCTAAAGCTCAAAACTTTGCAAAGCAAGGAAATACAGCAGAGGCTTCAAAGGTATATACAGGAATCATGTCAAGCTATCCCAACAACAAGGAAGCTGTGCAGGGTTGGCTGATGATAAACATGAAAAGGAGTCCCACTGGTGAGGAAGAGGCTATTAAACAGCTGGAAGAGCTGGAAAAATCATACCCGAATAACACAGGAATATTATTTTTTAAGTCTTTCCTACAGGCTGAATACAATCATAATGACGAAGCATTGGCAGGCTTTGATAAACTTATCACTCTTCAGCCTGATACAGCTGTTAACTGGGTGGGAAAAGGACAGATATTGGATGCGATGAAAAGGAATGAAGAGGCCTTAAAAGCATTTGAGAAAGCGACCTCGCTTGATCCTAAAAGATTCGACGTCTGGGGAATGCAAGCAGATGCCCTTTTAAAACTAGGCAGGTATGACGAAGCAATCTCAACCTATAATAAGGCTGTGGAGATCGCTCCTAATTATGCTGGTATTATATATAATCGAGGATGTGCCTATTGCCGTAAAGGAGATAAAGTAAATGCTCTTGCCGACTTGAAAAGGGCAATCTCATTAAATCCACAACTCAAGGTATCTGCACCTAAGGATGAAGATTTCAAAAGCCTTTGGGATGACGAAGATTTTAAGAAGCTGACTTTATAGGGTCTTTTGTAAAGGAAGAACTTTTTCAAAACAACACTTTTAAGCCCTCGGATCAGCTCCGGGGGCTTATTATTTTATAAAGGATTTTCTAACCAGTTAAGTTCGAAATTGGGAAATAGTTGGGAAAACAGGTGTTTTTAAAACAGTAAAGCCCTTGAAAATCAGAGGCTTATTTTATTTTGATGGCGTTGCGGACGGAACTACCTATTTTAAATCGGAATATAACAGATTTATTTTAGAGTAATCAAGTTTTTACTTATTGGCAGCTGGGCTTTGGTTATTCATTCGTCATACCTTCCAATACTTGCGGTAATTTCTTTCTAAATTGCTTTTTCCAACGCAAAGTGAGGTAATATTTTAAAGTATGATTAATTTATTTTCTCATCGAATGTACTAATCATTTAATCCCTTTCCATTGAGAATTTGCTGCATACATTTTTAAACCCTTGACTCCCGGGTTTTGGATTGTTTGGGTGCAGAAAAATAAAGATTGTATGCTCTTTGCCGTCCCGGCGTCAATACATCAAAAGCAGTTTTCAAGGCAGGGATTTCATCTAATTTATTTTGAAATTCTTCAGGAATTATGAGTTCTGTATTCTTTTTAAAATTCACTTTCAAACCGGTTTTTTCCACTTCAATGGCTTCATAAATATAGGCTTTCAAGATGGGTTCCATCTCAACTATTTCTCGAACATTGGTGAACCGAATCTGGCGCCCCGCCTGCGTATTCTCCCCGGGTTTGATTAGAATACCATTGGCATCATTTAACAAGGCACCTTTGAAAAACATAAGCGCACAGTATTCTTTAAATCCTTGTATTATAACTATGTTACTTTTCTGAAACGTGTAACAAGGAGCACGCCACTTCAATTCTTCGGTCAGCCCACAGTCAAGAATGATCATTCTCAATTTCTTCAATTCTTCCTGCCACTTTTGGGCTTTACTTAAATATACATCAATCTTAGGATTCATTATATTCATTTATTGATACTCTGAAACTGTCATGGTAACCTTTTTTATAAATATAACATATTTTTATGGTTGATTGTTTCGAATGACACAGCCTGAAACCTATTTATATGTACACTAAAGGCAAACATAATTGACTTGTAATGGATTTATTGTACACCTTCTTAATTTTTATAAACCCCAAGATTATTTTTCTCAAGAGTAAGAAATATCTTCCGAACTGATCCTCCGGAACGGGTAGGGATTTAATGGTCTTCCTGCTTGCTCTCCGGGTTTCTCTCATTTTGACGGGACTTCGGCCTGCCAACCCCGGAAAGCATTTGCTGAAAGCTCCATTTTCCTCTTCCCAGCATTTTACTGAACTCTTTCTCGACTCACGCCTCGCGTTCGCGCTTTTGTTAGTGACTAACATATATCTTTACTAACAAAATCGGACGAGCAAAGGCTTATTTCATCTACCCGTTGACTTAAACATTATACAGGTTAAACCCTGGATTACATTCTATTCCAGAGATTTAATCGAATTAGAAACTTTTTTAATACATAAGCTATTTATTACCAGTATTATTATTTATAATTACTTGACTTTGAATGCAATTTGGCATAATTTTGACAAAGAATTGAGAATTTATCTTTAACAAAATAACTTCAGGCATGAAGTCTGCCAGATTAATATTTCAAGTAAAACAGAAAGGAGGTGGCTAGATTCTAATTATGAAAATGGATTTTTTATGTTCAACTAAAAGATTGGAAACAAAAATGAAAACACTTAAATATGGTTTTTTTATTTTGGTAATTTTTATGATTGTGCCTTTTAATCTTTTGGCACAAAATAAAGAAATACCTGTTACAACTTCATCCAAAGAAGCGTTAAAACTCTTTTTGGATGGTAGGAATAAATACGAGAATATTGAATTTCTTGCAGCAATTCCGTTTTTTGAAAAAGCTATTCAGATTGATGCTAACTTCGCTCTGGCATATTTATATCGTGCACAATCGGGAGGCGGAAATACTATTTTCCGGCAAAACCTTGATAAAGCTGTCGCTCTTGCCAATAAAGTCTCTGATGGAGAAAAATATATGATATTAAATGTTCAGGCTAGTGCTGATGGTAATGGTCAGAAAGAAAAAGAATCCCGCGAGTGGCTCTTAAAAAATTTCCCGTCTGATAAAAGAGTTCAGCTGATGGCCGGCTACTATTATTTCAACATCGGAGACAATGCCAATGCCCTTGTTTACTTTACAAAAGCGATAGAGCTGGATAAGAACTTTCCCTTACCTTACAATATTATCGGCTATTGCCAATCTGCATTGAATAATTACCAGGAAGCCGAAAAAGCATTTCAGACATATATAAAACTGATCCCAAACAACGGAAACCCTTACGATTCTTATGGTGAGCTTCTTTTAAAGATGGGGAAATTTGACGAATCAATTATTCAGTATAAAAAGGCAGTCGAAAAGGATCCTGTCAACTTTGCAGGCTCTCTTGCAGGAATCGGTAATAATTATATTTTCAAAGGGGATTACGAGACAGCCAGGAAATATTACCAGGATTACTATGACAAAGCTCCAACAGCTGGTGATAAATTAACTGCCCTGTTTTGGAAAGCTACATCATATGTGCATGAGGGCAAAGTAGAAAATGCAATAAAGACTTTTGATGAATATCGTGCATTGGCAGAAAAGGAGAATCGTGTTACAAATGCCATTAACTCATATACAAATCAGGCTTGGATACTTATTGAAACCGGGAATCCTACTGAAGGGAAAAAGTACCTTGAAAAACAAAATGATTTAATAGGAACGGCGAAGCTTTCTGAAGGTGACAAAGAAAATTATCTTACAGGTTCTATGATGGCTAACATTTATTTTTTGACAGCTAATGGTGAACTCGATAAAGCATTAGCTGAATCTGAGAAATGCAAGCAGAAAGTCGAAAGCAGAAAGAATCCCGGTGAAGAAATGGAATTAAATTCAGTGATGGGAATGCTGGAAACCCAGAAAGGGAATTATGATAAAGCTATTGAGTATTTTTCCAAAACAGGTACAGGAGGACCTATGCAATGGTACTATACCGCGGTTGCTTATGACAAAAAGGGCGACAGGCAAAATGCGCTTAAACTATTTGAAAAGATAGCTAAATGGAATGTTAATGGTCTTGATCTTGCACTTTTCCGGAAACGTGCAATGGAAGAATTAAAGAAATAAGAAGAGCATAAGAACTAAAGCCCGGATTGTGTTTTTCCCTTAACCACGGCTCAATAGCCGTGGTTTTTAGTATCTAATTCATCATATACCAATTTCTTTGAGATTTAATTGAAGCCAAAAAAAATAACATTTTTTGGGATGAGTGAAGAAGCCAGAATAGGGCTAATTCATAGTATAGTATGAGGGAGAAAAGAATGTGCCCTTTTGAGACACCCACAATTTGTCAAATTGGAAACTACTTGTTCGTACTATAACATAGAACAAGTAATCTCACGATGATCGAAGGATTGATCAATGACCAGGTCACAAATAAATCGCCTCCGACCTCAGAGATTGATTCTTCATTCAGAATCATCTCCCCGTTTCCCTGTCGCTCAAATATGTAAAAGATGTAACTTATTCTACAAATTGTGTAACTCCCCACATAGCAAAGAGGTATACCTTTGTAAAAGTTCAGATTTGCTAATAGCCCTTAAATTGGAGTTTTGAATATCATTTCTAATATTTTAACATAAATCAAAAAAATTACAATCATGGGAAATCTACTTTATGTCGTCGCAGTAATCCTTATTATCGGCTGGGCAATCGGATTTTTTGCCTATAGTGCCGGAGGCATTATACATATTCTTCTTGTTATTGCAATTATTGCATTATTATTCAGGGTTATTTCAGGTAGGAGAACACTGGATTAACACTTAGGTTTTTGATCATTATATATCATTTTAAATAAACTAATTATAAAAATCAATCAAATGAAAAAATTTATTTTTTGTTTAATGGCAACAATCTTGACATTAACATTCCTGCCTCTTCAATCATTTGCATCAGCAAAAGAAGATCCTTCCTCATTAGTTGTAACAAAACCTCCGGAAACTAAAGAATCAGCAGAAGCTAAAACCTTATTGCTAAGATTAGACGAAATAAAAGCGATGGATATGTCAAAATTGAAATCGACAGAAAAGAAAGACTTAAAGAAAGAAGTACGTTCGATTAAACGCGAGCTAAAAGATATAAGTGGTGGCGTTTATGTTTCAGCCGGGGTATTAATTGTTGTTTTAATTATACTTGTTATTTTATTGTAAGATATTTAAGACAATAAAATTCAGAAAATCTGATTGTCGTATCGGCAATCAGATTTTTTTTGATTTGGATATATATATTGATTCAGCTTTAAAACTTTGATTTAGATCTGAGAGGATTTAATTTATCAAGTCGGAAAACAAAGCGGATCCTCTCTTTTAATGATCCGGTTATTGCATTAATATTTTCAGAAACTAAGAAAGGGAAATAAATTTCGAAGAAGTTCCATAAGCCGGCCTTTAAACCTGCTTCATAGAATAGAAGGGATTTATCAGTTTTCCCAATGCCATGATCGTTGAGTAATAAATTAACAAATGGCTTTACAGGTATCTTTGAAGCTTTTCCCGGAAGGCCACTGGTTAAAGAGAGTGAAAAAACCCAACGGCTGTAACCAAGGCTGTCATTTACAAGAGATATCAATCCCCCTTCAGATATAGTCATTTGTCTTGACCAGAAGGTTTTTGGAAATTCGCTGAAACGATCAGGATATACCCCTTCGTATAAATATTGCTCACGACCGCTCCTGCCGCCAGCAGAAAAACCATAGAATGGATCTGCAGAGGCATTTTTCAACATAGTTCCTGCAAATACTCTGACTTCCAGGCCACTTTTCTTACCTCTGTAGCTATACTTATAGTTTAGTTCAAAAGATGTCTTCTGAAAAGATTCTCCTGATTCAAATATAACAGACATATTAAAGGGATTGATTATTGCGCTCCTTTCCATCAGGTATCCGAACTGCAGATATGAACGCATTTTTGCCGGTGCAAAAGATTCAATCTGATTGAGGTCCGATGCAGCAGTATAATATCCAAAAACCCGCTGATTGATTGGATTTATCACATTATCGGATCTTAAATAAAAATCTAATCCAATCTTCGCTTTATGATAATCCTGATTTCCCGGCGCTCCGAACTGTTCTCCTTCAAGCGAAAGCGATGCGAGTCTTATGAAACTATCATAAGGGATTCTGTTGAATGAAATTTTCCCATAACCGGTAAGTCCCTGATTACGAAATGCATAGAAAGGTATGACAAAATATTCAACCGGCTTAGGTAACAGCGACGCATTTTGTAAAGCCACACCGGCCATAAAGCCATCTGCACTTGTCCAGTTAAAAGAAGGAAAATAAATTAAATAGCGCTTATCAGGATCCTCAATAGTATATAAGAGCTGGAATTGAACAGGATCGGCTCTGCGGAAAATACCTGATGTCCGGGTATTGTTATTAAGCCTGTATAATTCGGTCATCTTATGACCAGGATCGATTCGGATCTCAGAATAATTGTCCTGAGCTGTATTGACCCATTTCCGACCTTTAAAACCATTTTCCCACTTTTCTGAACAGATAGAATCTCCCTTTAATCCAGCTATCAACAATGGTGCTTTTAATTCGCCCTGGTTTTTTATAAGCACCTTCTGGTCCCTGTAACGGACTATCTTATAATCGAGTCTTTTGGTTGTACCCAGAAAGTCATCAAAAAACCATGAGAGATCTTTATCCGTATGAAAATCAAATACTGCCCTGAGATCTTCTGGCTGGGGATGCCTGTTTTTCCATTTTCGGTAGTAATCATGCATTATTGAATCATATAGGGAATCTCCAAGATAGGCACGTAGATAGTTGAATCCCTGAGCAGCTTTACTATAGATAATACTTCCGTAATTATCGTTGCTGTATTCCGGAGCCGTAAGATTTATACTCTGTTCAAGGTTACTTCGGGCGGGAATGAGCCATTCGAGCTCCTGAACCCGTTCTACCGGCATCTTATCAAGATGGAAAAATGCCGCCAGCTTCCTGTTTTTAAGACTAACTTCCCAAAGCTTTTTGGAAGGATATCTTTCATGCACATATCTTGATTCATTTGCAGTTGCAATGCTTTCATCCATAAAAGGGAATCTTCGTTCGTCTGACCCTACTGCGCTGTAAAACCAATTATGGCAAACTTCATGGGATATTACATCATCGAGAAGATAAGGATCATTTGCCAGGCCAATTACTGTCAGCCCCGGATATTCCATTCCTGCTCCTGCATTAAGTGCACTCTGAATCGCTGTAAAGTTATTATATGGATAGTCCCCGTTCCATTTTGAAAAATACCAGATAGCGTTATTTATATATGAGACTGCATTCCTCCAAAGTTGTGCTTCCTGATTTGTAAACATCGCCCATGTGGTAACTTCCCTGCCGGAATCCGGCAGCTTTACGGTTCCTTTTAGTACATGAAATCTCTTATCAGCAAACCATGCGAAATCATGTATATTATTCTCTCTATACCGCAATGTTTTCATCTGTTTTAATGAGGGTGGAAAATCTTCTCCTGAATAGTCCGGCGTTCTCATCCAGGACGTATCTGCAGAAAGCATGTCAAGCCATTTTTTTTCCTCTTCATTCTGAAGATTTCCTGTTGCACCTACAATGTAATTAGCAGGAAGCGTAATGCTTACATCAAAACTGCCATATTCCGAATAGAATTCACCCTGATCGAGATATGGCATTTGATGCCAACCTGATTTGTCGTACACTGCCGGTTTGGGATACCACTGGGAGATCTGGTATGATTCACCGATATGACCTAAACGGGATGTTACCCCTTTAGGGATCTTCAGATGAAAAGGTGTGGTAATGTATATTGTGTCACCAGGCTTTAGAGGATCGTTAAGTATAAGCTTGCAAATATCCGTAAACCCCGGCAATAAATTCCATTTAATATTTTGACCTCCGACCTCGAAGTTCAAAGAATCGATATATCCTTTTAACTCCGGATCATTGAATAACTTTGCCTTTCCATCCCTTTGCATAATTTGTTTCGCTAATTCGGTTTTATTGTCCGAATATGCATTGGGCCAGAGGTGAAAGTATAAAAATCCAAGAGTGTCGGTAGAATTATTTATGTACTTAACAGCCTCGAATCCACTCAGTTCATGTTTCACATCATTAAGAGTCACATGAATTTCATAATTAACCTGCTGCTGAAAATAATCCTGTGATGATATTTTCAGAAATGGCAAGAAAATTCCGAGACTGAGTAGCAAATACTGCCTGAAACTATATCTGAAAAGGGGAATATGCATACTGGCCCAAAGTGAATTTTTCATTGCTAATAAAAAAGAAGCAAGATAGAATTACAAAAAGTATTTGACAACAGTTATTTCATGCCCGAATGTTAAAATTTTTAGATAAAATGTCTTTCTTGCTTCAGATGAAGGCTCGGGTAGAGCAAAAAATTGAATAACTTAATAAGCAGAGTATGCAAAGCACAAGACATAAGGACAAGCGACCGAAGGGAGCAAGACAGGCCAATGGCCAAGACATTTAAGACGTTTTGAAAATAAAAGGTGCCATACATTAATAAAAAAGCCGTCTCATTTATTGTTTTGAGACGGCTCCTGCGAAATGATTGAAAAAATCCTATTTTAATCCAAACCGATAACTGAATTTAATAAGGAATACATTATGAGGTATATTTTTGCCTTTATTGAACAGATCGCCCAGATTGTTGAAAAAATCCATCTGACCTGAATCGCTGTTATAACTTCTGGTCTGACTCCATACAAGGAAGACTGTTGATCCCGGACTATACTCCCATCTTACTACAAGGTTTGAAAGGAATTGCTTCACGTTGAAATCACTTTTCCCGATTGTGTAGTCGGTTTTTCCATCAAAGTTTTCATCGATGTTATAATGATCTGTCTCAAAGGTTATCTGATTATTGTTGTAAGTCCAGAACCTGTCACTGTAATTATTTGCCATAGGCTCGGTAATGAATTTATGATTGTAATACTTACCGGTTGCGACAAATGGCTGTCCCCAGTACTGAAAAGTAAGATTCGGGCTAAGGTTCAGATTCACCCTGAAAGATGTACTGATAGTTTTCTGGTTAATGCTGGCAAAAATGTACCTGGCATTGCCATTATACTCCGTCTGCGTTACGTACTGAAGCTCTGAGTATGACTTGTTGTATGAAGGACTGATTGTAAAAACAAGATAATTAGTTGGCTTGTATGTTATGTCCACCTCGGCGTATAAGTTATCAGAGCTGTTTTCAAAACCTTGTGATCCATTTGCAAAAACACTAAACATTAGTTTTTTACGACTATCAGTTGAGAAGCCGATCCGCGGATTGACGCTGCCGGGTAATTTCATCATGGGTCCGCCACGAAGCATATCGGTGGAAAGTGATGAACTGTTTAGACTACCTCCGGTCCATATATTCCAGAAATTTTTCAGATTTATACTGGCATTCCATTCATAACCTCCGCCTACCCAGTCGCCTCCAAAATTATTAATGGAATAAAAATCAGAATTAATATTAAAACTCTTGTAAATCCATTTAGGTTCCCATTGATTATATTGGGCCCAAAGGACAGAAAGCACCTGATCTGTTGTACGCATGTAACCCAGGTCATTAATTTCAAAGCCGGGGGTTTTCCATAAGACTGCACCAAGAAAATTCCAGTGTCCGTTTAATTTCTCTATCTCCATTCTCCCTCCTGATCCGCTAAGTGAAGTTTTGTTTGTATCCAGTAAAGCATAGTTTTTATCGGGTCGCTGGAAATAGTGTGCGGAGGATTCCTGTGTATTCGTAATAGCTTTTTTAGAGCCTTCCACCAGGCTGAATGCTGTATTGAGGTTAAACATCCAGTTTTTTTTCTTGAAGTATTGAGTAAAATCAATTCCACCTGTAAATGCAGCCTTATGCATAATGTCTGTTACATCAGCATCGAGCTCCCTGTTTGTGCTGGTAAAAATCCCGCCGATTATAGTGTTACCATTGTTAATGTCTTTTTGTATGCGTCCTACAAAATAATTTGTCAATGGTTCAACTGTTGCAAATTTTCTTCCGCCAATGGTATCAATTTCCGCCTTCTCCTGAGCGGTAACAGCCTCAACAAAACCAACCGATAGTCCGTTTTTATTCTTTCCGGTAAGTTTAGCTGCACCGAGAATATCAGTTCTCGTTGGTATATCTGCATACCATCCGTCATTAAGGTTGGGATATCCTTGCGGTTGGCGGCCTATTCTTCTGGAATAGAAAAGATTATCATTTCCGACCCCCCCATCGCCAATACCCAGACCAAAGTTTGTGATATTATTTCCTTCGATAAAGAATGGACGCTTCTCAGTAAAAAAAGTCTCATAAGCTGAAAGATTTACCACAGACGGATCGGCTTCGACCTGTCCAAAGTCAGGATTAATCGTCAGGTCCATCGTCATATTATTTGTAACACCAATCTTGGCATCTATCCCGCCATTCAGTTTTGACAGTTTACCCGTTGCCTGGAATGGATTTTCCGGTACAGCCTGAAAAGTTTCAGTTTTGGCAACTCCATAGGGGGTTACGTCGAAAATTTTCCGAGGTTTAATTTGCTCCAACCCCTTTAGTTCTCCAAACAGATGAACTAATCCGGGAGCGTCTCTTGGAATATGCTGCCAGAAAGTCTGTTCGTTCTTCCTGTATAAAATTCTAGCCACATCAAGGCCCCAGCCATCAGATGAACTCTTATCGAACCTCACCTGGCTGAAAGGAATTTTCATCTCGGCTACCCAGCCTTCCTTGTTAATTGAGGTTTTAACCCACCAGTTCGGGTCCCATGATGAATCACCGTTACCGGAGTCATTGGTAAACATCTGGTCGTATTTAACGCCTGCCGAACTTACCCCAAACAGAAAGCCGGTGCGGAGGTCATGAAAACTATCGATAATTATTCCTACAAGATCGCCGTCAGCCTCATCTCGTCTTGTTAAACGGTTAACAACACTGTCAGGTGACGTATCGTAAGCCTTAATCGCTACATAGAGATTATTATCATCAAACAAAATCTTAAATTCGGTTCGCTGAGTTTCCGGTCTGCCGCTAAACGGCTGATTTTGAGTAAAATCACCGGCCCAGGTACCGGACTGCCATGCTTCATCATCGAGAACACCGTTGATGACAGGTGGATTCGTTATCATTGTAGCAGTATATTGCTTTTTCTCGGGATCCTGTCCAAAAAGTATCGGGAGAAGAACAAATATGAATAGTATAGTTGAAAAAATTCTTTTCATTAAAGGTATCGATTAAGCGGTTTTCTTGATAAGGACGTATAAGATTGGATTTTGATGCAAAAAGACATCTATTTTTACTTTTTCTAAATAAAAATTCCATGGGTCATCTTATAAAGACACTCTGATGATATTGTTACCCTATTCATAAAGCCTGATAAATTCAAATGTATTACCCGTGTATTCCAAAAATTTTAGAAAGTCAGATTTCGAAAGAACCAGAGAGGCTGTGTTTATATTAGGGTGAAAAGTAAGCCTGTCAAATTCTTTTAATTTCTCATCTATAAACAGATGGACGTGTTTTTCAGAGTCATTAATAAGTCCAAATGGTGAAACAGAGCCAGGTTCGACTCCAAGATATTTTTTTAGTCGCTGATCTGAAGCAAATGTAAGTTTTCCCTGTCTTAACCGCTTCTCAAGATCCTTGATATTCAGTAGTCTCAGGTGTTCGAGGATAATGAGATAATGCCTGTCTCCTTTATGATTTCGGAAAAAAATATTTTTACATCTCCCGGAATTGTAGTTTTTCCAGTGGGTTTTGGCATCTTCTATTGTAGCTAATGGCGGATGCTCATGATATTCAAACTGAATGTCCAGCTTTTCGAAAAGCCGGTAAAGTTCTAATTGTCCCCTCATTCAGAATTACCTGTTTTTCAGGATATAGGAAAATTCCATACCAGATAGTAATGCAATTTCTGTACCGGCATCTTTCACGTCAATATCTCCTTCATCATAAAACCATTCAACAATAAGCGGAATCCCGGATGGAATAAGTCTCTTCAATTCCGAGAACATATCAAAGAGGAATTTTGCGGATGATGAATTGAAGTAAGCTAAATCGACCTGAAACTTTATAGGGAAATCAGGTGAATAACCGTTTTTTTCTCCCTCAAGTATTTCATCAATAAATTTTTTAATCCAATCAATAACAGGATAGTACATTGCTCGGACATCTTCCGGGGAAGATGTTCCACGAATAAGAAAAATATTTTCTTCCGGTGAAAGGAGAATCTCAGGAGTTGAATTAGTCTGACTAATATAAAGTTTTTGCATCTGTTTACCTTTTTACAAATTTGGATTAATAATTTAATTATTGTAAAACAATTCTGTTCTTAGCCTTAAAGTTATAAAAAAATATTATTTTCATCTGAAAGGATATAGCCGGAATCTTCAAGGAGGTCACTCCTTGAATAAGCATCGACAGCCAACCGGTCGCATATTTCATTTTCAGTATTATTAGCATGGCCTTTTATCCAGACAAACCTGACAGTGTGTTTCCGGTATATTTTAAGAAATCTGATCCAGAGATCAGGATTTTTTTTCTTTTTGAAGGCTTTGGATTCCCACTGGAACACCCATCCTTTTTCGATGGAATCTGCAACATATCGTGAATCGGTGTAAACAGCTACTCTGCTGCCCGGTCTTTTAAGTGCTTCCAGACCTGCTATGACAGCCATTAGTTCCATTCTGTTATTAGTTGTAAGCCTGAATCCTGCGGATTTTTCAAGCCTGTGTTTACCCGAAATAAGCACAATGCCATATCCTCCGGGACCCGGGTTTCCGCTTGATGCTCCATCGGTATATATAGTGATTTCACCTGGCATGATGCAGAATTATTCCTGTGTTGGTAATAAAAAGCTTTATTGCAATCGATAACAGGATAACACCGAAAACTTTTCTGAGGATTTGCAGCCCGCCTGCCCCCAGTATTTTTTCAAACAATGAAGTTAATCGTAATACAAGATAAATCACTACCATGTTTAAAATAAGAGCAATAAAAATATTAATTGTTTGATATTCTGCTTTCAAAGATAGAATTGTAGTAATTGATCCGGCACCGGCGATTAACGGGAATGCTATTGGAAATATCGATCCTCCGCCCTGTGGATCTTGTTTAAAGAGTTCGATACCAAGGATCATTTCCATGGCTATCAAAAAAATGATAAAAGAACCAGCGATTGCAAAAGATGATACATCAATGCCGAAGATGCCAAGCAACGGGCTTCCTATAAATAAAAAAGCCAGTAGTATTAAGAATGAAACAAGTGTGACTTTAGTTGCTTTAATATCACCGGATTTGGCTTTAATATCAATGATTATTGGGATTGACCCCGGTATGTCAATAATTGCAAAAAGGACCATAAAAGCAGCAAGAATCTCTATCAGGCTAAAATGCATGTTTTAAAATTTAGTGCAAAGATAATCAAATTCACAGTTACAGAATTACCTCAGCAAGATATGGCATATCGAGAGACCCCTTTTGCATTCCCCCCAGGGGGGAAAAATCTAGGTTGTTAAAGTGTAATTCAGATAAATACCAGAGTTTTATCTCCCCCCTGGGGGAGATGTCCCGCTTAGGCGGGACAGAGGGGTTTTCCTCCCGAAACAGAACCTCCCGGGGAATAACATAAAAAACCCACGGGAGGAATGCCCGGGGGTTTTTTATGATAAATTTATTTTACTGAACGATAGTCATTTCATCAACCAGGTTTTTTGCACCGGCATAAACATCCATTATCCAAAGTACATAGCGGATATCGACAGCGATTGTCCTTTGTAGTTCAGGTTCATAAGCAATGTCACCGCTCATTGATTCCCAGTTACCATCAAATGCCAATCCAATCAATTCGCCGTTTCCGTTCATCACCGGGCTGCCAGAGTTACCACCGGTAATATCATTAGTGGTAAGGAAGCAAACAGGCATATAACCTTTTGAAGATCCGTATCTTCCATATTCTTTCTTATTGTTCAGATCAATAAGTCTTTTAGGCAGGTCGAATTCATAGTCGCCTTGTTTATATTTATCCACAACACCCTGAAGTGTAGTGCAATATTTATATGTAACAGCATCTCTCGGATCATAATCCTGAACAGTTCCATAAGTAAGACGCATTGTTGAGTTTGCATCGGGATACTGTGTTTTTTCCGGCACCATCTCCATTAAAGCAGCGATCCAGAGTCTCCTTCCCGTATTCAATCCTGCATCAAACTGACTTAATCCCTTGGATACATCTTCTCTGATTTTATTAATTGAAGTAGCTGTCAGGTAGACCGGATCACTTTCAATTGTTTTGACCACAGGTTTATTGAGGAATGCATTCAGTTTTGTCTCGTTGGCAAATACTGACTTGGCAAACATATCATCCACAAATTTATCAATGTCACCTTTAAATTTCTTATCAACAACATTGACATAAAAATCAGGAAGGAACTTAGCAGATACGTCAGCCCTGTAAAGTTTCAACATCGCTTTCATCGACTTATTATCTGTAGGAGGATTATAATCCTTATAAAAGTCGCTACTGTTTTTCTTAATCTGATCAACTGCATCCGATATCTTCTGATTATCTTTTGCTGTTAGTGCTGTAACCAAACCGGCAACCCCGCGATTAAGGCTTAAAAGTTCGCATCCCTGCATGCATTCATTGAGATATTGAAATGCATTGTAATATTCTGCTCTGCCTTCAATTGCCGTTTTTATCATATTCAGGGCTTCCCCATATTTAGCTTTACGTTCAGGAGTGGCAACAACCCATTTGTTAAACTGGTTTTCAAGTTCTTCTTTCTTGGCTTTTACATTAAGTCTTTCAAGACCGGCTTTCTGTCCAATAGAATATTTATAATAGTTTGTAGAACCACTATAATATTTGGACGAATATTGAATATTTACCTTCTTATCCGCCAGCATATCCTTTAGCCAAATTTCCTGCTTTATGTTGCGTATTTTTATCCTGTCAGGATGTACGATCTGAAGTTGTTCATTTATTTCAAAAGAGGTCATATACCTGTTTGTCCTTCCGGGATATCCCAGGATCATTGCAAAATCATCTTTATTAAGATCTTTTATTGAAACAGGCAGATAATGTTTAGGTTTCAAAGGAATGTTTTCTTTTGAATAGGGTGCAGGTTTTCCATCTGGTCCGGAATAAACACGAAATACACTGAAATCGCCGGTATGACGGGGCCATTCCCAGTTGTCGGTATCGGAACCGAATTTACCTATTGATGAAGGTGGTGCCCCGACCAGGCGGACATCAGTATATCTCTCATATACAAGGAGATAAAAATAATTTCCACCATAAAAACTTCCAACCTGGACCCTGTAATTATTTCCTTCAATTGCTTTTTTCTCAATTGCCTGTCTTGCATCACTTACCGCAGCAGCGCGATCTGTTTCGCTCATGCCCTGTTTTACATTTGCAAGAACCTGACTGGTAACATCTTCAATTCTGATCAGGAATGTCACCGAAAGGTTTGGGTTTGGTAACTCTTCTTCTTTCGACATAGCCCAGAATCCATCACGGAGGTAGTCATGTTCAACGCTGCTATGAGCCTGAATGGAACCATATCCACAATGGTGATTTGTAAGTATAAGACCTTGTGAAGAAACTATTTCCGCGGTACATCCGCCCCCGAAAATAACAACTGCATCTTTAACGCAGACTTTGTTGAGGCTGTAGATATCTTCAGCAGAGAGCTTCAGGCCCAGTTGTGTCATTTTGCCCATATTTAATTTTTCGATAAGCGGCAAGAGCCACATTCCCTCATCAGCTTTTGCTATGAATCCAAAACTGAGAAAAAGGGTTACTAAAATTGCTAACAATTTTTTCATATGATCTAACTTATTTAGATTGATTTTAAATTATCAGGCAAAGATAACTTTATTAATTAAGACTGGAATATTCAAAATTCAATTTTTAGTTGGGTATCAAAAAGCGCAAAAGATTTTCTATGGTAAGGTGTAATTCCGTGTTTTATAATTGCAGCTCTGTGGAAACATGTTGGATAGCCTTTATTTTTATTCCATCCGTATTGAGGGAACTCTGAATGAATTTTTTCCATGAACTCGTCGCGGAATGTTTTTGCAAGTACTGATGCGGCTGCTATTGAAAAATATATTCCGTCGCCTTTAATAATTGTCTTATAATTAATGGTTTTATACGGGTAGAAGGTATTCCCGTCGATCAGCAGGAATTGGGGCTCTTTTTCCAGACCTTCAATTGCGATATGCATTGCTTTAATGGAAGCCCTTAGTATATTCATCTCATCAATTTGAATATTATCAACAAATGCCACCTTCCATGCAATGGCCGAATTAATTATCTCATCCTTTAAAAGAGCTCTTTGTTTTGCCGAAAGTTTCTTGGAATCGTTGAGAACCAGGTGTTTAAAATTCTTTGGAAGGATAACTGCTGCTGCTACTACAGGTCCAGCAAGACAACCCCTGCCGGCTTCATCGCACCCTGCTTCAGTAAGATTATGATACAAGAATGATTTTAGCATTATAGGATTTAATAACCTGTTAAAACCTTAAAAATATAAAAGAATCAGATAGATAGACAGGATGGGCTCTTAATATAAGATAAAATATTGAGCTGGCTGGCAGGTTTTTAAGTAAGTTATTAACATATTTATCAACAAAAATTGTTGGTTATTCAAAAATACGTTTATATTTGATCTTCCAGAATAAATATAATATGATTAAGGGGACTAAGGTTTTAATAGTATTATTACTTTTTTCTTGTGCAAATGGTTTCTCCCAGCAATTGTCGCGCCAGGTATTAGTGCCTGCTGCCGGACTTGCAACTGCCGGAGTAATAAATTATTCACAGACTATCGGGGAGACAGCAGTTGAGATAATAAGTAATTCAGGTTTTGTGCTGACGCAGGGATTTCAGCAACCCGGAATACAAATTTTGACAGTACCCCAACCTGAAGGGAACGGAGTTGATGTCTACCCGAATCCTGTAACAGATTTTATTAATGTTAAATTATATGGGGATGTTGCCCGAAAATTCAGGATTGAGGTGATTAATATTACGGGGATGGTGGTTAATTCGATGACTATGGATTTTAGTGATAAGTATTATTATATAGAGCAGATTGAAGCTGCCAAACTAAAGTACGGTTTTTATTTTGTAAGGGTAACAAGTGATGATGGAACAATTAACAGGATATTTAAAATTGAGAAAATGTAATCTGGAAAAATATGGCTTTAAAAGGTTTTAAGAGGTATTATGCGTTGTTAATATTTTTACTTTTAGGTTCAACATCTTTTGGGCAGAATGTTCCTCTGGGCATTTTTTACCAGGCTGTGGCAAGAGATAATTCCGGTAAGGAACTTGTCAACAAAAATATCGATGTGAAATTTTCAATTATCTCCGGGAATCCGCTTGGCACCGTTGTTTATCAAGAGCTTTATTCGGACATTACTACCTCAAAATTTGGTGTTTTTTCATTGATTATAGGCCACGGTACACCTACAGGCGGTCTTTACAATGATCTGTCCCAGATTCGATGGAACCAGGCTTATCATTATCTCAAAGTAGAAGTAAAATTCGATAATGATTTTATAGATATGGGAACTATGCAGTTCCTTGCCGTACCTTATGCACTTTATGCACAGAAATCTCTTGAGCCCGGACCCCAGGGACCAAAAGGCGATCCGGGTGATCCGGCATCTGATAATCAGACACTTTCCTTTGACGGTAATAACATCTCAATTTCCAATGGAAATACAGTAAACCTTTCAACGCTTAATGTTCCTCACCAGCTTACACTTATCGGAGATACTCTTTCAATACTGGGAGGCAACAAAGTAGGTTTGACGAATCAGATACAGGATCTGCAGCTGGATATAAACAATAAGCTGAAAATAACTAAGAACTCTTCAGCAACTTTGATTGATCTTGGTCCATTCAAACAGAATCTTTCCTATGATAACACAAAAGGATTGCTAAGTATTTCAAATGGTACCGGTACAGATCTTTCTGTTCTTAAAACTGCGGGTATTCAGGATATTCATCTCACAGGAAACCAGCTTACAATAGATAAAAATTCATCCTCAACCGGAGTTGATTTGACTAAATACCTGGATAACACTGACAATCAGCAATTAACATATTCAGAATCAAGTAAATCTCTTTCAATATCCGGGGGCAACAGTGTGACGTTGGGAAGTCTGGTTGCTTTTAGAGCAAAAAAAACAAGTTCAGAAACAGAACCAACATTTATGTCTGATTATGATTTTATTGCTGGGACATTAGATTACAATGATGGTTCAGGCTATGATTATTCAACAGGAGTTTTTACAGTTCCTTATTCAGGAATATATACATTTAATGTAAGTTATACTGCTACTGGTACAGGTGATTCCAGAATATTAAAGGTATTTCTGAATGGTTCACTTTATGAAATTCTTAATAATGGAATAACTGCTGGTTCTTCAATAACTAGACAAATTACAATGAAGCTTGCAGCTGGTGATAAAGTTAAAGTTATAATAAATGTTGGTACCGGTTTTGAAACCGGGCAGGGTTCTTTTTCAGGCTTCAAGGTTAATTAATGGAACACTTCCAGTGTTCTTAAAACTATTAATTCATTTTTCTATTATTGGTGAAACCCCTTCGGGGTTAAATAGATAGAACATTCTCAATCTAAACAAATATTAAGAACTTACACAGAGTGTTACAGAGGTTTCACAGAGGGTACAGAGCAATTTTTTTTAAGTTTTTTCTCTGATAACTCTGTGCTTCTCAGTGTCGCTCTGTGTAACTAAAGAATAATAATCAGAAAATTCTACTCATACTTTTTTGACCTGATTACGGTAGATCTGAACACCAGCATAGTGAATATAATTGCTGCCAGAATTCCTGATATATTGCTTAATACGTCTTTTATATTACATGATCTTCCCGGAATAAGCTTCTGATGTAACTCATCAAGAACAGCAAACAGGACCAGGCTTACCGTTATCAGGATAAACTTTTTGTAATTGATCTTAAACTCATTTCCTGCAAATGAAAGGAAAGCCAAGAAAGTTAAAACTCCATATTCGCAAAAATGCATTATATGGTCAAGTCTTATATCAACCCGGGCAGTATGGATCTTTAATGTTGGAATATTTGGTATAGATGATAGAATGATTATCATTAGAACCCAGGCAATTAACAGATACCTGGAAATAGTGCGAAGAAATATCATCAGTTTTAACATACTTGTATTTAAGAATGCCAAAATTATAGTTTTATGGCTTATAGTTGTATGATAAAAGAGTAAATTTGTTCAAAATTTTGAAGATGATAACTAACGAACAGATAAAAGATTTATCGGGGCGCCGCGATGCGTTAAGGAGGTATCTTTGACATCGAAGGCAAACTGGAGCTTATTGCAGAAAAAGAAAGCCTGTCGCAACAACCAGGCTTATGGAACGATCCGAAAAAAGCTGAAGATCTGCTTAAAGGGATTGCACAAACAAAGAGCTGGATAACAGCTTTTAACAGAATTAACTCGGCTCTTGATGACCTGATAGTAATCAATGATTTTTATAAGGAAGGGGAAACTACAGAAGAAGAAGTTGACAACCAGTATAAAAACTGTCTGTCGATGATCGAGGACCTGGAGGTCAGGAATATGCTTCAAAAAGAGGAGGACCAGCTTGGCGCAATTCTGAAAATAAATTCTGGTGCCGGAGGTACTGAAAGCAATGATTGGGCCTCTATGCTAATGAGGATGTATCTCCGTTGGGCAGAAAGAAACAACTATAAAGTTAAAGAGCTTGATTATCAGCCTGGTGATGAGGTTGGTATTAAAACTGTGACATTAGAAATTGAAGGCGAACGCGCTTATGGCTATCTGAAAAGCGAAAACGGAGTACACAGGCTTGTCAGGATCTCCCCATTCAATGCACAGGGAAAACGTCAAACAACTTTTGCATCGGTCTTTATTTCTCCCCTTGTAGATAATAATATCGAGATTGAAATTAATCCGGCCGATATTACCTGGGATACATTCCGGTCCAGTGGTGCAGGGGGACAGAATGTTAATAAAGTAGAGACAGCTGTAAGGTTAAGGCACAAACCGTCGGGCCTGGTAATCGAAAACCAGGAGACACGGTCACAGCTCAATAATAAAGAGAATGCGATAAAGATTCTTAAATCGCAGCTTTATGAACTGGAACTTAGAAAACAGAGGGAGGAGCAGGCAAAGATTGAAGGAGAGAAGAAAAAGATTGAATGGGGCTCACAGATAAGATCTTATGTGCTTCATCCATACAAAATGATAAAAGACCTCCGGACAAACCATGAGACAGGAAATGTTCAGGCAGTTCTTGATGGTGACCTGAATCCATTCATAAAATCATTCCTGATGGAGTTTGCAGGGAAATAGCCAAAGATTCCACAATCGTCTGAATATGATAAATTTCATAAAAACTATGATTGTCAATTCATTTAATTTGTATCCGGAATTACAACTATGAAAAGAATGGTGCAAAAGGAAAAATTATTTGATCAGTTTCCCCCGATAACTACAAAGGAGTGGATGAATAAGATCAATTCTGACCTGAAGGGAGCGGACTTTTATAAAAAACTTGTCTGGAGAACAAATGAAGGGTTTGAGGTAAAGCCTTTTTACCGGATGGAAGATATTAAAGACCTTATGTATATTAACACCCTGCCAGGTGAATTTCCATACCTAAGAGGAACAAAAACTAAAAATAACAACTGGTTCGTCAGACAGAATATTGAGGTATCAGATTATTCCGAAGCAAACCTGAAAGCTCTGACTATTCTGATGAAAGGGGTTGACTCACTGGGATTTATAATAACTGATATTGAGTCAGTCAGTGAAAAAATTTTTGATATTCTTCTGAATGGCATACACTTAGAAGCAATTGAAGTAAACTTCCTTTCAAACGGGAAAGCAAAAGAGATAGTGGATTTTATAATTAATTATGTAAAGAAATCCGGTTCAGATCCCCTGAAAATCAGAGGCGCTATTGAAGCGGACCCGTTAAGCAGGATCATGCTTAATGGAACCTTATGTATCCCTGTAGATCAGGGATTTGATTATCTTGCTTCTGTTGTACATTCTGCAATCTTCCTTCCACATTTCAGAGCTGTTCATCTGAATGCATCAAACTTTAATAATGCAGGAGCAGGTATTGTTCAGGAACTGGCATTCGGGCTTTCAATGGGATGTGAATACATGTCGCAGCTTACCGAAAGAGGAATAAGTGCTGAAATTGCCGCCTCAAAGATCAGGTTCAGTTTCGGAACCGGCTCAAACTATTTCCCGGAGATTGCGAAACTGAGGGCTGCCCGCCTTCTCTGGTCCGTAGTTACCAATGGATTTCTTCCCGGAAACAGTGAAAAAATCAGGATGGATATACATTGTGTGACGAGTGAATGGAATAAAACAATGTATGATCCTTACGTAAACATGCTCAGAACGCAGACTGAAGCAATGTCGGCTATTCTCGGGGGGACGGATTCTCTTACTGTTGAACCTTTTGATATTGTCTTTAGGCATCCTGATGAATTTTCCGAAAGAATCGCCCGGAACCAGCAGCTGATACTCAAAGAAGAAGCTTATTTTGATAAGGTAGCGGATCCTCCAGGGGGTTCCTATTATATAGAAACACTTACAAATCTGATAGCAGAGAACGCCTGGAAATTATTTCTTGAGATTGAAGATCAGGGCGGGTTACTTTCTTCACTGAAATCAGGATGGATACAGAGAAAATTATCGGAATCAGCATCCGGAAGAAAGTTGGATATTGCGAGTGGTAAAGAGATACTACTTGGAACAAACAGATTTCCGGACATCAATGAAAAAGACATTTCAGAAATTGATTTAGCCAGAGTATTTAAATCACAGGTATTGGAAAGTGATCTTCAGATTGAGCCGATAAAACTTTTCAGAGGATCAGAAGAGTATGAAAGGTTGAGATTAAAAGCTGATGAAGGAGTAAAAATGTAGATTATGAGACCTAAATTCAGATATAACGACCTTGATACACTTTCCATCACCAACAAAGATTTTCATCAATGGGAGAAGGAGAATTCCCTGAAAAAAGATTTGGTTACTCCTGAGAGGATCCTGATCAAAAGCGTCTACACGAAAGAGGATCTGGCAGGGATGGAGCATCTTAATTACGCTGCCGGATTGCCTCCATTTTTGCGTGGACCATATTCCGGCATGTATGCAATGCTGCCATGGACGATAAGGCAATACGCAGGATTTTCGACGGCCGAAGAATCAAATGCATTTTACAGACGAAACCTGGCAGCAGGTCAGAAAGGTTTGTCAGTAGCTTTCGACCTTGCGACCCACCGGGGATATGATTCAGACCATGAGCGTGTTACAGGGGATGTTGGTAAAGCCGGAGTAGCAGTCGACTCAATTCTTGATATGAAATTGCTTTTTGACCAGATACCTCTCAATAAAATGTCGGTGTCGATGACAATGAACGGTGCTGTACTGCCGATAATGGCTTTTTATATAGTTACAGCACTTGAACAGGGAGCCAGACTTGATGAATTATGCGGGACAATTCAGAATGATATACTTAAAGAGTTCATGGTAAGGAACACATATATATATCCCCCTGAATTCTCAATGAGGATAATTGCAGATATTTTCCGGTATACTTCTGAAAAAATGCGCAGATTCAATTCAATAAGCATATCTGGTTACCATATGCAGGAAGCTGGTGCTACTTGCGATATTGAACTTGCCTATACTCTTGCTGACGGACTTGAATACCTGAGAACCGGAGTTAAGTCGGGGCTTGATATTGACTCTTTTGCACCAAGACTCTCATTTTTCTGGGCAATCGGGATGAACCATTTCATGGAGATAGCCAAGATGAGGGCTGCCCGGATGTTATGGTCAAAAATTGTCAGTGAATTCAATCCGAAGAATCCCAAATCACTGGCTCTCCGTACTCATTGCCAGACATCGGGCTGGAGTCTGACGGAGCAGGATCCATTCAATAATGTCGGGCGAACCTGTATCGAAGCTATGGCTGCAGTATTGGGCCATACTCAGAGTCTTCATACAAATGCCCTAGATGAGGCAATAGCATTACCAACAGATTTTTCAGCACGGATTGCCAGAAATACCCAGATTTATATTCAGGAGGAGACACAGGTTTGCAGGGTAATCGATCCCTGGGCAGGATCGTATTATGTTGAGAACCTTACACATGAGATTGCTCAGCGTGCATGGGAGCACATTATGGAAGTTGAAAGTCTTGGGGGAATGGCTAAAGCAGTGGAATCCGGTATTCCAAAGATGAGAATTGAAGAGGCTGCTGCAAGGGCTCAGGGTATGATTGACTCTGGAGTACAAACAATAATCGGCTCAAACAAATACAGACTCGAAAAAGAAGATCCGATTGAAACGATGGAGGTTGATAATTCAGCTGTCCGTGAATCGCAGATAAAAAGGCTCGCAAAACTCCGTTCGGGAAGAAACGAATCAGAATGTCAGATTGCACTTGATGCAATAACCAAATGTGTTCAGACTGGTGAAGGTAACCTTCTTGAATTAGCTGTGGTGGCAGCAGCAAAACGAGCAAGTCTGGGCGAAATATCTTTTGCATGTGAAAAAATTGTAGGGAGGTACAAAGCAGTGATACGAACATTATCAGGTGTTTATTCATCCGAGCACAAGTCAGATGATAATTTTAAAGAAGCGCAGGCACTTGTTGCCAGGTTCGCAGAAAAAGAGGGCCGCCAGCCCAGGATAATGATCGCCAAGATGGGCCAGGATGGTCACGATCGCGGTGCAAAAGTTGTCTCAACAGGATATGCAGATATTGGCTTTGACGTCGATATCGGACCACTCTTCCAGACTCCCGCTGAAGCAGCGAAACAGGCAGTTGAGAATGATGTTCATATTTTGGGTGTCTCCAGCCTTGCCGGGGGCCATAAAACACTTGTTCCTCAGGTAATTAATGAGCTGAAGAGACTTGGTAGGGAAGATATTCTTGTAATTGCGGGAGGAGTGATCCCTCATCGCGATTACCAGTATCTATACGACTCAGGTGTTGCTGCAATATTTGGTCCGGGAACATCGGTATCAAAAGCGGCTAAGCAGATCCTGGAGATACTACTTGAAATCTATTAAAAAATCTCCTGTTTAGAAGTGTTAAATAGGGAATACTAATCACCATTTCTTTAAAAGAGAGTGAAAAATTCTGAAATGAAATATTATAATTCTCCCCTCCTTTTGAAGGAGGGGTGGCCGAGTGTAAGCGAGGCCGGGGTGGTTGATTAATTAAATCTTTTTCTCATGAATCCAGATAACCATCTTTTTAATAGAAAGGAGTTGGGGGAATACCGTAAAACTTTAAGAAAGAATCTTACTTCAGCCGAAGCTTCACTCTGGAACCTTCTAAAAGGAAGACGGGTATCCGGATATAAATTCAGAAGACAGCATAGTATCGGGAAATATATAGTTGACTTTTGCTGCCCGCAGGAAATGTTAATTATTGAACTGGACGGAAACGTTCATGGGGAATACCATCAGATTGTAAAAGATGAGTTCAGAGATAATTATTTAAAGAATCTCGGATTTACAATTTTAAGATTTGAAAACAAACGTGTATTTCAGGATCCTGAATTTGTCATAAATGAAATAAGAAAGTGTCTTTCTGAAAAACAATAAATACCGTTCATATCAAATCAACCACCCCGTCACTCCTACGTCGTGACACCCCTCCTTCAAAAGGAGGGGAGAAGTATATATACTTTACTTTAATTCACAGAATTAGCCCCCCTATATTTAGAGGTGTAGAGTAGCAAATTTAAACCTTAGCGGTTAATGGATTTTTTTTTGGTTCATTCAAAAACCTCAACTGTTATATAAGTAACGAAAACAGCTGAAACTCAGCAAGTAACTGTGAATTTATTAACAGTAAAGTCTTATTCTTTCATCAATTGATGACTTCGTGACGATTTGGTTATAAAATCCATTTTAAATATTATTTAGAATGGTTATAAATATTATTATATCAGATTAATAAATATCATTTTTTTTAATATTTATTAGAAGTAATAATAATTTGGTCTCATCGATTAAGACTCTTACTATATTTATTCTTATATAAATGAAGTTCTATATTCCTCCCCAACTTCCCAGGCTGGCACTTGCCTTTGGAATATTTATCTCTCTTTTTCTTGTAGTTCGACATTTTCTCGTACCTGATACTTTCGGAGAGTATGGTCATTACCGGGGAGCTTCTCTGATAGATAATGCAAAACCTGAAATTCATTATGCGGGGCAACAGGCCTGCTTTAAATGTCATCAGGATATTGAAGATAAAAAAGCACAGGATGTTCACAGTGATATACATTGTGAGACTTGTCATGGTCCTGGTCAGAAGCATGTAGTTAACAGTAAAGCAGCAGATATATTAAAGCCTTCAGGCAGAGATTTCTGTGGGTCATGTCATGTCATTAATGCGGGAAAGCAGAAGAGTACTATAAATCAGATTGACCTTATTAAACACAATGTTGGTAAAAATTGCATAGAATGTCACAATCCACATCAACCATGGGAAATGAAAAAATAAATTCTTCAAGAAGGAAATTCTTAAAAACGACAGCAACTCTGGCAGGAGCTACTATCGGATATGCGTGGCTGAAATCTTCGCATGTTTTGCTCTTTGCCGCAGAACCTAAAGATGAAAGTCTGCCATGGTATGGGATAGTTATAGATATTCAAAAATGTATTGGATGCGGAAATTGCGCCAAAGCCTGTAAAAAGGAAAATGATGTCCCTGTTGAACCATTTTTCTTTCGTACCTGGGTGGAACAATATACAGTTAAGAATGATGGCACAGTAAATATTGTTTCTCCCAATGGAGGAATTGATGGTTTTACACAGACTGTCCCGGATGAGGATATTTTTAAATCGTTTTTTGTTCCAAAGATGTGCAACCACTGTTCAAAATCACCTTGTACACAGGTTTGCCCGGTAGGTGCTACATATGAAAGTCCTGAGGGTGTGGTGCTTATTGATGAAAAGTACTGTATCGGCTGCAGGTATTGTGTTCAGGCATGCCCATATGGTTGCAGATTTATTCATCCTGTGAAGAAAGTTGCCAATAAATGCACACTTTGCTATCACAGGTTGAAAAAAGGTCTTGCTCCAGCCTGTATGGAAACCTGCCCGACCGGTGCCAGGATGTATGGCAATCTGAGGGACAAAAAAAGTGACCTGGTTAAGTTTTTAAAAGAGCATACAACACAGGTACTCAGGCCTCACCTGAATACCGGATCAAAGCTTTATTATAATGCACTAAGTTCGGAGGTAAGATAATATGGACCCACATTACCAACATTTGTATGAAATCCTTGCCCACGCACAGGGTTATATTTTTCCCAACGAAATAGATCTGCAATGGGGAATTCTTATTGTTGTCTATCCTTTTATTACAGGACTTGTTGCCGGAGCATTTATTCTTGCATCGCTGGAGAGGGTTTTCAAGGTTAAAATTCTTAAGCCTACATACCAGATAGCACTTCTTACAGCCCTTTCATTTCTTCTTGTTGCTACAATGCCACTCATCAGTCATCTCTCTCAACCACAGAGAGCCTATGAAATTATGATCACACCCCATTCATCCTCCGCGATGGCTATTTTTGGTTTTGTGTACCTGTGGTATCTTGCGGTGGTGCTTTTACTTGAGATATGGTTTGACTACCGGCATAGTATGGTTGTATGGTCGAATGAGAGAAAGGGAGTAATGAAATGGGTTTACAAAATACTTACACTTGGCGTAAATGATATTTCACCAAGAACAATTCAATGGGATAGAAAGCTCGGGCATATTATTACAATAGTCGGAATTCCATCTGCTTTTATTTTACATGGTTATGTAGGTTTTATTTTCGGATCCCTTAAGGCTAACCCATGGTGGTCGTCACCTCTGATACCAATTATATTCCTCTTTTCGGCAATGGTATCCGGGATTGCATTGGTCATGTTAGTTTATATGATAGTTTCATTTGTTCGAAAGAAGACCATTGATTTGAATGTTCTTGATACAATAGGGAAGTATCTCTTCTTCATATTGATTCTTGACTTTACTCTTGAAAGTCTCGATCAGATACATAGGATTTATGAAGCCGAAGAATCATTTGAGATAATAAAACTGCTTGTTTCGGGTAAACTATATCTTACTCTTTTTGTTGCACAAGGTCTGATTGGAACAATTATTCCGCTTATTACTCTTGTTTTCCTGCAGTTCTATAAACATAAGATAAGACTTCAAAAGACTATGTATTTCATTGTGAGCATAATGGTTCTGATCGGAGTGTATTCGATGAGGTGGAATGTTGTAATCGGCGGACAGTTATTCTCAAAGAGTTTCTCCGGCTTCACAAGTTTTAAAGTTGGATTGATCGGTCTCGATGGAACATTGATGGCTGCATTCTGGCTTATGCTTCCTATAGGAATACTCGCGTTTCTTTTATGGTTATTGCCCCCCTGGAAAATGGTGAAAGAGGAAGAATAATTATAATTATTAGCCATGGCAGATCAGGATGAAGAACTGGAAAAAATTCGAAAGAGCCTGAAATCTTTAGAACTTCGGCTTGACAGGTTAGAATCTGTTCTCAATATAACTGACAATGAACCCCTTCCCAGATCAGAAGAGTTGTTTGAGACAGTTGATTCATCACTGAATACTAATACTTCAGGTGAAGAAGAAAAAGGACTTGAGTCACAAATCGGACGATTTGGACTGGCCTGGTTAGGCAATATAGTATTGTTTTTTGGTATCACCTTCCTGACACAATATTTGATGAATCTGGGATACAGGTTTTTCTCCTTTCTATTTGGCTATTTCGCATCTGCAGCAATTTTTTTTCTGGCAAATTATATAAAGGAAAATAATGTCCACCTGGCATTTATTTTCAGGATGAATGCACTGGTGATTCTCTTTTATATTTCTGTCAGGTTGCATTTTTTTTCAGTTTCACCTCTGATTTCTGAAAAATCAATATCAATCGTCCTACTGTTATTACTTGTCGTCTTACAGGTATATTTATCTATTCGCAACGAATCTCAGACCTTTGCTGCATTAGCGGTGTTTTTTGCCCTCGCTACTGCTACCCTTGGTGATGCTACACATTTCATGCTGCCAATTGTAACTTTAACTGCTGCCGGAACTGTATATTTTTATCAAAGGTTTAACTGGGAACCATTGCTGATAGTAACCATCTTTCTAACGTACATCGTTTTTTTCCTTTGGTTGTTTGGGAATCCACTTATGGGCCACACAATGCAAATGATAACAGCACATCGTAATTGTGTCACTTATCTTCTCGGCCTTGGGGCGTGTTTTTCCATTATGTCTTTATTCAGAAAAAAAGATTCAGTTTCTGATGATTTTTTAATTAGTGTGATTATAGTTAACGGAATACTCTTTACGATTCTGATTCTTTTTATTGCTTTAAGATTTTTTAGTACTGATTATGTTGCACTGTTTGCTATTATAACTGTATGTTGTCTTATTTACTCAACAATACTACATTCAAAATCTGACTGGAATTTTGCATCTGCTTTTTACGCTCTTTACGGTTTTATGGCCATGAGTATTGCACTTTACGGACTCTTTGGGCTGCCTAAGGTTTATTTGCTTCTTTCTGTTCAAAGCCTTCTTGTGGTTTCCATGGCGCTCTGGTTTCGCAACAGGCTGATAATAGTCATGAACAGCTTACTTTTTCTGACAATCCTGATTGTTTATCTTTTGTCATCAAAACCTGTCAGTGGAGTTAATTTTTGCTTTGCACTTATTGCACTTATTTCTGCAAGAATAATTAACTGGATGAGGTCAAGATTGCAAATTAAAACAGATATGATAAGGAACCTGTATATGATTGAAGGTTTTTTTATGATGCTATTCGCTTTATTACATGCAGTTCCCAGACAATTTGTAACATTCTCATGGACAATGGCAGCACTTCTTTATTTTATAATCAGTCTTCTTCTTAAAAATATTAAGTACAGATATATGGCTCTGGGAACCATGATCTGCTCTGCATTTTATCTGTTCATAGTTGACCTGGCAAGGATCGAAATAATATACAGGGTTTTAGCATTACTTTTTCTGGCGGCAATTTCTATTGGTATTTCTATCTACTATACAAACCGGATAAAAAAACCGGATAGCTAAATCCCGATCTTAGTTCAAAGCATAATCTATGCAATAATTTTTATGCATTTAAAAAAATCCTATTAATTTGCACTCGCTTAATGATCAACATATGAAAAAGATTTATTTCCTGTTCTTAATTCTCATTGTTATCTTCGGTGACTGTAAAACCATAAAGCCTGTAGCTGAGAAAAGTCCGGAAATAATCCGGAAACCTGTGAACGTCACAGATGTCGCCGCTCCGGCAATAAATTTCTCTGATCAGACAACCTGGATACTCGGATATTTTAATCTAAGCCAGTTGAGGCGTGATCCTTATTCAACATGGTACCTTAAAGGATTTGATGATTATCAGCCTAAAACAGATGCCATAAATAAATTGCTGGAAATCGATAAAGATGGTCTTACAATTAAAATTGTGATGGGGACATGGTGCCCCGATAGCAGGAGAGAGGTTCCCCGTTTCATGAAGGTTCTGGATGCCTGGCAGTTTCCGGATGCAAAAGTTACATTCATCGGGGTTGATGATGCCAAACAATCGCCTGTTGGAGAATACGTCAATCTGGATATCAAACGGGTGCCAACATTCATTATTTATAAAAATAATATTGAAGCCGGACGCATCATTGAAAATCCGACGACGTCTTTAGAACAGGATATGGTTAACATCCTTACAGGAATGAATAATAACAAATAACTTAATATCATGGAAGAGGTAAAAAATAACACGGGACAAAATCTGGGGATTGCTGCTCTTATTACAGCCATAATAACTTTTGTGCTTGCAGTTATTCCCTGTGTGGGCCTGATAGCAATTATCCCAGGAATTATAGCTATTGTTCTTGCAACTGTGGGGCTTTCTCAGGCTGCAAGGAATAGTTCACCACGCGGGGTACTTATTGCCGGATTGATAATTGCCATAATTGCGTCGATGATCTCAGTCTCACAGATCTTTGTAGCCGGAAAGATTGCTCAGAAAGCCGATAAATGGCCAAACAACATCAAGAATATTATCCACGATGTTCAGGATAACGTTACCAAGGAGATTGAAGATGCAAATGTTTCCATAAAAGTTGAAAGCAATGGTGAAAAAGTGGAAATAAACACCAATTCCAATAAAAAAGACCAGGAGCAGAAACTTGAAAATCTTGAAGGAGGAAACACTCGGAAACAGGATAGCATTCAGAAACATGACAGTATTCAGAAACATGATATTGTACGAAAGAAAAAATAAAACTGAACAGAACATGAAGGCAAGGCTGCGGAATGAACCTTACCTTATAGTTAATATATTTTTTACCGGAGTAATATTGCTGATTTTCGCATACTCCGGCTTTTTTTCTCCTGTCAAAGATAACTATCCTGTTATTTGTATTCATGAGAAGCTCACAGGAGGGCCTTGCGTATCGTGCGGATTATCGCATAGCTTTTCTTTAATTGTCAGAGGAAGAGTAACTGAGGCATACGAATGGAATCGTTACGGTATGAGAATTTTCCTCTTTTTCGCTGCTCAACTAGTTTTAAGAGTGGCATTTTCAATATTCTATCTGCGTTATCCTGACACCCGCAAACAATTGATTATTATGGATTGTATAGGTTCGGGTATAATCTTTCTTGTCTCTTTCTGGCCGTTTATCGACAGCATTCTTGAAGGCACATTTTATAGTTAAATCAATTACCGATGGCTTCAACCAACGGTTCAGGGAAATTTAATTCCCTGGGCTTTAGCCCGACAAATCTTTATGGACTAAAGTCCCGATTGGAGTAGAATCCTGGATTCCGTCGGTTAAAACCGACGGTAATTTAAATTATTATTAGTCCAGATCATTCAGTATATCGTACAATAAACTGCTCTCAAAGCCCTTTGATAGCCCGAATCGTAGTAGTTTTGCCTTCAGATCATATTGATTTTTAGCTTTAACTAATCTTTTGTGATTTTCAATAAGTTCACGTATCAATTTAGTATACTGTTCATTATCAATTGAATCAAGAGCAGCACTTATAATATCAGAAGGAAGTTTCTTTACTTTGAGATGAGCTGCAATCTTAACTCTTCCCCATTTATTATAATTAAATTTATCCTTTACAAAAGCTGTTGCATACCGTGATTCATTGATGAAGTTTTCATTAATAAGAATACCGATTATCCTCTCAGCATCATTATTATCAATACCCCACAACAACAGTTTAGTACGGATATCGTCACTACAGAATTCCCTACGGGAACACAGAGCCATCGCTTTTTTTATGGCAGTCTCAAATAAAGCTTTTTCAGACATTTTTTCTGCCTTTTATTATTCTTTCTTTATTATTTATGTCTGAAAGAATTTCTATCTCTGAATAATTAAATGATTCAAATAACAGAATCATTGATTTACCCATTAATTCGTTAATCTCAAAATACAAACGGCCACCTCGCAACAGAATTTTATCTGCCAGTTTAAGAATGGCATTATAATAGATAAGAGGATCGGAGTCAGTTACAAAAAGAGCCAGATGAGGCTCAAAATCAAGTACATTCCTGGCCATTAATGGTTTTTCTGAATCCCTGACATACGGCGGATTACTCACAATAATACCTGCCCTGCCGACTGATTCCGGATCTAAGTTGAAAATATCACCTTTTATAAACGAGACCTTTACATTATTTAAAAAAGCATTCTCCTGTGCTATCCTTATGGCATCATCTGAAATCTCTATTCCTGTTAATGCCGACAGAGGAATATTTGCAGCAAGGGCAATAGCTATACAACCTGAACCAGTTCCAAAATCAATAATATTTCCCTCATATTCCTTGTTTTCCCTGACAATGAGGGCTACAAGCTCTTCTGTTTCGGGACGGGGAATAAGGGTAGAACCATTTACTTTAATTGTGCAATTATAAAAAGTCGTTTCTCCAAGGATATACTGAATAGGTTTTCCGGTTTTAAGTTCTGCAGTGAGTTTATAGAATTTTTCAGCCTGTATGCCGGTAACCATATATGCCCCATCATAAAGCTGATGCAACTTTGTTATTCCAAGAACAGTCTTAATGATTATATCAGCAAGGGCTCTTATTTCTGGTTCATTATAAACACCGGCAAGTTCCTTTGCAAGATAAAACCTGATATCTTTTATTGTTTGTATCTTGACACCCATAAGTCAAATTTAGTATTTTCACTGAAATGGAGGAGACAGAAGATATTAAATTCATGAGAAGATGCCTTGAACTGGCCTCTAAGGCCGAGGGTTTGACTTATCCTAATCCGATGGTAGGTTCTGTTATCGTATATAAAGGAAAGATACTGGGAGAGGGGTACCATCTGAGATCAGGTGAGTCTCATGCTGAGTTTAAGGCCATTAACTCTGTTACTGATAGAACAAAATTGAAGCTATCAACACTTTATGTCAACCTTGAGCCGTGCTCCCATTTTGGAAAAACGCCTCCGTGCACAGATTTTATTATTTCCAACGCAATTCCAAGGATAGTTATCGGTACAGTTGACACAAATGAAAAAGTTTCAGGGGAAGGAGTGAAAAGAATCAGAGCATCAGGTTGTGAAGTCAATACCGGTGTAATGGAAGAAGAATGCAGGGGCCTTAACAGACGGTTTTTTACATTTCATGAAAAGCGAAGACCTTATATAACGCTGAAATGGGCTCAGAGTGCTGATGGATATCTCGATATTCTAAGATCTGAAGATAATGAAATTGAGCCAACCTGGATTACCGGCAATCCTGAAAGAGTACTTGTTCATAAGTGGAGGGCATCCGAACAGGCTATTCTGGTTGGAGCCGGAACAGTCAGGGCAGACAATCCCAGGCTTAATGTACGAGAATGGAACGGGCCCGATCCATTAAAAATAATTCTCAGCAGTTCAGGATCTGTCGATAAAGGATCAGCAGTAAATAATACTGATGGCAAAGTAGTTGTATTTACTCATAATCTTAAGGCAAACGTTCCAAATGCCGTAGTGCTTAAAGAAGATTTGCCTTCTTCACTTCAAATAACCGGTTACCTCTATAATTCAGGAATTCAATCATTGCTGATTGAAGGAGGGGCGCAAGTACTTAATCATTTCATTTCAACCGGGTTGTGGGATGAAGCAAGAATTTTTACCGGGGGAAATTATTTTAAAAGAGGAATAAAGGCACCGATGATAAACGGAACCCTGTCTTCAAAGACAGTTTTCAGCGGTAGTTCTCTTAAAATATATTTAAATGATGGAAGTTAGGAGAGATTGATTATTAAAATAAATTTTTCTAAATTTGATTGAAAGTATAAGTAATTAAATATAGTCTGACAATATGAAGAAGCGATTATTTTTAGTGGCAACCATGATGATTATTGTGGCAGTAAGTACTTTTGGACAAAGTGCCAGGAAGTCTTACAAAGCTGGGATGGAGTTTGTTGATAATCTGAAATATAATGACGCTGTCGTTCAGTTTACAACCGCAATTAGTCTCGAACCTTCAAATCCTGATTATTATTATGTCAGAGGGCAGGCTTATTTAAAGCTGTCAAAATATGCTGAAGCTAAAGCTGATTTTGAAAAGTCATTGGTTTTTGCTCCAAAAAATGTTGAAGCGATGATCAGCCTTGGTGCAGTTTGTAACAAGATGGGCAACTTTGAAGAGTCTCTGAAACTTCTTAACCACGCATCAGCCCTTGATAAACGAAACTCCACGATATATCCTGAAAAGGTATTAACACTGATTAACCTTAAGATGTATGACCGGGCGCTTCAAGCATCAGATACAGCTCTTATAATTAAGGAGACCCCAATGGATTATTATTGGCGTGGGATCATATACAGGAGACTCAACAATGATCTTCTTGGGGAAAGGGAATTGCGGAAATCAATTTCAAAAGACAAAAAGCTGGCTGAACCAAGAATTGAGCTTGCTGAATTGCTTATTTCAAAAAATCCTAAGGAATCTATGGAACAATGCAATGAAGTAATTAAAAACAACGACCGGAATACGGATGCTTATCTCAAGAGAAGTAAGGTATATATGAAAAATCTTGATTATCCGAACGCCATCAATGATATTTCCAAAACTATTCTGATCGATCCAGACAACCCGATGTTTTATTTCGAAAGAGGCAAATGCTACCAGGAATTCAACCAGCATACAAATGCAATAAATGATTTTTCAAAATGTATTTCGCTTGAAGTTGCGCTTAAAAAGGAAGATCCTGATGTGTATTATACACGTGCCAAGTCGTATGAGGAAATTATGGATTATGATAAAGCCAGGGCCGATTATAATCGGATTACATTTCTCTCTAAGTACGATGCGAAGGCACGTGAAATGCTGGAACTTTCTCAAAAAAGACTTTATGAAATAAACAGGGAAACAGATCCTCCTGAAATAGCTGTAATAAGTCCTGCACCTGTAAAAGATACCGTAGAAATAAAAGGAGACAAAACAACTCTTCTTATATCAGGGTCGCTTAAAGATAAAAGTAAGATTAAGTCCTTTACTATTAATAATGAGAATGTTATATTGGTAGAAAAAAACGGTGAATCTGATTTTCTTGCAAATATCAATGTTACCGGTATTGATAAACTTACTTTTTCTGCGAAAGACGATTATGATAATGAAAAAGTGCTGAATTATACTTTGAAACGCACTGAAATTAACCCACCAAAGGTAATGATAGTTGCACCTTACACTACTGAAGAAGGGCAGGTGATGCTTGATTCTCCGGTATCAAATATTGCAATTCAGGGTAAAATATCAGATGAAAGTCCGATAAAATCAATCACCGTAGGAAACTTTACGGCAAGCTATAATCCAAATGAATTGAATCCGGCTTTTACTGCAACATTAAATGTTTCAGATCTGAATAAATTTACGGTAGTTGCTGAAGATATTTATGGTAACAGGAAGGAATCCGAATTTATAATTAACAGGGAAGGAGCAGGAATCGCAGCAACAAATCCGATGGGAAGGACCTGGGTTGTTTTTATTGAAAATTCGAGTTATGAAACTTTTGCAAGTCTAGATGGCCCGATTAAAGACATCAGCACCATGCGGAGAGCTCTGGCTAATTATGATATACATAATACCATTTATAGAAAAGATATGACCAAGGCGGAGATGGAGAGGTTCTTTAATATCGAGCTCCGCGACCTGGTTAAGAAAAACCAGGTTAAATCGTTACTGGTATGGTATGCAGGTCATGGCAAGTTTATTAATGATGTCGGTTACTGGATCCCGGTTGATGCAAAACGCGATGATGAGTTTACCTATTTTAACATCAACTCTTTAAAAGCCGGATTGCAAGGCTATAGCGATGTTGTAATTCATACACTTGTTGTCTCAGATGCTTGTGAATCCGGACCGGGATTTTATACTGCCATGCGTTCCGCAGGCGAAGCACCGACTTGTGATAATACACAGGTAGCCGGCTCCAAGTCAGCCCAGGTATTCTCCTCTGCCGGGTATGAACTGGCGGTTGATAATTCAAAATTCACTGCAACATTTGCTAATACTCTCATGAATAATAAGAATGCATGTATTCCTATTGAGAGCATTGTTAAATCGGTGACTGCTGCTGTTGCAACCAATAACGGGCAGAAACCTAAGTTTGGGAAAATACAAGGACTGGAGGACATGAACGGGACATTCTTCTTTATCACAAAATAGGATCTTATATGTCACCCATGGAAGTCATTAAGCGCCAGGCAAAATTTTTTACCTGGCTTGTATTCTTTTTATATGTCACGATTTTATCGGGAAGTTCACAGAAGTATTTTTTTGATAATTATGGCGTTAAGCAGGGGCTCAGTGAACAGAAAGTTTATACCCTTCTTCAGGATTCAAAAGATTATATCTGGCTTGGAACAGCAAACGGCTTATCACGTTTCGATGGGAAAAAGTTTGAAAACTTTACATCACGTGACAATCTTGCTAATGGTGGTGTTAAATGTATAATCGAGGATTCATTAGGATATATCTGGTTCGGTCATCTTAACGGGGGAATATCGCGCTACAACGGTCAGAAATTTGAAAAAGCGGCCTTCGACTCATTAAAGATTACGGGAGATGTAACTGGTATTGCTCAAATTAAAGATAAAATATGGTTTACTTCTGTTAATGATGGAGCAATTCAGTCTGACTTTCCCGTAAAGGATATTAAAAATATTAAAGCAAAACAATTCAGAGGCAAGGAAGGATTGAGTGATCAGGTTTATGGTTTGACTGTGATAAGAGGAGAGTCATTAATTTGTATTACTGATGTAGGCCTAAAAAGATATAACGAAGAGGAGAAGAAGTTTGAGGGTTATCGTATGCCTCATATGACTACATACTTTAGTACCATCTGTTTACTTGAAGACAAAGCCGGGAATTTGTGGTTTGGAACCCATCATGGAGGAATTTACAAGTATGTGATGTCTGAAAGCAGGATGGTTTATTATGATTTAATAAAAATGGGTGTTTCAAGTAATATGGTAAGCTGTATCACTGAAGATAGCAGGGGCCGGATTTGGATTGGGACCTGGGGAGGTGGAATAGCTGTTTTTGACGGAGAAAATTTCCATAAGTTTGATAAAGAAAACGGGCTTAAAGCCTCGAAGATATCTAAAATAATTGAAGATGTTGAAGGCAATATTCTTATTGCTGATCAGAATAACGGTCTTACTATTTTTAAAGGTGATGCTTTTGAAACAATCAACGAAAAAGAGATACTTCCCGATCCGAACGTTAATGCAATTTATCAGGATAGTAAAGGTGCTATATGGTTTGGGACAAATGAAGGTATATCGTGTTATTACCCAGGATCACAAAAAAAACCTGTAATTTATAATAAGGCTACGAATTTTTTGTACGAAGATATCAGGTTCTTGCGGGAGGACAAGAATGGAAATTTATGGATCGGAGCAAACGAAGGTGGAGTGATCCTTTACAACAGGAAGATTTCTAAATTTGAGACACAACCGTATATTAACTCAATACTATATACAGGCGGACAGGTTACAGCGCTGGAAATTGACAGGCAAAACAATCTGTGGATTGGAACGGTTGAAGGAGTTGCCGTAGGCACTATTAATGAGCAAAATTTCCAGAGGTACACTCTATTGGATAGTTTAACAATATTCGGAATTACCGCCCTATATTGTGATCCGAATGGAGACATGTGGATCGGAACTGAACCCAGGGGCGAAAAGCCAGGACTGATCAGATACGATGCGGTTAGAAAAGATTTTAAACCTGTTTCTGCTCTTCCGGGAATAATTCCAAAGGCAATGGTTATGGACAGTAAGGGTGTCTTATGGATTGGAACAGGCCAGGGATTAATAGCATTTAAGAATGGTTCAATAATTTCCACTGTAACCCAGAATGACGGGCTTCTTTCGAATAATATTAACCTTTTAGTTACAGGTGATGATGGTAGTATCTATATTGGTACAAACATCGGATTAAACAGGTATTTCCCTGGAACCAAAAGAGTCTTTTCTTACACAGAAAGAAACGGATTCACAGGCATTGAGGCTAAGCCAAATGCTGTATATAAAAGCCCTGAAGGAGACTTGTGGTTTGGCACCGCGAATGGGGCTACACATTTTAGTCCTTTGGAAACAACAACCCGGAGTCTAGAACCGCTGACACATATTATGAGTATGCGGGTAAATTATAAATCACGGGAAATGATAGCAGGCCTGAAGTTAAATTATAATGAGAAATCTGTTTTATTCGACTACTACAGTATTTGCCTTACAAATCCGGATGTAGTAAGATATAAAGTGAAACTTGATGGAGCAGACAAAGACTGGCGGCCTGTCACTGACCAGACCAGGGCAATTTATTCAGCTTTACCTCCCGGAAAATATACATTCAATGTGATAGCGAGTAACAGTCAGGGAATCTGGAACAGTAAACCTGTTACTTTTCATTTTGTAATAAAGCCACCTTTCTATCTTACCTGGTGGTTTATCCTTCTGTCTATTGTACTAATTGTAGTATTTGTTGTAACGTATATTAAAATCAGGGAACAAAACCTGATAAAAGAGAAGATAATTCTTGAGGAAAAGGTTAAAGAAAGAACCGCTGAGGTTGTTCAGAAAAGCATGGAAATCGAAGAGAAAAACAGAGATATAACCGCAAGTATCAGATATGCCGAACGTATACAGAGAGCTATGCTTCCAAAGGAAGATACATTTAAGGAGACTTTTGTCCTTTTCATGCCGAAAGATATTGTGAGCGGGGACTTTTACTGGATGTACGATAACGGTGACTGGCAGTTCATAGCTGTAGTTGACTGTACCGGACATGGTGTTCCTGGAGCCTTTATGTCGATCATAGGACATAACTCTCTGAATAAGGTTGTAAGGGAGTATGGCCTGATACGGCCTTCTGCAATTGTTGATCAACTCAATATTGAGGTTATGAAGGCTCTTATGCAGCGTCATGAAAAAGCAATAACCGATGGAATGGATCTTGCCCTGATAGCTTTCAACAAAAAGAATTTTACACTTGAATTCGCCGGAGCATTTAATCCATTGTATGTTGTCAGAAAAGGAGAAGTATTTCTTTATAGAGGTGACAGATACCCGATTGGTATGACATCAATGGTTGAGAGGAAGAACTTTACCAATCAGCCTGTCGATATTCAACCGGGAGATATGATATATATGTGTTCCGACGGTTATGCCGATCAGTTTGGATCTGCTGCTGTTAAGAAATATAAGTCGGCGAATGTTAAAAAACTCCTGTCGGAGATATGGAATCTTCCTGTGAATGAGCAAAAAGACAGACTTGAAAAAGAGATTTTAGATTGGAAAGGTGATCTTGACCAGGTAGATGATATACTGTTTGTTGGCACCAAAATTCCTGAAAATTAAATTTTTGCAATGCTCCGGGGATCCTTATGCCAACTCTCATTTTTTCCGAGAAGAATCATAACTTCTTCAGCCGTTTCGGCAATTTCCCACATGCCTTTATGTTGAAATCTGAGAAAGTGACCAGATATCATATGTTCAAGAAAATCAATAAATGATTTATAAAAGTTCAGGGTATTCAGGATAATGATCGGTCCACAATACAGACCAAGCTGTTTCAGTGTCATCGCCTCTGTTAACTCTTCGAGTGTTCCAAGCCCTCCAGGCAATGCAACAACTGCATCTGCCATTTCAAACATCCGCTTTTTTCTTTCTCCCATATCAGAGGTTACAATCATTTCACTTAATGAAGAGTGATCCCATCCTTCATCTTTCATGAATGACGGAATAACGCCGGTTATCCTTCCTCTGTTTTCTAGAACGGCATCAGCGAGTTTGCCCATCAGACCTATACCACCACCTCCGTATACAACATCTATTTTAGCTTGTGCAAGAAGTGATCCAAGATTTGAAGCTGCAATTGCATATTCATTGTCAATACGGCTGCTGGATGAGGCGAACACACAAATTGTCATAGTTGTTTATTAAAAAGGCCGTTGCAGATAAACCGAACGGCCAGATTAAGTAATATTATTTTCTAAATTAGAGCGTTTAATTTTGCAACAAAGTTATTCTTTGGAACTGCACCGACCTGTTTGTCAGCTATTTTCCCATCCTTAAAGAAGAGAACCGTAGGTATGTTCCTGATATTATATTTAGTAGCAACAGAAGGACTGCTGTCTACATCACATTTTACTACAACCACTTTTCCTTCAAATTCATAAGAAATTTCTTCAATAATGGGAGAAATCATTCTGCATGGGCCACACCATTCTGCCCAGAAATCAACAATAACCGGTTTGACTGATTTAATGACTACTTCATCGAAGTTAGCATCATTTACCTCTAATAACATAATAGTTTATATTTGAAAAATTTACTTTAATTATCCGCTGCAAAGATAGCTAATTAACTTTGTAATCTATGCCTGGATGATCTTCAAGATATGTGATTAGTTCGTTATTCAACCTGACCCGGAACGTTCTTGAAAACATGGGGAGCGAGATTTTATCATCAGAATCAATAAACAGGAATTTGAGCTCGGTTTCGCCCTTGTTTTCCTTTATCAGCTCTTTTAACTCTTTAATCATTTCGTTATTGATATTGTCAGGGTCGATTTTAAGTGTAACTGATTTAATAAGTTCATCCTTAACACTTGATAACAGATTGATTGTCTTAATCCTGAATTCAAGCTCTTCTTCTTTATACTTTCGTTTCTGTACTCTGCCCTTTATCAGGAGATAATAGCCAATAATAAAAAACTTAGTGTTTTCAATGTAGTCTTTGTCAAATAACATGAACCGGAATGAATCGGAATAATCCTGCAAAGTAAAGGAACCATAAGGCTTGCCATTTTTACCAATTCCGTTTTTTGTGTCTGTCACCATTCCTGCTACAACAACATCACGTTCAAGGTACTCGCGCAAGTTCTGCAGATCTGCAAGATTTGCTGTTGCAAAAGTATTGATTTCCAGTTTGAAATCATCGAGAGGATGAGAGGACAGATATATACCTATTACCTCCTTTTCTCTGTTTAGTTTTTCCAGTTTAGGCCAATCTGGACAAAGGGCCGGTTCTGGTTTTATCATATCAAAGCCACCAGTATCTCCGAAGAGAGACTGCTGGTTTGAGGTCTTTACGGTTTTTGCGTTGTTTCCGTACCTGATAAGGCTTTCTATAAAGCTTGATCCTTTGGTGTCGAGCGAAAAATACTGTGCTCTGGTACATCCAGGGAAACAATCGAAGGCTCCGGCAACTGCCATCGCTTCCAGGCTTTTCTTGTTAAGTGAGTTAAGGTTTACTCTTTCAACAAGATCATAGATATCGTTATAAAGGCCATTCTTCTCTCTCTCCTCAATCAATTGCAATACTGCACTCTCACCGACTCCTTTGATTGCCCCAAGTCCGAATCTTATGTTTCCATCCTTATTTACCGTGAATTTTACATTACTCTCATTAACATCTGGCCCTAGTACTTCCATACCCATTCTCCGGGTCTCATCCATAAAAGTTGTAATCTTTTTAATGTCACTTATATTACGGCTGAGAACTGCGGCCATATATTCTGCCGGATAATTAGCTTTCAGATAACCTGTCTGGAATGCTACAAGGGCATAACAGGTTGAATGGGATTTATTAAAAGCATATTGAGCAAAAGCTTCCCAGTCTGACCAAATCTTATTAACAATTTCTTCATTATAACCCTTTCTTGAACATCCCTCCTGAAACTTCAGTTTCATTTCGTCCATTATGGAACGTTTCTTTTTTCCCATGGCTTTTCTCAGGGAATCGGCTTCTCCTTTAGTAAAGCCTGCAAGCTCCTGTGATAGTAACATCACCTGCTCCTGGTAAACAGTAATGCCATAGGTATCATCAAGATATTTCTCCATTACAGGTAGAGGATAGTCAATCTTTTCAGTGCCATGTTTCCTCCTGATAAACTTCGGGATATATTCCATAGGTCCCGGCCTGTAGAGAGCATTCATTGCAATTAAGTCTTCAAACCGGTTTGGTTCAAGATCTCTCAGGTATCTTTTCATTCCGGTTGATTCAAACTGGAAGATCCCTGTTGTCTCACCGTTGCTGAAAAGTTCAAAAGTTTTTTTATCATCAAGAGGTAGTGTTTCAATGTTAATTTCTGTCCCTTTTGACTTTTTTATATTGTTGACAGCATCTTTAATAATTGAGAGCGTTTTTAAGCCAAGGAAATCCATTTTAAGAAGTCCGACTGACTCAACATGACTTCCATCGTACTGGGTTGCATAGAGATCGGTATCTTTTGCCGTGCATAACGGAATGTAATTGTCGAGAGAGTCTTTCCCGATTATTATGCCACAGGCATGGACACCGGTTTGTCTGACTGAACCTTCAAGAACTTCGGCATATTTTAACGTCTGAGCTATCAATTTATTAGAAGATTCTCTTTCACGCGCCAGCTCCGGTACTTCTGCATAAGCTGCTTTAAGTGTGATGCCTGGTCTCTCAGGAACAAGTTTGGCAAGCCTGTCTGCATCGGGCAATGGCAATTTTTGAACTCTTGCAACATCACGTATGGCCATTTTTGCGGCCATCGATCCAAATGTGATAATATGAGCAACCTTATCGTGCCCATATTTGTTGACTACATATCTCAGGACCACCTCTCTTCCGTCTTCATCAAAATCGATATCAATATCTGGCATTGAAATACGGTCGAGATTCAAAAACCTTTCGAACAAAAGTCCATATTTTATTGGATCGATATCTGTGATCCTTAGACAATACGCAACAGCGGACCCGGCAGCTGAGCCTCTTCCGGGACCAACAGAAACCCCCATTTCTCTGGCAGCACGAAGAAAATCCTGTACTATGAGAAAGTATCCGGGGAATCCCATTTTGGCAACCGTTTCCAGTTCAAAATCAAGTCGTTCAGTTTGTTCCTCTGTCAATGTTCCCCATCGTTCCCCAGCCCCTTTGTATGTCAGGAATCTCAGATACTGATCTCTGTCGGTATAATCTTCCGGGAGGTCAAATTCAGGCATGATCAGATCATGGTCAAGCTTGTATTTTTCAATTTTAGCAACCAATCCTGACACATTATCGATGGCTTCAGGAATATCGCTAAAAATGGCACGCATCTCTTCTTCACTTTTCAGGTATTCCTGCTTTGAATATCTTAACCTGTTTGGATCGTCAATATCTTTTGCTGTATTTATACATATTAGCCTGTCGTGAGCTTCAGCATCTTCTGCATTAATAAAATGCACATCATTTGTTGCGATCAGACGGACATTATACTTAACCGACAGCTTTTTAAAAGCTTCAATAACTTTCTGTTGAAGAGGAAAAGCAGATCTGTCTGCATCAGGATCATATGTCTCGTGTCTCTGAATCTCCAGGTAAAAATCTTCACCAAAAAGGTCAAGATAACTCTTAAGTGATGCCTCTGCACCCGACATTGTACCATTTAGTATTTCATCCTGGATCTCTCCGGCCAGGCATGCTGAAGAAGCTATAAGTCCCTCCTTATATTTTGTTAACAAATCCTTATCGATCCGGGGTTTATAATAAAAACCTTTGATCCAGGCAATTGAGACAAGCTTGATAAGGTTTTTATATCCTGTCAGGTTTTTGGCAAGTAGAATCAGGTGATCGCCGGAACGGTCCTCTTTTCCACTTACGTCCTCAATAGATCTTTTCGCAACATAAATCTCGCACCCGATTATAGGTTTTATCCCTTTTTTTGTAGCACTGTTGTGAAACTCTTTGACCCCGAACATATTCCCATGATCGGTAATAGCGATAGCATCCATTCCCAGGGTTTTTACCCTGTCCATGAGCAAACCGATATTAGAAGCCCCGTCGAGTATAGAGTATTGAGTATGAACGTGTAAGTGCGCGAATCCTGCCATTGGTGGAAAGAAAATATTCAATAAGATAAGTTCACAAAAATACGCAAAATTGAATTAAGATTGGACGAGTCCGGTTATCAAAAAAAAATAATCTATGAAGTATTTTTTTACAATTGTAATGTCGTCTGCATTTTACTTATTAATCATAAGTTAAAGCGGCAGCAATCATTGCAGCCGTTTTTTAGTCAACGATAATGACTTTATTAATAAATATTATATCTTTGCAGCCACAATTTTTAAAACAGTTTAAATAATAAAGCGTAAGAATTAATGGCAGTTAAAATCAGATTAGCCAGAAAAGGCCGTAAGAAACTGGCCTTCTACCACATTGTGGTTGCAGATAGCAGATCGCCACGGGATGGCAGATATATTGAAAAGATCGGATCTTATAATCCGATCACTAACCCGGCAACAATCGAACTCAATTTCGATAAAGCATTGGGTTGGCTGCAAAATGGCGCATTACCTACAGATACATGTAGAGCGATCCTGTCTTATAAAGGTGTTCTAATGAAAAAACATCTTCTTGAAGGTGTTAAAAAAGGTGCATTTGATGAAGTTGAAGCTACAAAGAGATTCGAAGAGTGGATAAAGCAGAACGAAGCAAAGATCGAAGCTAAAAAATCAAATCTTGAAAAATCTCAGGATGATGAATTAGGAAAAAGGCTTACGGTTGAAAAAGGTGTTAACGAGGCAAGAGCAGCAAAACTTGCTAAAAGAAATGCGGATCTTGCAGCTAAAGAGGCAGCGAAAAACAAAGCAGAGGCTGTTGCCGGAGAGGCAGCACCTGCTGAAGAACCAACTCAGGCCCCGGCGGTTGCAGAAGATACTGCATCAGAGCCGGTTGATGAGAATAAGCCTAAGGAATAGTTGAGGGGTCATAAGGATCAGAAATCCGGTGGCTTACAAAAACGACATATTACTCGGACGAATCACAAAAGTCAGTGGCTATGAGGGAGCCATAGCAGTTAAGTTAGATAAAATCTTTACTGAAAATATTCCCCTAATGGAATCGGTCTTTCTGGAAATCGAAGGAAAACCGGTTCCTTTTTTTATTTCCGGTACGGAATACTCCGGAACCGATATTCTAAAGCTCTGGCTTGAAGGATATGACGCTGTTGAAAAAATCAGCGAATTCAAAGGTTGCAGGGTGTTTTTGACAACCGGACTTTCTTATAAAAATCAGAAAGAGAAAAATCGGGACCTGATCGGATATAAAGTTTTTATTCAGGATGATAAGCTACTTGGATCAATTAGCGAAATCATTCCAAACTCCGGACAATTACTACTGAATATAAAATCCATAGATAAGAAAAATATTCTGGTTCCTTTTCATGAACATTTTATAGTGAACATCAATAAAAAAAAGAAAATTATACTTATGGATATTCCCGAAGGACTTATCGATATTAACTGAAATATTAATTTCAATTGGTGCAGCTTTTTTTAAAAAAGCAGGTCTTTCGAAAGTATATTGTTAATTATTATTAATACACAACACTATGAAAAGGGGAATTCTTTTATCCGCATTTATTTTAGCAATAGCTGTGTCGTCAGGTTTTTCCAACGGACAGTCATTTGCAAAGGAAACCAGGGATGTTAAAGACTTTACGAAGGTAAGTTTTGGTGTAGCAGGGGACCTTTACATCAGTTTTGGTCCTGAATTTAAGGTTGTTCTCGAAGGAGAAAAAAGGGTACTGGGGGACATAATTACCGAAGTCTCAGGAGGTAAACTGGTAATTAAGAAAGAGAACTGGAGAATAAACATTAATGAAAAAGTTACTGTTTATATAACTATGCCTGAATTAAAAGGATTGGGTGTTTCAGGTTCAGGGAAAGCCAAAATAAAAGATGCAGTAAAAACTGGAGACCTTAATCTGAGTGTCAGTGGAAGTGGCAGAATATATACCGCTGATGTTGTTGTTTCAACCCTTGATTGCCGCATATCAGGTTCAGGGGATATAATCTTTGGTGGAAACGGGAACGCAAACAAAGCTGATATTTCAATTAGCGGATCGGGTAATTATGAGGGCGAACCGTTAAAGATAAAGTCGGCCGAAATACACATTTCAGGAAGCGGAAACTGTAGTTGTAATGTTATAGAGTCTCTCAGGGCAAGTGTTTCGGGTAGCGGGAATGTGACTTATGAAGGTAACCCTAAGATTGATGCACATGTTTCAGGTTCTGGCAAAGTAAGATCAAAATAAGCTATTTTCTTATAATTTCAATGGTCCCGTCGGGATTTACTTTGATGACCGGTGATGCAGTATGCTTCTGCCGGTCATCCTGACGGTATCTGACAACAAAATCCACTCCTTCGATTACCGATTTATCAATTTCATTGAAGTTCTCCGGTAAGGATTTACTACTTAAATTAGCTGATGTCGAAACAATTGGCTTACGGAACTTGTTAATCAGTTCCCTGCAGAATGCATCATGACATATTCTTATTCCTACTGAACCATCATCGCTGCAGACACCTGCTGCCAAATTCTTTCCTTTCGGATAGATAATGGTCAGGGGACTATCGGAAACATCCGCTAGTTCAAATATTATCTCGGGAATATCTTTTACATACCGCTCAACCATAGATAATCCATCTACAAGAATAATTAGGCTCTTGCTTTCACTTCTTGATTTTATTTTAAAGATCTTTTCAACTGCAGTATTGTTTGTTGGATCACAGCCAAGACCCCAAATGGTGTCAGTTGGATAGAGAATGATGCCACCTTCTCTAAGAGTATTCAAAGATTTTTTTATATCCTCTTCGAAGGTCATTCAGATAAAGTTATCGTACAACACCATTATTGTTCAGAATACGCAACTTCATGTATTTATTGAAAGCGGATTTTGCATACACGGAGCAGATAAAAAATCCCTCCCGACCGTCAAGGAAACCTCTTTTAATAATATATGATCTGAAAAAACCCCATACGAGATGAATATAGGGAGTGAATATATAGGCTTTTCTTCCTGCCTTGTGCAGTTCCCGTCCACCGATTTGTGAATACTTATTCATTTTATCGATATAATGCTGGCGGGAAATAAAAGGCCAGTGAAGGATATCCCCTTTTAGTTTGCCAATCTTAGAACCGTTTGACATTATGAACTTTTCATGAACGTTGAGTTCCCCAAAGCGTCCTTTGTCGGAATGAAAAAGTCTTAGCTGTCTGTCGGGGTACCATTGTGAATGTCTGATCCACTTTCCACAATAAATATTTTGTCTGTTAAAGAGATAACCGTCATAGTCCCATTTATTTTTTATAGCAAGTATCGACTCTCTCAACCTGTCACTTAAAGCCTCATCAGCATCAAGAGACAGTACGTTTTTATAGGTCGTAAGTTTTAATGCGAAATTCTTTTGATCTCTGTATCCCTCAAACTCGTGTTTTACAAACCTTACATTATACTTTTTGCAAATTTCTTCAGTCGAATCAGTTGAAAAGGAATCAACTACGACAATCTCATCGGCAATTCCATAAATTGAAGCAAGACATTTATCAATGTATAATTCTTCATTATATGTTATAATTACAGCAGATATTTCTGGCATACATTGACGTAAGTTAGGATTGTGTCCAAATTTAACACAAAATCAATAATTAGCAATTTTTAAAAGAAGGTATTTTTATGGTGAATCCATTAACTTTAGTTTTTTACAGGTTAAAATGCATACCTGTAGCTCAAATATCATGCCGGGATATCTAATACCTTCTAGACTAAACTAAATAAAACTTATTCGTGAATAGTGTTTTAGGATTAAGTTGACTTTAAATAAAAGTTTCTCATATGTCAGAATCTTAATTGTAATGTTTTCATTCTTTCTTTCATTTCATTAATTACTTCGATCTCTTTTTGAAGCGAATCTGCCTCAAAGGTCACCGAGAATCGAATAAATTTCCCTGCATCGTCCCATGGAACTGTAGATATTAATGATTCATGTATAAGAAATTCGGAAAATTCAGATGCTGAATTAAATATTTTACCACTTTCAGTACCCACGGGAGCCTTTACATAACAATAAAATGATCCTTTAGGCTTTATAGCATTAAATCCTAAATCATTTAAAGCATCTACCAGCAGATTGAACCTTCTTGAGTATTTTATTATCGTTTCATCTGTTATTTCTGTATGCTTTAGTGCCTGAATAGCTGCCTTTTGGATTGCTCTGAACTGCCCTGAATCAGTATTATCCTTTACAGTCGCGTAAGCTTTTACCGCCTTACTGTTTCCGCAAATAAAACCTATCCTCCATCCGGTCATATTAAATGCCTTTGATAATGAATGGACTTCTATTCCAACATCCATTGCTCCTTTAACAGAAAGAAAACTAAGTGGTTTATATCCATCATATGTCAATGCACTGTAAGGTGCGTCGTGAATGACGATTATATTGTTTTTCTTTGCAAAATCAACCACTTGCTCAAAGAATTCAGTACTTGCCACAGCACCGGTTGGATTATTCGGATAATTCAGATATAGCAGCTTAACTCTTTTTAAAACTTGTTGAGGGATTAGATTTAAGTCTGGCAGGAATGAATTTGATTCCAATAATGGCAAATTGAATATTTCCCCGCCAAGATATTTTGTATAGGTTGCTGTGACCGGGTAACCAGGAATTGTTGTAAGTAAAATATCACCTGGATTAATAAAACAAATCGGAAGCATAGCAAGGACTGATTTTGATCCTATCCCATGAACAATATGTTCTGAAGGTACTAAACCTGAAAGCCCATATATCTTTTCAAGATAGCAGGCTGCGGCTTCCTGAAATTCAGGAATTCCGTTATCTGCATACCATCTGTTTTCAGGTTTTCCCGCTTCTTCTGATAAAGCACGCACTACCAGATCATCAGCCGGAGAATCAGGCTCTCCGACACCCATGTCGATTAAGTTTAATTCAGGGTGTGCTTTTTTTGCAGCTGCTTTTGCTCTTTTAATAAGCTCAAATTTGTATATCACTGTTGATTTTCCAAAGTTGACGCCTCCAAGTCTTTCTGATATTTTGTCGTCAAAAAAATTAGCCATGCATTGTTTCTTGGTTAAACTCTATTAAAACTGATTCTTATTTTTTATTCTGGGCAAAAATAATAAATGTATTTAGTTGAAGTACTAAAAAAGAGGTAAGTATTTTAAACCATCTCATGAAATAATAAAATCAAGTATATTTAATGATTGATTTTTATCATAAGCGATTTTCATGCATGGAATTTTCGATTTCTTAAAACAACTGGTAAATCCCGAAAGCATTATACACTATGGTGGAATCTACCTGCTTCTTTTTGTTGTGTTTGCAGAAACAGGCTTGTTCGTTGGTTTTTTTCTTCCTGGCGACTCGCTTCTGTTTACAGCAGGCTTATTATGTTCAACCGGGATTCTTGAAATACATCCCTCCCTGCTGGTTGCTTTAATTATTGTTGCCGCAGTTATGGGGAATATGGTTGGTTATGCATTTGGAAAGAAGGTGGGGGTATTGTTATTCAAGCGAAAATCCGGTTTTTTATTTCGGCAGGAACATCTTGTGACAGCACATGAGTTTTACATAAAACATGGGAAAAAGACAATAATCTTAAGCAGGTTTCTTCCGATTGTACGGACTTTTGCCCCTATTGTAGCCGGCATTGTAAAGTTAGATTTACATAAATTCTTTATATACAGTCTGGTCGGTGCTTTTTTTTGGGTAAATGCATTGGTCTTAACCGGTTATTTCATGGGAAAATATATCCCCGGAACAAAAGAATACCTGGGTTATATAGTCATTTTCCTGATCGTGATCACATCTATTCCGTTTATCTATAATTCCATTAAGAAAAAATTTAAGAAAAGAATCACAAAAGGTAAATGAAACTCGATTATCCTGTGATTATTTATTTGAAATCTCTCTTTATTTTCTCAAGGGCTTATGGATTAAAAGAATTTAAATGTAAAAATCCGGACAAATTCAAATAGAATTAAAAGCGAATTTTCATGGTCACAGTTGTAAAAACTAGCGTAAATTTGTTATTAGAAAGACTTTAATCTTTCTGTTGAATAATTTGTAAGGAATTCATTGTTCTTTTAATTAATAAAAAAAAGCTATGAGCAAGTACATTTATTTAACCTGCAATCCTGAAGCACTTGTTGCTTCGATGCTTCCTCCAAAGGGATTTGGCCTCTATTTGTCAACAGGTACCAAAAAACGGAATAAAGGCCAGTCAATTTTTTTTGAGGTTGATCTGGATAAGATTGAAAGCTTAATAAATATTGATAGCCTGAACAGGCGGTGCGTTGCCAAAGAAGATGGCAGCCCTAAAAGTTCTGTCTACCTTTCCGTCTACAGAGTGTTGGAAACTATTCCATTGGAAGCATTAAAAAGTCTGTACCTTACCACTGATCATGGTATCGTTCTTGAATTGAAAAGATCAGTCTATGACAAGGCAAAAGAACCTGCAAATGCCCTTCATCTGTATCAGGAATTATGCCCGGGGAATCCCCTTGTCGCTAGCAGCCTTGCTCCCTCGGTATTTCTTAAAAGACTTACAGATGGATCAATCCCGATTGTTCTTCCCAAACTTTTCTTTGTTGAATTAAAACTTGATGAACTGGCAACTAACCCGCTTTCAGGTTCTGCTGAACATCTTCCGTACCCCAATATCGGGCATTTAAGAGACTGCCTCGAGATAATTAAGGGTGAATATGAGAAACATATGAAGACAGTTCATCGTATATTCTCCGGAGAGCTCCTTTACAGGACTATTGATACCGGGTTCTATGTGGGAGCTAAAGATGACATTGCTTTTTATCCTTACCCTATAATGGCAGAACTGGAGAATATTAATTACGATTTTTTCAGGGCTATTTAGCTAAATTAAATTTAAACATATATTGTATAGAATATGTAGAAACAAGACTCAAATCTGTTTCTATCGGTTCATCTTGCTGTTTAGATTCTTTATAAACAATAAACTGATTTAAGAACGCATATATTTTTATTTGCTTAAAAAAAAAACTAATATAGATTTGTACCGGTGAATTTTTTCTTAATTCAAAACCATTAATTTTTAAGACTACGGCAGCTATATTGGTTTGTACTATTTTTTGATTTATCTTATTCAATGCTCCATAGTCTGTCAACTATATGGTTTTCTTTAAGTGATACGGAAGTAAGAGAAGTATTTCCTGACAGAAATAAAAAGTTCACGGAATTTATCAGGGGAAGATAATAAACCGACAATATTTTGTGCAGGATGTTTCCATATATTATGAATTGTGAAGAATCTTCCGGGAATTATTTTAATAAAGCATTATTTATTATGCTGTTGCGACTTTAACATTTTTTAGTATGTAGAGATGAATTTGTTTAAACTTAACATTTCACAGTAAATAAATCTGGGCATATTAGGCGCAATTTTGATTTTTCGGACATTAATAATTTGAGACTACAAAAATTCTAATATATAATAATAAATATAATTAAGTAATGAACAAATTTATTTATTTAACAGCAACCCCTGAAGCATTGATTGCTTCAATGCTGCCTCCGGTAGAATTTGGCGCATACCTGTCAACCGGTACAAAAAAAAGGAATAGAGGTCAGGCAATATTCTTTGAGGTTGACCTTGAGAAGATTGAGAAATTGATAGATATGGACAGTCTGAACCGACGATGTGTTGCCAAAGCTGACGGCAAACCTAAAAGTTCTGTCTATCTCTCAGTTTACAAAACACTGGAAATGATTCCTTTATCGGCACTTATGAGCTTATACCTCACAACCGACACAGGACATACTCTTGAATTGAAAAAAACATCTTATGATCGTTCAAGGGAAGTTTTGGCTAAGCTGCATCTTTTTCAGGAATTATGCCCTGTGACCCCATTGGTTGCAAGTGAATTGACCCCTTCGGCATTCCTGAAAAGACTTACCGATGGATCAACTCCCATTGTTCTTCCAAAACTGTTTTTTGTTGATCTGAAACTGGGAGAATTGGCAACAAACCCCCTTAACGGGTCAGTTGAACAATTGCCTTATTCAAACATAGGACACCTTAGAGATTGTCTTGAAATCTTAAAAGGAGAATATGAAAAACATATGAAAACAGTTCAGAGGGTATATTCCGGATCTCTTCTCTACAGGACAATAGAAAGCGGATTCTATGTTGGTTCGAAGGATGAAATTCTTTATTACCCTTATCCAAGTCTTGCAGAACTGGAAAATATTAATTATGAATTTTTTAGATCAATATAGTATTAATCTTTTTAATTGAATATTCATTATGGTTAGTTTACCGGGAGCAACCCCTTTTGAAGTAGTAGCAATCTGGACTGTTCTGGTTATTGCATTTTTCGGACTCGCTTATGCAATGTTTCTTCGAAGGCAGGTTATGGCTTGCGATAAAGGGACAGAAAAAATGCAGGATGTCTGGGATGGGATACGTTTGGGAGCAAATGCTTATCTGAAAAGACAGTTAAAAACTATTGTTCCACTTATTTTTGTATTTACAGTTATTCTTTTCTTGTCGGTTTATGTAGTTCCTCCGACAGAAGAGTCGAAACTACGTTTTGTAGGTTATTCCGATGAATCTCTTAAACTGGTCATCGGATTTGGCCGGGCAGTAGCATTCATCATGGGTGCTGTATTTTCTCTTATGGTTGGCCAGTTCGGAATGAGAATGGCTGTTCAGGCCAATGTCCGTGTTGCATCAGCTTCGAGAAGAAGTTTTGCTGAAGCACTTAAAATTGCTTACCGCGCCGGGACTGTCACCGGAATGCTCACAGACGGATTAGGATTATTAGGTGGCACACTTATTTTCATTCTTTTCGGTGTTGCATCGCCCGATACACTTCTTGGATTTGGTTTTGGTGGGACTTTGCTGGCACTCTTTATGAGAGTTGGCGGTGGTATTTATACGAAAGCTGCAGATGTCGGAGCGGACCTGGTTGGAAAAGTTGAAGCAGGTCTCCCTGAGGATGACGAACGTAATGCAGCAGTTATTGCCGACCTGGTTGGAGATAATGTTGGTGATTGTGCCGGTATGGCAGCTGACATATTTGAATCATACGAAGTCACAATTGTTTCAACATTAATTCTTGGAGTTGTACTATTTACCCAGACACATCAGCTTTCATGGATTATTTTCCCCCTTCTTGTCAGAGGTATCGGAGTTCTCTCTTCAATAATTGGTACTTACCTTGTTAAAGGAAGCAAAACCGACAAAAATAACAACGCTCTTAAATCAATTAACAAAGGTTTCTATTCCTCAGCCGCTATTAGCATAACGGCATTCGGTATCCTTTCATTTTTCTATCTTCATGACTGGCGCTCATTTCTATCGGTAGTGGTAGGTATTATACTGGCCATTGTACTTGATGAAATAACCAAACATTTCACAGACGGACATTATCACCCGGTTAAAGATATTGCAAAGAATTCAAAGACAGGTTCCGCAACATTGATCTTAAAGGGAATGAGTTATGGATTTGAGATTGCCGTTTGGCAGACAATAGTTATTGCAGTAACAATATTTGCATCAGTAATGATCTATTATGGACAACCTATTGTTTTTGTCCTGTATGGAGTCGCTATGACCGGTATAGGAATGCTAACCCTGACAGGTAATAATGTGGCAATGGATGCTTTCGGACCTATAGCAGACAATGCAAACGGCATAGGGGAATTGTCTCATCTCGATAAAGACGCGCGCAAGATAATGGATTCTCTCGATGCAACCGGGAACACCACCAAAGCTATTACAAAAGGGGTAGCAATTGGTTCAGCAGTAATTGCAGCTGTTGCATTATTCGGATCTTTCATCACGGATGTGAGTAAAGTTCAGATCCAGATGGGATTTGAAAAAGCAGCACAGCTGATTGAAACTGGTATAAGAATTTCGGTTCCGATGGTTTTTATTGGCTTACTTATCGGTGGGACTATTCCATTTCTGTTCTCTTCTCTTACAATCAATGCTGTAACACGAGCTGCCGCCCAGATAGTCGAAGAAGTTCGTCGTCAGTTCAGAATACCTGGTATTATTGAACGTACGGTAAAACCAGATTATCAGAGAGCTGTAGATATTTGTACTGTGTCGGCACAAAAAGAGCTGATACCATTAGCTTTAATCTCTGTATTATCTCCAATACTTATCGGAGCACTTCTTGGTGTTGAAGCCTTAGGAGGTTTCCTTGCAGGAGTGATTCTCTCGGGGCAGATGCTTGCAGTCTTTATGGCAGGCGCCGGCGGTGCCTGGGATAATGCGAAAAAGACCATTGAAGATGGCCTTTATGGAGGTAAAGGATCTGATGCTCATCATGCAGCTGTCGTTGGGGACACTGTTGGCGATCCTCTGAAAGATACAGCAGGCCCGGCACTTAACCCGATGATTAAGGTTATAAACCTGGTTTCACTTCTTGCAGCTCCTGTAATAATTGCCTACCAGAAACCCGGACATGCATCTGTAGGTATGTTTATCACCGGTGTAATCTGTCTTTCAATTATAATTGGTGCAATCACATTCTCTAAAAGAGGCGGATTTAAAAAGGTACCTTTCGAAGCATAGAATTGTCAGCATAAACCCTGTTAAAAACTTGCAGCAACTTAGATTATCATAAACTTTAAAAAGAAAAAAAATCAATATAATATTAAGTCGAAGTTAATCTTTGGATTCTAAGTTAATTGACCAGCTTTCAAAGATCTACGATAAAGTATTAATCATGAATTAAATTTGTGAGGACGATTTTATTTTGTCATTCTGAAATCATATTTTAGTATCCAATAAAATTAATTATCCCGGAACTTATCCCCAATACAAACCCGGGAATACAATACTTAATAATGCTATAAGAATTGTTTAAGTGTTCCAACAAATAAAATATTGTAATCCATAAACTACTTACTCCTGTTATTAAGTAAATATGATATTGTAATGTTAATGTCTTTGATTCGGGTGCTCAATGTGCTCCAATTCAAGTTGCTCCCTCTGACTGGTTTTTGTACTTTCGTCCGGTAGGAGAGACGCTTCACTGTGCCCTGACAGGCGAATGGTCAGAGGGAAACTTATGGGTACCGTTTCCACCAGATGCGGAATCAGAGAATAATTGTTGGATTTTTAGGCAATAAAAAAGTAAATTTCGTCCATACTCCGAGTTCACTGCTAACCCATATCTTCCCATTATGATTTTTAATGATCTGCTTAACAATGGAAAGTCCTAATCCAGATCCGCTCTTTATATCTTTCGGGACATTGGTTGCACGATAAAACTCATCAAAAACTTTTGAAATCTCTTCCTTAGGTATCCCAATCCCGGAATCGGAGATTTCTGTAATGTAATGATTATAACGGTTCCTCACCGTTAATTCAACATGACCTTTAGGAGGAGTGTATTTGACGGCATTCAACAACAAATTGGAATACAGTTCTCCGATCGTAAATGGATTCCCTGTAATCATATGAACCGAGTTGTCTATGTTAATATTGAAATCAATCGACTTGTCCCTGGCAAGAATCTGAATAGGAATTACAACCTTATTGATCAGGTCTTTAAACAAAAAAACTTCAAATTCATTATCGTGTTTCAGTCTTTTTTCGATTAGGTTAAGGAGGTTTTTAACAAAGGCAGAAAGCAATTCGGTACGCTCAAAGGTACGATTGGCAAATTCTTCCTGTACTTCATTGAGCGGACCCGCTATTTTGGACCGGATTACATCTATACAACTAAGGATTGCTGCAACATGACCTTTAATATCATGTGTTACATGAAGGACATATTCATCTTTCAGCTTATCCTTATTTTCTAGTTCAAGATTGGTTTTTACGTAAGTTTCTTCACTATTTATTGACCTGTAAATAATCATATGTGAAAGGCTTACGATAAAGGCTGAGGTGCAGATAAAAATAAATCCCGTTCCAAATATGTAGAAAGCGTTCTTATATAAATCATGGTTAACAAAACCCTCCAGGTGATAATGCGGAATGAATGAATAACACTCAAGCAACGCCAGTAAAGCAACCAGAAGGATGGCAAAAACGACATAGAGATAACTTTTAAGTGGCGAAAATATGGAGCTTGCAATGATCATATGAAAGAAATAGAAAAGAATTATTGGATTCTCTATTCCACCTGAATAATGAAGGATGAGGGTCAGAACTATCAGATCTGTTAGTATCTGTAAATCAATTACCTTCTTGATTTTTGGGATTACCTCGCTACTCCATTTTTTTGTGATTCGTTTCAGAATAAGGGTATGAAGAACATTTAATGCAAAAAGAATCCCGGAAAGAATATAAATAGGTACTTCCTGAATGGAGATATTGAATAAATGTTTGACAACATAATTTGAAACAAGAAGAATGAATAAGGCAACCCACCTGATCCTGATGAACCATTGAGCAAAATGTATATGCGCCGGGACAAGTTTATTATCCGTTGTTAACCGCTTCATAATTTATAAAGATTAAATTCTTCCGTTAAGGTGAAGGTCAATTATTTGACTTTGAACAATACATGAAACAAATTGTATTGGGATTAGATATTGTTACAAATCATTCTTTAAGCATTTCTTCGATAATCTCCAGGAGATAATGAGGATTAATAGGTTTATCCTGAAAACGGACATTCGGAAATAACGATTCATCCTCCACAGCAGAATATAAATTAACTCCCATCAGATCCCTCATGCCAGTTAGCATAATAATCGGCAATTTCTTGTACTCAGGCTCCTTTTTGATCACATGCAACAGGTTGAATCCTTCAAGGTTTGTGTTCATCATGACATCAAGAACCAGCAAATCCGGTTTGTCATTTTTCAGCATTAAGAAACCATTTTTACCATCGAAACCAGTAATAACATCAAAGCCATAGTTTTCGAGAGTTACCTGGAATGAACGAAGGAGATCTTCATCATCATCGATCAATAATATCTTTTTTTTCATTATCCTTTTTTACGATATGATTAAACATTATTACACAAATATATAACTTTTTGAGGCTGCTATTGGACAATACTTACATTAATATCGCTTTCCATTTATGGTTACTGTTTTACATATTCGATCCCCCCAAATAATACATCTACTTATGCAACTTCATCCGGAATATCATTTGGAGCAACATAACAACATAAGTCCGGCAATAAAAATTTCATATGGCGTTGTTGCAACAGGTTCAAGTTTCGATGATTCCCAATGAGCCATCCATACTTCCGGTTTTTGAAACGAGAGAAGCAGGTGGTGCATTTTTAAAATATCATTACAGACGTAGTAAGCATTCTCTGTAAAGAAAAGCTCTTATAAACTGTTCTATATAACGTATTTTGTGAATTATTTCATATTAAAATGTTTTAATTAACACTTAATTTCAAGTTAATTGCTTTTTAAAATGATTTTATATCTTTTTAAACAATTGAATTATAATTATTTAGATTTATTGTTATTTATTTCACAGTAAAAATAATTGATTTTTTATTGATAATATTATTCATATAATATAGTTTTATATGTGAATCATATCACATATATGAAATACTTTCATCTCTTTTCAGATATAGCAAGTCAAAAGTGTACTTATAAGATCCGGGGAACCGAATTGGAAGTGAAAGGATCTGATGCAAAACTGTATAACAAATATTTTGAGATACCTGAAGAGGACAGGAAATATCTGTAGCCATAATATGGGATTCAATTCCCATTTATCAGGACAAGTTCTTTATCAATTATTTTCAGATAGCTCTTAGATTGTTTTTTATTTGTAGTACACTACATAAAATATATAAGGAGTTATAGCATGTCTGGAGAAAAATTTTGCGGTATTTATCTGTATCACATAGGGAATGGCAATTCCGACGGAGTAAATACCCGGGAATTAAGGACATACGCGGAAAGTTTGCCAGGAGTAGGTTTTGTCTGGGATAGTAGAGAATATCCAGTAATGGATGCTGCCAGGCTCCTGACAGATATCAGGAAGAATAATATCCAAAAGGTGATTCTCGCGGGGAATAGCCCGGGCTTTGCCAAATCATTCTTCACAAAAGTCATGTTGTCAGCCGGTAACAAGGCAAAGGATGTATCCCTGGTGAGTTTTTCCGAATTTAACGTCCTGGGCAGGGAAGATATCTCCAGAGCAAAAGCGCTGATCCTCTGCGCCGTTAAGGATGTGCCCTTTGAAATGGTCGCAGTTCCTGAGGAAGTGCCTGTACATCCTGATACCCTGGTGATAGGAGGCGGAATTGCCGGCATACAAGCTGCACTGGAGCTGGCCGATGCCGGAAACAAGGTTTTCCTGCTGGAAAAGAGCGGGACTATCGGTGGCCATATGGCGATGTTTGACAAGACTTTCCCAACCCTCGACTGCGCAGCCTGTATACTTACTCCCAAAATGGTGGAAGTCGGACAGCATGTCAATATCGAACTGATAACCTGTAGCGAGCTGAAAAGCGTCAGCGGTCAGGCTGGAAATTTCAGGGTAAAGATCCTGAAAAAAGCTCGCTATGTCTCACTTTCGACCTGTATCGGGTGTGGTACATGCTCCACGAAATGCCCCGTAAAAGTACCCAGTGAATTTGATGCGGGTACTACGATGAGGAAAGCAATCTTTATTCCTTTCCCCCAGGCGGTACCTAATAAATATTTGATTGATCCTGTAAACTGTACATATATCCGCGATCAGAAATGCGGAGTATGTGCTAAGGTTTGTCCTGTCGAAGGATGTATAAATTACGAAGAAAATGATGAGGAAATTGAAATCCAGGTTGGAAATATCATCGTGGCTACCGGCTTCAGGCTGTTTGATGCCCGGCGCGATGATCGTTTCGGTTATGGGAAGTTCCCTTCCGTCCTGACTTCTCTCGAATTTGAGAGACTTGTAAATGCAGGCGGACCAACAGGGGGTGAGATCAGACAGCCGGTCGTGGATAAAAAAGGGAACCGTGTTTTTACTCTGGATGGGAAAGAGCCTCAGAGGTTGGCTTTAATACATTGTATCGGAAGCCGCGATGTTAATTTCAACAGATATTGTTCACGTGTCTGCTGTATGTATTCTCTGAAACTGGCACATCTCGTCCGTGAAAAATTGCCGGAGGCTGAAGTCTATGAATATTTCATTGATATGCGTGCCTTTGGAAAAGGATATGAAGAGTTTTACAGAAGAATACAGCATGAAGGCGTGCATATCATCCGTGGGCGCACAGCCAAAGTTGAGGAAAAAAACGGACGCCTGCTGCTCCGTACAGAAGATATTCTGAACGACGACCTGATAGAGCAGGAAGTGGATATGGTGATCTTGGCTGCCGGGCTTGAAGCCCGTGAAGATGCCAGAGAACTGGGTAAGATGCTGGGAATTGCTACCGGCGAGGAAGGCTGGTTTCTGGAAGCAAATTCAAATACCGACCCGGTCAATACATATTCTGGTGGCATCAGCATTGCAGGTGTATGCCAGGGTCCGAAAGATATACCTGACACTGTTGCCCAGGCATCGGCTGCCGCCGCCAGGGTGATTCAAAGTATTATCACAGGCAAGACCCGGGCAAGCCTTTCTGAGGTCAGCCTTGAGTCAATAGAAGTAAACATCAGGCAATATCAATGATATAAAAAGATATGAAATGAAAGAGCGAATTGATCCGCGATTTTATGTTGGTCTTGAAGAATTCGGGATTAAGACGGCCGAATGGAACGAATGTTTTCATTGCGGCAACTGTACGGCCATATGCCCTTTGACGGAAAAGGGGGTTTTGTTTCCGAGAAAAGAGATCAGACTGATGCAGATGGGACTCAAAAAGGAATTGCATGCATGCACGGAGCCCTGGCTTTGTTATTACTGCGGTGACTGCAGCAAAACCTGCCCTCGGGATGCTAACCCGGCCGAATTAATGATGTCTCTCAGGCGTTACCTGACCTCAGTGTACGACTGGACAGGTCTGGCAAGAAAGATCTATACCTCCAAGATATGGGAATACATGCTCATATTTATGTTGGCAGCCATTGTACTGGTTTTATACCTGAAATTTACTTTTTATCCTGCTGCCGAAGGGCAGTGGATTGGAGCAGACGGCGGAGTCCTGATCAATAAAATCGCTCCATGGCACAGAATCCATATCGGTGACTGGCTGATGGCTGGTTTCCTGGCCTTCCTGTTAATCAGCAATATTTTTAATATGTGGTATAAGGTCATTCTTTCTGATAAATCCGTAAAAATTCCCTTCCCCGCCTACATTACTCAGTTTTTTTCGCTGGTTTGGAATTTCTTTACCCAGCAAAAGTTCAATAAATGTGATGACTCTAAAATATACTGGTACCTGCATCTTTTTCTGATGCTGAGCTATGTTTCCCTGTTCACCATCATCGTCTTCTTCCTTAAGTGGTTCCAAACCGATATTATCCATCCCTTCTGGCACCCCCAGAGGTTAATTGGCTATATTGCCACCACAGGGCTCTTTTCAGGAATCTTTTATTTTATTTTCAATCGCTTTAATAAGTCAAGGCAAAACAGCAAATATTCCCATATCACCGACTGGACATTTCTTGTTCTGCTTTTCCTTACAACAGCAACGGGGATTTCACTCCACATTTTCAGGATCTCGGGGATGCCGGTGGCCACTTATTACACCTACGTGATTCATTTAATGTGCCTCGTACCTATGCTGACCATAGAAGTTCCCTTCTCCAAATGGTCGCACCTGGCTTATCGCCCTTTCGCGGTTTACTTTGCCAATCTTAAAAAATCGGCTATTATATTACCGAAACGAGATTCATAGAGCAAACCATGGAAGATAAAAGAATAGGAGTTTACATTTGCTGGTGTGGTACCAATATTGCCCTCATGGTAGATGTTGAGAAAGTCACCCGTGAAATGGCCAAAATCCCTGATGTAGTGATCTCAAGAGATTACAAATACATGTGCTCCGATCCTGGCCAGGACCTCATCATCAAAGACATCAAAGAAAATAACCTCACCCGTATTGTAGTGGCTTCCTGTTCGCCCCGCATGCATGAGCTGACCTTCCGGAAAGCACTCAAAAAAGCGGGTTTGAACCCTTATTACTTTGAGATGGCCAATATCCGTGAGCAGGACAGCTGGGTCCATACCGACAGACACGAGGCCACTAAAAAAGCAGAAGCACTTATTTTGGCTGCCATAAACCGGGTCAGGTATCATGAAGCTTTAGATTCACGGAAAGTGGAAATTGACCCGGCCACCCTGATCATCGGCGGGGGAATAACCGGTATTACGGCTGCGCTGGAAATTGCAGGATCCGGGGAGAAAGTGTACCTGATCGAACAGAGCGATAAACTTGGCGGGCTTGCTGCCGGACTTGACCTTACTTTTCCCTATTTGTACAGTGCCGTCCAAATGCTGAGGACTCTGGTCAGAAAGGTCAATACTGATCCGGATATCAAAATTTTTCTCAACAGCCAGGTCGAAGAGATCAAAGGATATATCGGAAATTTTGAAGCGCAGATCTCTTCAGCCGAAGGAAAAGAAACGAAGCTTAAATTCGGTAATATCATAGTTGCAACGGGCTTAAAAACCTTCGACCCTTCTGGTATGGAAAATTATGGATATGGTAAATTTCCCGATGTGATTACTTCCACGGAGTTCGAAAAAATGCTGCAGGACGGACTCATTCAGAAAAAGAATGGCACCGAGCCTGAAAATATTGCCATAATTCATTGTGTAGGAAGCAGAAATAAAAATTACCATGAATATTGTTCCAGGATCTGTTGTTCCACTGCCCTCAAATTTGCTAACCAGGTAAGGAGCCAGCTTCCCAAAGCAAATATTTTTGAGTTGTATGCTGATATGAGGGCTTTTGGCAAGGGTTGCGAAGAATTTTACGCTTCAACTTCGCGTAAGAATATTAAATTTTTAATGTTTGACCAGGAAAATGAACTTCCAAGGGTCATGGAGTCAGAAAAATCCGACCGCTGCGACATGCTGATCGAGCTCAATGAAAAACTTTCCGGGAAAGCTGTTCTTGTGCCTGCCGACCTTATCATCCTGATGGTGGGACTGGAGGCTCGTCAGGATGTAAAACACGTTGCCCATGCGACCGGCCTGAGTATTTGCGGCAATCAATTTTATATTGAAAAACATCCTAAGCTCGATCCTGTAGCGACCACTACCTACGGAGTATTTATCGCAGGTGCCTGCCAGGCTCCGAAAGACATCCCGGAATCAGTCTCCCAGGCAAAGGCTGCTGCGGCCAGGATACTTTCTACCATTGCCAGGGGTAGCGTGGAGGTTGAAGCTACCACCTCATGCGTGAATGAAGAAATCTGCTGTGGCTGTCAGACATGCATCAGGATTTGCCCTTACTCAGCCATCAGTTTCCTGGAGGACAAGAAAGTATCCTTCGTCAATGAGATTTTATGCAAAGGTTGCGGTACCTGTGGTTCAGGTTGCCCGACCGGGGCAATCAAATGCAAGCACTTCACGGATGTACAGATCTTCTCCGAGATCGAAGGCTTGCTGAATATGTCCTATTCAATGGAAGAAATAAAAGAGGCTTAATATGGAATATAAACCGACAATTCTCGCCTTTTTGTGCAACTGGTGCTCCTATACCGGCGCCGATCTTGCCGGGACATCCAGATTAAAATATGTCCCTAATGTCCGGGTGATCCGGGTTATGTGCTCAGGGCGGGTGGAAACAACTTTCGTGCTGAAGGCCTTCAGGGAAGGTGCCGATGCAGTGCTCATTTGCGGCTGTCATCCCGGCGATTGCCATTACCATGAAGGTAATTACAAATGCCTGAGGAGGTACCTCCTTTTGCAAAAATACATACAACAGATGGGTATCCATCCAGACAGGCTACGTCTTGAGTGGGTAAGTGCCAGCGAAGGGAATATTTTTGCCAGGCTGATCGATGAAATGACGGAAACTGTGGCTAAATTAGGTCCCTGTGAAGTCCGGAAAACAATGGAAACGATCATGTAATTGAAGATCATATGGAAAATAAACCGAAATTAAAAGTTGCTGCTTACTGGGGAGCTGCCTGCGGTGGATGTAGTGTATCAATGCTGGATGTTCATGAAAAGTTATTTGATATCCTGGCTCTTGCCGACTTTGTTTTTTGGCCAATCATACTCGATACAAAATACCATGATGTGGAAGAAATGCCCGACGAGCATATTGATGTCACTCTCTTCAATGGTGCGGTGAGAAACAGTGAGAATGAAGAGATGGCTAAACTGCTTCGAAAAAAAAGCAAGATTCTCGTTGCTTATGGCTCCTGTGCTCATATGGGAGGCATACCCGGGCTTGCTAATTTTTTTTCCAAAGAAGAAATTTTTAAAAGGGTCTATCTTGAAAACGAATCTACGTTTAACCCGGATGGAACGGTACCCCAACCGGTATGCGAAGTGCCGGAAGGTAAACTCGAAATACCTGTGTTTTATAACGATGTACTTACCCTGAACCAGGTAGTCGACGTGGATTATTACTTACCCGGCTGCCCTCCACAGACAGAGCGCTTTCTCGAAGTTTTTATGGCAATCGCAACGGGTGCCGAATTGCCGCCCAAAGGCTCTGTTGTTGGAGCCAGGGACAAGTCTCAGTGTGATGAATGTGAAAGGAAAAGAACCGACAACAAGCTGGTGAAAAAGTTTTACAGACCATGGGAGATCTATGATGACGGGGAAAGTTGTTTTCTTGAACAGGGTGTAATATGTATGGGCCCTTCCACCCGCAGCGGGTGCGGCGTACGCTGCATTAAAGGCAATGCACCCTGCAGGGGTTGCTATGGACCACCTCCTGATGTGATTGACCCTGGTGCCAAAATGATGTCTGCGATAGCAACCATGATAGATGCAAAGGAAAGTGATGATATAAAGAAAATCATCGAAGATATCGTGGATCCGACCGGTACTTTTTACCGCTTCAGTCTGCCTGCGGCTATACTCAGAAAAAAATCAATTTATGAAGAAAAATACTAGCCGATGAAAAGAACTATAATAATAGATCCCGTAACCCGGCTGGAAGGCCACGGCAAGATTGAGATTATTCTGAATGAGGACGGGGACGTAAACAATGTTTATCTCCAGATACCCGAACTGAGAGGTTTCGAGAAGTTCTGCGAAGGCCGCCCGGTTGAGGAGTTGCCCGGCATAGTTACAAAGATATGCGGTGTATGTTCGGGTTGCCATCATATGGCTTCGGGAAAGGCCGTGGATGCTGTATTTGGCGTAGAACCTACTCCCACCGCTAAAAAGATCCGGGAATTGTTTCACATGGCGCATTTTGTACACAGCCATATTGCCCATTTCTATGCGCTGGGTGCTCCCGATTTTGTCGTAGGTCCAATGGCGCCTGCTGGCGAAAGAAATATTCTGGGTGTGATTAAAAAAGTTGGGGTGGAAATAGGTACCGAGGTGCTCAAACAAAGGCGCCTGGCTCAGGAAATACAGGATTTGATCGGGGGCCACCAAACTCATGTGATTATGAACATTCCAGGTGGTGTTAGAAAAGGTCTGAAGGAAGAAGAAAGAAAAGATATTGAAGAAAAAGCAAAAGGCTTTGTTGAATTTGCCAGATTCACCCTGAAAATCTTTGAGGATGTGGTACTGGGAAACAAGGGCTATGTGGATATTATTCTGAATGGTCCCTATAAGCTGAATCTCTATTCAATGGGTCTCGTGGATGAAAACAACAAGGTGAATTTTTATGATGGTAAAGTAAGGGTGGTGGACCAGGAAGGGAAGGAACATTGCAAATATGCACCCCCTGATTATCTCAATTATGTAGAGGAAAGGGTGGAACCATGGACCTATCTGAAGTTTCCTTACCTGAAAAAGGTAGGATGGAAAGGTTTTGTTGATGGTAAAGATTCAGGTGTCTATCACGCAAATCCACTTGGCAGGCTGAATGCCTCGGATGGAATGGCCACACCGTTGGCTCAGGTGGAATATGAAAAATTTTATTCTGTATTAGGTGGCAAACCTGTTCACCATACTCTGGCGATGCACTGGGCCAGGTTGGTGGAACTGCTTTACTCAGCTGAAAGGTGCCTCGAACTGGCACAGGATAGCGACATCACAGGAAAAGAACTACGTACAAAGCTGAATGGCATTGTTGGAGAAGGAGTTGGGATTGTGGAAGCCCAGAGAGGCACTCTGACACACCATTATTGGACCGATAAAAAAGGCATGGTGACCAGGGTTAATCTGATTGTGGGTACAACCAATAACCATGCGGCCATACACATGTCAGTAAAAAAAGCTGCGCAGGCATTGATTAAAAAAGGTGAAAATGCAAGCGAAGGCATCCTGAACATGGTGGAAATGGCTTTCCGTGCATATGACCCATGTTTTTCCTGTGCCACGCACAGCTTACCCGGCCATATGCCACTGATCGTCAATTTCAGGGACGCAAAGGGAAATTTATTGCGCAGTCTAAAACGTGACGGCTGATTGCTGTTTTTAGCTCAGAAGAAACCAAAGCATTCAGCCCACCTGCTATGACGAATAAAAAAACACTGATCCTCGGATTGGGGAATAATATTCTCACGGATGACGGGATAGGTTCCCGGCTTGTGTGTGACCTGGCTCAAATGATCGACGACCTTGATGTACATTATAATACTGCCTGTTGTGGCGGGCTGGAGATCATCGAATACATAAAGGGTTATGAGCAAGTGGTTTTCATTGATGCGATCCGTACCCCGGAAGGCAGACCGGGTGATGTGTTTTATTTTATCCCCTCTGACTTTCGCGAAACCTCACATTTATCGAGCCTGCATGACATATCTTTCCTCACTGCCCTCAAACTGGGCAATTCCCTGAACCTGGGTTTACCAACTGATCTACATATTATAGCTGTTGAGATCATCGAAGACATGGAATTCAGTGAAGAATTCACCCCGCCATTGAAGGAAAGATATCCCAGGATACTGGAGGAAGTATTTGCTTTGGTGAAGCGGATTATGGGTTAAGAAAGAAAGGCATTTCAGGATCCGTCCCTAACTAATTTCCATGGATATTTACCTTGAGAAGCTTTTTAATTCCGCAAATAGGAAATGATGGATCATTTGTAAAATTTTTACAGGAAAGCAAGGGAATTTCCAGAAAAAAGTTTAGGGTTTAAACATAAAAGTAGTATGAATTCCTGCCAGGAAAGTAATTCCAGTAGTTACAAATAAACTGGCAGAAAAAGAATGTATCAAAAATTGTGTAACCTGGTGTTTTGTAAAAGAATTCCTTTTTATATAGAAAGGATGGTTTATAATTAAAGCCCAATAAGATTGAATTAAAAAACTATATAAACACTAAATAATAAATATTCTAAGTATATTCAAACCCATAAAAATCTAACAGGATTCATCATTATTTTCTGGTGATCCTTAAACAGATCAGGGTTGGTAAGTGATGTTTTGAGGAATTAAAAGTAAAAGTATCCTTTAAAGAACCTTAATGGTTTCAATTATATGATAAACAGCTTCTTAAAATCCATTTATAAAATTTCAAAAGGGTATTTTTTTATTACTATTATTTATGATACCTATAGTGATTTCTGCATCTGTAGGTAAGGTGCCATCAGTTGACCCTGTCAGGGTTGAAGTTATTATTTTCGGATTAATTCTTGTGGGTGTTGCACTTCTTCATAAATAGACTTTTTGGGCCGTGGTAGCAGGATTGATTATAATTACAGAAATTATTAAAGAGAAAATAATTGTATCGATAATTGTTGAACATTTAAAACTTTAATTATGGTTAGTAGTTTATTCTGGATTGTGCCAATTTCAGCGCTCTTTGCTTTGTTATTTGCCTGGATCTTTTACAGGAGTATGATTGTACAGGAAGAAGGGACAGACAAAATGAAAGAGATCGCTTCGTATGTAAGGGAAGGCGCTATGGCTTACCTTAAACGGCAGTACACTGTTGTAGGAAAGATATTCATTGTGCTCGTCTTCCTTTTATCAATACTGGCCTATATGGGTGTTCAGAACCCTTTTGTGCCGGTAGCATTTCTTACAGGTGGTATCTTCTCCGGATTATGCGGTTACCTTGGGATGCGTACTGCCACCTATGCCTCCAACAGAACAGCATGGGCAGCTTCGAAATCTCTCAATAAAGCTTTACAAGTTGCTTTAAGAAGCGGTGCTGTGATGGGACTGGTTGTTGTAGGATTCGGGTTACTTGATATTTCACTTTGGTTCCTGTTCCTCAACGGAGTTATCTTTACTCCCGAACATATGGTTACAGGACTCAAGTTTCTGGGACTTACCTTTGTTCCTATGGGGATAGATGATCATCAGAAACTCATAGAAATAACTGCTACAATGATCACTTTTGGTATGGGTGCTTCAACACAGGCATTGTTTGCGCGTGTTGGCGGCGGGATCTTTACAAAAGCTGCCGACGTTGGAGCAGATCTGGTTGGCAAAATTGAAGCCGGCATACCTGAAGATGACCCGCGTAATCCGGCTACCATTGCTGATAACGTAGGCGATAATGTTGGTGATGTGGCTGGTATGGGCGCTGACCTTTATGAATCATATGCCGGATCAATTCTTGCAACTGCTGCTCTAGGCGCGGCCCTTCCTTCATTAGCAGGAGCGGGCCAGATGAAGGCTATTATTGCTCCTATGCTTGTATCTGCTGTTGGAATATTGCTCTCAATAGCAGGAGTTTACATGGTAAGAACCAAAGAATCAGCAACTCCGAAAACCCTTCTGAATGCATTGCTCCTTGGAACAGGGGGTAGTTCATCCCTTATCCTTGTTATCCTTGCAATCATGGCTTATGCAGGATGGATCACCTGGGGTGTATTTGGGGCCGTTGTTTCGGGTCTTGTTGCCGGTGTGATTATTGGTCAGTCAACAGAATATTTTACTTCTGATGGATACAAACCTACACAAGGGATAGCAAAACAATCTCAAACCGGGCCAGCAACTGTAATTATTGAAGGTGTTGCAGTCGGTATGTTCTCAACATGGGTACCTGTTTTGACAATAGTTGCCGGTATTATTGCAGCTTATGGCTTTGCCGGAGGTTTCCACAATTTTGCTTCCGGTGTTTACGGTATCGGTTTTGCTGCAGTAGGAATGTTATCTACCTTAGGCATTACTCTGGCCACAGATACATTTGGTCCGATTGCAGACAATGCAGGTGGAAACGCAGAAATGTGTGACCTTCCTAAAGAGGTTAGAGAAAGGACTGATGCATTGGACGGTCTTGGAAATACGACTGCTGCAACCGGTAAAGGTTTTGCAATTGGTTCTGCTGCTCTGACGGCTCTTGCACTTATTGCGGCCTATATGGAAGAGGTCAAAATGTGGTTGGGTCGAATGGCGGACAAAAGTCCCGACGGGTTTAAACAAATAGGAGATACCCTGTTCTACAAGAGTCATGTCCCTTCAATCATTCATGAAGGACAGAAAGCAGTTGATTTAGGCCATGCAACTATACGGGATTTTGTTACAGCTTATGACCTTTCAATTTTTAACCCTATCCTTCTTGCCGGTTTGTTCATAGGAGCAATGATGACATTCGTCTTTTGTGCAATGGCTATAAAAGCCGTTGGAAGAAATGCAGGTAGAATGGTCGACGAAGTAAGGCGACAGTTCCGTGAAATTCCTGGAATCATGGAAGGAACAGGAAAGCCAGAATATGCAAAATGCGTTGAGATTGCCACAGCTGGTGCTCAGAAAGAAATGGTAGTTCCTGCGTTGATGGCTATTATTGTTCCGGTTTTAACCGGCATCTTTTTTGGTGTCCCGGGAGTGGTCGGACTATTGGCAGGGGGTATGACTACCGGATTTGCACTTGCAAGCATGCTTAACAATGCCGGAGGTGCGTGGGATAATGCTAAAAAATTTATTGAAAGAGGTAACTACGGCGGAAAGAAAAGCGAATGTCATAAAGCGAGTGTTGTAGGTGACACCGTTGGTGATCCTTTTAAAGATACTGCCGGACCGGCTATGAATATTTTGATTAAACTGATGTCAATGGTTGCAGTCGTAATGGCAGGTGTTACCGTTGCGTGGAGTCTCTTTTAGTCAATTGAAAATACAGATAATAAAATAGGGACATACCATGGCATGTCCCTATTTATTTTTCAGGATAAATCAGATAATATCAAAATTATTCAATCAGCTCCAGATAACTCACCGTTCCTGGAATTTTTCCATTTTCTCCTTTATTACCCATAGGGCATCCGGGAACAGGACAATTAATTATTTTATGTTCTTTGTTATCAGCAGGCTCCCATCCTAATAAAAAGTAAAGGGTAAAGAATCCAATAATATAAGCTGCAGCTACATGCCAGCCATTTTTTACCCAAAGCACAACATTCCGCGATTCAGGAAATTTACTGGTAATAGCCACACCGGCAGATGAGCCGAACCATATCATTGACCCTCCAAATCCCACGCTGTAAGCCAGCATTCCCCAGTCAAAATGACCCTGATCGAGACAAAGCTTTGTAAGAGGAATGTTATCAAATACAGATGAGAGGAATCCTAATGCAAGAGCAGTTACCCATGAAGCATTCGGAAGTTCTTCAACAGGCATCAACGATGCACAAAACACCAAACAAAGGAGAAATATTGAACCTTTAATTGCTCCGGGAACCTCTTTCCATGGTACAGGTCTGAGGAGAGCTCCGATAATGATGGCGATCCACACTCCCAACGCAGGCATATCGTACAGAATATTGGAAACAATTGCACCGGCAAGCATTAGAACAACATTAAAGATTTTTATCCAGTCAATCTTTATATCCAGATTGGCATCTTTTTGAATCCTTTGATATTTGTCCTGCTGATGAGAAGCAAACCATGCGAAAAAAAGAAGCGCAGTTCCGGCAGCAACAAAACCATGTAGTACATTAAATGCGCTTACTCCGTCGATCCACATCATCGTTGTTGTAGTATCTCCGACTACGCTTCCGCTTCCTCCTCCATTGCTTGCGGCAACAATGGCTACGATATATCCGATATGAACTCTCTTTTTGAAAACAACAATCGCAATAGCTCCTCCGATAAGAGCAGCAGCAATGTTATCGAGGAAAGATGATAAGACGAATACAAAAACTAAAAGTATAAAAGGACCTTTCCAGTCATCAGGAAGAAATCTTGGTAAGATATCCGGAACACCTGACTCTTCGAATATTTTTGAAAGAATAGCGAATCCCAGCAACAGACCCAGAAGGTTTAGGATTATACCCCATTCCCCCTGCCGTAAACCTTTGTGCATAAGTTGTTCACCAAAAGAGTTCTGACCGAAAAGATGTTCCATCAGATGAAACCCCGGGTCAAAAACAATTTTAAAGGTCAACAATACGGCTAGCCCTATGACGGCAACCCGGAATGTCTGTTTGTGTAAGAGCGCAACTCCCAGGAGGATAAAGCCAAAAATAATAAATTCGACCCTTACAGGTCCGACCGATGGAACCTTTCCTCCTGCAGCGAAAAGGCACAACGGGGAGAATAGAATCAGAGATAACATGAGAAATTTCTTGCTGTTACTGCTGATGAATGATTTAAGGTAATTTTTCATTTGTACATTATAGTACTTACTTCAGAAACACGCGATACAAAAAAATAGCCACATCCGAGGAATTAATTTCATCGTATCAGGTTATAAAACAGGTTTATGAAATCGCAAGGACAATTGCATGCCGACTAATCTAAGGCCCTGCTTTCTTATTTGTTGCCATCACCATCTTGACCTGCAACCTGAGGCCAATCTCGAGGATATCAACCAGATCCTGAACTGACAGAGAATTTTCAAGTCGGAGAATAACAGTTGGTTCCTTAAGTGAGCTTATTCTGGATTTCAGTTGCGGTTCAATGTCATTAAAGTCAATCTGATGACTGTCAATGAAATATTTTTTATCCTTTGTAATGGAAATTGTTATCTGTTGTTTATTAAGATTCTGTGCTGATTTTGAATTAGGTAACAGAAGCTTGATTACATTGGGATTGGCCAGTGATGAAACAATAAGAAAGAATAGAAGCAGGAAAAACATAATATCATTGAGAGATGAAGTACTCACCTCCGGCTTGAAATGTCTTTTTCGATTAATAATCATTTTATAAAGCTTTTACAACTTCATTTACCTGCCTTTGCATATTTATTGAATAACGGTCTATCATCATCTGCAGATAGTGATAACAGCTATAAGCAATTACGCCAACAATTAGTCCGGTGCCGCTGCAGATCATTTTCTGATATAATCCTCCGGCTATAATACCGATACTGATGTTGTCAGCTAATGAAATATTATAGAAGATCTTAATGACACCTGCGATTGTACCAACGAATCCAAGCATTGGAGCAATACCAGCTATAATACCAAGGTAACCTGTGTTTTTTTCCATCTCAGAGATCTCGAGGTTGGCTGTGTCTTCCATAGATTTCTCGACATCTTTTGGAGTTTTATCGGATTGAGCAAGTCCACTCTCAAGGATTCTTCCAAGAGAAGTATTGTTATACCGGGTGTGTATCAGAGCTTCTTCAGGTCTTTTATTCCTGATCTCATTGATAATATTTTTTACAAGGTGTTCATCAATCATAGCACTTTTTCTGATGTAGGAAAACCTCTCTATAAAAAAATAAATGCTTATTATGGATAAAAGAATAATGGGGATCATAATAAATCCGCCCTTCATCAGCAGTTCAGCTACATTATTAACCGGATTTGTGTCTTTCAACTGTGTTTGTGACAGTATAAAAAGTACATTGAAAAGATTCATTTTCTTCTTCTTTTTAATTTTGTCCTAAATTAGTACTAAATAATTTACATTTTAAAACGGGAATCGAAAGTTATTAGTATATGCGATTTTTTTTTCAACAGAATAGTCAATTTATATTATAAGAATATGCAATTGTATGTCCCTGTTTTTATTTCCTTAATTTGCTAATTTTGATAAAATATTTGCCATGAGGATACCCGACCTTCCCGATATTCAGGCTGCACACTCGAGGATTAAATCATTCATTCATCATACCCCGGTTATGAAGTCTCAACAATTAAATGAACTTTTTAACTGTGATTTGTTTTTTAAATGTGAGAACTTTCAGAAGGTTGGGGCCTTCAAGTTCAGGGGCGCTATCAACGCGATACTCTCCATGACTTCTGAGGAAAAAAGCAAAGGTGTTATTACCCACTCATCAGGTAATCATGCAGCAGCTCTTGCCCTGGCTGCCAGGATGAATGGAGTAAAAGCGAATATTGTGATGCCCGATAATGCGCCAATCGTTAAGAAAAATGCCGTTGCCGGCTATGGAGCTGAAATTACATTCTGTAAACCAACATTGAGGGCGCGTGAAGATACAACCCGTATGATAATGAAAAAAACAGGTGCAACGCTTATTCATGCCTATGATAATTTCAATGTTATATGCGGACAGGGAACTGCGGCACTGGAACTACTTCAGGAAAAGGATGATCTTGAAATAGTCATCGCACCGGTTGGAGGTGGCGGTCTTTTGAGTGGAACTTCAACCTGTGTAAAAGGTATTAATAAAGCTATTCAGGTGTTTGGTGCAGAACCGCTGAATGCAAATGATGCATACATATCGTTCACTTCAGGCATACTGACTCCTTCTGTTAATCCGTTAACAGTAGCAGACGGGCTTCTGACGTCTCTGAGTGAACTTACTTTTTCGGTAATCAAGAAGAATGTAGATAAAATTCTTACCTCAAAAGAGGACTCAATAATTGAATGTATGCTTCTCGTCTGGGAAAGGATGAAAATCATAATAGAGCCATCATCAGCCACAGTTCTTGCCATAGTAAAAGAAAATCCCGGGTTGTTCAGAGGTAAGAAGATAGGTTTGATTATTTCAGGTGGAAACGTGGATTTCAGAAACCTTCCATTTTAATTTTTTATTCTGAAATATGCTATAATAGGATAATGATCGGAATACTTCACTTCAATTATCTCAAAATAGGTGTTGATAAACGCTTTATCATATAATATGTAGTCTATCCTGTTTGGAGGATAATTCCCTTTATATGTGAATCCGGCACCATATCCTGAATTGACGAAGGAATCATTAAGCCCTTTACGTATCTTTCTGTAAGCATAAGATACCGGTGTGTCATTAAAGTCCCCGACAACAATCACTGGGAATGGTGACCTGTTAATATTATCTTTTACCACCTGAGCCTGCAGGGCTCTCTTTACAAATCCCTTTTTCAGGCTTACTGATAAACTCTTTACCTCACCAATAGTCTCTTTATCGTCGGATGCTGTCAACTCCTCAATGAATGAACGTTCCATTCTCCTCAGCCTGAATGACTGAAGATGGTTATTGTAAATCCTGATGGTATCTTTTTGTATCTGCACATCAGTATATATTGAAAGGCTTGAAGAACCGGGATGAATTATCTCTCCTTTGGTGACAATAGGATATTTGCTGAAAGTAACAATCCCGTAGAACCTTTTTCTGCCGCTTCCTAAAACTTTCAGATGAGAATAGTATTTTCCACCAAGTGCTGCCAAAATTGCAGACTCTTCCTCTGCAGGATTACCTGACATGAAAAATTCCTGAAGACATATTATATCTGGTTTTTGAGTTTTTAAAAACTCAATTACCTTTCTCTCGGAAGTGACGCCATGGTTATTCTCAAAATAGTTAAACAGGCGCACGTTGTAGCTTAAGACTTTAAATGTGTTGGACTTATCTCCGGATGGTCTGGTAAATTTTATATAATTCGAAAAATGAGTAAATCCAATGGCAATTACAACTACAGAAATAAGAGCCTCAAATCTTAATAACATGGCCCAGATAATTACCAGTATAATATTGATTAACAGCAGGTAAGGATAAGCAAGCCCAAAAAAAGCAGGAAGCACAAAATCTCCCGGACTGATACTTACTGCCAGGTACGATACCAGGAGTGTAAAAGCAAAGAATGCGTTTACTGCCAGAAGAATTTTATATAGAATCTTTCTCACCTACAATAATTTGTAATCACGAATTTACCGGTATTCAAGTGAAAAACTGTTGCATTAATCTGTTTTTTGACAAAGGCGGGTAAAGATTCTATTAATGGATAGATTTCTGAGATCAATTTTTTTTCTGGCTCTCTTTAAAAAGAGTTTCTTTTTCCTCTTTTGTCAGACTGTCATATCCTCCCTTTGATATCTTATCCAGGATACTGTTTATTTGTTTCTGGTACTCTGCTTTGATCTTGTTATAATCATACTCTGTTGCAACTTTTTTATGTGTGACTTTGAGTTTTTTTCTTGGTTTAAAAATCATTACAATAAAATCAATTATCCCGTTGAACCCTTTGCCGATATCTCGTCCGTGTCTTAAGTTAATAGTATAAAAATAGCCAAAGAAAGCTCCTCCGATGTGGGCAAGTTTTCCGCCTGAATTTACTGAAAAGTCCATAATTGAAGTAAGAACAAAGATTGCCAGAGCCATATACTTGATCTTAATCCTTCCAAATAAAAAGAGTTGAATAGTATAATCCGGGACATAAGCAGCAATCGCAACAACAATAGCCATAACAGATGCTGAAGCTCCTAACGCAACGGAATATGCTACTACACTGGTAAATGCCGGGAAAATATTAAACGACAGAATGTAAACAAGAGCTCCGCAGACTCCCCCGAGAAGATATACAGCCACAAGCTTTCTCTCGTCCAGATACTCAAGGAAGATCCTGCCAAACCAGTATAACCATAACATATTGAATAAGATATGCCAGATATCTTTATGGGTAAACATGTATGTAATTAAGGTCCATGGCCTTACCAGTAAGGAATTAAAAGAAGCCGGAACAGAAAAAAGGTTAAGAGCTTTCCCGGAGATTTCCGTGTTATTAAGCAGAAAGCCGATAACGGCAACAAGAGTAAACAGAACGAATACTGCAATATTTATATAAATAAGCCTGGTTAGGTTACTCCCATTCCTGAAGGTTATCTTTATATCGTCCCAGATTCCCATCAATATAAAGTATTTGTTGTTTTTCTCCAATACCTGATAAGCAGGTACCCGAATAACATACCTCCCAGGTGTGCTACATGTGCAATATCGCTCCCTGGTTGAGTTACAGCGAGATAAAGCTCAATAGCACCATAGCCGATCACCAAATATTTGGCCCGGAGTGCTATTGGTGGAAAAAGCAACATGAGCTGAGTATTCGGAAAAAGGACACCGAAAGCAAGCAGAACACCAAATATTGCTCCCGAAGCACCAATTGTAGGAGTATTAAGCAATATCTGCAGACTTTGCATAGTCGGGTCAACGAATCCTTGTCCCTTATTAAGCAATGCTGTCCCTTCATTAAGTACAAGTTGCAGGTTTTCAGGACTTAGGCTCTGTACTAAGTGATTGTACTGGAAGAAAATCACTAATTCATGTGTAAACGCTGCACCAAGTCCGCAAACCATATAGAATATGAAAAACCGCTTTGGCCCCCATACATTTTCAAGAATCGGTCCAAATATGAAAAGTGCGTACATATTAAAGAACAGATGCAAGAAACCTCCATGCATAAACATATGGGTCACAATCTGCAAAGGCTTGAACTGCTCTGATTTAGGGAAATAAAGTCCTAATAACCTGTTAAGATCAATACCAAAAACGCTCCCTACTGCATAATAAGCTAAGAGCAATAAAACATTGAGCATAATTATATTCTTCACCACCGGGGGCAATCCCAAAATACCTCTGCCGTATCCGTTCATCTATCAGTTTTTATAACATTTTTAAAACTTCAATTGTCGGGCCAAATATCTTTATTTAATTCAATCCGTCAATTTGTCACAACAGATTATTTAAATCGTTTATCAATTTCCTCAAGGGTAATAATATTTATAACAGGCTTGCCCTTAGGAGAATAATTTGGTGCATGGCATGAAAAAAGTGCGTCAAAAAGATCTTCCATTTCGCCCTGATTCAGAACTTTTCCATATTGGATGGCTGATGCACAAGCCATACCGGCCGCAACCTTTTCTTTTGCACCTGTTGAAGGCTCTGCCTGTGTATTTTTATAATCCTCAAGCAAGATCTCCAGCATCTCAAGGGGATCAGAAGTATCATTGTCTGCTGGCCTTCCGTTAATTGTAATTTTATTTTTACCTGAATGTTGAATATTGAATCCAAGCAATTCCAATTCCCCTTCAATTTCTTTCAGAATAAAATAATCGGCAGGGTTTAACTCTGCTGTCACGGGGAACATATCTACCTGACTAATAGCCCGGTTATTGCTGAGACATTCGAGAAATCTTTCGTACAGGACTCTTTCATGAGCCCTCTTCTGGTCAATAAGCATAAGTCCGGATTTAACAGAGCAAACAATATATTTATTTTTTATCTGGAAGAACTTTCTTTGTGATTCCCTTATCTTTTCGAAATGTTCCGGATTATCATTTTCTTTTTCAAGTGCTGAATAGAGCTTTTCCCAGTTTGCAACATTCTCTCTTTCAAACCGTTCAACGAATCCGGATCTTTCATGGGTTCTTTCTTCTCCTTCAAATGGATTAAACTGTGTATTAATCTCGATCTTTGGCTGTTCGGGTATCGTGTTCGATGTCCTCATTGCCGGAATATCTATGAGGGCTTCATTTTTAAAATCAAGTGACGGAACTATGTTGAACCGACCCAGAGCTTCACGTACCGATGCCATCAGTATCTGCCATATTGATCTTTCGTCCTCAAATTTTATCTCGGTTTTTGTAGGATGAATGTTTATATCGATAGATGCCGGATCAGCCTCCAAAAAGATGAAGTATGAAGGGATTGCTTCAACCGGAAGGATATTCTGGTAAGCCTCAACAACAGCTTTATGGAAATAGGGGTGTTTCATAAAGCGGTTATTCACAAAAAAGAATTGTTCCCCATAGGTTCGTCTGGCGTTCTCTGGTTTTCCTATGAATCCTTTTATGTTGATCAGAGTTGTTTCTGTCTCAAGTGTAATGAGGTCCTGGTTAATTTGTTTTCCGAAAACTCCGATTATTCGTTGTCTTAAATTACATGCCACAAGGTTGTAAATCTCGCAGTCATTGTGATGAAGAGAAAACCTTATATCGGGGTGAGCTAATGCGATCTTTTGGAATTCATTGACGATATGCCTGATTTCAGTGTTATCTGATTTAAGGAATTTACGGCGTGCCGGAATATTGAAAAAGAGATTTTTAACTGAAAAACTTGAACCGACAGGGCAACTGCAGGGTTCCTGTGTTTCAACCTTTGAACCATTTATACCTACCATTATTCCGGTATCACTCTCTTCCCTACGCGTTTTAAGTTCAACCATCGCGACAGCAGCAATAGATGCCAGGGCCTCGCCCCTGAACCCTTTTGTTGTAATGGCAAAAAGATCCTGTGCTGTTGTAATCTTTGATGTGGCGTGTCTTTCAAACGATAACCTTGCATCGGTCTCAGACATCCCCGATCCATCATCAATTACCTGTATTAATGTTTTGCCGGAGTCTTTAATAATTACCCTGATATTTTCTCCTCCTGCATCAACCGAGTTTTCAATCAGCTCCTTTACTACAGAAGATGGCCTTTGTATTACTTCTCCTGCAGCAATCTGGTTTGCTACCGAGTCGGGCAAAAGCTTAATAACATCAGGCATCAATCAAGATATTTTGGTGAGATACAGATAACATTTCTTTGGGATACAAGTTCATAAAAAAGTTGTATATCCTGTATTTATCAATTTTACAAATATATAAATAATTGGTACATGACCTTTCGGAATAGATTCCGCGAAGCTATGCGATGACTATGGTGATTATTAAAGTACAGATGATTATCTTTGATAAAAAATCCGGGAAAATGAAAAAGGTACCTATTTGTATAATTGTCATTTTTTTTATTGTTATCTCCGGTTGCTCACATAAATCAGGAGAGAATGAAATTAAAGTTATGACTTTGAATATAAGATATGATAATCCGGGGGATAGTATCTACACATGGCCGAGGCGGGTGCAGCAGATTTGTAATTTTATTAAAGACGAAGAACCCGATATTCTTGGTATGCAGGGAGTATTATGGAATCAGTATAAAGTTCTCGATTCTGTTCTTACTGTTTATTCCTCGGTTGGAGTTGGTCGCGACGATGGGGCCAGGGAAGGGGAGATGAACCCGGTTTTTTTCAGAAAAGATAAGTTTGATATGGTCAGGAATATCACTTTCTGGCTCTCAGACACTCCAGAGATTCCCGGATCAAAAGGATGGGGAGCTTCACTTCCACATATTTTAACCTGGTTGGAGCTAGTGAGTAAGAACAGCCATAAACATTTTTTCTGTTTCAATACTCATTTTGCACTTGATTCCGATTCAGCCAGGTTAATGAGTTCAAAATTACTCCTGAAAGATATTAATACAATAGCAGAACGATTCCCATTTATACTTACAGGCGATTTTAATATGCCTCCGACCAGCACAGGCTATTCAATTTTAACAGGACCTGATGAAAGTGTACCTTTATTGAAAGATTCTTATGTTATCTCTGAAAAAAGACCATCAGGTACGACTTTTACTTTCAATGGTTTTTCCGATAAACCAAAAACCGGAAGAATAGACTACGTTTTTGTTAAAAACGGCATAAAAGTACTGGATTACAGAACTATAATTAAAAAGGAACACGGAATCTATATCTCTGATCACTGGCCCGTGGAAGCGGTTGTCTCAATTAATTGATCTAATAAATCTTCAAAATTATAATTGAAACTGCATAAAAAAATTTTCTATTAATAAACCCTTAAGCAGTCTTCCGATAACGCCGTACTGCCAAAGTTGAAAAACAAATTGCAATAACAACCAGGGAATACAGTTCCCTGCTAATGTCATGTATTGTTGATCCTTTTAGCATTACCATCCTGTTAATCCGCATCAGATAGGCAACAGGATTGATCAGATTGAAGTCCTGGGCCCACATTGGCATACTTTCATAAGGTGTAAAGATACCGCTCATAAGGATAAAAATTATCATACAAAAAAATGCAACAAACATGTATTGTTGCTGTGTTCCTGAAAAGGTGGAAATAAAAAGGGCTAAACCTAAAACTGCAATCAGAAAAACTGAACTGCCAAGAAACATGAGTAAAACACTCCCTTCAAAAGGTATATTAAATGCCAGTTTCCCGATAATTAATCCAAGTGCAAGATCTATCAGCCCGATTAACAGAAAAGGTACCATTTTGGCAATGATGAATTGATGTTTTCTAACCGGAGTAACGTTAATTTGCTCAATAGTACCAATCTCTTTTTCCCTCACCATATTTAATCCGGCAAGCAGGAACCCAATTGCAGTAACGAGTATCACCAGGATTCCCGGAAGCATGTAGTATTTGTAATTTAACATTTCATTATACCAGTATCTGTTGATTATTTGTATCTGGGGTAAAGGAACAATTGGATTAGTGGTGACATTTTTTTTGATGAGATCCATATTATAATCACGGATTACTCCATTCAGGTAGGCCCAAGTAAGCTGTGCAGAGGAGGCATTTACGGCATCAATAGTCGCAAGGAGTTTCCCTGGTTTCCCGGTTCCGATATACTTCCCGAAGCCAGAAGGTATCTGGAGTATCATGCTGCACTTGTTCCGATGAAGAAGGTTATTTGCCTCATTGTCTGAAAAGGTTGAAAAAGAGATCTTGAAAAATGTAGATCCTTCGAGCTTATTTATCAACCCTCTCGATTCAGGAGTCATATCTTTATCAATAATAGCGAGCTTTACATTCTTCAGCTCGAATGTTACAGCAGGGACAAGTATCAACATCTGCACAATCGGAACGCCAAAAATTGCTTTTGAAATAAATTTATTCCTGAATATCTGGATAAATTCTTTTCGTATCAGGTATAATATTGTCCTCATATTATAACTTTTATCTTTTTATTTTTGTCTTATATCTTGCATTTTTAGGTTTGCAGTATACGGTTTGCAGCATGTGGTTTTTCACTTTTATCTTTTGCCTTTTGTCTTTTGTCTTGAACATTATTCCAACCTGATTTTGAACTTCCTGACGCTTAGTCCTATAAAAACCAGAGTCATGATTATCAGGATAAGTGTCTCTTTCCATATATACATCAGGCCGGTTCCCTTTATCATAATGTTTTTAATTATTACAATAAAGTACCTTGGCGGCATTATTGAACTTACATAATCATAAATTTTGGGCATGTTTTCAATCGGGAAGATAAATCCTGAAAGAAGAATAGTTGGTAACATCAGTCCAATTAATGATATAAAGATAGCCTGCTGCATATTCTTCGATACGGTTGAGATTAGAATCCCGAGAGTTAAGCTCATTAATATATAAAGCATACATTCTGCAAGCAGAAGAGTAATACTTCCTTTCACCGGAAGCCCGAATACCAACCATGATAATCCGAGGATGAGAAGGACATTAATAAATGACAGGATGAAATAGGGCGTTACTTTCCCTAGAATTATCTGGATGGGTCGAAGCGGGGAAACCAACAAAACCTCCATGGTCCCGAACTCTTTTTCCCGCGTTATTGTTACAGACGTCATCAATGCACAAATCAGAATAAGGATTAGAGTAACAACTCCCGGGACAAACATAAAATGGCTCTTTAGATTCGGGTTATAGAGCATTTTTAATTCGGGACTAATCCGGATAGAGTTATTTAATACAGATCCCGCAAACTCATTAGTAAAATCATTCATAATCGCGGTTGTATAATTTGTAATAAGAGTAGCTGTATTAGGTTCTGAACCATCAGCTATAATATTGAGGGATGCTTTGCCTTCGCTTATAAGTTTTTTACCAAAATCATCTTCAAAAACTATTACCGCTTTGGTTTTTCCCTTCTTAAAGACCTTATCTATATTGTTATAATTGAGAAGAGTCTCAGTTTTTTTGAAAAAACCCGATGAAAAAATTTTGTCAGTCAATTTTTGAGTCACTTCATCATGGGATAAATCCAGAATGGCAACCCCGGCATTTTTAATATCCGTACTTACAGCATAACCAAAAATTAGTATCTGGGCAGCCGGAATACCAAAGAGTATAAAAAGCGTCCGGTAATCCCTGAAAATATGCAGGAACTCTTTTTTTACAAAACCGAGGAATCGTTTCATGGTCTCGCAATCTTAATAAATACCTCCTCAACAGTAGGAGCATTATATTGCTTCTTAAGCTTTTCCGGGCTGTCCAAAGCAACAATTTTTCCTTCGCTCATTATTGATATCCGGTCGCAATATTCTGCCTCATCCATATAATGTGTTGTAACAAATACTGTGATTCCGCTGGCTGCCTTTTCATAAATCATCTCCCAGAACTGTCTTCTGGTAATCGGATCTACACCCCCCGTAGGTTCATCTAGGAATACAATTCTTGGTTCGTGTAAAACCGCAACGGAAAAGGCAAGTTTTTGTCTCAGTCCAAGTGGGAGGTCCGATATTATCCTGTTCTCATACTCCTGAAACCTCAGATTTGCAAGAAGTTCGACAAGTCTTTCCCTGATAAGTGATTTGCTCATACCATAAATTCCGCCAAACAGGACAATGTTTTCTTTAACGGTAAGGTCCTCATAAAGCGAGAATTTCTGGCACATATAGCCAATATTCTTTTTGATGTTTTCAGTTTGTCTATAAGCATCAAATCCTGCAACCTTAACCTCTCCTGATGTGGGTTTTGAAAGCCCTGAGAGTATCCGGATGGTTGTTGTTTTTCCTGCTCCGTTAGCCCCCAGGAATCCGAAAATCTCACCAGCAGAAACCTCAAAATTCAGGTTATCGTTTGCGACGAAACTGCCAAATTTCTTTACAAGATTTCTTACTGTTATAACCTTGTTTCCCATCATCTTTCTTTGTTCATTAGTTCGAGGAACCTGTCTTCAATTCCTGCTTCAAGTTCCTGAATGACTGCATCACCGATACCTTCTTTCGCCAGGTATTCAAAAAGGCAATTATCTAACGTATTATTAATAAATGTCACATGCACTGAGTCACCAAACGGATAAGCTGTAAGAATCTCCGGGTTTTTTCTAAGTGTTTTAATAAGCCTGTATTTTTCGACAGACTTTACGGCGAAAAGTTTTCTGCTGAAACCTGCTCTGATCTTTTGAGGTGTATCTATTGAAAGGATTCTTCCATTCTGTAGCAGGGCTACTTTATCGCACCTTATGGCTTCATCCATATATGGTGTTGATACAATGATAGTTATATTGTGTTGTCGCAATTTTCCAAGCATATCCCAGAACTCAGATCTCGAAACAGCATCGACCCCGGTTGTTGGTTCATCCAGGACGAGAAGTCTGGGTTTATGAATTAATGCGCATGATAATGCCAGTTTTTGCTTCATACCTCCTGATAGTTTACCGGCAAGTCGCTTTTTAAATGGCTCAATGTGGGAGTAGATATCGGAAATAAGCTCATAATTTTCCTCAACAGTTGTCCCGAATACTGTGGCATAGAAATTCAGATTCTCCTCGACTGACAGATCCTGATAAAGGCTGAATCTTCCGGGCATGTAACCTATATTTTTTCGCAGCTCCTTATATTCTGATTTACAATCCATACCCAGAACTTTCATTGTACCTTCATCGGGTAACATAAGAGTGGTTATGATCCTGAACAGTGTAGTTTTCCCTGCGCCATCCGGACCAATAAAACCAAATACCTCCGATTCATTTACTGAAAAAGAAATATTATCCAAAGCCTTTGTTGCTCCGAAGGTTTTAGTAATTTCTGATGATTCGATTGCTTTTAGCATCTGATCACTTTTTGGCTATGTTGAAAATTGCCTCTCCCGGCATCCCTGATTTAAGAGTACCATCATTTATTACATCTATATTCACGGCATAAACCAGTATTACACGTTCCTCTTTTGTCTGAATAATTTTGGGAGTAAACTCGGCCTTGCCTGAAATATAACTGATAGTTCCGGTGAAAGAGCTGAATCCCTTTTTACCGTTATCAATTCTGACAGTACATTGCTGACCGATCTTTATACTACCAAGTTGTGCCCCGCTTACATAGACCTTTAGTTTGATGACCGACAGATCAGCAATTTTAACAAGAGGTTTACCGGGTGCTGTTATTTCTCCTGCCTCCGAATACTTTTCAATGACTGTTCCTTTTAAGGGACTTATTACGCAACTCCTTTTTATCAGATCATTCAGAGTTGCTTTTTTCGATTCGGAAACAGAAAGTTCTGCAGCTATTGATGCTTTCTGAGTATTGTTAGCGGCAATCTGCTTCTGGAAAACGGCAACCTGACCTGTCAGATCATCAAACTGTTTTTGGGTTGCAGCATCATCCTTAAGCATTTTTCCGATCCTTGAGATATTTACATTAAGGTTCTCTATCTGCTGTTTAAGAATATCGTTCTGTGCATTTATTGAACTGATATGAGTTCTGACACTCTTCATACCAGCATCAATCTCAGCTATCTGCAGATGGATAATAGTTGTATCAACAAGGGCTATTATTGCATTTTTATCCATCTGGTCACCTTCAACAGGATTAAATTGCAGAATAGGTCCATTTGTTTCAGCTGAGATAATAACTTCAGTTGCTTCAAAATTTCCAAATGCATCGGCTTTGTAGGGTTTGTTTTTGCAGCCGACTAAAAGAATGGTAGCAATTATTATTAAAGATCTGGTTTTCATGTTGTTATTATGTTTTGTTTAACATTTAATTATTGTTTTCTTTTGCCCCTTCTCTTTCTACTACCCTTGTTATTTTACCCCTCCAACCCCCCATTTGGGGGGCTTTGTATTCCAGTTTTTTCTAAACCCCCCATTTGGGGGGAATGGGGGGAAGAATATAAGGGGGTGGTTTATTCTATTTCTTGTCCGCTGATATTCAGATATTCAATTCTTGCCAATGCAAGATTTATTTTATGGATCTCATAATTTACCAAAGCCTGCCGTTCTGAATTCAGTTCATTCAGATAATCAGTTGCAGTTATAGTACCGTTTTGATATTGCGATTCAGCTGAGGCAGTTATTCTTTTCCTCAGTGTAATAAGTTCAGAATCTGATTCAATCAAAACTTTGAGACTGGTTATTTCAGAATTTTTTGATTCGAGAAGCCTCTTAAGATTATCAGTCATATCTTTTTTCCTGTCTTCTATGATCCTTTGTTGAAATGAAATTATTTGCTTCTCATTCTTTGCTTTGCTCCAGTCGAATATATTCCATTTGATACTGGCTCCGAGTATATAATAAGGTGCAAACTCATTTTTGAAGAAGTCACTTCCCGGAGGATTGCCGTATCCAAGAGTAGCAAAACCGATTGCTTTGGGCATTCTTTTACTATCTATTACTTTCATTCCAGCATCAAGCTGTTCTTTCCTCAGATCGAAAAGCTGCAATTCGGGACGTGATAATTCATTTGAAGGTTCACCTGAAATTGAAGGTAGAATAAACTCTGCAGAGCCTTCAATGTTATTGCCTGTAAGATCAGATAGAATTTTAAGAAAAGATGTTTTCCTGATCTCATTTTCAGCCAGTTGCTGTTCAATATTAATCTTCTCCGAGGTGAGAACATCAACATCTGACTTTATAATAACTCCATTATTAATAGCTGATTGCATAGATGAGATACGCTTTCTTATTATTTCAAGATAATTATTCAAGAGCTCTCTCTGTCTTGCAAGGAGCAACAGGTTGAAATAATAAGTGTTAATCTGCCCACGAAGTTTATAGAGATCTGTCTCGGTCTGTTTTTGATTTACGCTCAGGTCGGCTTTTTCAAGCTCTCTGGCTCCTTTTATTGCCCCTCCGTCGTAAATAACCTGATTTATATCGAGAGTGATTTTATATTGCTCATGAGGAAGAGGTTTTATTGCACTCGCGATGCCTGGAATTGGTAAAGATCCAAGGGCGCTGCTCATATCCACCACCGAAGAATTATAGATCAAGCTCCCGTTTGCATCTAGCGTTGGAAGCCATCCCTTTACCAGATTTTCATCTTTAAGTTTTGAAATATCCGAGTAGCCTGTTTTTTCACCTGTAAGAGCGTTGGCTGTGGCAGCCCGATCGTAACATTCTTTGAGTGTCAGTATCTCCTGGGCATTAAGCGTAAAAGGTCCCAGAAATAGTACAATTAGAAATATAAATTTTCTTCTTCTCATTTATATAGATTTAATATTTTATTTTTTAGGCAATCCAAACTCCAGGCACTTTAGGCTCTTCTTACTTTGTTATAGCCTTTATAACAAATTCCGCAGCAAACTCTTTTCTCAATTCAATGTATTTATCGAAATCGACTCCTAAGTTTTCAAATACTACTTCAAGAATTCCTTTCGCTGCAAATGGGAAAACACTCAATGAAGCTATGGTTGTCATAATTTGAGGCAATGTTTCTTCAGTTATATTATACTTATATAATTCATCTTTGTGTTGGTCAAGTATTGTGAGCCACAGATTTCTGAATTCTATGTTTTTAATGAGCTTCTGTATCCTTTGCGGGTTATGATTTATTTCATTCAGAATGAACCCGGGTAGTTTCGGGTTCTGCTGCATGAAGGTTATATGTTCCCTGAAAAAGAATCTTATTTTTTCTTCAAGAGAAAGGTTTTTTTCAAAAATGGGGGTGAATTTCATGAACATTTTCTGTGCGAGTTTAGCAAAGACAGCCTCAAAGAGATGATCTTTTGTCCTGAAATAGTAGTGCAGCAATGCCTTATTTATACCTGCGCGGTCAGCTATATTCTGCATTCGTGCACCCGTCAGCCCCTGTTCTTCGAAGACGATTGTTGCAGCTTCAAAGATCTTTTCCTCTGTCAGTTTTTCATTCTCGCTCATATTTAACCTGTTGGTTTAACTAAAGGGTTTAACTAATAGGTTTAACCGAATGATCAAAAGTATAATATCTTTTTAAATTGAACAATTATTTTTCTAAAATAATTGACATACCTTTCAACAAAATAAAAAGATTCGCACAATTGATCAATTACATGTAATTAATGGATAACTTTAGAATTCGAATATTTCTTGTTTTGCTGATAACAGCATTCTTTTCATTATTGACACTGAACGCACAGGACCCCCAGGGATGTTTCCTGGTCGACTACCATACAAAAACAGCCATTCTTCCTCCTTACGAAGATCACAAACAAATCGATCTATTCCCTACAGTCACTATAACGGTTGATCGTACTGACACACTGGCTAAAGTTTCAAAATATATCTATGGTAATAATGCAAACCCATATATGACCCAGATGGTCACAGAGCCTGTTCTCCTGGCAAATATCAGTAAGCTCTCCCCAAATATTATCCGTTATCCGGGGGGAAACCTGAGCAGCGTCTTCTTCTGGAATTCATTTAAAGATCAGCCTCCTTCAGATGCACCTGCAAAGATTGCAGATGCAGACGGAAATCTTATTAATGCCGGATATTGGTACGGTAAAAATTCCGAAAGCTGGACTCTCTCACTCGGCAATTATTACGATATGCTTTCCCGGACCAACAGCACAGGGATCATAACTATCAACTATGGGTATGCCAGGTATGGTACAGGGCCGAATCCTGCAATTACGGCAGCTCATCATGCTGCTGATTGGGTCCGGTACGACAATGGCCGTACGAAATACTGGGAGATAGGGAATGAAAGTGGAGGGCCATGGCAGGCAGGTTATCGTATAAACATGGCTGCAAATCAGGATGGGCAGCCCGAAATAATTACCGGTGCTTTATACGGAGAACATTTTAAGATATTTGTTGATTCAATGAAAAAAGCAGCATCGGAAACGGGTCACATAATTTATATTGGCGCTCAGCTTCTACAATATGATGCCACCAATTCATATAATCCTCCCGACAGAACCTGGAACCAGGGCTTTTTCAGCAATGCAGGAAACAAGGCTGATTTTTTCATTGTTCACAATTACTATACTCCCTATAACGAAAACTCAACTCCTTCAGTAATCCTTAACAGCGGACAAACTGAAACTATCAATATGATGGAGTTTCTGAAATCGAATACTGCTGCTAACAACGTTGACATGAAACCACTGGCGCTTACGGAATGGAACATTTTTGCATTAGGCTCAAAACAGGCGTGTTCTTTTATAAACGGAATACATGCTGCTCTCGTACTTGGGGAGTTGATTAAGCAGCAGTACGGACAAGCATCAAGGTGGGATCTGGCCAACGGCTATTCTAATGGGGATGACCAGGGAATGTTTAATAATCGCGACGAACCCGGCGTTCCCAACTGGAACCCCCGGCCGGCATTTTTTTATATGTATTACTTCCAGAAATTTTTTGGGGACCACATGCTAAAGTCCACAATTACAAGTAACCAGAATGTTGTCTGTTATACATCGTCTTTTGCTTCAGGAGAGATAGGACTTGTCATAATTAACAAAGGAACGATGGGCGAAATGATCAGGATAGATATTCCTGATTTTAACTATGGGGAACGATATTATATGTATACTCTTACCGGAGGGACAGATAACGGTAGTTTCTCGCAGAAGGTTTATGTTAACAACCATACACCCGATAACCTTACCGGCGGTCCCATTAACAACATTGAAGATCTAAAGGCATGGTCCGATATCATTTCACAACCTGTGACATTCTATTCACCGGAATATTCCGTGCAATATGTACTTATTGATCATGGCACTTATATTATTGACGATATTGCAGATAATGAAGTTATAAAGCCAAAAATTTATCCAAACCCTGCAAAGGATATCATCACTGTCGTCTCATCTTCTTATATTGATAAAGTAGAAATTACCTCACTTGACGGGACAATTGTTAAGGCCATTACTTCTCAGTCGGCTGATAATATTATTAAGATGAACCTATCGTTGCCTTCGGGTATCTACCTCACCAGGGTATATAGTAAAGAACATGCCTCAGTTGAGAAGCTGATAGTGATTAAGTAGGAATCTACGGACTTATAAGTATTACACGCTGAAAAAAGAATCTGAATACCAGCTATTTCAATACATTTCCATCCGGATCAAGCTCAATGATTTCATACCCAAGCTCTTTTAGTGGGCCAAATATTTTTGATTTGTCACCAACGACAAACCATATAAAATGGTTCGGAATAATGATCTCCCTGCTGATTTGCTGTAATTCAGGCAAAGTCAGATTCCGGACCTTAGCATCATAAGTATTATAATAGTCATTGCTTAAACCGAATTTGACAAGTGTTTCGACGGAATTTCTTACTGAACTATTTGTCTCCCACATACCTGGCAGCTTAAGTATCATATTTTTCTGCACCCTGTTGAATTCGTCATTTGTAACAGGCTTCTCATTATTGATTGCTGACAATTCCTTGTTAAACTCCTGAATTGCTTCTTTTGTCTTATCAGTCTGTACTGAAACATAGGGCAGGAATGGTCGCTGTCCTTTTGCCGGATTAATAAAGCTGCTGGCTCCGTAGGCCCAGTGCTTATCTTCACGGAGATTCATGTTTAATCGCGATACAAAGTCACCGCCAAAAATATTGTTCAATGCAGTAAGAGCCGGTTCAGAAATTTTTCCATATGGTTGAATAAGTGAGCCACCAATTATAACACTCTGTGTTGATTCAGGTCTGTCCAATAAATAAATTTTATTTATTGAAGCGTTGTTAACCTCTTTTATATTGATTTTTGGCAGATCACCTTTCTTCCATTCTGACATTCTGGTTTCGAGTTTTGATACCAGATCAGCCATCTGAATATCTCCGACAACAACGAATGTTGCATTATTTGGTTTTATCCATGTCGAATAGAATTTCTGAACATCCTCCAGGGTAATCGATTGCAAAGACGATTCATAACCCGATCCGTCTAATGGTCCACTGTAGGGATGACCCTCCCCATAAAGTATCTTTGGGAATACCCTGAGCGCCATACCGAATGGATCAGCTTTCTGACGCTTGATATCATCAATATGCTCTTTCTTCAATCTGTCAAATTCTTTTTGCGGGAATGACGGGTTCAATATAATATCAGTAAACAGATCAAGAGTAGGATCGAGAGTCTGTATTAAAGTATTAAATCCGACATATGATGCATCCCAGTCGCAATAGGAATAGATTGAGGCACCAAGAAGCTGACGCTTATCGCTTATCTGAAGAGCGTCTAAAGACTTTGTGCCTTCGTCGATCATATCCATTGCTAAATTTGCCAGCCCTGATTTTGTTAGCACATCAGACGCAAATCCACCATTCAGTACCAGACTACCTACAACTGTCGGAACTCCTTTTCGTTGAGCAAGAATAATATTCAAACCGTTTTTGAGTGTTGCTTTTTGGAGAGTTGGAAAGGAAGCAGCTACAGGTTTCCCCAGTTCCGGAAGGTTAGTACGATCTACTCCGTTCCCTTCAGTTTTAAGCGTTGGGAAAGGTTTACATATCAGAACAAATTTACCGGTACTAAGCCAATACTGGCATGTTTTCCTGATATCCTCAATATTCGCTTCCGTTACATACTTTAGGGTGGTTTTATAATAATCAGGCGATCCGCCGTAAATTTCATTCGAAGCCAGAATATCCGATGTACCTCCAAATCCGCCAATTCTTTCCATGCCTTTAAGAAAATTGGCAAAGTACAGTGATCTGACCCTGTCGAGTTCATCCTGTGTCGGACCTTTATCGAGGAATTCCTGCAGAACCTCATTTATTTTATGTTCTACCTCTTCCGCCAATTTACCTGGTTTCACATTTGACGTCACATAAATATTGCTGCTTAATTCACGCTCGTCGAAGTAGGCATTTGCTGAACTGGCAATCTGATCCTCGTAAACAAGTTTTTTATACAACCTCGATGTTTTACCAGTTGAAAGAATGTCGGTTGCCAGATTTAAAAGGGTTGCCTCTTTTGTGCCCCACTGCGGAACATTTCAAAGCATTGTGATTTCTGTTTCCGAAACCCTGTCTTCATAAGAACCCCGAGTAACCTCACTACGTTTTGCGACATTGACAACAGGTTTTACAAGTGTGGGACCCGGAGGGATATCTCCAAAATATTTCCTGACTTTTTCAAGAGCCTCTTCAGGCTTAATGTCTCCGGCAATACTTAAGACAGCATTATTTGGACCGTAATATGTTTTAAACCAGTCTTTAACATCAGTCAGGTTTGCAGCAGAAAGATCTTCCATCGAACCAAGTACAGTCCATGAATAAGGGTGGCCCATCGGATAACTGGCCTTTGTCAGTATCTCATAGTCACGGCCATAAGGTTGATTTTCATCCTGGCGTTTCTCATTCTGTACTACCCCGCGTTGCTCATCAAGTTTTGCCTGGTCTATTGCTTCAACCATGTGTCCCATGCGGTCACTTTCAAGAAAGAGTACCTGATCAAGAGCAGCTGTGGGAATAGTTTCAAAATAGTTAGTCCTGTCATTGTTTGTTGTTCCGTTCAGATCAGTACCTCCTAAAGATTCCAGAGCCTTAAAATAGTCTGTATTATAATGTTCACTTCCGTTGAACATAAGGTGCTCAAAAAGGTGGGCGAAACCTGTTTTTCCCGGTTTCTCGTTTTTAGATCCGACATGATACCAGATATTCACAGCAACAATAGGTGCCTTATGGTCCTCATGCACTATCAGAGTCAATCCGTTATCCAGGATATATTTCTGGAAAGGGATATTAATCTGATCAGGATTGAAATACGATTTTTGCTGGCAAAGAGCCGTTGCAGATGAAACTGTAATAATGAAAAACGCTAAAGCGATTCTGTTTGTTTTCATTGCATCTAATTATTAATGATATTGTTATGAAAAAAGATTTAAAGAAGAGTTATAATCATTAAACAAAAAAGAGTTTCATTTTTTAAATAATAGTGATACAATTTTAGGAACTTGTTTTTATTATTAAATCACTCTTCTGAAAATAAATCTGTATCAAAGATACGAACTTAAATAAATCACAACCAGTCTGGAAGGTACATTATTATTATAATAAATCCTTGATTTGTGACTTGCTTTCTAATTGAAAATATCATGATTTCTCTCATATAATCAACGTAATATAAAGAATAATTGGAAAATAGTTCTGAAAAACTTGCATTTATAAAAATTAATATTTTATATTTGCAATATATAAACAACTTATATATTATAATATGATACCAACAGACCTAATTAAAGGATCATTGAAGACAATAGTTTTGAAACTATTGAAAGAGAATGGCCGCATGTATGGTTACGAAATTACCCGAAAGGTGGAAGAGCTCACAGATGGTAAGATAAAACTGACATATGGTGCTCTTTATCCGGTTTTACATAAACTCGAAAGTGATGGAGTGCTTGTAACGGAATCGGAGAATTTCAATAACCGTATTCGTATTTATTACCTTCTGACCCCTCACGGTCATTCGGTTGTTGCGGATAAGATAAAAGAGTTGAACGAGTTCATCGAATCTCTCCAGCGAATAGTTGATACCAAACCCGGATTGAGCCATGCCTGAACTTAGTCTGCATCATATTGATCAGATCAGTCGTGACATCAGCAGACAAGAGATCACATTTTCGCATCTCCTCGAAGATCTTATCGACCATATATGTTGTGATGTGGAGTATGAGATGCAGAAAGGATTAAATTTTGCAGAAGCATATTACACAGTAAAACAAAAAATGGGACCAAGAAGGTTAAAAGAGATCCAGGAAGAGACTCTCTATGCAGTTGACACTAAATACCGATATATGAAAAACATTATGAAAATTTCCGGCGTTGCAGGCACCGTCATGTTTGGCTTTGCAGCATTGTTTAAAATTCAACACTGGCCGGGTGCCGGCTTTATGATGACCCTTGGAGCCCTTATCCTGGCATTAGCTTTTCTGCCTTCCGCTCTCACTGTCCTCTGGAAAGAGACTCATAGCAGGAAGAGACTTTTTATGTTAATTTCTGCATTTCTGACAGGAGCATGCTTTATTGCAGGTACTCTTTTTAAGATTCAGCATTGGCCCGATGCCGGTTATATTCTGACCCTCGGAACACTTTCAGGCATACTTCTCTTTATCCCTGCACTACTGGTGAACAGAATGAATGAACAGGAAAACAAGGCTAAACGTCCTGTATACATCCTTGGTGCGGCTGGCTCTGTACTCTTTGTTGCAGGCATGCTCTTTAAAATACAACACTGGCCCCCCGCAACCATGTTTATAATTACCGGGATAATCCTTTTGTGCTTCCTTGCATTCCCCATGTTTACCTGGCTTACCTGGAAGGAGGAAAGTCATATTAGTTCCATGTTCATTTTCCTGGTCATTGGATTTCTTTTAATTGTAGTCCCGGGAGCTATGATAACCCTGAACCTGAAGCATTCATATCAGGCTTATTATTATCCTAATAATGATCAGCAGAATGCATTATATGATTATTTATTCAGGAATAACAGTTCTCTGATCAGCAGGTATAACGATTCATTAAACTACCCAAAGATGGAACAGTTGCATTCAAAAACCACGGGAATGCTTACAATTATCAGCAATATCCAGGAGAAGATGGTTCAGGAATCAGAAGGGCAACCTGGCAAGCCCGCGGTGAGCGCTGGTCAGATAAGTCAGACTAAAACCGGTCAGGAAATATTATACAGGGAACTTTCAAGACCATTCGATCCCGGACCTGCGAAAGTTTTTCTTTTGCCTGGCTGTAGTATCCGGAAAGAACTTAATTCATCAATGGCAGAATATGTAAGCTACCTAACCAGCATGACTTCTGCAGAAGATTTATTGAAGTATAAAAAAATGCTTGACACAGAAACATTCCTGCCTGATGGAAGCGCTGAAAAAGGAGAAATGTCTTTAATGTCAGGACTTCATTCCCTTGAAATTATGAAAAACGGGCTCCTTACCGTTGAATCATGTGTTTTAAATGAAATTGCAAAACATTGATAATAACTTAAATACATAAAACCATGAACCCCACATTTTTTACAAACCTTATGATTGATAGTTTAATTTCATCAAAATGTGGGCTCCATAATACCTTTAAAATCAAAATTATATTATTATGAAACAAAAGATATATATTCTCGGAGTGATTACGGCAATGATTATTTCCACCGGGATAATATTAAAAGTGAACCATTGGCCAACGGCTGGAATTTTGATAACTGCCGGAACTTTGATCCTGGTTCTGCTATTCCTTCCGGCTGCATTGATAAATAGTTACAAGGCTGAAGGCCATAGTCAGAACAAGTTACTTTATATAGTAACCTGGATTACATGCTTTGTTGTATTCATAGGAATGCTTTTTAAAATAATGCATTGGCCTCATGCTGGTGTCGGACTGTCTATTGCACTCCCTTTCCCATATATTGTATTTCTTCCTGTTTTTCTGGTGGTTACCTCGAAGAACAAGAATTTTAACATTTACAATACAGTCTTTGTTTTGCTTCTGCTGGCATTGAATTCAGTATTCTCGGCACTTCTTTCATTAAATGTATCAAAAGAAACCATTGATGACAGTTATAACATTTCAAGGGATTATTGCAGGGTAGAGGCAGCCATGGCTCATCTCCCGGTAATTGTCAATGAATCAGCAGTTAATGTAAAAATTGATGAAATAATAAAGATCACAAATGATTATCAGGATCTGATATTAAAGCATGAAGGAATGACCCGGGAGCAATGGGAAAAAAATCCGGGGAATTTGCTTAGACCTGAATCCCCAAATATTGCTGCAGCAGTATTGGCGGACAACGGGGAAATGCCTGCAGGGATAAGGCTTGAAAAGGCACTTAATGAGCTTATTGTTTTAATGGAACAAACCAAAGGTTACGAAGAAACAGCCAAAGCTCTGCCTGCAATAATCGGACTGGGAGAAGAGAACGAAGAAGATCCGGCATGGGCATTCACTTACAGGAACATTCTTATCAATCTTTCATGGGCACTTACTTACCTCGATGGTCTTGAAGCAAACCTTCATATGATACAGGTGTCGGTACCTGATGTGAACTAAGAATTACAGCACAGTTCTGAATTCTGATTTCAAATGTCCGATATTCTGATTTCATTAAGTTAACCTTAACGGGATTTAGGGTTGAATTAGGGGAAAGGAATTAAATCCTATTTTCTATTCATCTCTTAATTCTCACTTTCTATCGGTAAAATCAGGCAATACTTCTATTTGATTTTATGAGGTATCTGTCCTCCATTACATTTACCTCAAAATAGAAAATGAGATATGAGAAAGTTGGTTTTAATATTAAGTTTTAGTTTGACAATAGGGACGTGCCATGGCATGTCTTTATTTTTACAGCAGGATTCCGTATGGACATTGCAAAAGTGCATAGATCACGCTTTAAGTCAGAATATCCAGATTCGGAAAAGCGAAATTGCAAACCAGAGATTCGGACTTTATGCTGTAGAGGCCAAAGCTCAGCGTTTACCTTCCGTAAACGCATCAGTAAGCCAGAATTTCGACTGGAGTAAGAGCACTACCGCCGGTTCAACAGGTTATTCAGGAGTAAATGGTTCAAATTATTCGGTGAATTCAGGTATTACTATATATAGTGCCTCAAGAATTACCAATCAGATAAAACAGGCTGATCTTGAACTGGAAGGGGGGAAGTACTCTCTTGAAACCACAAAAGAATCAATCAGCCTTAGCATTCTTAATGCTTACCTTCAGGTATTATATGCCGAGGAGCAGGTAAAGAACAGCAGGAAACAGATTGAATCAACAACAGGACAACTTAATCTGGCAGGTGAGAGACTGGCTCTTCAGAGTATTTCAATATCTGATTATGCCCAGGTAAAATCCCAGCTGGCGAGTGAAAAGCTAACCCTTGCAAACTCCGAAAGTCAGCTATCGATCGCTAAGATAACCCTGATGCAATTGATGGAACTCCCGGTACAGGAGAATTTTAGTATTGCGCATCCTGATCTGCAGACAGAACTTAACCAAAGTCGTGTTCCTGATGTAAAATCAGTATATGAAACTGCCCTGACTATTAAGCCACAGGTAAAAAATGCAGAAATAAATAAAAAAATAGCCGGTTTCGATGAGAAGATTGCCAGAGCCTCATATTTCCCTGTATTATCGGCAAGTGCAGGATTAAGCTCTGCTTTTTCCAGCCTGACGAGTGATCCTTATTTCAGCCAGGTGAATAACGGGTTAAGACCGGCGGCAGGTTTTTCCCTCTCAATTCCCATCTTTCAGAAGAAACAGGTTAAAACCAGTGTTTCAATAGCAAGATTAGGATATCAGGATGCAGAGCTGAATGAAACTGATACAAAAAACCAGCTGAGAAAAAGCATAGAACAGTCATGTCTTGACGTATCATCAGCGCAGATTCAGTACGAAGCCAGTCTTGAAAACTACAAAGCTATGCTGGAATCATCTGCCCTCTCTGATGAGAAGTTCAAGCAGGGAATCATCAATTCAGTGGATTATCTTGTTTCCAAAACTAACTTGATAGTTGCCGAGAGCGAGCTATTGCAATCAAAATACAATTTGATATTCAGTTATAAGACACTTGATTTCTATATGGGAATTCCTCTGTCACTCTAAGTTAACACAGATTAATAGATAATATGATGAAAAAGAAAACATTAATAATCATTGGAGCAGTTTCGGTTATAGCGATAGCCGCTATAGTGGCACTGAAACCATTTGCAAAAAAAGAAACTGCCACCAGTTTCGAAACAGTGAAAGTCGAAAAAGGCAATATCAGCAATACAGTTACCGCTACGGGTACCATCCAGGCTTTAAAAACCGTAAATGTGGGTACACAGGTATCAGGTATATTGCAGCATGTCTATGTTGATTTCAATTATACTGTAAAACAGGGGCAGATACTAGCCAAACTTGATGAGACCCCTCTGCAGACCCAGCTTGACCAGAGCCAGTCGGCACTTAACCAGGCCCAGGCCCAGCTTAACTATCAGGAAGCAACCTATAACAGATTAAAAGTGCTTTATGATAAAAAATTAATTTCCCAGTCAGACTATGATCAGGCAGTTTTCAATTATGAAAACTCAAAGGGATCTCTGAGCAATGCTAAGTCGGCTCTGGCTAGAGCAAAGGTAAACCTCGATTATGCTACGATAACCTCGCCAATCGATGGTGTTGTGCTTAATCGAGCTGTTGAAGAAGGACAGACCGTTGCCGCCAGCTTTAGCACACCAACCCTTTTTACAATCGTGAATGACCTGACTCAGATGCAGGTGCAGACAAGTGTTGATGAGGCTGACATTGGAAAGGTAAAACAAGGCCAGAGAGTTGAGTTCACAGTCGATGCATATCCCGATATGAAATTTGAGGGTACAGTGTCAGAAGTACGTTTACAGCCGGTAACTACCAATAATGTTGTTACATACGTTGTAATTCTGAGTGCACCCAATCCGGATAAAAAACTCATGCCCGGAATGACAGCCAGCTCTACAATATATGTGGCAGAGAGGCAGGGGGTTCTTACACTTTCTGGTAAAGCTGTAAGGTTTACGCCCGATACAGAATATTTGAAAAAAATGTTCGTAGCAATGCAAAAAAGCGGCAAGATGTCCAAGATGCCTGTGGGGACCGCAACAGGGACAGGAAGTATGCCAACAAGTATGCCGGCAGGTCAGATGACTCAAGGATTTCCATCAACAGGTATGACAATGGCTGGTTTGAAACTGGATCCAAAAATGAAAACCGTTTGGTTGAAAGATGATAAAATGGGATTGCGTCCAAGTATGATTAAAATCGGAGTTGACAACGGATCAACAGTGGAAGTAATCTCAGGACTTAAGGAAGGAGATGAAGTTATTGTCTCTATGGATAGTTCATCTGACAAATCCTCAACAGCAAAAACTACTGACAGGGAACCAGGAGGTCCATTTCCTTTCTAAGGAATTGCGCATAAATAAATCTAATGGTTAATATAATGAGTAATACGATAATTGAAATCTCAAATCTGCGGAAGGATTATCACATTGGGGAGGTTACTGTCCATGCTCTCAGGGGAGTTAATATGAAAATTACGGAGGGTGAATTTGTAGCAATAATGGGAGTCAGCGGATCGGGAAAGTCAACAATGCTTAATATCCTTGGATGTCTGGATAAGCCATCAGGCGGAGATTATTTTCTCAACGGAGTGGATGTTAAGACAATGGATAAAGATGAAACAGCAAGATTGCGTAATAAAAAGCTTGGTTTTGTGTTTCAGGCATATAATTTGCTAGCAAGAACCACAGCCCTGGAAAATGTTGAACTTCCATTGTTTTACAATTCTCTTATCAAGTCCAGAGAGCGCAAAGAACTGGCGCTAAATGCTCTCGAGGCAGTGGGTCTAAAAGACAGGATGCATCATATGCCAAATCAGCTTTCAGGCGGACAGCAGCAACGTGTTGCAATCGCACGGTCGCTGGTCAATAATCCTGTTCTTATACTGGCTGATGAACCGACTGGAAACCTGGATACAAGAACTTCATTTGAGATAATGGAGTTGTTTCAGGATCTGAATGAAAAAGGGCGGACTATAGTTTATGTAACTCATGAATTCGACATTACGAGGTTTGCTACAAGGAATATTATATTCAGGGATGGGAAGATCCAGCGTGAGAACATTGTAACAGACCGGTTGAATGCAACAGAAATGCTGAAGAGTCTTCCCGTTGAGGTATATGACGAAAACGATTTAAATTAACAAATTATGCATTACGCAAATTTATTCAGGATAGCCATAAGGGCCCTGGTACGAAACAAGCTGAGAGCTTTTCTGACGATGCTTGGCATTATAATAGGTGTTGCATCGGTTATTGCGATGCTGGCAATCGGCGAAGGCTCGAAGGCAAATATCCGCAACGAGATGTCAAGTATGGGTACTAACATGGTGATGGTAATGCCCAATTTCCAGAGGAGAGGAGGCGTAAGTCTGGGTGCTTCCAGTTCAATGGCGCTTAAGTACAGCGATGTAGAAGCAATCAGGAATGATGTTGTTTCTATTTCAGGTGTCTCCCCGGAGGTAAGGGCAAGCGGACAGGTTATTTACAGTAATCAGAATACCCAGACAACCATATATGGTGTAAGCGAAGAATATCTTAAAATAAAAAAACTTGAGATAAAGAGTGGAAGAATTTTTAACTCCAGCGAATTAAAGGGGATGTCGAAAGTTTGCATATTGGGACAGACAGTTGTAAAGAACCTTTTTGGAGTAGGGGCTGATCCTGTGGGTCTTTCAATAAGGATACAAAAACTTCCATTTGTAGTAATAGGTGTTCTTAAAAATAAAGGAGAGAGTGGAACGGGACAGGACCAGGACGATCTTATTCTTGCTCCATACACTACCGTTCAACGTCGGCTTGCAGCAATCGATTATATTAATGGTATTTATGCATCAGCAATTACTGAAGAAAAAAGTGCAAAAGCAATTTCTGAGATAACAGAAACACTCAGGAGAACACATAAGCTAAAAGAATCTGCAGATAATGATTTCAGGGTGATGTCACAGTCTGAACTTATTGCAACCGTTTCGTCAATCACTGAAATGCTGACAATACTGCTTGGCGCCATTGCAGGAATTTCCCTTCTGGTAGGAGGTATTGGTATTATGAATATTATGTTTGTATCTGTCACCGAGCGTACGCGTGAGATCGGGCTCAGGATGTCAATTGGAGGCCGTGGTAAGGATATCCTTAAGCAGTTTCTTGTTGAATCTATTCTTCTGAGTATCCTTGGCGGATCGGTAGGTGTCGTATTTGGTTATATTATTGCCAAAGGTGCCGGATCGCTGATGAAAATAGTTCCGATTGTACAAGTTCAAACTGTTGTTCTGGCCTTTACTGTATGTTTTGCAATTGGTGTGTTCTTTGGCTGGTATCCTGCACGAAAAGCAGCAAATCTGAATCCGATCGATGCACTCAGATACGAATAGGAGGTTAGATTAAAAGAAAAAAAGTTGATTTTTCCAACTAAAAGGTAGTAATTTGTCAGTATTAATTTTACAGATAGAAAATAGACAAGAAAGAGATTATGAAAGACTTTTTCACTGGTAATAAAATTCGTGTATTTCTTCACCTTCTTGCCTGGACAATTCTTCTGGGTTTACCAGTGTATTTCATCAAAAGATGGAAGGTTGGCGAGGACTTTATATGGCTTTATTATATTAACACCATAATCAGTGGCATCATCTTTTACATCAACTATTTGGTATTAGTGCCCAGATTCTTTTTCGAGAGCCGAAAGCTCAAATATTACTTATCAGTTATTTTTTTATTGGCTTTCCTCTATTTTGTCTCAGAGAGGTCAAATGAACTGATTTTTAAATATGTACCGGGCCACAATAATTCTGAAGACATCAAACAACCTCAGGACGAAGGAAAATTGCCGGGACCTCCAAAACCGGATGTATTATTTGGACGACCGCCATTCCGTGAAATGCATCTCTTTAATTATGCCTTTACTTCTTTGTTCCTTATCTTTTTCTCTATGGGAATGAGAGTTCTTGAACGTCATTCGCAAACCGAGAAGTTGCAGAAGGAGTTGGAAAGGGAAAAACTTAATTCCGAACTGGCATTTTTGAAAAACCAGATAAGCCCACATTTTTTCTTTAACACTTTGAATAATATTTATTCTCTGATAAGCATCAATGCAGAGGACTCTCAAAAAGCTGTGTTAAAGCTTTCAAAATTAATGAGATACCTATTATATGATTCGGAACATGGTAATACGAAACTGAGTAATGAGATAGACTTTATGAATAACTATATTGATCTTATGAAGCTCAGGATGAGCCATAAGATCAATCTTTCTGTCTCCTTCCCTGAAAAGTATGATGATATTAATATTCCACCACTGATTTTTATTCCATTTATTGAAAATGCTTTCAAACACGGAATCAGTTACCGCGAAAAGTCGTTTATTGAAATCAGTATGACGACAACAAAAGAATCAATATCATTCAGATGCTCTAACAGCCTCGTGAAAACCAGGGAGGGAAATGAATCCGGCCATTCAGGAATCGGGTTGGAAAATGTCAATAAAAGATTGACTCTGTTGTTTCCGGGAAAACATGAAATGAAAATTAATAAATCGGACAAAGAGTTTGAAGTACTTCTTCAGATTAATTTTGCATAATGATTAATACAATTGCAATCGACGACGAACCGCTTGCATTGCAGCTTGTTACAGGGTATATCGAAAAAACTCCCGGATTAAAGCTTGTCGGGAAATTCGATAATCCTCTTGATGCAGCTGATTTTCTGACAGAGTCAAGTGTGGATCTCATTTTTATGGATATTCAGATGCCCGATCTCTCAGGAATTGAGTTTACAAGGCTTATGGAAAAGGGGCCCAAAATTATTTTTACCACGGCTTTTGAAAAATATGCCCTGGAGGGTTACAAACTTGAGATAGTAGACTATTTATTAAAGCCATTCAGCTATGAAGAGTTTTTAACAGCCGTACACAAAGTCCGGAAATTGTTTCAACTTGAACAGAAAGCTCCTGCGAGAGTGGATGTCAACAATGAATTCCTTTTTCTAAAATCAGATTATAAAATCAAGAGGATAAATTTTAAGGATATTCTTTATATCGAAGGTCTCAAAGATTATGTAAAAGTTTATACTCAGAATTCGCTTAAACCTGTACTCTCGCTGACATCTTTAAAACTTTTAGAATCAAAACTTCCCGGAAATAAATTTATGCGGGTCCATCGTTCCTTCATTGTGAACCTTGAAAAAATCGATACTATTGAGCGTAGCAGGATTGTATTTGGTAAGGAATATATTCCTGTCAGTGATCAGTATAAGAACAAATTTCAGGAATATCTTGATAAAAATTTTCTTTAAGAGTAATAGGATTATTAATTAAAAGTAACATCTATGACAAAAAAACTGATTTTATTCGCATTATTGCTTATAGCTGGCATTAATGTTTGTAACGCCTCCAAAATTGATGGTAAATGGAAAACAACAATGAATGGCGGTATGGAACTTACCTTTACATTTAAAGTAGTGGGGGATACAGTTCTTACAGGTACTGTTTCCGGTCAAATGGGAGAGATGCCTATTCTAAACGGAAAGATCAAGGGGAATGAATTCTCATTTGATGTTAGTATGGGGGAAACTCTTATGCCTCATAAATGTAAGTTAGAGGGCGATGTTATAAAAATGAAAGTTGATCTGCCAGCTGGCATGGGTGGTAATGATAACGCTCCAACTGAAATGATTCTAAAGAAGGTTGAATGACAGGATGGTATTTTCATGTAATGAGCTTGGCTTTATGAGGCCAGGCTCTTTTATTTTATCCCTTCTAGCACAAAATCATCTTGTAGCCCATTCCATGTACGGTGAGAATAATCTTCGGATTATTAGGGTCAGCTTCGATTTTCTGGCGTAGCTTTAAAATAAAATTATCGACCGTTCGGGTGGTAGTATCATAATCGATACTCCATATAGTACTTATGATATCGTCGCGATGAATTGTTTTACCTGCATTGTTAGACAGGTAATGCAATATTTCAAATTCTTTATGAGACATTTTGATATCACTTTTTCCTTCAAGCGCCAGGTAATTTTTGGAATTGACATTAATATTCCCTATTCTGATAAATTTTGATTCAACACTTTCTGCTTTTCCTGTTGGAGCGCGGCGCAAAATTGCCTTAATCCTTGCAAGTAACTCGCGCAAACTAAAAAGTTTTGTAATATAATCATCGGCTCCAAACTCCAATCCTAATACCTTGTCAATTTCCTCACCTTTGGCTGTCAACAGAATGATAGGCGTATTTACCCCTTCCTTCCATAGCAGTATCTACGTCGTATCCTTCATATTCAAGGTTATCTTTCAGACCTTTTACCATACTCAATTCGTCTTCAACAATCAATATCTTTTTCATAATTGCTTAAGTTGCTTAACCGGAAATGAAAGCCTGAACTTCGATCCTGATCCTGGTGAGCTTTTAACATAAATCCTGCCATCATGAGCATCCATAATATGTTTTACTATAGCCAGACCCAGCCCCGATCCTTTTACCTTATTTGCCAGGTTCATTTCAGTGACACGACAGAATTTATCTAAAATATATTTCTGGTTTTTTTCTGAAATCCCAATGCCGTGATCTTCAACTTCAACATAAATATATTCATTATATTTACCGGTTCTTACAACAATTTCTTTGATCTCGGCACTATATTTCATTGCATTGTCAATAAGATTCACAAAGGCATCGGCAATTGCTTCCTTGTCAACAAAAACTAAAGGCAGGTTTTTATCCGGTTTGAAAGAATAGATGAATCCTTTGTTCTCTATTGAATACCGGAAAGTAAGTGCTGCATTTTCGACAATTTCATTAATACTGGATTAGCTAAAATAATATTTTCGTTTATTACTTTCTTTCTGCGAAAAACTGAGAATTCTGTTCACAATACCAGACAAACGGGTAGTCTCATTTAAGATCACAGTATAATACTCTTTGATCTTTCCGGGATCTTTCACTTTTTCCATTTCAAGTGTCTCAATATACATGGTTATCAAAGCAAGTGGGGTGCGTATTTCATGTGAAACGCTCGATACAAAGTCACTCTTTAACTGGGAAAGCTCGACTTGCTTTGTGACATTTCTGAATATCAACCGGGCTCCTAAAAGCAAAATGAGATCCATCAATCCGATTAATAAAAGGTTTCTTTGAATCCTTTCTTTGGCAAGACAGCGATGGTAAGATCTTTCAGTTCAATGCCCATCAGAATGACCATTTTTTCATTTTCATTATTTAACTGGTAGATAAATGATTTTCGATACCATGCATAACCATCATAATCTCTGTAGCCATGATTCTCCCATTTTGCAGGAACAACAATTTCACCCCATTCGCTGTCGTCAAAATCAGATTCTTTACGTCTGAGATCATCACCGGGTTGAAATTTCCAGGTAGTTTGAAGGTTGACATCAAGATATACTGACGTTCTTCCGCCATATAAACCTATTTCACCACTGACAATTCCTCCTTCCTGATATGAATCGTACACCTTAACTGCGATGAGATTTGAACCCTCGAAGTTAATGTACTGTTCGGGAATAAAATAAATACGTTCAGCATTGTAGGCAGTGTAATAATTAGGAGGGAATCCACCGGTTGAACCTATTTTATGTCCATTCATATATACCTCATCAACATCATCAATATATCCCATATTTAAATATAGCATACGACCCTTATAAGTTGAAGGAATTGTAATCTTTTTCCTGTAAAATGCATATCCGTTATATCCATTAAATCCCTGATCTTCCCATGGAGATGGTACCTTTATGGTTTCCCAGGCACTGTCATTAAACTTTGGTGAAACCCACTCTTCATTAATACCTATTGAGAACAGCCAGGTAAAAAATTGTCACGATTTGTCACCGGATTGTAAAATGTTAACACTGAAAGACTCAGAATCCGGAAAAACTCCTATACGCATCTCATTATTGTCCAGATATACAGATTATTAATTCACCTCAATTCTTTGTAAATAGCAATTAATTTTGGCAATGATATACAATAATACACTTATTCAAGGGATATCATAAACATATTGTTATAGTTAGGTGTTTATTATTAAATTTGCAATGCATTAATATTTTTTATTAACTTTAAATAAAATTTATTATAATGAAATTTATAGATGATTTGGTAGAATTAAATAAACTCAAAAAGGAAGAACTTGATTTACTTCTAAATGAGTTTAATAAAAACCCCCTATTGGAATCATTGGATTTTGCAAATTTTGAATCATTTTGTGCTAATAATAATATCGACATTGACGTTGCGGGGAAATTCTATTCGATTTTAGCTTATATATGTAGATTTTTTATTAAACATAGAAGCATTTCTATTGGGATTGAAAAAATTGAAGAGTCGATTATCAAACCACATTATAAAGATGTGGATAATATTTGGATTTATATAAAAGATAACATTCCTAACTTAAAAGATTTTATTTATCTTCGAAAAGAAAGGGATTTACATAATGTAAATGAGGGCATATCGAGTTTTAATATATATTGCGATGTAAGACCCTTATATGATATTTCAAGAAAGGAAATTGTGAAATACACTTTCCCAATAATTATTTCCATTCAACCAGAAGAAGCGAATGAAAGGATTGTATATGAAATTAATGAACAAGAATTAATTGAGATAAAAGATGATGTTGATGCTGCGATAGGTAAACTTGAACTTCTTAAAAAGAGTTTAAAAAAATGAATGAAATCGTAGATCCAATAACTAAATCCTTAGAAGCAATAGAACGAATTTTGCAACTTGTGCATGACAGACCTGAATTAATTAAGGTTTTAAATATTATATTTCTCTTAATCGGATTTTTATTAGTAATGTGTTTCGCTTATCTCTTTACAAAACTTATCTTTGACCGATCAATGAAAAGACTTATAGAAAATAATATTAAAACTCTCGGTGCAGTAGAAGAGTTATTACGAGTATTACTTTAATTAAACAAATAAATAGATGAGTTTATTATTGTTAATTTTAGCAGTTTTATTTGGCATCATGATGGCAGTTATTCAGTTATCCTACAAGGAAAGAAGACTTAAAGAACTTGATGCAATAAATGAAAAACTTAGATGCCAGATTGCCTTAGTCATAAATAAGATAAAGAAAGAGGAACATAATTTTGAAAAAGCTGACGACATTAAATTCTTTATTTACTATCAAAATGATTTCAATGAAATATTAAAGGCGTCAGTAATAAAATCAGAAATCCCTTATCTTGATGCAACAAAGTTGTTAATTAAGCCAGATTATAATTCTGGTATAGAATCATATCATTTTAATCCTAACCAATTCCGGGCTTGTAAGAACAAGCTTATGTGGGCATATGTTTAATCTATTTTAGGTTAGATATTATAGCAACTGGAAGGATAATTCATTATTTAATAAGAAGATTTATTCTTTCTTTTCCGGTGGTACATTTAAAAGACCAATAAGCTCTTTATCGAAATCTGTTGGTTTATTTATTTTGGGGGTTTCTACTATGTCCCAAAATTCAGCAAAATGAATTTCTCTTTGACCATATCTATCTTCGACAAGTCTTTTGAATTGTTCTTTTGAATCGGATATGGTCGCTAAAGTTTCAACTGAATAAATAACCTTTTTTAATGCTTCCCTACCAACATCAGCAGTTAATGACTGGTGTAATCTATATCTGAAATTCCCTCCGATAGTTTTAGGGGTTTTTGATTTTAATTTCTCAAGAATAAAAGTTCCTTTGGGTAAATTCTTATAAACCAATTCGTTGGTTAGTTTCCCGATAAACTGTGGTTTTCGACTTATATTTTTATCTGTAAATGGCACATTCCAAAGACGAAATATTTCTTTGTAGAAGTTTAAATGAAACGCCTTTTGCCATGCTAAAATCTCTTCCGAAATAAACAGTTTTAGGATTGTTTGTAATTCATTCTGTTCCCTGTCATATTGATAACCAGTTGCTTCATCAATTAATGAAATAATACTAACCCTTAAAAACCCCTTGACAAGTATTTTGCTTTGTTCTCCAATATGAAATTGATTTGGCTTTAATAAACCCTTGTCATAGGCCTGTGAATATAAAAAAGCAGTTTGCGGCAATAAATTACCCTGATAGCCAATGCTAGTATTACCACTTAAATCATAAAAAAATATGGGTTTGGAATTCTCTAATATTTCATTGGTAATCAGCGATTTAATATTAGTGGCGGATAAAAAAACCGGAGTTTGGAATTCGCTGTCATATTTTCTTCCCCCTTTGGCCTTACCCTTTCGCCCCATTGCTCTTAAAAATCCGATTCTACTTAATACCCGCTCCCCATTATCGAGATTATAACAGTCTATTTTAAAACCGGCAACCTCAATTTGCCCACTGTGTGTGGCCCTTGGTAACTTTTCTTTAATCATTATTAATAAGTTGTTTATAGGTTAATCTACCAATTACATTACATAAAATTAAATCAAATCTTTCATTAGTAGTATCATGTCTTGTATTAAATCTCAAAGTAAATTCATCAACATAACTCTGTAAATGTTCTTTGCTGACCCAATGATAAATACCATCAATACCACGTTTTAAATGAGACCAGAAACACTCCATATTATTGGTATGAGCCATTTGATTTACATATTCTTTGGCTCCATGATTCACTAAAAGATGATTGTAAGATTCACTCAGCCCCCTATATGCTGTCCATTCATCCGTTGAAATCGTAGAACCACAAGCAACTTTTTTCTGGATGATTGATTGAAGTGTGTTTCTCGAAACATCATCTACCTTTTCTGCTATTACATTACCCCCTCTTTCGGTAATGCCGAAAACAGCACTTTTATCGAGTGTACTCCGTCTGTAAGCGGCAACTTACAATGTAGGAAAATTGGCAAATAAGGATGTAGGAAAAATAGCAATTAAGAATGTCTCTTTTCCCAAATCAAACATATAAAAAAATCAAAGAACAAATACTCAAT
>JBEKWS010000013.1:0-137345 GCA_049512815.1 Bacteroidales bacterium | reverse complement strand
TTTTGTTAGCAACACCAATTTAGGTGAAAATACCTTAGCTGTAAGACTTTCATCTGCAAAGTTTTACAGCTTTTCTTAACATTGACATGCGGATTTTAGGAGCTATCGGAATTTGCGGTTAAAGGATTTTCCAGGTCTTTCGGAATTTATCCCTTATCCTGCATGCTTCGGTAAGTAACTCAGGATTTTTTTCACAACCATTACCCAAAATAATAAGATCGGCACCAGCATTAAAAATATCTTCAACTTCGTAATTATTTTTTATTCCCCCGCCTACAGCCAAAGAAATTGAAATATTTTCCCTTACTGCTTTGACAAGACTGACCGGAACCGGGTTTGTTGCTCCGCTGCCTGCTTCGAGATATATCATATGCAGACCCAGCATTTCTCCTGCTATGGCTGTGGCTACTGCAATTTCTGGCTTATCGGATGGAATTGCCTCAGTCTGACTGATATATTCCACAGATGTCTTGTTTCCACAACTGATCAGAATATATCCTACTGATACAAGTTTTTCCTTAACATCTTTAAGGAAAGGTGCTGCAATTACATGATTACCAATGAGTAACTCAGGATTTCGGCCTGAAATAAGTGACAGAAGCAGTATTGCATCTGCTTTATGAGTAAGTTGAAGAAGGTTGCCCGGGAAAAGAATGACAGGTATTGAACAAAGTTTCCTGATTTCAATTATCAGATTGTCAATGCTATTGAATGAAAGACTACCTCCTGCAAAAATATAATCGGTGTTGCTCTCATTTGCTGCTTTAAGTATGTTCTGCAGCAAATCTCCTTTGCCCTTGTCAGGGTCAAGAAGCAGAGCAATACTCTTTTTACCCGGGAAATCATCTGTTTTCATAATTCTTTTTTGTCCAAACTATCGCATAGTTGTTGTATTTTGAGTAGTACAGATCAAATGACTCATTGATTTTATTTGTAAGTACCTTTCCTTTGATCTCTCCAGATTCTTGAACTTTAAAAGGTTCTATGGTAATACTATTTCTTATGCTAATCCCTTCTTTGTCACAGATTTTATAGAGAGTCTCTTTGGCACACCAGTGGATATATAGGTGAAAACGGCGTTCTTCCTGTTCTTTTGTAACTTTTTCCTTCCTGTTAATGAATTTGAATGCAAAAGCAGCTATATTCGAACTCATGAACTCAAGATCTATTCCGACCTTCTCATTTGTGCTCAATAGGATTGCAGTAAGCTTATGCGAATGAGAAATACTGATAAACCTGGAACCATCTTTAAGGAATGGCTTGTTATTCTTATTATAAACGATCTTCGCTTCTTTTCCAATAAGCTCTGCGAGTAATGCCCTTACACTTAAAAATTCAAGTTTCCGGGAGTTGCTGCTGAATCCTTTATATTTCTTTTTTTCATCATTATCAAGCACAACAAGATCTAAAAGAGTATTCAGATCTTCTTCTATTTTCCATACTCCAAGGATGGAGAACTCATTAAGATAATGTTTTGTAATACAACCCATTGGTTAGTATTTGAAGTTATTTTTCCCACTTCAGAGTTTCAATCAGATGTATGATATCCTCTCTGAAAAAATTAATTACAGGTGCCAATGAATCTGCATTTGGCTCAGCAGCAAAATAAAGAGATCCTCTCAGGTAATGATGAAGACTGTCGGTTACATAAAACTCAACTGCTGATGCAGTATTCCCCTTTAAATCATATAAAATTCCGTAAACTTTGTTATCACTATTACTGAAAACCTGTTCTTGAATTGCATCTGCTTTTGTAATATGGTGTTTTACATTCAGTTTATAGCTTTGTTCCAGAAGGCTGTCCAAATCATTATTAATATCCTTATATGTAAAATATATTTTGGCTTTATAAGATGGGAAATCAATATTAAACCATCCTGGTTTTAACCCATTTTCCCCCTGAAAAGAAAGATGTCCGTATGCCGGATATTCAAAAGATAAAGGCATGTCCATATTCTTTTCAGTCTGACCATTGAATTGAATATATTGCCTTTTAGGGAGGTCGATCCTGAAATGGCCCTTTGGTTTTGGAACAGAAACTTCCCTGCAACTGTAAAAAGTGCTTAGGAAGATCAAAAATGTAAATATGCTAGTCCCTCTTATTATCACCGTCATTTTTAATTATTTCGACACGGATCTCCTTTATCCTTCTTCTGTCGACAGATTCTATCTTAAAAACAAAATCCCCAAATTTTATTATCTGATCTTTTTGCGGAATTTCTCCGGTTAGTTCAAGGATAAGTCCTGCAAGTGTTTCAGATTCTCCTCTGACATCTTCAAAAAGATCCTCTTCAATCTCGACAACCTTGCAGAAATCATTTAGTAAAATCTTTGCTTCAAATATATAAGTCTTTTCATCCAGTTTACGGAACAATAACTGATCCTCGTCACTCTCATCTGATATATCCCCTACAATTTCTTCCAGGATATCTTCAAGTGTTATTATTCCGGAGGTTCCCCCATACTCATCAATTACGACAGCCATATGCATCTTCTTAGTTTGAAACTCCTTCAGAAGATCATTTATCTTTTTTGTTTCAGGTATGAAATATGGAGGCCGCAGGAGAGCTTGCCATTTAAAACTGCCGGGATTATTTGTATAAGGAAGAACATCTTTTGCATATAAGATACCTTTAACATTATCAAATGAACCTGAATAGACCGGAATTCTGGAAAACCCGGAATTAATTATCACAGGAACTATTTTGTCAAATCCCGATTTGATGTCAATTGCAGTCACATCTATCCGTGAGCACATTATAGCACTTACGTTGGTATTCCCGAAATTGACAATTCCTTTAAGTATTTTTTCGTCTTCATTAAGATTATCAGATGTCAGTTCAAGGGCATCGGAAAGATCATCCATACTTATGTTCGACCGCCGGGTTCCTGTTCTCTTTTTTACGAATGATGAAGAATAGATCAACAAAGATGTAACAGGCTGAAATATCTTTTCCAGGACAGTTAACGGATAGGCCATAAACAGAGCCATTGCTACATGATTTCTTGAAGCATAAACTTTTGGCATGACCTCGCCAAAAAAAAGAAGTAAGAAAGTTATAACCACAACATTGATTACGAATCCGATAACAGGTTCCGAACTGAAGTCGAACATTCTTGAGCTGAGAAATGCAGCCAACAGTACAATTGCAATATTGATTGTATTATTTGCAACGAGCACCGTACTCAACAGTTTTTCGGGGTTGTCGTAAAGCTTCAGGATTACCTTTGACTGTTTGTTTTTATCTGTTTTAAAATCTTCAATATCCTCAGGTTTGAATGAAAAATAAGCGACTTCAGAGGCTGACATCAGGGCCGATCCGATGAGAAGGATTACGAGTATTAAAATGCCAATAATTATTTTAAAATCAGGAGCATTGATACCAATACCTGATAGTATTATTAAATATGAAAGTGGATAATCCGGTTCCAATTGAGTTTCTATTAATAAAACTATCTAAAAAGGCAGATCATCTTCATTCTGAGTGTTGCCAGGCCGGCTTTCCATGCCAGAATCATCACTGGTTGTGTTGCCTTTGTCGGACCAATTTTTGTTGTTGTTATCATTGGTTGGCTGATATGAAACGGGAGGTTCATTTACAACCGACCCGGAGGGTCCTTTGTCGTGCGCCTCACTTTTTAAAATATCTGATTGTGCAGATGAATTGCCGGGTGTTTGTTTTTTCTCAAGCAATAGGAGAGTATCTGCAAGGATTTCAGTAATATACTTGTTGACCCCGTCTTTATCAACATACGACCTGGTTTTAATTTTCCCAACAATATATACCTGTGAGCCTTTTTTAATTGTTTTTTCAGCTACTTCCGCCAGGGCGCGCCATAAAACAATGTTATGCCATTCGGTTGAAGTTATTGTTTCGCCCTGCTGATTTGTATAGGTTTCGCTTGTAGCAAGCGGAAAAGTTGTTTTGGCAACGCCTTTGTCAAAATACCGGACTACCGGATCCTTTCCGACATTACCGACAAGTATAACTTTATTGATTGACATGAAGTTATATATTTATTAATAATTCAAATTCCGGATTGTAAAGTTAATAAAAAAACCACTTTCTACAACCATAGTCCGGAATAATTGAACAAAATCCAATCAGTCAATATTTTACATATTTTTCGAAGATTTGTCTTTTATCCTTAATTTTTAGCAGGTTTTGGTTGTCAGTTATCTATTTCATTGTAATTAAGGCATTAATAAAAGCCTAAAAAAAAAATTATTCTGTAAGTGTTTCTATTTAAACAAATAATATTTTTATATTTGCACAGTTGGAAAAACGAATACTCAAAATAATTTGTTGAATTTTAAACTTCACGAAAAATGACTAAAGCAGACATTGTTAATGAAATTGCCAAGAACACTGGTATTGAAAAGGTAACAGTACAGAAAACTGTTGAAGCCTTAATGGAAACTGTTAAAGATTCTATGGTAAAAGGTAGTAACGTTTATCTTAGGGGTTTTGGAAGCTTCATCGTCAAGAAAAGAGCCAAAAAAACAGCAAGGAATATTTCAAAGAATACAACAATCATAATTCCTGCTCACAATATCCCAGCTTTCAAACCGGCAAAAACTTTCATAACCAAAGTTAAATCTCACGTTAAGAAATAATCCTCTATGCCAAGCGGTAAAAAAAGAAAAAGACATAAGATGGCCACTCACAAACGTAAAAAACGTTTGCGGAAGAACAGACATAAAAAGAAGTAACAGATCATCAAGTGGTCAGTCATTGAAAATATTAAACCTAAAGATCTGATGGTCTTTAGGTTTATTATATTAGTATGTCGGATGTGGTGGATGATATTTTACTCAGATTAACATAGTGAAGTGGTAAACAAGGATTTAATCATTGATGTTAGTGATTCCGAGGTTTCTTTGGCTTTGTTGGAAGACAAGCAGTTAATTGAGTTAAACAAGGAAAAACGTAATATTAAATTTTCTGTCGGGGATATCTACCTTGGAAAGGTAAAAAAAATCATGCCCGGTCTGAATGCTGCATTTATTAGTGTAGGTTACGAACGAGATGCTTTCCTTCATTACCTTGATCTGGGTGCCCAGTTCAGGACACAGCACAAATACTATCTTACAGCTCTTCAGAAACAGGGGAAAGTACCTCCTGTGCATAAGTTCAAACCTGAACCTGATATTGACAAAGATGGTAAGATAACCGATGTTTTGACCACAGGTCAGACTGTGATTGTTCAGATCACAAAGGAACCAATTTCGACAAAAGGTCCACGACTAGCTTCCGAAATTTCTCTCGCCGGAAGAAATCTTGTTTTAATGCCGTACTGTGATAAGGTATCCATCTCTTCAAAAATTGAGAGCCTCGAAGAAAAAAACCGTCTTAAATCTCTCGTTCAGAGCATTAAACCAAGAAATTATGGGGTTATAGTTCGGACAGTAGCTGAAGGTAAAAAAGTTGCGGTACTTGATGCCGAACTCAGGGAACTTGTCCAAAAATGGGAATCGGCTTTTGCTACAGTAAAAAAAGAGATCAAATCGCCAAAGTTGTTCATCGGAGAGATGAACAGAACCTCAACAATCCTCAGGGATATGCTTAATGTTACATTTAACAGTATTCATATCAATGAACCATCGATAGCCGAAGATATCAGGACTTATATAAGGGAAATTGCCCCCGAGAAGGAAAAAATAGTCAAATTCTATAAAAGCACCCTGCCCATATTTGACCATTTTGGCATTAATAAACAGATAAAAGGTCTATTCGGGAAGACTGTCTCTTTCAAACATGGTGCATACCTCATTATTGAGCACACTGAAGCGCTTCATGTTATTGATGTCAACAGCGGAAACAGATCAAGGTCCGGGAATGATCAGGAATCAAATGCCCTTGAGGTTAATATGGAAGCTGCAACAGAAATAGCCAGGCAATTGAGACTCAGAGATATGGGAGGAATAATTGTTGTTGATTTTATCGATATGCAATCGCAGGATAATAAGCAACAACTTTATGATAAAGTGAAGGATGTGATGGCAAACGACAGGACAAAGCATAATATTCTTCCTCTTACAAAATTTGGTCTGATGCAGATAACCAGACAAAGAGTCAGACCTGAAATGAACATCATTACAAATGAAAAGTGCCCATCCTGCCAGGGAACAGGCGAAACAAAGCCAACTATACTTTTTACCGATGAACTCGAGAGAGGGCTCTCTTTTATTGTAGATAAGATTAAAACAAGAAAGCTTATTCTTAATGTACATCCATTTGTGGCATCATACCTTAAAAAAGGTCTCTTCCCGGTCTTCAGGAAATGGAACTTTAAATATAAAATAAGCCTTAAAATACAAGCAGTTACTTCTTATCATATGCTCGAATATCATTTTTACGACCATTATGATAATGAAATAGATCTGGCGTAAGTTCTTTTCTCCACATAGTACTATCCGGTACTCATATCTTCAAATGATTTATTACTTTTGTGTTAACTTTTATTGCCCCCCAACCCCCCCTAAAGCGGGGCTAATACACGGCCTCCAAGTGCAATTCACCTTGAAGGTAAAGAATTAATCCCCCTTTAGGGGGATGGCCGCAGAGTGGCCAGGGGGCGCTCCTCCCTTCGCGAATTTAGGGTTAATGGGTTTTGTATTAAATTAATTTTTTTTTAAAGCTATTCCATAATGAGAAAACTTATGCTTTTCATATCCTTCATACTTTTAGCTTCTTATGCTTCATCTCAGATCTATGATCCTGTTTCATGGGATTTTGGTTATGAAAAGATAGGCGACAAACAGTATGAATTGATTTTTACTGCTACGATCGAAAAGAATTCTCATATCTATTCAATGGATATCCCTGCAGGAGGGCCCATTCCAACATCTTTTAGTTTCGACACTATTTCGAGTTATAAACTTTCAGGCAAAACTTTTGAAATCACAAAACCGGTTGAGGTTCTTGATGAAGCATTTGGTTTTAAGATAAAAACGTTCAGCAATAAAGCAGAATTCCGGCAGAAAATAACTGCTGCAGGATCCTCTTTTACTGTTAAAGGCACTGTAAATTTTATGGCCTGCAATAATTCCACATGCTCTCCACCAAAGGATGCCGAGTTTGCAATAATTATAGCTGACAAGACTGAAAGTCAGGTTATTAAAAGTGGTAGAAACCCAGGAGTTGATTCTGCACCGATTAAATCCGACAGGGGATTGCTGAAATTTTTTCTTATTTCTCTGCTGGCAGGTTTTGCAGGGGTACTGACTCCTTGTGTGTTCCCAATGATCCCGATGACCGTAGCCTTCTTCTCTCAAGGTTCAGAAGACAGGAACAAAGCTGTTTTTAAAGCGCTTATTTTTGGCATTTCCATAGTTCTGATTTATTCTTCACTCGGAATAATTGTTTCACTTACAAGTGCCGGAGCAGGATTCGCAAACACATTGAGCACACACTGGATTCCCAATGCAATATTCTTTGCATTATTTATAATATTTGCAACTTCATTTTTCGGTGCATTTGAAATTCTGTTGCCTAATAAGTGGATTACCAGTGCCGACTCGAAAGTTGATAAGGGGGGTATCCTGGCAGCATTTTTCATGGGGTTAACTACGGTAATTGTCTCATTCTCATGTACCGGCCCTATTATTGGCGCTCTTCTCGTAGAAGCCGCTAGTGGCGACGTTTTAAGACCGACAATCGGTATGGTCGGGTTTGGAATAGCGTTTGCACTGCCGTTTACTATATTTGCCCTCTTCCCCTCAATATTGGCCCGGATACCAAAATCAGGCGGATGGTTAAACTCAGTAAAAGTTGTTCTCGGGTTTATTATGCTTGCATTCAGTATGAAATTTCTAATGACTATCGATAGTGTATATTCCCTGAGGATCTTATCAAGGAATTTATTCATTGCTATCTGGATTGTTCTGTTTTCCTTTCTTGGACTTTATCTTATGGGAAAGATAAAGTTTTCTCACGACAGCGACCTGCCATACATCGGCACTTTCAGGTTATTTCTTATAATTACTGTGTTTTCATTCGTCGTATATCTGATACCCGGACTTTTCGGAGCTCCTCTAAAGGGCCTTTCATCGTTTTTGCCATCACAGGAAACCTCGGAATTCAATCTTCCAAAACTGATTTCGGAAAACCGGTCTTATTCAGGTACTCCTATTCAGCCTGCCACTACAAGTGAAATCTGTTCCCAGCCAAAACACAATGATATATTTGAGATGCCCCTTGGCTTGAAAGGCTATTTTGATTATAAACAGGGTCTTGCATGTGCAAAAGAACAGGGAAAGCCAGTGCTTCTAGACTTTATAGGACATGCCTGTGCGAACTGCAAACGTATGGAGGCTAAGGTATGGTCCGATCCGGAAGTACTAAGAAGACTCAGCGATAATTTTGTGATTATTGAACTTTATGTTGATGACAGAACTCAATTGCCTGAAAATGAATGGTTAGTGTCGACAATTGATGGAAAACAGAAAAAAACGATCGGAAAATTAAACGAAGATCTTGAGATATCGAAGTTTAAGACTAATGCGTTGCCTCTTTATGTTATAGCTGATTATGAAGGTAATCCTTTAAATGAGCCAATGCCTACAAATTTGAATATTGAGGAGTATAAAAAGTGGCTCGATGAAGGAGTGGCGCTATTTAATACCAAAAATTCTAAATAGATTCTAATTTATTTCTCTGAGTAACTCTGTGCATCCTCTGCAACTCTGTGTTAGTTCTTCATACTTTTTGTTACAAAGAGAGACACAGAGAAGACACAGAGAATCACTGAGGGAAATTATTTAAGATAAATATTTCCGCGTGTGGCATCTATTTTAACTTTTGTTGTTCCGGGATTTCTACCAACAGTACCATATACCATGTACTCCTTCTTGTCCTCATTCAGTGCTTTTTGCTCAGTTTTAATATTTTTATCTGGCAAAACCAGGAAAGCGTTCGTATGTCTGATATCCAAATTATAAGATGAACCGGGATCAAATCTCAGAGAAATGTCTGAATAGCCTGAATTAATGTTTATGGCTTCAAACCCTTTTTCAATAAGATCGGCATCAACACTTCCATACCTTGTTGAGAGGTTTAGCTTTTTCCTGATGGTATTCAACCTGTATTCCGTGAAATAAGCATTGCCCTGCAGTGATTCAATATTCTCAATGAAAAATTTGTCTCTTTTTGATTCACCCCGGATCATTCCGGCTTTTTTTATATTATATTTTGAAGAGATTGAGTTTATTGATAAATCTTCCGTTTCCCCTATTGAAACCTCCGAAAAAGATGCATCAATAACCCCTGAAGTAATATTATTGATCGTAGCATCGCAGAAGACCATGGTTATTGATGAATTTTTCCCAAGCGAATTAGCTTTGAACGACCCGTTGGAAATAGAAATTTTAAAATCACCGGTATTATTTTCCATATACACATCACCATATTTATTCTCAATCTTAAGATTCAGATATTCAGGTATTTTTATGTAATAATTGATCTCCACATGCGAATCGTAAGATATTAGCTTGTTTGTCATTCCTTTAAAACTTTCGAACAATGTATTTATGTTCGAAGTAAAGTCTGTCTGAGCTCTTACGAGGTATTTTGTATCAGTGATGTTAACGGTTATTCCGTCAAACATCTTCTTAAACTTTGACGGGTCTTTGGCAAAAGCTTTAACCTCGGCCCGTATATAAGCTGAATCTTTATTCCATGGAGTAATCTGTATTGTCCCGTACTTGTTGGAGACCTCCAGAGTAGTTTCTTTTCCCACAGGTACTTTCTTGATAAAGCTCCGGGTTTCCGAATCACTTTGTGCTGATAATGAACTGAATATTAGTAATATCAGGCTTATAGTTATAATGCTTTTACAGTTCATAGCTTTTCTTTTTTTCAGGATTATTTTCATTTTCCTTAAGTATTGTAAGCATATCTTCAAGAAGACGGATTTTTATTCTGTGGTTCTGTATCAATGCTTCCACAACCTCCCGGTTTGAAATATTATCTTTCAGATCTTTTTTAATGTCTGAACAGATACTATCGAGTTGAGACAAGTCTGTATTTAGCTCTTTTTTAATTTCAGGATTTTTTGTCAGTAATGGTGTTGCTTCTTTATAAAGTGAGTTTACCAGATTGTTATAGTATATTTCTGTTTCTTTCAATTGAGGATTAAGCTGAGTTAGCCCTTCATCATTTCTTTTCTCTCTGTTTTTTTCTGACCACCTGCGTTCCGGTCTGAAAAAGACTACTGCGGTGCCAAGTATAACAACGATCATTGCAGCGATGGGAAGCCATTTCTTTGTCGACGATTTGTCTTTCCTTAAATTCTTTCTGATCCTTCTCCACATACCTGAAGGTGGATTGTACCTGTCCAGATCTTCCCTGTTCTGCCTGATATGCTCTTCAAGTTTGTCCATAATGTTAATTTTTTGAAAGTATATTTCTTAACTTCTCTTTAGCCCTTGAATATTGCGATTTTGAAGTCGATTCGGAAATCCCTAGTATCTGTGAGATTTCTGAGTGGTCGTATCCTTCCAGCAGATAAAGAGTTAAGATAATTCTGTAACCGTCAGGAAGCATTTCAATACCTTTAAATATTTTACCTGTATCGTATGTTACCTCAGCTTCTTCTTCATAAATTAGTGCAGGCAGGGTTTCACAGAGAGTAAGGTCAATCTTTTTCTTCTTCACGTAGTTTATACATTTATTAACCAGTATCTTTTTAAGCCATGCACCGAATGTTGATTCGGAACGGAATGAATCAATTTTCCTGAAGCAATCAACAAATGTCTCCTGAAGGATATCCTCAGCATCTTCACGGTTATTCAATATCCTGTATGCCAGGTTGTACATAGCTTTTGAATATTGGTTATAAAGACTGAACTGAGCCTTACTGTTGCCCTTCCTGCATTCCTCAATTAAAGGGGCATTTTTATTGATGTTCAAATTATCCACCTGATAAGCTTACTGGTTATAAAGACAAAATGATATTATAAGGGTTGCATTATTTTATTAAATCGGTTAGATTTTTTTCTGACTGGTATTACAATGAAGACAATTAAAAGGATGGATACACTTATAAATGCAGAAATCCACAGCAGGTAATCGCCATATCTTACATACGGCGTTATTCTGGTTTCAGGATAAATTTCTCCTTTAATTATTGCAAGAGTCCACCATTTAGCCTCCTCTATTCTGTTTCCCCTGATATCAATTATACATGAAACACCTGTATTGGCGGCCCTTGCAATAGGTCGCCGCGTCTCAATTGCTCGTAAAGAAGCGTAATCAAGATGCTGTTTATAGCCGGTTGTGTTTTTCCACCAACCATCGTTTGTTATTATAAATAAAGCTTCTGCACCTTTTTTAACATAGCCTGTCACAAATTTTCCAAAAACAGATTCATAGCATATTATCGGTGCTATTTTCATCGAAATGCCATAATGTTCAAAGCAATTCCGTTCCTTCTGGATACCGTAGCCCCATTTGGTACCTCCAAGATAAGGTAATATTCTTGTAATGAATCTTCCGGGGCCGTTTGAAAATTGCATTTCAATACCGGGAACTAGTTTCGATTTGTGATATATTCCGATAGATTTTCCGCTATCAATCTGAACTGCAGAGTTGAAATGATCATAATACAGGCCTGATGCATCAATTCTTCTTGCACTCCTTGTAGGAGCTTTTAACTGATCAGGATAGAGCCTGTAGGTTACTAATCCCGTAACCACATTAATGCCAGGATGTTGTGCTGTCATAACTTTGATCATTCTGATGTACTTGTCATTTGCAAGGTCATCGAGGTTTACAGGATCATCAATAGTTGTTTCAGGAGTTATGATCCAGTCGGTTTTATCTGTAATTGCCGAGCCTGCCATTGCAAGTACATTTTTTAACTGATCTGCAAATGGAACAGTGAACTTTTCAGTATAAGGGTCTATATTTGGTTGGATGATTACTACTTCTGACCCTTTCTCATAATTTTGCTTTATCGTATAATACCTGCTTATGGAAATCACTGACGGTACGATTATTACAGATAGCCAGAGGATTAAGAAAACTCCGTTCCTTCTCTTTTTTGTCACAGAATTTACCAGTATTAAGGTTAGGAAAAGATTGGAGCATAATATCCAGAGAGAACCACCGGCTGTGCCGGTTGCCTCATACCATTGAATGAAAAGAATATCTTTTGAAAGCCCGTTACCAAGATTTAACCATGGTGAGATAATATTGATATTCAAACTTATATATTCATAGCCGAGCCAAAATGTAATTAAAGAAATAAATCCCGCGAGGTTACCTACCCTCAAACGTACAATGTGAGCCAGCCATATTGTGAATGCCATTAAAAATGCCAATCCCATTATTACGCATATTGCTCCGGTAATACTGGCAACCCTCATCCATCCGAGAGCTATGATACTAAAGATCACAAAGCCCGGAAGGATGAAGATGAAAAAAGCATTTGGAGAAAACCTTTTAGGATTCTCAAATAAATGATTTTCAATTAAGAAAAATGGCACAAAAGCAACAAGCAGGATGAGCCCGGAACACCAGCCTGTCCAGGCTAAGCCCGATAGTATTCCTCCTGTAACCGAAAGAGCGGCAAGGGTATATTTACTCATTTAATCTATTGACTTTCTTTTTTTAAGGAAGTCAGGCCTGTTTATAATATATACGCCCACAAAAACAAAAATAACAGAAATAAGCATCGAAGATGTCAGATGTTCATTATCTGAAAGACCCCAGATTGTTGCTACTATCGGAATGAAATATGAAACAGTAGAAGCAAAAAGCGGGGAAGTATCCCTTATGAGCACATAAAAGAGAGCCTGGGCAGTAGCACTCCCAAGAATGGCAAGGATTGCGATAAAAATAAAATTTCTGACCCAGTTCTCTGTTTCTAATGCAGAAGAAAAATCTGAAAAAAGCAGATAACAAATTGCTACAGGGCTGATTACAAAAAACGCAAGAGATGTAACCTGAATTCCGTTCAGACCTTTGACTTTACTAACCTCATTTGAGCTGAATCCGGTAAGTATCGTAGCCAGAACAACAAAAAGCCCGTAAAGGTTAAAAGTGAATGATCCGGTATAAAGCAATCCGGCAGCTCCTATTAATCCCAGGATTACACCGGCTATCTGTATTTTGATCGCTATCCGTTTGTAGATTATAATGCCTATTATCAGTGTAAAAACAGGACTAAGTGAATTCAGCATGCCGGCAAGAGAACTGCTAATTTTGGTCTGGGCAACAGGAAACAAGAATGCAGGAATTACATTGCCAAGAAATCCAATAATTAAAACCGAAAGGATATTATCACGGTTAAGCTTAGCCAGATTCCGGATAGCTATCGGTAAAAGGACAAGAAAAGTGATTAATATCCTCAGTGAACCTACCTGAAAGGATGAAAATGATTCAAGCCCCTTTTTCATTAATATATAACTGGTTCCCCAAATTAATGACAGGGTGGTAAGGACTATCCAATGCCAGATTTTTCTTTTTTCCGCCATAATAAATTATCTTCCAAAAATAGCAGAAGAATTAGAGTCTGAGTTTATTTCGTCATAATATAATTGATTTGATTTATAAGGGGTATTTCGTTCTCCTTCTTCAGGTAATGTTCAAAATACATTTCAAAAAAAATGCGTTTTTGCGGTTAATAAACTTCTTATATTTGCTGCTTATAATCAGAAAAGATGATTCCGGCTATAGAGATACTACTGAAAGGAATAATTCTTGGGCTGGCAGTTTCAATGCCACCGGGACCGATCGGCATTGTACTGATTAACAGAACAATAAAGAGAGGTTTGCTCTCAGGATTCTTCTCCGGACTAGGTCTCGCATCTGCCGATACATTACTTGCAGTTCTGGCAGGTTTAGGATTTACAGTTGTAATAAGTTTTATTAAGGAAGCAAGGTTCATTATCACCATAATAGCAGGTTTAACTATTATCGGAGTTGGGTTGAAAGTATTTTTGTCCAATCCGGTAAAGGAATTCAGGAACAGGGAAAAGGCAAATAAGTCTCTATGGCGCGATTTTTACTCGGTATTTGTTCTTTCAATATATAATCCGTACACAATTTTTATCTTCGTGGCTTTCTTTTCCGGTGTACATATCAATGGAAATGTAAGACCGGAACTGGTGCCTTTTTTCCTTATTCCGGGGGTATTCCTCGGTGCGCTTGCCTGGTGGTTCTTCCTTAGCTATTTTGTAAGCCGGTTCAAAGAGAAGATCAGACTTCGGATCATTGTCAGAATAAACAAGATTGCCGGAATTGTAATACTTGTTATAGGAGTAATTGTACTGTTAAGTGTGTTTACCCCCCTGAAACTGTAGTTTATCTAATTTTCGGATACTCTGATGAAAATGGGTATTTTATAGTTGCTTTTTGCAGAAAATAGGTATATTTTTACGTTTAGTGAGAATTATTTTATAATAAATATCCCTGAAATGAAAAGATACATTTCCATTTTCTTTTCAGTATTATTTGTATTATCTGTAAATGCACAGATGATGCAGGAAGTGATTTCAAGCGCAGGCGGGTATAATGTTAACAGAGGTGTATCAATAAGCTGGACACTTGGTGAAACAATTATTCCGACATTCAAATCTCAGGATGGAACTTTGATTCTGACACATGGGGTTCAGCAGGAAATGATTATCACTGCTGTAGAAGAAACTATTGATGATCCTGTAAAAATAAAAGTATTTCCAAACCCGGCAGACGCGATTGTGAATATGCAGTTTGAAGCCCCGGTTGATGAAGAAATTATTTTTGATATTCTTGATTCTCAGGGGAAACTAGTGAAAACGGATTTGATTGACTCAGCTATGACCGAAAAGCAGATAAATGTGCAGGATTTTCCGGCCGGTATTTATTATCTCAGATTGACAAAAGGTAAACATGTAAACGTATATAAAATTGTAAAACTTTAAGAAGAAGCTTTTTACTTTCCGAAAGCAATTTTCCCATTCTTTTCATGGCTGCCCCTGACTGCAAACGTCAGGGGCTTTTTACTTTTTTTAACGCCGGACAATATTAATCGTTGAAAAATAGTAACTTAGCTCAAATAAAAGTGCCATGAGGTGCATCTATATACCAATTTTGATCTGTATATGATCACTTTTTATAAACATCTAAAAGAGTTATGGGCAAGTTTGATAAAACAGACAACTTTAATTGAAGAAAAGTATTAAAGATGGTGAAGCTTAATTATGAAAAATTAGCTGAGAATTTTAAACCTCATAACATCAAAATTATCTTGATTGGAGAAGCTCCTCCTCCAAGTGGGGGAAAATATTTTTATAAAATTCCTAAAAACTATTTTCCAATTGACAGTATAGAAGATGACATAAGTTTGCCTGCTACTATATTTAATCATTATTTTGGAAGACGACCTGAAAATAGCGAAGAATACAAAGAGTTTTTAATTTGTTTAATGGGGGATGGAATTTTTCTTATTGACATGATAGATGAGCCATTGAAAATAAGAGATAAAAAAGAAAAAGGTGGAATTAATCAAACGAATTTGAAGAAACTTTTTTCTGATGATAATCTATGCTTATTAAAAGACAGAATTGACAAATTAATAGATCAAGAAGCAAAATTAATTTTTCTAATAGCTCGTAACTATAAAATTTTTTGGATGAATAAATTAAAAGAAAAATTTACCGAAGCCACTTTTATTAAATGGAAAGATTTCAGACTAAATACCAATGAAATTAAAGATTGTAAAGTATTAAAACCTGCTCATACGCAGCATATAAGTAATGACTGACTTTATGGGTTGTCAATGGCAGTAATTCTGTTGTAGTTTCTGCCTCGGTTGATAGATAAGTGCTCCGAAAATCGCCACTACTCATATGCCTGGCATTAGGTTTAAGCTATCCTTATACACATCTTTTTATAATATTGGTTTATAGGTAGTCATTCACATAAGAATGCCGGAGGCATTTAATTCCAATAGCCACGGTAACATCCGTGGTCAAAGCATAAGTTGATCTATCAACCCCGGAGTGGGTTGAATAACGAGATAATTCCATGATCCTTTGAATTCAACACCGCCGGTGTTGGATAAGGTCACAATACGACTACCACAGACGAGACTGTGGCTATTGGAATTTGACGCCTTCAGCGTCATCTATACTAAAACTCCTCATTCAAAAAGAGAGATATGTATAGAGGATAGTAGGTTTAAGAGGGGTGGGATCGCCAACGCACAAAAGCATGAGTTTGGCGGCCAATCCTTTCGAGCATCACTTCACTGTCAAACACATGTTTTTTGACCTCCCTCACTTAATGTGATTGAAATACAGATTTATGACAAATTATGAATTATAAAAAAAAACCTCAAAAATAGTTGCTATTTTAAAAATATAATCTACATTTGTAGAGTATTGCAATTAATTGTAGAGTATTATGTACCTGACAAATGCTGAAGAACAAATTATGAAACTGCTCTGGAGACTGGATAGGGCTTTTATCCGTGATCTTCTCAACGAATTTTCTGATCCTAAACCAGCCTCGACAACTGTTCTTACATTATTAAAGAGGATGATTGACAAGGGATTTGTCAGTTATAAGCAATTCGGGAATTCGAGGGAATACTATCCATTAATTCAAAAAGCTGATTACTTTTCTGATCATATTAATGGATTAATTAAAGACTTCTTTAATAATTCTACTGCCCAGTTCGCATCATTTTTTACAAATGAGACAGACATGAGTCCGGAAGAATTAAAGGAACTTAGAGATATAGTGGATAAAAAAATTGCATCAAAAAAGATGAAAAAATGATAGCATATATCTTCAAGTCAAGTCTAAGTCTGATAATATTATTCGGACTTTACTGGTTTCTTTTAAGAAAGGAAAAATTCTTCATATTCAACAGATATTTTCTTATTTTATCTGTTATTCTTTCTCTGATCTTGCCATTTATAACAATTCCGGTAAAAATTCATATTCAGGCTCCGGGAAAAATTATCACAACATTTGTAAATAATATTCCGGAAAAAAATCCTGCACAAAATGGTATCAGCAAGGAAATACAAATCAATCAGTCATTTGAAGAAGTACAGCGATCGGGTATTGGCATTTCATCAATACTGATTATCCTTTATATTTCAGGTGTGATATTATTTCTTCTTCGCTTTCGAAAGAATATTTATGATATATTTCACCGGATAAAATTATCTGAAAAAATAAGTTTTGAAGGACACAGATTAATACTGACCAAAGATCAGACAAGTCCATATTGTTTTTTTAATAACATTTTCATCTACAAAGATGATTATCTGAATCTGAGAAGTGATGATCACTTGCTTAATCATGAACTGGTACATGTGAGACAATATCATTCAGTTGATATTGTATTCATAGAATTAATTAAGATCTTTTATTGGTTTAATCCTGTTTTTCTTTTATACGAAAGGGCTATAAGGATAAATCATGAATATATGGCTGACCATAATGTGATCCGAGAGGATTGTGATATAAAAAGCTATGCAGATAAGATATTGAGTTTTATTGTGGGGGAAAGTAATATTCCATTAACAAGCGGTTCAAATCATTCATTTACAAAAAAAAGGTTGTTAATGATGACGAAATCCAGATCAAAAAACATCATATATGGCTTCAGAATCACCGTAACCTTGTGTATGATATTAGTTTTCTTTTTCTTGTTAAGTTTTAAGCAATCAAATAAGGAGTTAGATTCCAGTGGATTAATTGGTTTACAATCACAAACAATTAAAGATATTGATGGCAATGTTTATTCCACCATAACTATTGGGACACAGGTTTGGATGGCAGAAAACTTAAAAACTACAAGATACAACGATGGGACTTCTATACCCCTCGTCAATGATGATAAGAAATGGCAAGAATATAATCCTGCTTTTTGTTGGTATAATAATGATGAAAAGACATACAAAGATAAATGTGGTGCACTGTATAATTGGTACGCAGTAAATACCAATAAATTATGCCCAATCGGATGGCACGTTCCAGACACTACTGACCTTTGGTATACCTTGTTTGATTATCTTGCAAAAAATGGTTATGGGTACAGCGGTAGTGGAATGAAGATAGCTAAATCATTAGCATCCCCATCTGGCTGGATTTCGGATACAATAGCTGGTAATCCAGGCTATGATCAAAAAAACAATAATAGTGCTGGTTTCAATGGTCTCCCAGGTGGTATTCGTAGTTATAACGGCAAATTTAGAGCTACTGGAGACTATGGTGCCTGGTGGAGTTCATCCGAGTATAACACTTATGTTGGTAAAGGCTGGCAAATCGCATATAATTACAACTGGGTAATCCCTCCGGCAGAAAGCAAACGAGATGGTTTTTCTATCCGATGCCTTATGGACGATTCTACGAAAACATCTGATGTTGCAATGATCATGCCTGAAATAGAAGATGTCAATTTCAGAAATTCTGATTTTACACCTGGTAAGGCTCTTATTGTAATTGATGGTGTGATAATAGACTACAAAGGAGAATTAAAGGTGAATCCCGACGAAATAAAATCGATTAAGGTCTTAAAGGATAAAGCGGCAACAACCAAATATGGAGAAAAAGGGAAAGACGGTGTAGTTGAAATAATATTATATGGAAATAAAACCGAATCTGAGGGTAAAAAGCTGTTTAATAACGCTGCTTCCGATACTTTAAAATACATTACATATTTAAATATTAACCACGTAGATAATAAAGGAGAACTTATTGATATTCCTGTTTCCAATTTACAATCGGTAAGTGTGTGGACTTATCACCATACTTATAAAAATGACAAAAAGGAATTTAGTACAATTGAGATCAAGACGAGAGATTATTTTAAAGTTAAAGGAAGAGTAGTTCAGAAGGACGGCAAGCCGTTATCCGGAGTATCAATCAATGTTTCTGAGGAACCGGTAAAGTCTATATCAGATAAGGAGGGTCGTTTTGTAATCGAGGATGTCAGGGAAGATGCTTTGCTTGTATTTACATGTTCGGGGTATAAATCGTATTATCTTAGTATGTTATTTGAGGTAGCGTTCAATATGGAATTGACTATCAAACTCGAGAAGGATTGAGATTCTCTGATTATTTCTCCATTAATAACCGATTTTGTACTTTTTACTGTCCAAAAGCAATTTTTCCATTCTTTTCATGGCTGCCCCTGTCCGCCAGCTGGCGGATCGGGGCTTTTTGCATTGTTAAAATAGGTTAAACAGGCGAGAAATTAGTTACGCCGATCTCATTTTAATTATCTTGCGGCTGAAATCAACATTAGGTAGCATGAAAAAATTAATAAATATTTTACTCGTCACCTTCTTTCTGGCGGGTTGCAGAAACAGTGAAGAAAAACTGATTAAACGGGCTGATAAAATTCATGCATCTATTCTGACAGTAGATACTCACTGTGATACTCCAATGGAGTTTTCAGATACTACCTTTGATATGGGAGTAAGGCACGATGAGGGATGCGTCGATTTTCCGAGAATGAATGAAGGAGGACTTCACGCTGAATTCTTCGCTGTATTCACAGGACAGGGCCCTAGAAACGACTCAAGCTACAATAAGGTCCACCAGAAGGCACTGGATATATTCAATGCAATACATAAAAATGTTGAGAAAAACTATGCAATGGCTGAAATTGCAACAACACCGGATGATGCGTACCGGTTAAAAAAGGCAGGAAAAATCGCTGCATTCATTGGTATGGAAAATGGTTATCCTGTTGGCAAAGATCTGACAAGGATAAAACAATATTATGATCTGGGTGCCAGGTATATGACGCTTGCTCATACAAAGAATAACGATATATGTGATTCGTCAACTGACCCGGGGGGCCCGGAGAATAATGGTCTTTCTCCTTTTGGATTGCGGATCGTCGAAGAGATGAACCGGCTCGGTATGATGGTAGATATTTCGCATGTTTCTGATAAATCTTTCTATGATGTCCTCAAGGTTACCCATGCACCTGTTATAGCATCTCATTCATCATGCAGGGCATTGTGTGGGAGTCCCAGAAATCTGACCGATAATATGCTTCTGGCACTCAAAGAAAATGGCGGTGTTATTCAGATCTGTATGCTTGGTAATTACCTTAAAACTCCGGAACCAAATCCGGAATTGGATTCAAAGCTAAAAGAACTCAAAGATAAATATGGTGATTTTAATGCTCTTCCCGATTCGACCAAAAAACTAGTTCGCAACGAATACAACGATATTCAAAAAAGATATGAAAAGCCTGCTACAGTAAAGGATGTTGTTGATCATATTGACCATGTTGTTCAGGTAATCGGAATTGACTATGTTGGTATCGGAACCGATTTTGACGGAGGGGGCGGAGTGGAGGGTTGCAGAACCGCCTCCGAGATTAAAAACATCACAATTGAACTCCTGCGTCGTGGATATTCAAAGTCAGATATAACAAAAATATGGGGAGGTAACATAATGAGAGTATTACGGAAAGTTGAGGATCTGGCTAAAAATCCGATACCCTAAAGGTATTCTGTTTCGGGACCTAAACCCCTCTGTCCCGCTGAAGCGGGACATCTCCCCCGGAGGGGGAGAAAATACTCATCCATTTACGGTTTTTCTCCCCCCTTGGGGGGAGTGCCCAGAGGGCGAGGGGGTTTGTAAGAGTTGAGAAAAAACTGGAGTTCAACTCTTTACTCTCGAAAACCTCAAAGTCTTCACTATCCAGTCGGGAAGCGGCTTATTCGGGTCCCTTTTCCGCAAATCAAGGTACCAGCCTAATTTTTTGAGTATTGGCACTTTATGAGTTTCAACAAATTCGATAAGTGTTCCGTCAGGATCTTCTATATACGAGAAGTAGCCGGCTGCTTCACCCATATCAAAGCTATTACCCTCATTACTCTTTTTGCTGTCGACGGTAAATGGAAATCCTTTGCTTTCACAAAAGTTTTTCAGTTCGTCCATACCATGCATATCATAACAGAGGTGAATAAATCCGGGGTCACCCCAGAACCGGCCTTCATATATCTTTTTACCAGGTTTCGTGGCACTGATAAGTTCGATCACACTTTGTCCAAAGACCTTGCTGAAAGGGCCGGTAAGTAATTTTGATCTTTTAAGAAGTACTCTGCGGAATTCTTTATTTCCGCCCGGCAGATTTGCCAGGTCAGGAAAAACACCGGTAATATTATAAATAACTTCGTCGTAACCAAGGATATCAGAATAAACGACTCTTGCTTTTTCAATATCAGATACTCCTATAAGTGCCCCGTAAGATCCCCCGGTAGCTTTTTTCTCATTGCTAAACCAGTCGGTTGCCTCCACTAGTTGAAAAATGTTCCCATAAGGATCTTTAATGAAAAAAGTCATTTTGCCTGACGGATCTTCAGTTGTCTCAACCGGAACAGGAATCCCATTCTTTTGATATAGTCTCAGAGTTTCCCTGATGTTCTTTGCCTTAATTTTGCAGGCAATTATACCAAGATCTCCGATCATGATTTCTTCCTTAATTTTAACAGGTTCCCGGCCTTTATACTGCCATATTTCAAATCCACCGCCACTTTGAAGATTCAGAGCCAATACTGCGTGTCTGCTTCTTGGTTGTCCTCCTGTATATGGCAGCATCAGATTAGCTACTGCCTCATCTTCAAAAATACGGCAATCCATACCAAACTGATTGATATACCATTTCCAGGCTTCTTCAACATTCATTACTCCAATCCCCATCTGTTGGATCCCATTGATTATGTATCCTTTCATATTGCTATTATTTAATAATTTGTTGTTAACGGACGTTTAGAATAAAAAGTGCCTAGAGTGCCTAAAGTGCCTAGAGTTATTATCAATATAGTATCATTTTTTTAACTTTAGGCACTCCAAACTCTAGTTCACTCCAAACTTTTCTTCTACATTGCCTTTATTTTATCTGCAATTCTGAAGAAAAGCCATGGACAATATCTTCTGATATGCAACATTATTAATTCGTTTTTACCAACCAGAATTTCCCGTTTGTTTCTTAACATTCCTTTTATAATTATTTCAGCTGCTTTTTCAGGCGAAATTCCATTAGCCAGTCCGTCGTCGAGCTTCCCATGCTCTTTACCTTCGGCATCCAACGCGTGAATTGAAATTGAGGTATTTACTCTGCCAGGAATTATAACCGAAGACTTTATATTAAATTTTTTATTTTCCAGGTAAAGTGTTTCGAAGAATCCATGCAGAGCTTGTTTCGATGCCGAGTAAGCTGAGCGAAGCGGAAATCCAAATCTGCCTGATATGCTGCTTGTTGCAAGAATATGTCCCGATTGCTGTCTGACCATAAAAGGCAGTATGGCTTTAGTAAGTGCGATTGTTCCAAAATAGTTGATCTCAAAAATTTTTCTGTCCAGCCACAGAGGGGTTTCATCAATTCTAGCCCTCTGGCTTATCCCGCCGACATTAAGTAAAAAATCAATTCTTCCAAGCGCATTGACTTGTTGCTCAACAATTTTATCTATACCTGAAGTGTCAGCAAGATCAAAAGGGATGCAATGAACCATCCTGGATTTATCTCCGCATTCTGCTTTTACCTTCTCCAGTCCGGGCAGATCATTCGATGAAGCCACAACTGTTGCTCCTCTTCTTACAAACTCACGAACGAGTGATTCTCCAATGCCGGAGGATGCCCCGGTGATCCAGGCTACTTTACCTATAAACATCTTATCTTTCTTCATTCCGTAATCCTGCAATCAGGTTAATTAGTTCATTATGGTTCCTCCTGAGAAGATCATATTCTTCGTCTTTTTGTTTTATAAGACTTCTCACTCGGAATCCTCCTATTATTCTTCGGAACTGGAGGTAATAATTCCAGGCAAAGAGGCCCGAAAGGGGCAAGGTTAGAAAAATGAGCAATCCCAGCCACCAGGAAGAGAATATGATAAGTGAAAGAATCAAGTATGCAGGTAAGAAAACAAAAGCAAGGGCCAGTGAAATCCCATATCGGATTGATGAGTGAAACTGCGGATCTTTTATCTTACGTATCTGGAGATTAGGAATTTCGAGGAAGGTTAAATTAAAAATATTTCCGTAAATAAACAACGGGAATGTAAGTACAATACCAATCATACCCGCAATCAGCCACCCTAATGGATGTTTTCTTTTTTCAAGTAACCTGTAGTCGGTATTAAAATATTTAGCTTTTTTCTTTATCTGAAGGCTCAGTGAACAAATTCTTTGGTAAACAGAAGGGTCAGATGTTTTCAGGAGGTTCATTTTATTTATAATAATCCTGTCTCTGAATAGTTTAGGGAACCTGATATCATCACTGAATCGGCCATTGATCATGCTTCTGAGTTCATCAATAGCCTCATAATCATCTTCCGATTCGATGTGCACCATATTGTTTTTCATCTCATCGGAAAGCCTTGATCTTAGTTCGTTTAGAGCTCTCTCGGGGCTAACTTTGTATAATTCAAAATACTCCGATACCTCAATCGGTTTCCCATATACAACCGTTAATACCTGCCTGAACCTGCTATAGTTTGAGAATTCAAGTCCTACCGGAATGATCTTTATCTTAAGATTAAAATCTGTCGCTTCATCTGATTGAAAAGCAACCCGGCAGATACCTTTTTTCAACTGCCGGAGTCTTCTGAATCCGACATGATCTCCTTCAGGAAGAATTACGAGACCATTTTTGTTTTTCAACACATCAATTGTCTTAAGAAATATTTCATCATTGCCTTTAAGGCTTCTGAATCCATCCCTTATTCTGTAAACAGGAAGTATTTTAAGAAAATAGAGGATCGCGGCGATTGTCTTTCTTTTAAAGATATCGGCTCTTGCAAGAAATATTGGTTGTCCCTTGTGTGTGAAAAGAACTGCAAGTGCATCCATCAGAGCATTCTGATGGTTTGGGGCAAAGATCACATGATGGTCGGGATTGATATTCTCGCGGCCAAGCACAATGACCCTTCTATAAAAGACATTATTATGCCAGAAACCTGCGACAGATTTTAAGAGCGCATATCTGGCAGAATACTTCTCAATATTTTCCTTCCCCATTTAATAAAAGAATAAGCACCAGAACCACTTCATTTAAACAGATGGCTTTAAGTTGTTGAGTGCAAGATAAAAAAAAGTGAAATGGTGTTGTTAAAGCAGAAATACTTTTACAACAATTTTTGAAATATTACGTCTTTATACCACCGTGTTAAGGTTAAGGTTTAGTATAAGGTTGAGAAATCTTAACCTTATCCTCAACCTTGGTCCTGAAAATCATCTTTGACCCTGTCAATCTGCCTCCTCTCTTTTTTAGTGGGACGACCAGTACCCTTATCTCTGTAAATAATTCCTACAGCCTGTCGGATATCCAGCTTGGACTTTTCATCTTCATTTGTCAAGTCTTCAATAAACTGTCCAACAAGCTTTGCTGATACACGGTTTTCAATCGGCTCAATGACTCTGTAAGAAAAAATTACAGGCGGTTTTTTTACAGTAATAATTTCGTTCTTTAAAACTGTTCTTGAGGGTTTTACCTGTATATCGTTAATGATTATTCTTCCTTTCCGGCATTCCTCGGAAGCTATACTTCTGGTTTTATAAATTCTTACCGACCAGAGGAATTTATCTATCCGTATAGGTTTATTATCAGCCATTTAATCAGGATTACTTTGAGGCGGCTTTTTCTGGTCCGATTCTTTTGCGGGAGTAGGTATCTTACCTGCTTTATTAAAAGTTGTCATTGTCAGTTCAAGTCCGGCAAAAGCGAATGATCTGATCATATCGATCACAATTGAGGTTCTCTCCTCCATGAACTTTTTTTCTTCCGGATTCCAGGCACCAAGAACAAAATCGATTTGTTTTCCTTTCCGGAAACTGCTACCGATACCTACTCTGATCCTTGCGTACTCATTAGTAGCGAGAGTGATGCTGATATGAGCAAGACCGTTATGGCCACCATCATTTCCTTTGGGCCTCATTCTTATACTTCCCAGGGGGAGTGCAATATCATCGACAATAACAAGCATGTTTTCTAAAGGAATGTTTTCCTTTTTGAGCCAGTATTTCACGGCATTGCCGCTGAGATTCATATATGTTGATGGTTTTAAAAGGATAAGATCACGTCCTTTGTATCTGATCTCACAAACAGCACCATAACGCCTGTCTGTAAAAGAAACATTGGATGCCATGGCCATGGTATCCAATACTGTAAATCCTATATTATGCCGGGTATCTTTATACCCTTCGCCGATATTTCCCAGGCCAACTATAAGATATTTCATCAAGCCTGAATGTTAGTATAAAAAAGGACAGGGACTACTCTGCCGCAGGAGTTTCCGGTGTTGCTGCTGCTTCTGCTGCTGCTTCTGCTTCTGCTGCAGCTGTCTCGGCCAAAACCTCTTCATCAGTTTTTTGTGCAACACGAGATGTGGCAATAGTGAGAACCATTGATTTTTTTGGGTCAAGTAATTCTATCTTGTCGTATGATAACTCACCAACCTTTACGCCCTGGTGAATTGCCAGATTAGTGATGTCAATCGGGAGAGTCTCAGGCAGATCATTAGCTAAACCTTTTACTTTCAGTCTTCTTTTTTTAATACTTAATTTTCCACCTGCTAAAACACCTACCGAATCGCCTGTAACTTTGATAGGAATATTGATAACAACCGGTTTGTTATCTAAAATTTCAACAAAATCTGCATGCAAGATATTATCTTTTACCGGATGAAACTGCATATCTTTCAGTACAGCGTTATATTCTTTGTCTTCAATGATGAGTTTTACCAGATGTGCTTCAGGTGTATAAACAAGGTTTTTAAAACTGTTCTCATGAGCATAGAAGTGCATATTCTTTTCTTTTCCATAGATAACACATGGTACGTTTCCTGTTTTTCTGATTTCCTTTGAACTTTTCTTCCCTAATTCTGTTCTGAAAGATCCTTTAATTTCTATTGTCTTCATTTGTCTAAAAGTTATTGTGCTACTAAGAGTTATCATCCCCGATAACTCCCCATTACACGTTTGAGATTAATAAAAAAATTGGCCTGCAAATATAGGACAAAGGAATCAGAATACAAAATTTGTGCTTATCGACTGATTTGATGTCACCGCCTGGATAGTTTTAGCAAAAATATCGGCGATTGAAAGCACTTTGATCTTTTTGGAACTGTTAATAAAAGGAACTGAATCGCTGACTACAAGTTCTTCGATAGCTGAATCGTTAATCCTTTCCACTGCGTTGCCTGAAAGAATAGGATGTGTAGCGAATGCCCTGATGCTTGTAGCTCCTCTCTCTTTCATCATATCTGCTGCCAGTACAAGCGTTCCTGCAGTATCTACCATATCATCAATTATAACCACATTTCGTCCTTCCACTTCACCTATAACCGACATTTCTTCTATAACATTTGGTTTTTTACGGAGTTTATAGCATAATACCATTTCTGACTGAAGGTGCCTGGAGTAAGCATTGGCTCTTTTGGAACCACCCATATCGGGAGCTGAAACGGTAAGGTTTTTAAGTTTAAGATTTTCGATGTATGGCGCAAATATCGCGGAACCGAAAAGGTGGTCAACAGGTACATTAAAGAAGCCCTGAATCTGATCTGCATGAAGGTCCATCGTTATGACCCTATCAACCCCGGCAGTACTGAGGAGATCAGCTGATAACTTTGAACCAATTGAAACCCTTGGCCTGTCTTTTCTGTCCTGCCTGGCAAAACCGTAGTAAGGAATAACAGCAATGACCTTGTAAGCGGACGCTCTTTTTGCCGCATCAATCATAAGAAGAAGTTCGAAAAGATTATCGGCAGGAGGATTTGTTGACTGGACTATAAAAACCAAACTGCCTCTGACAGATTCATCAAAACATGGTTGAAATTCTCCATCGCTGAAACTGGTAACTGAACTTTTCCCGAGTTCAATTCCAAGTTTGTCTGCAATCCTCTGCGCCAGATAATTTGAAGATCTGCAGGAAAAAAGTTTCATTGGTGCTGTTCCAAACATTTTCCTATTTTTTTAACAAATTAGTATAGAAATGGCATTCGAATACAAAATTATAAATTCCGGCCAATATCACATGACAGTTGAAAAATTGTTCATAGATTCTTCGATATAGTTCAGTATTTCATCTCTGCCATTGCCTTTAACCGTTGAGGAAATAAAGAAAACCGGCAATGACTCCCAGTTTTTCAGCATCTCCGAATTGTACTGATTTACTGAATTCTCCAGGTCAGTCATTGTAAGCTTGTCACTCTTCGTAAAGACTCTTGCAAAGGCTATCTGATTCAAACCCAGGAACTCCATGAATTCAAGATCGGAGCGTTGTGGTTTATGCCTGGCATCCAGAAGCACAAAAAGGGATACCAGGTTTTCTCTGTTAAGAATATACTCCCTGGTAGCTCTGACCCATTTCTCCCTGAGCTTCACGGGTACTTTGGCATAACCATATCCGGGAAGATCGACAAGGTACCAGCTGTCATTCACGAAAAAATGGTTTATTGTTCTGGTTTTTCCGGGTTGAACTGATGTTTTTGCTAGTTTCGACCAGCCTGTAAGCATATTAATCAATGACGACTTCCCAACATTCGATCTCCCAATAAATCCGAACTCAGGCTTTGTCGATGCCGGACACTCCTTTATTGTAGGGCTACTTTTTATAAAAGCAGCTGAACGAATAATCATATGATCCCTTAGTATAGATCGTTATAAGGTAAATCGATCTTTTTATAAACGATATAATTGTTCCCAAAATTGGTCAGGATCTCCGCTACAATACCAACATAGACCGGTTTGGGTGCCCCGGTTTTTTTAAGATCCAGATTACCAATTCCTTTTATTGTTTTTATTGTTTTGCAATGTGCAGTATCAAAAACACCATTAGAAAGATCACCGCGGTAATATCTGACATTTGGTGATTTATCTGACAATTCAAGTGAGACCCTATAGATACCTTTGACCTTGTAATCATCCAGTACACTGACAATCAATCCGGGATAGCCGCCAACCAGTTTTCCTTCCGGCGTGAACTCTTCCAGATATGTTGTGCGACACCCTTTTGAATAGCCAAGTTTGGCTTTCAGTTTGCCAGTCCTGTAATATTGCTTCTGAATACCGTCAATGGTATCCCTTTTATAGGGTGTTGAACGAAAGAGTTGTCCTTCCTGGTAATACCACTTTGATGAATCCTCCCTTAAACCCTTCTTATACCAGAAAGTCTGTCGTAATTCGCCGGTCTGATAGAAAAATTTCGTCAAACCCTCTTTTACCCCGTTTTTGAAGGTAACCTCTTTGAACAGAGTATTCCTGCTCATATATTGCTTAATACCTGTCCAACCTGTATCAGGAACTGTAATTGAGTCACTTATGGCTTGTGATCCTTTTTTAGCAGTTCCTTTTCCGGTGCAACCCGGGATTAACAAAATGGATAAGATTAGAATCAGGGAACCAGGAAATGTTTTCATAAGATTTATAATTTATATTTAACTTTTAACTTTTGCCCTGTTTGCCCCCCCTAGCTATCGGGACCCCCTAAAGGGGGGCTAATGCAGGATCAAAAACCTTCTTCTAATCCACTTTTGTCTTTTTACTTTTATCTTTTGTCTTTTTCATTGTCAGACAGGATTCTCAGAATTTATATAAATCTCAAGCAATCGTGCTTCATTTAAAGGTTTCAGAATAGCCTCTTTAATCATTGCGGGAAGAAGAACAGTCTCGCCTTTTGTGACTTTCTCGGAATTGTCATCCCAACAGATTAAGAATTCACCATCAATGCAAATGTACACAACAAATGAATCATTAAAATAGTATTCTTTATTTATTGCTTTGTTAAAAATGATAATATTAGTGTTAAAAAATTCACAGCTGACAAGATTTTCAGTTTTATTAAGCTCAGGTTTCCGCCTGATCTTATTTTTACCTGTCGCTGTAAAGTCGATAGCATCAAGAGCCAGATCTAAATGCAGCTCCCTCTTTTCCGTCCCTGAACTCTTTCTGTTCCAGTCAAATATCCTATATGTAATATCAGAGGTCTGTTGTATTTCAACCAGAACTATACCGGCACCGATTGCGTGAACCCTGCCGGCAGGTGTGAAGAAAGTATCTCCGGCATCAACGGTTTCTACATTCATCAGATCAGCAATATTGCCATCCCTGAGAGCCTCTTCGTAAATAGCTTTTGTAACACCATCTCTGAAGCCGGTATAAATCTTTGAGCCTTTTTTACTTTCAAGAATATACCACATCTCGGTTTTTCCATAGGCCTGATGTCTCTTTTTTGCCAGGTCATTATCAGGATGTACCTGGATCGAAAGATCTTCCTGAGCTTCAATAAATTTAATTAACAATGGAAACTCATTTCCAAACTTTTCAAATATCAAATCCCCTGTAATATCGCCCATATAAACTTCAATGAGTTCCTCTATATTATTTCCCGCCAGGAACCCATTACTGATTACCGATTGGTCACCAACAATAGCTGATATTTCCCAGCTTTCGCCAATATGAAGTGACCCTTTCGACTTTTTATTATACCGCGAAACAAGGGCATTGCCTCCCCATACTTTCTCTTTTAATAGAGTTTCAAACTTTAAAGGATATAATTCTGACATACATTAATTTATTATTAGTGACTTGAGTGCCAAGAGTTTTACCCCCCATCCCCCCTAAAGGGGGGCTAATCCTCTGTATTATAGTGTAATTTAACTAAATATCACAGTATTATCTCCCCCCTGGGGGAGATGTCCCGCTTTGGCGGGGCAGAGGGGTTCTTCTCCTCGAAACAGCTTACCTAAATGGGGCTACTATTTTAGGTCACTCCAAACTTTAGTTCACTTTAGGCACTTCTTCATTGCAAATTATTATTTTTGATAATTAATAGTGCAAAATTATATAAATATGTTGATAGTAGGGATAACAGGTGGAACAGGTTCAGGAAAAATTGCAGTTGTAAGAAAAGTCATGGAAGTATTTCCTGATGACGAGGCAATTGTAATATCCCGGGATTCCTATTGCAAGGATAACAGTGGTATAATCCTCGAAGAGAGATAAATAAACAGTAAATCATAAGACTATGCTTGATAATATCAGGGTGGAAGATGTTATGTTTCTCGATATTGAAACAGTACCGGAGTCATCATCCTTTGAACTTCTAAATCCGGTAATACAGAATCTCTGGGATAAAAAATCCAAACAGTTTAGGTCTCCCGAACAAACTTCCGGTGATGTTTATGAACGGGCAGGTATTTATTCCGAATTTGGGAAAATAATTTGTATTTCTGTCGGCCTTATCAGAGAAAAGAATCCCTTCAGTTTCAGACTTAAATCATTTTTTGGGAAAGAAGAGAAAAAACTGCTTTCCGAGTTTTCTGCAATGCTTTTGAAATTCTCCAGGACGAATAAAGAATCTCTTTTATGTGCTCACAACGGGAAAGAATTTGACTTCCCCTATATTGCAAGAAGGATGATCATAAATGGACTTATTGTACCGGAAATCCTTGATAATGCCGGAAAAAAGCCATGGGAAGTAAAACTGCTGGATACAATGGACCTGTGGAAATTCGGTGATTATAAGAATTATACCTCACTCGAACTGCTTACGTCAATACTTGGAATTCCAACACCCAAGGATGATATTGACGGCAGTATGGTTGCAGGTATATTCTATGTTGAAAACAATATTGAAAGAATTGTACGTTATTGCGAAAAAGATGTCCTGGCAATCGCCCGGGTTCTCTTACGGTTTATGAATCTGCCTGAAATAAATGAAGATAAAATAGAATCCGTTACATTTTGAAATGCGCCTCTCCCCAACCCATCCCCCAAGAGGGAGGGGCTAAGTCATTCTTTGACAAATCCATACACCCCTTCTCTCTTGGGAAAAGGGGCAGGGGATGAGGCAAAAAATATTAGCTGGCCCCCAATAACCTTTTTAGGTTCCATACAACCTCGTCAGGACTGTCAGCATGTATCCAGTGACCGGCATTTGGAACTTCTGTAAATTCTACTGCGGGAAAAACATTTTGAATATCTATGAAATCCCCTGGTGGAAGATAATCTGAATCACCACCTTTGAGAAAGATTACCGGGAATCCCGATATCTGTTGGTTAAAATCAGTCCGACGTTCAATTCCTTCCATTATTTTCTCAAGATTTTTTAGCAGGGCCGAGGCATTCAACTTCCAAGTAAAACTATTATTGGTGCTCCTTTGGAGATTTTTAAGAATAAACCCTCTGACCTTTTCAGATGGAATTTTTTCAAGTAAAATTGATTCTGCCTCTGCACGGGTCGAAATCTTCGCCAGATCAATTGAAAGCATTGCACTGAGGATTGTAAAATGTTGAGAATATGCTGAATGTCTGGTGTTTTCATTAGTGAAAGGAGAGATGTCCGCAATCAGCAGCCCGTTTAACATTTCGGGCCATTTCAGGGCAAAAGATATAGCTGTCTTTCCACCCATACTATGTCCAGCAAGGAAGAATTTCTTAAGCTTTAAATCACCCGCCAATTCAAACAGATCATCTCTCATCGAGTCATAGTCATGTATTTGGCTATGCGGAGACTGGCCATGATTTCTCTGATCGGGCAGATAAATAGTAAAACTGTCACTCAGCATTTTTGCAATTGTCACCCAGTTGTCAGATGATCCGTATAAACCATGAAGAATTATCAGCGATGGACCCGTACCATATTTCCTGTAGAATAGCTTCATCAGAGATGTTATCAGGTCAATTGCCGCTTGTACATCTGAATGGTATTTTCAAGTCCCAGATAGAGTGCATCTGAAATAAGTGCGTGCCCGATTGAAACCTCTTCAATCCATGGTATGTTCTGATGAAAATATCTCAGATTCTCAAGGTTCAGATCATGCCCGGCATTCAATCCTAATCCTGCATTACGAGCTATCTCAGCAGCTTTTATAAACGGTTCTACAGCTTCGATAGCGTGATGATTAAAGCCTGTGGCATATGGTTCAGTGTAAAGTTCAACTCTGTCGGTTCCGGTTAAAGCTGCATTTTCGATATTAACCGGGTTAGTATCAACAAAGAGTGAGGTACGGATACCTCCTTTCCTGAATTCTGAAACAACATCGGTAAGGAAGATCCTGTTTTTCAGTGTATCCCACCCGGCATTTGAAGTGATGGCATCATGAGGATCAGGCACAAGAGTCACCTGATCGGGTTTAACTGAAAGTACAAGAGTTATAAACTCTTCAGATGGATAACCTTCAATATTAAATTCAGTTGTGATAAGTGGTTTTATCTCGAGGACGTCATTATATCTGATATGCCTTTCATCGGGACGCGGGTGAACAGTTATGCCGTCGGCGCCGAAAAGCTGGCAATTAATTGCGGCAGTTAATAGGTTTGGAACATTTCCCCCACGTGCATTTCTCAGAGTTGCAATCTTATTGATATTAACGCTTAACTTTGTCATTATAATAAATGTAAGTTTTATCCGTACTTTAATTGTGGTGCAAAATTACAACAACTGGTTTTTTTTTTACTATTTTAGTTGAAAATAATAGATTATATGGTCGCTAAAGATTTAATATCAGAAGTTATACCTTCTCTCAAGACATCCGATTTGGGGCAGACTGCTTTGAACTGGATGGAGATATTCAGAATATCTCACCTGCCTATTGTAAATAATCAGGAATTTCTTGGACTTATTTCCGATGCTGATATATATGATATGAATCAACCTGAAGAACCGATTGGAAATCATGTTCTTACATTGTTAAAGCCGTATGTTGATGCTGAACAGCATATTTTTGAAGTTATCGGTCTTGCTTCTCGTTTGAAGCTATCAGTTGTTCCGGTTCTTGACAATAAAAACCATTTTAAGGGGGTGATAACAACCAGTGACCTCATCAGACATTTAGCTGGCATATCATCAATGGATCAGCCTGGTGGAATAATTGTTCTTGAACTTACTGAAAGGGATTATTCACTTTCTCAGATTGCCCAGATTGTTGAAGGTAATAACGTTAAAGTCCTCAGTATGTATATCACTTCACCTCCGGAATCAACCAAACTTGAAGTAACCCTGAAAGTAAACACGGGTGACCTTGCGTCGGTAATAAGAACATTTGAACGTTATAATTATGAGGTTAAAACCTGGGTTACAACGAATGACTCGATGGACCGCTTCTATTCCGAAAGATTTGACCTTCTGATGAGATACCTTAATATCTGAAAAAATGCTGGAAAGAGTAGCAATATATATCAAGGATAATAATTTGAAAACCAGGGATGGGGTAGACAGGTTAGTGAAGGAGTTTCGCCAGAGAGGAATTAAAATCCAGATCTTTCAGAAATCAGCGGATCAGTTAATTTTTCCCGGCTGGGAATTAATTGAACAATTCAACGACCTTTCATATTTATCCGGATCGCCGGATTTGGTTTTGAGTGTTGGTGGTGATGGCACCTTTTTGGAAACTGTACTTAAGGTTAAGGACCTTGGAATCCCGATTGCAGGAGTTAATACGGGCCGAATGGGATTTCTTGCAAATATTTCAGCTGATGAAATAGGCCGTTCAATTGATATGTTATGTCAGGGCGAATATGAAATCATAGAAAGATGTCTTCTGGAAATTTCTCAACCTTCAGGGATATTTGAGGGTAATTCTTCCACTGCCCTGAACGAGATCACTATTCAAAAAGCTGATCTTAGTATGATAACTATCAATGTATTCGTTGATGAAACCCACCTCAATACCTATTGGGCTGACGGATTGATTGTTTCTACGGCCACCGGATCAACAGCTTATAACCTCAGCGTTGGTGGTCCGATATTATCGCCGGAAGATGAGAGCATCATTATTTCTCCTATTGCCCCGCATAATCTGACCATAAGACCTATTATTCTCTCAGGAGATGGCAAGCTTAGAATGATAATAGAAGGGAGGAGTAATGAGTATCTGGCGACATGTGACTTTAGGTCTAAAAGATTGCCGTTCAGCGAAGAGATCCATATTATCAGAGCTCCTGTAAAAATCAAGACAGTAATGTTAAAGGGAAGAGATTTTTACAGCACCCTAAGAAATAAACTGATGTGGGGTGCTGACCGGAGAAATTGAAATAATTATTATATTTGTGGAAGTAACAAAATTGAAATTCTTATGAAACGGTCCGTTTTGACCATATTCCTGTTTTGTCTCATTGTTTCATTAACTAATGCTCAATCTCCTTTATGGAAATTGAAAAGATATGAGGCAGTTGTAGGTTTAGGGCCGTCTTTTTTCTTTGGAGATATCGGAGGATACTCAAAGACTAAAGACATACTTGGATTACGTGATATAAGTTTTTTGCAGACAAGGTTCGACCTCAACTGTAGTTTAAAATATAGGATTACCCAGGATCTTAACCTAAGACTAAGCCTTACTTCCGGTTTTCTTCATGCCACAGACGTTAGAGGGTCAAATGAAAACAGAGGGTTTGAAGCCTCAATTTTTATATTCGAACCTGCCCTTATCGGAGAGTATTACTTTATTAAAAACAAGGCTGAAGACAGCTATCTTTTTACAAAAGGCGAACATAAAGGTTTTTTCGGATTGTTTAAATCACTCGACTTTTATGCATTTACAGGAATAGGTGGGCTTAGCTATTCTATCAGGGGAAATCAGAAACTGGTAAATTATGGGTTAAAGACAGGAGGATTTACCGCTGTAATACCGGTAGGGTTAGGTACTACGCTTATCTATTCACCCAATTTTAATTTTGGAGTTGAATTAGGAGGAAGATATTCATTTTCTGATAACCTTGATGGCTATACTTCACAATATTCCAGTTCAAATGACGTTTATTATTTTTTCAATTTCACGATTACTTATAAGCTGAAGACCGGACCGAATGGATTGCCCTCTTTCAGATGATAATGAGCTGGATCATTCTTAATGAAAAAAATACATTGGGTACTATTGTTTTTGTTACTGTCGCTCTCCTTATCAGGTCAGAGAAATTCTGATTATGGGGTTTTTGCAGGTGTCTCATCTTACCTTGGTGATATAAATCCCAACAGATTGTTATATTCACCACTTCCGGCAGGAGGAATATTCTACAGATATAACTTTAATCCCCGGGAGGCCTTACGAACAAATTTATTCACAGGTGGTTTGCATGCGAACGACCTTGATTTTAATAATAGTTTTCAACAAGCTAGAGCAGCATCATTTTCTGGTACAGTAGGTGAGTGGGCTCTCCAGTTTGAATTCAATTTCTTTCCCTATTCAACTGAGGGTAAACGATGGAATTTTACACCCTATTTCGCAGCCGGTGCAGGAATTGCCTTTGTCAATACAACTTCTACTTCATTCATACCTGTCATTCCCTTCTCATTTGGTTTTAAAGTTAATATCTATAAAAATTTCGGATTGGAAGCCGAATATGGTTTTCGTAAAACTTTTTATGATAACTTTGACGGCTTAAAAGATTTAGTTGCCCCGTCTGATTTTTCATGGATCCATAACAATGACTGGTACACATTCACAGGAATAGCAGTCACTTGGAAAATCTATAATAAATTGGCCGGTTGTCCTGCTTATGGCGATGAGGATTCTAAAAGAAAACGGTAGGTTATGCAGTTAAGGAAACAAATAGATTGCAAAAAATTGCCTTCACACGTGGCAATTATTATGGATGGAAACGGGAGATGGGCACGGCAACGGGGCCTCGATAGAATATTTGGACACCAGCAGGGTGTCAACGCAGTAAGAGAAGTAATTGAGACTGCTGCAGAACTGGGGATCAGATTTCTTACACTTTATGCTTTTTCGACTGAAAATTGGGGAAGACCCGATGAAGAGGTAGCTGCATTAATGAGTATAATGATTCAATCGCTTAGTAATGAGACAGATACATTATTAAAGAATAATATCAGGCTTAAGGCTATAGGGGATATGGACAGGCTTGCAGACGATGTAAAGGAAAGGCTTTTTGAAACAATAAAACTGACCTCTGTCAGTACAGGTCTTAATCTGATCATTGCTTTGAGTTACAGTTCACGTTGGGAAATTACGGCGGCTGCAAGAAGAATTTCAATTGATGTGAAAAAAGGGACACTTAACCCCGATTCAATAACTGAAGAGGATTTCGAAAAATACCTCACAACCTATGAAATTCCTGACCCTGAACTGATGATCAGAACCAGTGGAGAGTTACGAATAAGTAATTTCCTGTTATGGCAGGTCGCTTATGCTGAATTATACTTTACCGAAGTACTTTGGCCTGATTTTGGTAAGGATGATTTTTATAATGCTATAATTGACTTCCAGAAGAGAGAAAGAAGATTTGGAAAAACGAGTGAACAAGTTTTGGAAAAATAATGAAATAATGGTGATTAAAATATTTAGAAGGACTTTTGTAGCAATGTTTCTGACTCTATTGAGCCTTTCAGTGAATGCTCAGGAGAAGCAGAAAGTAGTTGATTTCATGACTGTTGAAGATTACATTATTGGAGGAGTGACGGTGACCGGAGTCAGATTTCTCGATGCCAACGCACTTATTGGAATTTCCGGACTGAGAATAGGGCAGGAGGTTGCTATTCCGGGTGATGCTGTTACAACTGCTGTACAAAAATTATGGCAGCAGGGGTTGTTTTCGGATGTCAGAATCTCTATCGCAAAAACTATATCAGATACTGTTTATCTTGATATCAATTTACAAGAGAGGCCAAGGATATCATCAGTGAAGCTTAATGGATTGAAAACATCAGAGACAACGGATCTGAATAAAAAGATAAATCTTCCTATCGGATCACAGGTAACACCTTACTTGCTTAATACCGCTCAAAAAATAATTAAAGACCATTTTATTGAAAAGGGGTTCCTTAATACACAGGTCGATTTTGTGCAGAAAGAGGACCCCGACCAGCCAAATAATGTTATTCTGAATATCAATGTAAACAAAAAAGCAAAGGTTAAGATTGCAGATATTACTTTTGTTGGGAATGAGTTTTTTGAAACCTCAAAGCTCAGACGGAAATTAAAAAGTACCAAGGTTAAGAATCTTAATTTTTTCAGGGCTTCAAAATTCATCAGCGAAAAATTTATTGAGGATAAGGAGAAGCTGACTACTTTTTATAATGATAACGGATTCAAGGATTTTACTATTCTCTGGGATTCTCTTTCTACAGTGTCGGAAAAACGCGTAGCATTAAAAATAGGTATAGATGAAGGGAAGCAGTACTTTTTAAGAAATGTGAATTGGGTGGGTAACAGTGTTTACAGGAAGGAAGATCTCAGTAAAGTATTTAATGTCGCCAAAGGCTCGGTCTATAACCAGTCGCTTATCAACGACAGGTTGAATGGTGGTTCAGGAGCCCAGGATGCTGTAAATAATTTGTATCAGGATCATGGTTACCTGTTTTCACGGCTGACACCTGTTGAAGCAAAAATCGATCATGACTCTATCGATCTTGAAATCAGAATTTATGAAGGTGACCAGGCATACCTTAATAATGTGCTCATTTCAGGTAATACAAGAACAAACGAACATGTTGCTCGCCGGGAATTATACACCTTACCAGGAGATCTTTTCAGTAAGGATAATATAATGAGATCAATCCGACAATTAGGTGTTTTAGGTCATTTTGATCCGGAAAAGATAAATCCAACTCCGCTTCCCGACATAACAAACGGAACAGTTGATCTTCTGTATAAACTCGAAGAGAAAGCAAATGACCAGTTCGAGATCTCCGGTGGATGGGGTGCCGGTATGCTTGTTGGTACAATAGGTGTACGATTCAACAATGTTGCCATACGAAACTTTTTAAAACCGAGTGAGTGGCATCCTTATCCTTCAGGCGATGGTCAGTCAATCAGTATAAGGGCTCAATCAAATGGTCTTATTTATCAATCATATAATGTTTCATTTGTAGAACCATGGCTTGGCGGTAAGAACCACAACACTCTTTCAGTCTCCCTGTTCACATCGATTATGACAAATGGAAAGAAGAAAGGGGAAGACGGACGACAGTCTATGGTAATCGATGGGGCAACAGTTGGTTTGGGTAAACAGCTCACATGGCCCGATAACTACTTCTCACTTTATGGTGAGTTAAATTTTGAGAAGTATAATCTGAATAATTATACTGTTTACAGTTTCCTTTTTGATAATGGGACTTCCAACCTCTTTAGTCTTACGACAAAACTGATCAGGTTCTCAACCAGTCCTAACCTAATTTACCCCAGAAGCGGGTCATCATTTACCCTTTCACTTCAGGCAACACCTCCCTGGTCTCTTATTAGCGGCAAGAATATGATAAATGTGACAGATCAGGTAAAATACAATTGGATTGAATTCCATAAATGGACATTTAAAGCCGATTATTACTATCCGATTACAAAAGATAATAAAATGGTTCTTAATGCCCGTTTCGCATTCGGATACCTCGGACACTATAATAATAATATCGGACCCTCTCCATTTGAGAATTTCTATTTAGGTGGCAGCGGAATGACTGGTTACAGCTTCTACGGACGCGAGATAATTTCAATGAGGGGATATATCGATGGTTCACTTACTCCAAACGATCCTGTTAAAGGCACACCAGCTGGTAATGTCTATTCAAAAATCACTTTTGAACTAAGATATCCCATAAGTCTTAATCAACAAGCAACAATTTACGGTCTTGCATTTCTTGAATCAGGAAGAGCCTGGTATGAGCTTAAAGAATATAATCCTTTCAAAATGAACCGTTCGGCAGGTATTGGCCTCAGGGCTAATCTTCCGATGTTCGGATTACTCGGTGTTGACTGGGGCTATGGTTTTGACCCTGTTCCCAATCCTTCAGCTTATCCGAACGCTAATAAATCACAATTCCAATTTGTTATAGGTCAACAATTTTAATTATTTAAATGTTAAATTTAATATTATGAAGAAAACAGGTGTTTTACTAGGATTATTTATTCTGACTTCGGCTATAGCCGTAGCTCAGAAATATGCCTTTGTTGATTCCGAATATATAAAGAAAAATATTCCTGCTTTCACCACTGCCCAGGAGCAACTTGACAAACTTTCCAAACAATGGGAAAAAGAGGTTGCTGACGGATATGCTATCGTTGAACAGATGTATAAGTCATACCAGAATGAATCAGTTCTTCTTTCTCAGGATATGAAGACCAAAAGAGAAGAGGCAATTATTGCAAAGGAAAAAGAGATGAAAGAAATTCAGAATAAATATTTTGGTGTGGAAGGCGACCTTTTCAAGAAAAGAGAAGAATTGGTTAAACCTATCCAGGATGAGATTTTAAAAGCTATAAAAGAGATTGCTGTTGATGGAAGTTATGCTGTCATTTTTGATACAGCGGCAGGTGGTAACATACTGTTTGCCAATCCGAAGTTTGATATCAGCGATCAGGTTCTTGAAAAATTAGGTTATAAGAATTAATTAATTACTTTTGCACTAATTGTTTCATAAAATTATTTAAAATGAGAAGATTTATAAGTATAACAACGTTGACGATTATCCTGGCATTGGTGGGACGCAGTGCAACGGCTCAGAGTTTTAAGTTTGGACATATTAACAGTGATGAACTCATTCAGGCGATGCCGGAATATGACTCAGCCACAGTTAAACTCGAGAAATTCAGGAAAGAACTTGTTAATGCACTTGAATTAATGCAAGTTGAATTGAATACTAAGAACGAGGCATATCAAAAGGAAAGTAAAAACCTTAGTGATATCGTTAAACAGACAAAAGAACAGGAACTGATGGATATGCAAAAAAGAATTCAGGACTTTCAGGCCAATGCCCAGCAACAATTACAGAATAAGCAGACTGAAGTTTTCCAACCTATATATGCAAAAGTTGACAAAGCAATTAAAGATATTGGTAAAGAGAATGGATTCCTATATGTTTTTGATGTAGCAAAAGGCTCACTTCTCTATTTTGATGAGACAAAAAGTACAAATATTATGCCTCTTGCAAAAGCAAAACTTGGATTGAAATAATTTACATATCTTAATTCAGTGACCATCCTTAGACGGGATGGTCATTTTTTTAATATAACAGTAAAGTGAAAGAACAACCAATCGGAATTTTTGACTCAGGTGTAGGAGGACTCACTGTAGCACATGCTATTAAGCAGATTCTGCCCGGCGAAAGCCTTATCTATTTCGGAGATACGGCTCACCTGCCATATGGGGATAAATCGGCAGAATCGATAAGGTATTACTCTCAACGGATTACAGAATTCCTTCTGGAACATAATTCCAAAGTTGTTCTTATCGCATGCAACTCAGCGTCCGCTTCTGCTTTCGATTCACTTAAGAAAGAATTTGAAGGGAAAATTATACTTATCGATGTCATCGATCCGGTTGTGGACTATCTGAGTACAAGGAACTTCAATAAAATCGGGGTCATCGGCACTAAGAGGACAATAAGTTCCGGAACTTACGAAAAGAAAATAAAGGAAAAATCACCATCAACCACTGTTATTTCAATGGCAACACCATTGCTGGTTCCGATGATTGAGGAGGGTTTTATTTTCGACGATATCAGTAATGCAATCATACGTACTTATCTGTCAAATGAATCGCTTGCCGGGATACAGGCTTTAATACTTGGTTGTACACATTATCCTATCATTAAAAATCAGATAAGCAAAATATTTAATTTTAATGTTGAAGTAGTCGATTCCGCAAGAATTGTTTCTATGATCCTGAGAGATACATTGGATAAAAACCACCTTTTAAATGATTCAGGAATTGTAAAGGACCAGTTTTTTATATCAGACTATACAACCTACTTTGAAAAGATAGCAAGGATGTTTTTTGAGGGAGAAATAAACCTTAAGAAAGCCGATATCTGGAGCTAGGTCTTTCTCCTCAATCATCCTTTGTATAATCTACCTCACCCCAACCTCTCTCCCAGAGAAAAGGGGTTTAATGTATTGATTATTATTTTCTTACTCCCCGTCTCCCCTGGGAGAAGGGGTCGGGGGAAGAGGTAAAAATCAGGAAAATAGGTGCAGTAGGACTAAAAATATGATCAATATCATATTCAAAAATCTTTTTTTTATACGGTTTTCAATGGTTTAAAAGTTAATTTTGTGCATTATAAGCAGTTAGTTATCTCATTTTTCAACATAACTGAAAATAAACTAGAAGGTATCATGGGTAAAAAATCAAAAGTTATCGAAAGAGAAGAAGTAGTTATCCGTTTCTCAGGCGATTCAGGTGATGGGATGCAACTGACAGGTACACTATTCTCAGACACTGCCGCTTTATTCGGTAACGATTTATCGACTTTCCCTGACTATCCTGCTGAGATACGTGCCCCTCAGGGAACTGTAGGAGGTGTTTCAGGATTTCAGGTTCATTTAGGTCATTCGGAAATAAATACACCCGGAGATTTTTCCGATGTTCTGGTGGCGATGAATCCGGCTGCCATCAAAGCCAATGCCAAATGGATCAAACCAGGTGGAACAATTATTTATGATGAAGGTAATTTTACCGAAAAAAATATTGAGAAAGCCGGTTATGTTAAAGATCCTATCAGGGAAGAAAAACTTGAAAGTTACAATATTATTGCTGCTCCTATATCTTCGATGGTAAAAGAGGCCCTTAAAGACTTTGGACTTGATCCAAAATCTGTATTGAGAACTAAAAACATGTTTGCACTGGGAATGGTTTATTGGCTTTTCGACCGCAAACTGAAATACACTGAAGAATACTTTGAAAAGAAGTTTAGGAATAAACCAGGCATAGCCGAGGCAAATAAAGTTGCATTACGCGCAGGTTATTATTATGCTGAAACTATTGAAGCATTAACCCGTACCTATAAGATTCTTCCTGCCCAGATTGCAGGAGGCACTTATCGCAATATTAACGGAAATACTGCAACTGCATGGGGTTTTTTAGCAGCTGCCGAAAAAGCCGGACTGGAACTGTTTATCGGTTCATACCCGATTACCCCGGCAACAGGAATACTTGAAGAACTGGCAGCCCGGAAAGACTTGGGGGTTAAAAGTTTCCAGGCTGAGGATGAGATAGCAGGAATATGCACTTCTCTTGGTGCAAGTTTTGCAGGCAACCTGGCTGTTACATCAACTTCTGGTCCGGGACTCGCGCTTAAGTCAGAAGCTATCGGGTTGGCAGTGATGGCTGAACTTCCGATTGTTATTGTAAATGTTCAGAGGGGCGGCCCCTCAACCGGACTTCCGACAAAAACTGAACAAGCTGATCTTATGCAGGCCCTATATGGCCGCAACGGGGAATGTCCGGTCATCGTAATAGCTTCAAGTACGCCTTCCGACTGTTTCCATTTTGCTTTTGAAGCTGCAAGAATTGCGTTAGAGCACATGACACCGGTTTTACTTCTTTCTGATAGTTATCTTGCCAACGGTACTGAACCCTGGAGAATTCCGGAAATAAAAGATTTACCAAAAATCAATCCGCCATTTGCAAATAGAAATGAGATCCCTTTTTTACCATATAAGCGTGATGACGAAAAATTAGCCAGATGTTGGGCGGTTCCAGGGATACCTGGACTAGAACATAGGATTGGTGGTCTGGAGAAAACAGTAAAAGGGACTGTGTCTTATGTGCCTGAAAACCACGAATATATGGTTAAGATCAGAGCGGAAAAGGTTACCAGAGTTGTAAATGAAATTCCCGACCTGATAGTTTATGGAGCCAAATCAGGTGATCTGCTCGTGGTTGGCTGGGGAGGATCATTTGGATACCTGATTACTGCCGTACGTGAATTACAAACCGAAGGTCATAATGTAAGCCTGGTTAACTTCAATTATATAAATCCTCTGCCGAAAAATGTAAAAGATATTTTCAGCAGTTTTAAAAAGATAGTTGTCTGCGAATTAAACCTGGGACAGTTTGCCGACTATCTGCGCACTAAACACCAGGAGTTCACTTATGAACAGCTTAATAAAGTTCAGGGTATCCCGTTTACGGTAAACGATATTAAAGAAAAATGCATCAAAATGCTGGAGGATAAATAAAATGGCTGATACAGTGGTTCATAAGTATACTCCAAAAGATTTTAAGAGTGATCAGGAAGTAAGGTGGTGCCCGGGTTGCGGTAACCATGCAGTTTTGAGTTCAGTTCAAAAAGCCCTCGCTGAGTTGGAGATTCCTAAAGAGAAGTTCGCATTTATTTCCGGAATAGGTTGTTCCTCAAGGTTTCCATATTACATGGATACTTACGGTTTTCATAGTATTCACGGACGTGCAACAGCAATTGCTTCAGGCGTAAAAACTGCCAATCCTGAATTGTCCGTATGGCTGATTACCGGTGATGGCGACGCACTTGCAATCGGAGGAAATCACTTTATTCATGCTGTACGACGGAATATTGATATTAATATCATATTATTTAATAATGAGATATATGGACTCACAAAGGGTCAGTATTCTCCCACTTCCACAAAAGGTCTTGTAACAAAAACTTCCCCTTTTGGTACCGTTGAAGAACCCTTTTCAGTAGGGGAACTTGTAATTGGTGCAAAAGGTAAATTCTTCGCCCGTACTATTGACACCAATGTAAATTTGTCGACTCAGATTTATATTGAGGCTGCAAAACACAATGGAACATCGGTTATTGAAGTACTTCAGAACTGTGTCATTTTCAACGATGGAATCCACGACACTATTGCCCAGAAAGATGTAAGGGATGACAGAACTCTGATCCTTAAGCATGGTCAACCGATGATTTTCGGAAAGAATAATGACAGGGGTCTGATACTTGAGGGTTGCAGGAAACTTAAGGATGTAGACCTCGGAAAAAACGGAATCACGGAAAAGCAAATTCTTGTTCATGATGCTTTTGAACCTAACCCTGGAATCCAGTATATGCTTGCTAATATGAAATACCCTGAATATCCTGTAGCTCTGGGAGTTATAAGATCTGTTACCGGTCCTACCTATGACAGAGCTGTGCAGGAACAGATTGAAGGGATCAAAAAAACTGCAAAAATCAAATGCATGGATGACCTGCTGAATAGCGGTTCGACCTGGAGTGTTGGGTAGGCTAATCTGATCCAACAGAGAATCTGGCAATGGATGAATCGATACATAATACTCCCGAATATAACCGGTTACTTCATGATCAGCAGGAACGGTTAAAGGAGCTGGCATGTATCAACGGGACAACTTCTATTCTGAAAGAGGCAAGACCAATAGAGGAATCCCTTCAGCAAATCGTGCTTCTTTTGCCTGCAGCATGGCAATACCCTGAGTATACTGTGGCTCGTATAAGATTCATGGGGAAAGAGTTTGAATCTGCAGATTTTCACGAAACAACCTGGAAGATGATTCAGGAGTTTATTACTATCGATGGAGATAAGGGATCGATTGAGATTTTTTATACAACTGAATTCAATGCAGAAAATGAGGGTCCCTTTCTGAAAGAAGAAAGAGACCTTATTCAGAATATCGGAAGCCTCTTAACAGGTTATATTAACAGCTATAAAGCCCGGGATATCATACGGTTGACCCAGATCCCCCAAAAAGATGATAAGGATTTAAAAGATATATCCAGCAGGAAGCTTCTTCAGAAATTTCTCGATCGTCACAATGCTGAAAGGGATGTCTTTCACGATCTGATGCCTTTTACGGTTAAAGAGATACTTCTGGTTGCTAACCTTTATGACGCCTATTCCATCGAAGGTGAAGGTCGGTTCTCGGACCATATGCTGGGCGAATATTATCAATTGAGCCTTACTTCAATTCCCAGGGTTACAGGAGTCTCCGGTGAAGATGAAGCTTTTTCCAGGCTGAAGGCGCGACACTACGATATGATCATTATTATGATCGGTGTGGACAAAGAGAGCCCGATGATCCTCTGCAAAAAAATAAAAGAAAGATATCCCTACATTCCGACTTTTCTTCTTCTTAATAACCCGGGTGATGTGCCTTTTGTAAAAAGGCAAAAATCCCTTGGAATACCCTTTGACAACTACTTTGTATGGACGGGTGAATCGAAGGTTTTTTTTGCAATGGTCAAGCTCCTCGAAGATAAGGTAAATGTTGACAATGATACGAAAAAGGGACTTACAAGAGTCATCCTGATTGTTGAGGATTCGGCAGAGTACTATTCAAGTTATCTTCCGATGCTCTACACCCTTGTGCTGGAACAGACGAAAAACCTGATTGAAGATGTCTCAACTGATGAATTGTATAAAGTATTGAAACTAAGGGCAAGACCTAAAATTCTGCTTGCCTCAAGTTACGAAGATTCTGTTATAATATATAATAAATACAAAGACAGTCTGTTATGTGTCATCTCTGACATGCGGTTTCCTAAAAACGGTGTTCTGTACGACACTGCAGGTTTCGACCTCATTAAGCATATCAAAGAAGACCTGCCTAATCTTCCTTCAGTACTTCAATCATCAGATCCGGAAAACGCAAAGTATGCACATATACTCAAATCCAATTTTATAAATAAAAACTCCGAAAGTCTCCTTCAGGACCTTAAGTCCTTTATAAATTATTATCTGGGGTTTGGTCACTTTGTTTACAGAGACACTAAAGGTCGTCAGATAGCTGTTGCAAAATCGATGAAGGAGTTCGAAGCATACCTTCAGACTGTACCTGAAGATTCTCTTGTTTATCATGGCATGAAAAACCATTTTTCCCTGTGGCTCATGGCCAGGGGAGAAGTGGAAATTGCTAAAATGATAGATCCGATAAGGGTATCTGACTTCAATAGTCTAAAAGAACTCCGTGAATTCCTTATCGACATTGTCCGCAAGCGACGCAGGGAGATGAATAAGGGGAAAGTGGTTAATTTTGATGAATCTGCAGTAATTGATGAGACAAACGTTGTGAGCCTTTCAGGCGGATCACTTGGAGGGAAGGGCCGTGGTCTGGCATTTGTAAATACCCTTATTTATAGTTTTGAACTTGGACGTCTTATACCTGGCATCAATATAAAGACCCCTGTTACAGCTATAATAGGCACAGATGAATTTGATATGTTCATGGAGCGCAACCACCTGTGGGATAAGGTTAAAGAGGAGAAGGATTTTAATGAGCTTCAAAAATTATTCCTCGAAGGCACGCTGAGCTATACCCTTGAAAAAGAATTAAGGATTTTTATCAAACTTATAAACAAACCACTTGCCGTAAGATCCTCAAGCTTGTTTGAAGACTCAATGAGCCAGCCATTTTCTGGCATTTTTGGAACGTATCTTCTTCCTAATAATCATTTTGATCCCGAAATAAGACTAAAGCAGTTATCCGAAGCTATCAAATTGGTGTTTTCATCTATATATTCAAGAAATGCCCGCACCTATTTCGAAGCGATCAATTACAAAGTTGAGCAGGAGAAGATGGCTATAGTGATTCAGGAAGTTGTAGGGAACAGGTTTGAAAATGCATTTTATCCGCATATCAGCGGAACTGCACAATCATTCAATTTTTATCCGGTTGCTCATATGAAACCACAGGATGGCTTTGCCGTGATGGCAGTCGGCCTTGGACATTATGTTGTTGAGGGTGAGAGAGCGTTCAGATTCTCACCGGCCTATCCATCGCTCGATATAATCTCTCATAAGGACCTTTATAAAAACTCACAGGTCATTTTCTATGCCGTTGATATGGCAAAAAAAGAGCTGAATCTGCTCGAAGGGGAAAATGCCGGACTTGTGACTCTTGATATCAATCATGCTGAAAAGCATGGTACACTAAAGCACTCAGCTTCAGTATTAGACGCCGATAATGATACTATAATTCCGGGACTGGATGTTCCTGGTCCAAGGGTAATAAACTTTGCAGATATATTAAAATACAATTATGTTCCCTTAGCATCCACTCTCAGGGTTGTATTGGATGTTGTCACAGAAGCGTTTGGTACACCGGTCGAGATAGAGTTTGCCGTAGACCTGACAAAAGATAAGTCCGGAAAAGCCTCCTTTTACCTGCTTCAGATAAAACCTCTTGTAGGAAGTGGTGCTGGTTATTCGATTGATCCGGAAAGTATTAATAATGACAACACCATACTTATTACTAAAAAAAGTATGGGTAATGGAGTAATTGATGATATTACAGATATCATCTATGTGGTGCCTGATACTTTCAATAACATGCTTACTAATGAAATGGCCTCAGAAATTGACAGGATGAATGAAAAGATGCTCTTGGAAAACAGAAGATATGTTCTTATGGGTCCTGGAAGATGGGGGACAAGAGACAGGTTTCTTGGCATACCTGTTGTCTGGCCCCAGATATCGAATGCTAAAGTAATTGTAGAAGTCGGTTTACCTGATTTCAATGTTGATGCATCACTTGGCTCACATTTTTTTCATAATGTCACCTCAATGAATGTCGGTTATTTTTCAATTAGCCATGGGTCGAATGATGGGACCATTGTATGGGAAAAGCTTAAAAAACAAAAAGTTATAGAAAAAGGGAAATTCTTCCATCATATAAGGTTTGAAAACCCGCTTCTCATACGCATGGATGGGAAAAAAGGCATGGCTGTAATCTCTATGAATAAATAATAAATGAATCTATGACCATTATTGAAGGAATACATGATCTTCAAAAATACGATTTTACCGATACCTCCTTCGATCTTTTAATGCAGAAACGAATACATCGTGTTCTTGTAATATGCAGTAATTATGATAACTACATGTTGGAAGAGGACGGTAGGATTGATGAACAGATTTTTAATGAATACGCTTCTCTTAACTTGCGATACCCGCCGACATTTGTTCAGACTGATAATGCAGAAGATGCTTTCAGAATTCTTCAGGATGGAAATATTGATCTGGTAATATCAATGTTGAGTCTTAAGGGTACCGACGTATTCGCCCTTGCCAAAAGAATTAAGACAAAGTATGAAAATATCCCTATTGTTGTGCTCACATATTTTTCAAGAGAGGTATCTCTGCGGCTTGAAGGGGAGGATCTGAGTGCAATTGATTATGTATTCTGCTGGCTGGGTGATGCATCTCTTATTCTGGCTATTATCAAATTAATTGAGGACAAAATGAATGCTGATTATGACATTGAACATATAGGTGTTCAGGCAATCATTCTGGTCGAAAACTCTATCCGGTATATCTCTTCCTACCTTCCGAATATTTACAAAATTGTGCTTTTGCAGTCTCTTGATTTTCAACGTGAAGCTCTGAATGAGCATCAGAGAATGCTTAAAATGAGGGGCCGGCCAAAAATTCTTTTGGCTAATAATTTTAACGATGCTCTCGACCTATACAAAAAGTATAAATACAATGTTCTGGGTGTAATTTCAGATATTAGTTATAAGAGAGATAATATCACTGATGAAAGTGCAGGAATCGAGTTATGTAAGGTGGTTATGGCGGACGATGACCAGGTTCCGTTCCTGATTCAATCTTCAAGTACTGTGCATAAGAAGATTGCCGAGGAACTGGGAGCCGGATTCATAAATAAATATTCCAAATCATTGTCTCTGGAATTAAGGAATTTTATTATCCAGAATCTTGCTTTCGGACCATTTGTATTCAGGAACCCTGTAACACTGGAACCAATTGCAATAGCTACTGATCTCCAGAGCCTTCAACAGAAATTACTGACCATCCCCGACAATACTCTCGAGTACCACGCTACCCGTAACCACTTTTCCAAATGGCTGAATGCAAGAGCGCTTTTCCCTGTTGCACAGATGTTCAAATACATCCGGAAAGAGGATTTTGAAACAATGGATGAAATGCGGCGCTTCCTTTATGTGGCTATCTCAAGCTTCAGGTTGGGAAAAGGAAGGGGTGTGATCGCAAAGTTTGATAAAGCCAGTTTTGATGAATACCAGATCTTTTCACGTATCGGCGAAGGTTCGATCGGAGGAAAAGCGCGGGGCCTGGCTTTTATAAACATGATAATTAAAAACAATAAACTGTTTAATAAGTTTCCTGATGTACTGATTACTATTCCACGAACTGTTGTCTTAAGTACCGATATCTTTGATGAGTTCATGGATGAGAATAATCTATATTCCATTGCACTGTCTGACCTCTCGGATGATGAGATTCTAAACAGGTTTATTAATGCTGAACTGCCGGGACATGTATACCAGGATTTTTATGCATTCCTCTCAGTCTCAAGAAATTATCCTATCGCGGTCCGTTCTTCAAGTAAACTGGAAGATTCTCACTACCAGCCATTTGCAGGTATCTATTCAACTTACATGATCCCAAGGCTTCCTGATAATAAACTGATGGTTAAGATGTTATCTGATGCCATCAAAGAGGTTTATGCCTCTGTTTATTACAAGGCCAGCAAGGCATACATGACTGCTACTGCTAATGTAATTGATGAGGAGAAGATGGGGATCATCCTCCAGGAGGTTTGTGGAAACAGACACGGAGAGATATATTATCCTACTTTATCCGGTGTTGCAAGATCGATAAATTATTATCCTATCGGTTCTGAAAAAGCCGAAGACGGCATTGTGAACATTGCATTTGGTCTTGGAAAACTGATTGTGGAGGGTGGATTATCTCTCAGGTTTTCCCCGAAATACCCCAAAAAAATTCTTCAGCTCTCATCTCCTGAGGCGGCTTTAAGGGATTCTCAGAAAGAGTTTTGTGCCCTGGATCTGAATATCAATAGCTTTGTTCCTTCAACAGACGATGGTGTCAATATTCTTAAGATTGATATTAAGGATCTTGAGAATGAGGCCGCCCTCAAGTATGTCGCCTCGACATATGACAGGAATAATAATGTCCTTCGCGATGGAGTTATTCACTCGGGAAAGCGGGTAATAACCTTTTCAAATATACTGCAGTATAAAACATTTCCTCTTGCAGAAATATTAAGTACCCTTCTTGAAATAGGCCAGCAGGAGATGAATAACCCTATTGAAATTGAGTTTGCTGCCAATCTTGAAACGCCCGCCGGTACCCCGAAAATTTTCAATTTTCTGCAGATAAGGCCAATAGTTCATACGGAAGAGGCACATAACATAAACCTTGATCATATCAGGACAGAGGAAACAATAATCTATTCCGAATCAGCGTTGGGCAATGGACTTTTTAAAGGCATCTATGATCTTGTTTATGTTAAACCTGAATCTTTTAATGCGGCAAATAACAAAAATGTCGCAGTTGAAATTGAAAAGTTAAATACCTTGTTTGTAAAACAAGGGAAAGGATATGTTCTTATTGGTCCGGGAAGATGGGGGTCAAATGACCCCTGGCTCGGGATTCCTGTTAAGTGGCCGCAAATTTCGGCAGCCAGGATCATTATTGAATCAGGTTTAAAAAACTACAGGATAGATCCCAGCCAGGGAACACATTTTTTCCAAAACCTCACCTCATTCAGAGTTGGATATTTTACCATTAATCCCTATATCAATGAAGGTTATTATGATGTTGATTTTCTTAATAGAATTGATGCAATTTATGAAGATGGTCTCATCAGGCATGTCAGGTTTGATAATCCCCTCGAAATAATGATAGACGGGAAAAAACACAGAGGAGTAATTTTAAAGCCATTGTGAAATCTTGGAGTAACTTAGCGCCTTTGCGCCTTTGTGGCAAAAAAAATGCCGATATGGTGCTAAGACGCTAAGTGTTAAAAAGAGAATTTAAATATACATATTAATAATATGGAAACAGCAAAAACAAAATACCTTGGAGATCTGCGAACTGAAATAGTCCATCTCAGATCGGGAAGTGTTATAACAACCGATGCCCCTGTTGATAATAAAGGGAAAGGAGAAAACTTCTCCCCGACAGATATGGTTGCCTCTGCGCTTGGGAGTTGTATATTTACCATTATGGGTATAGCGGCAAGAGAGCATTCATTCTCAATTGATGGAAGTACTTGCACGATCACAAAAATTATGACCGATAGTCCACGAAAGATTGGTGAAATCCGGATAGAATTCGATTTTACAGGGAAGGAATATTCAGAAAAGCAGAAAAAAATCCTCGATTATTGTGTAAAAACCTGTCCGGTTGCACTGTCATTAAATGAGTCGATATTTCAGAATGTTACACTGTTATTCAAATAAAGGCATAACGGCGCAACGGTCCGACAGTATGACGGTATGACAACATAACAGTTCAGAAATGGATTTGCGGTATGCGGTATGCAGAGAAGCAATTACCAGCTACGAGCTATGATCTATAAGCTATAACCGTGTTATATTCAGAATGTTGCACTCTCAGTTACAGTATCTCGGTTTATCTTTTTTATCAGACCCTGTAAAATTGACCCGGGACCAACCTCAACAAATGATTTTGCGCCATCGGAGATCATATTAAGTATAGTTTGGGTCCATTGTACTGGTGAGGTAAGTTGTGATACAAGGTTTGATTTTATAACATTAGGTTCAATAGATGGCTTTGCGTTAAAATTCTGATAAACAGAACATATCGGCTTTCTGAAAGTAGTGTTTTTTATTGCTTCCTCAAGCTCCAGGTGTGCTGGTTCCATAAATGGTGAATGGAAAGCGCCACCTACAGCCAGTTTAAGCGCTCTTTTAGCTCCTTTTTCTTTGAGCATTTCTATAGCCTTATCAATGCCCTCGTTTGAACCTGAGATTACTACCTGTCCGGGGCTGTTATAATTAGCCGGGACCACAATCTCTTCTATAGATTCACAAACCTCCTCAACAATCTTATCATCCAAACCGAGAATTGCCGCCATAGTTGAAGGAGTCTTTTCACAGGCTTTCTGCATTGCCATTGCCCTTTTTGATACGAGAAGAAGACCGTCTTCGAAACTTAGGGTTTTATTTGCGACAAGTGCTGAAAACTCACCAAGTGAATGACCGGCAACCATGTCGGGCTTAAACGAATTATTGAGCACAGCTGCCAGAATCGTGGAATGCAGAAATATAGCAGGCTGGGTAACCCTTGTTTGTTTCAGATCCTCATCAGTCCCAGCAAACATCAAATCGGTTATCGGGAATTCAAGTAATGAATTTGCATGTTCGAACAACTCTTTTGCCAGTGTCGATTTCTCATATAGATCTTTGCCCATTCCTATAAACTGTGCTCCCTGTCCGGGAAATACATATGCTTTCATAATCACTTTTTAAAGTTAAAGTGTGATCTTAAGCGGGTGCAAAAGTAGAAAAAAAAGTTTAATGAAGTTTTGTTCCGATAAGATGCATGAATTCTTCGCGAGTCTGAAGATTATCAAGAAAGATACCGGTAAATGCAGAGGTTGTGGTTACAGAATTTTGTTTCTGCACCCCTCTTATCTGCATGCACAAGTGTTGCGCCTCAATTACTACAGCAACTCCGGAAGGATTTAGACAGTCCTGTATGCAATCTCTTATTTGTGTGGTAAGTCTTTCCTGGACCTGGAGCCTTCTGCTGAAAGCTTCAACGACACGTGCTATTTTACTGAGGCCGGTAATATAAGCGTCAGGGATATAAGCAACATGTGCTTTACCGAAAAAAGGGAGCATATGATGTTCGCACATTGAATAAAGATCAATATCTTTTACCAGAACCATCTGTTTGTAGTCCTCTTTAAATTTTGCCGAGTTTATGATATTACATGGATTCTGCTGATATCCATTTGTCAGATAATAAAGTGCTTTGGCAACCCTTACCGGAGTTCCTTTAAGTCCTTCACGGTCAGGATCTTCTCCAATGAGTTTTAAAACTTTAAAGTAAATCGACGACAACTCATCAAGATTCTCCCCATCCCAGGTTTCTATTTTATTATACCCATCCTGTAAAACACCGATACCATTGTTGATAGATTCTATCTTTTTAGCCATAATATTCTATTGAATTATTTTCAGTTTCTTCAATTTTAACGCAGTAGAGACTAGCCCTTTCCTTCTCAATAAAAGGCTTAAGTTCATCCCAGATGGCCACAGCAAGGTTTTCAGTTGTAGCAATTCTTCCTTTCATGAACTCAACCTCAAGATTTATGTTTTTATGATCAATCTTATTAATAACATTGTCAAGAATTATCTGTTTCAGGATGTTGATATTCATCACGAAACCATGTTCCTCTGATGGTTCCCCTTTGACAGTCACCCATAAGATATAATTATGCCCGTGCCAGTTTGGATTAGAGCATTTTCCGAATATGTTCCGGTTAACCTCATCGGACCACTCCTGTCTGAACATCCTGTGGGCTGCACAGAATCTCTCCCGGCGTGTCAGGTATATCATACTTCCGTATTTTTATAATACAATATTAACCAATAAATTTGATCTTTATAATTCACAAAAGCAATATATTTACTTCTCTTTTAATTTAAGCGGACACATATTTAACTATGTCATTTAAAATATTATACGTTACAGCGACCTGTTCTGAAGCTGATGCTCTGAAAAGAATAGGGGGCATGATTTCTGTTCCTGGAGGTTACAGGTTAGGTAACTTTGATATAAGTCTGCTGGTTTCCGGGGTAGGATCTATCTCAACTGCATGGGCTCTGAAACAATGGATCTCGCTGAATGAAAAACCTGATCTTGCAATTAATGCCGGGATTGCAGGAAGTTATAGGGATGAGATAATTATCGGAGATGTTGTAATGCCTCTCTCTGACTGTTTTGCAGATGCAGGAATTGAAGATGGTGACAATTTTTTCACACTGGCCGAAGCTGGTCTGATCAGTGCCAATGAATTCCCATTCAGGGAGGGTTTTATATATACAGATACTATATATAGTACTAAAATAAAGAGCATTTTAAAACCCGTGAGAGCTATAACGGTCAACACTGCAACTGGATCAGAAATTTCCAGAGAAAGGTTACTTAAAAAATTTAATCCTGACATTGAGACAATGGAAGGAGCAACTTTTTTCTATATTTGCGCCAGGGAAAATATTCCTTTTCTGGCTCTCAGGGCAATCTCAAACAAGGTTGAACCACGCAATAAAAGTATATGGGACATTGCGCTTGCCCTTAATAATCTGTCAGAAAAGCTTAATGAGGTAATTTTAACACTTAAGTAAAGAGATGAAATTAACATTGGGTTTCTCACCATGTCCGAACGATACATTTATTTTTGATGCTATGGTACATGGTAGAATTGATACAGAAGGGCTGGAATTTGATTATTTTCTTACTGATGTTGAAGAGCTGAACAGAAAGGCGTTGGCTTCAGAAGTTGATATTACAAAAATTAGCTATCATGCTTATGCTTATGTGGCACAGAATTATCTGATTCTTGACGCAGGTAGCGCACTTGGTCACAGAAATGGACCGTTACTGATAAGCAAGCGATTAATTGATACTTCTGATCTTGCCAATGCAAGGATTGCAATACCCGGCAAGTACACCACTGCCAACCTTCTTTTTAGTATAGCCTGGCCCGATGTTGTTAACAAGACTGAATATCTTTTTTCAAAAATCGAAGATGCGCTTTTAAAAGATGAAGTAGATGCTGGACTTATAATCCATGAAACAAGATTTACCTATTATAGAAAAGGGCTTCATAAATTAGCAGATATGGGTGAGTTTTGGGAGAATCTTACAGAGCTGCCAATACCTCTCGGAGCCATAGTAATAAGCAGGACTATTCCTGATGATATTGCTCAAAAAGTCAATCGTATAGTGCGGAGAAGCCTCGAATATGCTTACAAAGATTCATTTGCCTCTTATGATTTTGTTTCAGGTAACGCAAAAGAGATGGAAAGCACGGTTATGAATAACCATATCAAGCTTTTCGTAAATGAGTATACCCTCGACCTGGGTAACAAAGGAAGAGAGGCAATTATTGAACTGTTCAGGGTTGCCGGAGAGAAAGGGATTATACCTTCTCTGCCAGAAAGGATTTTTCTAACTTCATTGTAATTACTCTCTGGTATAAAAATGCTAAATTTGAACATAGATTATTGTTCATTGTTTTAATATTGAAAGTATCAATTTAAAATATTTAAGTCATGGCATTTGAACTACCAAAACTTCCGTACAAGCTGAACGCACTTGTGCCATACATAAGTGAAGAGACGCTTGATTTCCACTATGGTAAACATCATCAGGCTTATGTTAATAATCTGAATGGACTAATACCAGGTACAGAGTTTGAAAAAGCCGATCTGGAAACAATTATTAAGAAAGCCGAAGGCGGTATCTTTAATAATGCTGCACAGGTTTGGAATCATACATTCTATTTTGAATCATTTTCCCACGACAGCAGAAAAATCCCTAAAGGGGTTCTTGCTGACACAATAAATGGTTCTTTCGGTTCCTTTGATTCATTTAAGGAGCAATTTAATAAAGCTGCCGCCACCCTTTTCGGAGCCGGTTGGGCATGGCTGGTGAAAAAAGAAGACGGAACACTGCAAATTGTGCAGGAATCAAACGCAGGTAACCCTCTGCGCAGAGGACTGAAACCTCTGATAACTTGCGATGTATGGGAACATGCATATTATATTGATTATAGGAATAAGCGTCCCGACTATATAAAGTCATTCTGGGAGATCCTTGACTGGGATATTGTTTCGACCAGGTTCTAATGGTTTTTAAATAGTTATTAAAAGAGAATCCTAAAGCGATTCGTTCCCGTAAATTTACTTTGAGATTAAAAAATATAAGTCATGAATCTAAAAGAACTGATAACTAAAACCCGGTCATATCGTCGTTTCGATGAAGCATACCATATTGATGGCAAAATTCTCGAATCCTTTATCGATCTTGCGCGGCTGTCAGCGTCAGGAGCAAACAAACAACCTCTTAAATATCTGATTTATAACACTGCTGAAGATTGTGGAAGGATTTTTCCATATTTAGCCTGGGCAGGATACTTAACTGAATGGCCGGGACCGGATAAAGGAGAAAGGCCATCGGGGTATATCATAATTCTTGGCGATAAATCAATATCAGAGGTATTTGGTATCGATCACGGAATTGCTGCACAGAGTATTATGCTTGGCGCCACCGAAGCAGGCCTTGGAGGGTGCATTATAGCAACTATTAAAAGAGATGAACTATGCAATGAACTTTCAATCCCTGATAAGTTTGATATACTGTTAGTTCTGGCAATTGGGAAACCAGTTGAACATGTTATTATTGATGATCTCAAAGATGCTGATGTGAAATACTGGAGAGATAAAAACAAAAATCACCATGTTCCGAAAAGGAGTTTAGATGATCTGATAATTAAGTTATAATTTGATTAATCCAGATGAAACGCATTTTACTCTTTGCTATTTCATTTTTCTTCATAATTCATTCCTGTTTCTGTCAGGAAAAAGCAAACTCAGGAATCAGAATTCTTTTTCATGGAATGGTAATGGACTCCAAAACACTTTCTCCAATCCCAAATTCCCAGATTTTAATCAACCGTGAATTTTCTTCAATCAGTAGTGCTAATGGAAATTTTGCATTTTATGTAAACATGAATGATACGGTCCTCTTCAGACATCTTGGCTATAAGTCAACTTTATTGCTTGTAAATGATACTCTGACCGGACAGGAGTTTGTTGCAGGAATATATTTAAGTATCGATACATTGGCGATTGGAGAGGTTGTTATTGTTCCCAGGCTCAGGAACCTTAAATCTGAAATATTGAATGCCAGGAGTATGAGTTCTGCGCCAATGGAAAATGCGAAGTACAACGTGGCATTATCTGCGTACCAGGGACGAACCACTATGGGAAAACTGGGAGATCCGGCTTCCAATTACGAATCATTACATCAAAAACAAAAAATTGATGCTTTCGAGAGAGGAGGCATTCCGTCCGACAAAATGGTTGGCATAAGTCCATTATTATTACTGCCGGCTGCTTATCTTCTTCTACATGGTTCACCTGAAAAACCTGCTCCGTTAGAACGGGACCTATCTGATCAGGAGCTTGATCAGATTCAGAAAAAATACCTTGAAACTCTGAACCAGCGGAAATAAGAATGGTAGAATGGGAGACTGGGAGAAGGGGAGAACGACGAACTCTAAACACTGAACAGAAGTAATCCGGAACGCGCCGCGGGCACCTGTTGATAAAATCCCTAAATGTCTATCCCTTGTAAAATATCGCTTTGATTATATGGCTTGCCATCTTTGGATTTTCTTTAAGGCGGCGTGTTGAATAGCCAAACCATTGTTTTCCGAAAGGCACATAAACTCTCATAGTATGTCCCTCATTTACAATACTTTCACGAAGCTTTGGAGTCACTCCGTAAAGCATCTGGAATTCGTACATATTCTCCGGGACATTATATTTTTTAATCAGATTATATGCACCTTCAACAAGATGTTTATCGTGGGTAGCTATACCTGCATGGATTTTATTCCTGAACATGAATTCGAGGTCTTCAAGGTAATGTTGATTGATCTCCTCATATTTTTTAAATGCGATAGATTCAGGTTCAACATAAATTCCTTTACAGAGCCTGTAACTTAACGGTATTTTGAGGTTGTTAAGGTCCAGCATTCGTTCCAGATCTTTCAATGTTCTTTTTAAGTAGGCCTGTACAACAAGTCCTATGTTTGCCGGAAACTCAGACTTTAGTTTACGGAATAATGCAATCTCATCATCAGTACAGGAAGAATCTTCCATATCTATTCTGATGAACCCGTTGTATGTGGCAGCTTTTATTACTATCTCACGGATGTGTTTATAACAGATCTCCTTGTCGATCAGTAAACCGAAGCTGGTAGGTTTTAGGGAGAAATTTCCATCAACATTGTTTTTATAAGAAGTATCTATAAGATTAAGATACTCATTTTTGTTTGATTCAGCTTCATCCGGCGTTTTTATGAACTCCCCAAGAACATCAAGAGTTACTTTTATATTTTTACTATTCAGATCTTTAGATACACGCATTGCATCGTCAATGGTTTCTCCTGATATATAGGATCTTGAAAATATCCAAATAAATTTCTTCGGGAAATATGGCAATATTGCCGCAATAAATTTGTTGAACATAATTTGAATTTATATCTTATAAAAATAAAATTTCTTCTTATCTTTTTAAAATGCTAATAAAACAGATCTCAAATCATTTTTTAATGACCTTTGTCATCCGGGAAGGATGAAAAACGCATGAATTAATTTATTTCGAAGAAACTTTTTCAGATTATGCAACCTTTTATTTTATTGCTTTGTCTTAAAAATGTCCTCACTTTATGATGAGCGACCGGCAAATAATAGAGTTGTGTGCTAAGCATGACAGAAAAGCACAACAGGTACTGTACGATAAGTATTCACGTTTTTTGCTTGGAGTTTGCCTGAGGTATGCAAATGATAAAGCAGAGGCAGAGGATATTTTACAGGATAGTTTTTTAAAGATATTTTTTAACATCAGGGATTTTTCGGGAACAGGTTCTTTCGTAGGTTGGTTAAGAAAAGTTGCAGTTAACACTGCCATAACCCATTATCATAAAAACCTCAAATACAGATATCATGTTGAAATTGAGGAGTATATATCGGTTGAGACAGGGGTAGCGAGCTTTGAGGAAGATTTTTATACTTCTGAAGAACTGTACAAAGTGCTGAACGAGCTGCCGACGGGTTACAGAATGGTTTTTAACCTTTATGCAGTTGAAGGGTATAAACATAAAGAAATAGCTGAGATACTGGGAATAGATACAAGTACTTCCAAATCGCAGTATAGCAGGGCTAAAGTTGTAATAAGAGATAAACTCGAAAAACTAAGAAAATTGAAAAGTAATTATTCAGAGAATAACTGAAACAAAAGAATAGAGTAATAAAAGTGAAGTGAAAGCGAAAAAACAAAATATTACAATAAGGGAGTTATTCAGGCAGAAGTTAGAAAACGCTGAGATTATTCCGGAAGCATCGGTTAAAAAAAGACTTATGCGCCGGGTTGATCAAGAGGAATTTCTTCGTTTTAATCCTTCCAGGTTTAACATATACTATCTCGGAGGAATGCTTTTAGCCGGGATTACAACTGCTTTAATTCTTTTTTTCGGTTCAGGAAATCAAGATCATTCAAAACCAATAAGCTTTTCAGGTAACCTTAGCAAAATAGACAGTACCAGGTATTTGAAAGTTGAAGTTGAACAACCTTTCAGAAAAGAATCGAACAAATCAAATATAAGTTACAACGAATCATTAAAAACCAGAGTTAGTTCCGTTCCATCTGATTTCTCAAAGATTGAGGAAGCAAAAACTGCAGAATCACAGAAAAATAATGGTCCAATTCAAACTGGAATCAGTCACTCATTTTCTAAAAATGGTTTATTTTCAGAAGCATCAGCTGATAAGAAAAAACTTCAGGGAGGATATAAACCAGATGAGGTTTTAATTGGGGCCTCTGCCTTGGAGGGTTGTGCTCCCCTGAAATTACGGTTTCTTAATAAATCTATTTCTTGTGATTCGTGCAGGTGGACCTTTGGTGACGGGGGTTATTCAAACGAAAAGGATCCTTATTGGATATTTGATGTTGACGGGGAGTATAAAGTTGTCTTACAGGTGTTTAATTATGATGGAACTCAAATATCATCATCTGTTGAAGTTAAAGTTCATCCCCGGCCGCAGGCCCATTTTGAAATAACTCCCGAAAAAGCTGTTCTGCCTAAAGATGAGATCCGTTTTTTAAATTATTCAAATAATGCTGTAAATTTTAAGTGGGATTTTGGAGATGGAGCTACTTCTGAACTTTTTGAACCAAGGCATCTGTATACAAAATTCAGTAATTATAATGTCCGTCTCATTGTATTTTCAGAGTGGGGCTGTTCAGATTCGCTGACTGTTATGAACGCATTTTCGGGTTCAGAGTATTTCATTGATTTTCCAAATGCTTTCATACCTAATACACAAGGTCCGACAGGCGGCTATTATTCATCAAAGAGTGATGAAGCAGCACAGGTATTTCATCCCGTTCATTCAGGAGTTTCCGATTTTCAGTTAAAGATTTTCAGCAAACTGGGGATCCTGATTTTCGAAAGCAGTGATATAAATTTAGGTTGGGATGGTTATATAAAGGGTCAGTTAAGCGAACCTGGTGTTTATATCTGGAAAGTCCGGGGTAAATTCAGAAATGGAGAGCCTTTTATAAAAATGGGAGATGTGACTCTTCTTAAAAACTGAGATCAAACAGCTGATTACTGGCTTAAATCTTCAATTTGACATTCATCAACTAATATTATTTATTAGTCTAAATCCTTTACCTTTTATTAAAATAATTGACGGCAGACGAATCTTTTAGATAGAATATTCGTTAAATCGTAATAGATTTTAATTTCATTTGACTATTTTCGTCAATATAAACCTAACGGGATCGATCTTGGTGAAGCGGATTATATATTTACTCATACTGTCATTCATCATTTTTAAAGATAGTTTTGGTCAGGATCCTACATTCTCCCAATTTTATGCTAATGCCCTGTATCTTTCGCCATCTTTTGCAGGTGCAACTTCTGAATACAGACTATCAATGAATTACAGAGATCAATGGCCTTCTGTTCCCGGAGTGTTTAATACCTACAGCATTTCGTTCGATAAAGCCATGCCAAACTTCAACTCAGGTATAGGGATACTTGCAACTTATGATGTTGCGGGATCCGGAAATCTGAGTACAACAAATATCGGACTGCTCTATTCATACGATTTTAATATAAATAAGGAGTGGCATATAAGGCCTGGAGTTAACTTCAAATTCTATTACCTCGGGCTGGATATTGGTAAACTTGTCTTTAACAGTCAGATAACAGGCAGCGGGACATCACCTTCGGTAAACCCTCCTCCTTTTGATAATGTCGCTGATGTGGATTTTGCAACTTCAGCTCTTGTTTATAATCAAAGAACATGGGCTGGATTTACACTGGATCATCTGCTTACTCCTAAAACATCCTTTTATGGCAATGATGCAACTGTTCCAGTTAAGTTTAATTTTTATGGAGGTTCCCAGATTTTAAAAAAAACCCGGTTACGGCAAAAAATTCAGGAAGTCCTTTCAGTAGCTATAAACTTTCAGAAACAGGGTAAATTCTACCAGTCAGATCTAGGTCTGTATTATTATAAAGATCCCCTGATATTCGGATTATGGTACAGGGGAATCCCGTTTGCAACATCTCAGGCCGGAGATGCTATTATAGGTCTGGTGGGAATAAAAACCAGCCAGCTTCATATAGGATACAGCTACGACTTCACAATTTCCAATCTGATAGGTTCTACCGGCGGCGCTCATGAGATCTCATTTGTTTATGAATTCAATAACCTGTCGATTGGCCAGTTGCGAAAACGTATCAGAGCAATCCCTTGTCCCGAATTCTAACTTTGGGCCATAACGGTACAACACCGTAACGCCTCATATCACACAAAACAGCTTAAAATTATCCATTTGAGTTAGCCTCATTTATTAAATTGTTTATATTTGCGCCTGATTAATGTTTAACAAATATTCAATTTGCGATGAAGAAACTATCAGTAGTTCTGTATGTTGTTTTATTTTTGTCTGTGGCAGGCCTTTATTTTCTACATTTTTCAGGAAATAAAAAAACTAAAAAAAGTGAAACATCGGGGAGTATTGCCGGTACCCCGGCTCAGGGAATTGCTTATATAAATATCGATTCGGTTATTTTTAAATTTGACATGTTCTTCGACAGAAGAAATGATTTAATGTCAAAACAAAAAAGCGCTGAAGCAGAGCTTAATTCAAAAGGAAGTCTATATCAAAAAGATGCAAAAGATTATCAGGATAAGGTAAATAAAGGACTTATAACCAGGGCTACTGCAGCGCAGATTGAACAATCACTTGTTCAACAACAGCAGGAACTTGTAACCCTTCGTGATAAACTTCAATCAAACCTTGTGGAGGAAGAGCAGGTTATGAATCGTCAGATAATGGATTACATTACAAAATTCCTTGAGGAAAACAGATCAGATTACAACTATCAGTATATTCTTGGAAAGAGTTTTGGGAGCGTTGTTCTCTATGGTGATAATTCATTGGATATAACCCAAAAGGTACTTACTGCGATTAACCAAAAGTATAAGGCAGAGAAAAAATAATGACCAATGGGTTTTGCGTCAACCTACCTTGAAGAAAGGGCTCTGTTCCCTGAAAAAATCAAAGAGGCGCCTGATAAGGAGACCGGTATAATAGTTGTTGTGCCTGCCTATAATGAACCAGGGATAAATAAATTGCTTGATTCTCTCGCAAAATGTACGGCACCTGAATGCAGGGTCGAAGTTATTATTGTTATAAATGCTCCTGCAGATGCAACCGGGGAGAGCTTAGAAAACAATAGAATAACTTTAAACAATATTGAAAGCTGGAAGAAAGAAAACATCAACTGTTTCTACCGGCTTTTTGCATTTATGATCAGACAATCATCAATTAGCGGATGGGGTGTTGGACTTGCAAGAAAGACAGGAATGGATGAAGCAATTCGTCGTTTCAACAGCATTAATAAACCCGACGGAGTTGTCCTTAATCTAGATGCAGACTGTACTGTGGAGGAAAATTATTTTCTTAAATTATCCGAAGAGTTATTTAAAAAAAATGACCGGACTGCCTGTTCAATCTATTTTGAACATCCGCTTTACGGGAGTAGTTATCCGGAAAGTATTTATAGATATATTGCTTTTTATGAGCTTCACCTGCGTTACTATTTTCATGGACTTGCCTATTCAGGATTTCCGTATGTTTTTCATACACTAGGTTCAGCCATTGCTGTAAAAGCGCTATCCTATATTAAGGCCGGAGGTATGAACAGACGGCAGGCAGGTGAGGACTTTTACTTTATTCAGAAACTGGTTCCTGCAGGAGGTTATTTCAATTTGAACTCAACTACAGTTTACCCTTCACCAAGAGCTTCATCCAGAGTTCCATTCGGAACGGGTGCTTCAATAGGAAAGCTTAATGGTGATAAAAGTTCGATACTTCTTACCTATAATATACTGGCTTTTAAGGAATTACGTACATTTTTTGAACTGACAGACATTTTTTATGAATGCTTCAATGAAAAATTGCATAAGTATTACAGTATGATTCCTCCTGGTCTTAAATTATTTTTAGATGAGAAAGAGTGGATTGATAAAATGGTGGAGATAAAAAATAATACCTCGGGGATACTATCATTTAAAAAGCGGTTTTTTGGTTGGTTTAACATGTTCAGAATAGTGAAATATCTGAACTATGTACATATAGAGTTTTTCGAAAAGAAACCTGTAAATATTTCTGCTTCAGAATTACTTGAAACTTTAGGGATCGTTATTGAATCAAAAGAACCTCATGACTTACTAATCTTTTACAGGTCCATGGAAAAAAACAGTTGATTATTTTATTTATTTTTTCTGTCGTTCTTTCGATCTTCCTGAGGAGTGAGAATAATATAGAGATCTTCGTCAGCTTTCTTCATATGGTATTGTTCCCGTGCAAATTTCTCGAGATTGTGATTGTCAGTTTTCAATTCATGAAGCTTCTGCCTATCAACTTCGATACGTTTAATATAGTACTCCCTGTCAATTTTTAGTTTATGTAACTCTCTAATCTCCTTATACCTGGCTATAAGATTGTTTGAATCTAAAAGTAAAACCCAGACAACGAAAATAACGATCGTCAGGACGTATTTATTCCTGAAGAAAGTGGGGATTTTGTCTGTAAAATTAAACCTGATTGTCATGGTACAAACCTACAATTTTTTTTTTAACCGCCACTCATAAGATAAAGCATCTGTACATCATCACCATCATGTACAATTGCAGAATCGTATTTGTCTTTTGGTATTAAGACGCCATTTATCTTTATTATTCTCATTTTAAATGAAAATTTTTTCAGGAAAAGCATTTCGTTTACACTCATTGACTTCTTCCCGAATTCTTCCTCTTTGTTATTCAGAAAGATCTTCATTGGTTAAATGTATTATCTATATTTCATTATTCATCCCGAAAGATAAGAACCTTTTAATGTTTTTACAAACATGAAATCCATAACATACTGATCAATATTATGCTAAAACACGTAATAATGTCTTAATTTTGATTTTATAAATCGCGGACTTACAGGATTCAAATATATTTATTTATGGACATAAAGTCGATAAAAGAGCTGCATAAACTTTTAAAAGGCTGGGATTATATCTGGACCCCGCTGGACAAAGGATATACCAATAAGATACTTCATATTAATGTGGGTACAGCAGAAATAAAAGAGAAAGATGTTCCATCCATTATGAAGGAAAAATTCATAGGCGGAAAAGGGTATGGACTCAGGCTTCTCTGGGATGCCACAAAACCGGAGACAAAATGGGATGATCCTGAAAACGAGATAATTATATCTTCAGGGCCGATTGGAGGGATAACTCAATACTCAGGGACAGGTAAGTCGCTTGTAGTCAGTCTCTCACCTCAGACAAACTCGGTTATGGATAGCAATGTAGGTGGATTCTTCGGCCCATTCCTTAAGTTTTCAGGGTTTGATGCAATCGAAATCCAGGGTAAGGCGAAAAAAGATGTTATTGTATTTATTGATGGAATAAACCATAGAGTTGAAATATTCGAAGCGCCGGCAGAAGCGATTGATAGCCACCTGTTGGCAGAACAGCTGACTGAAATTTTTGCTGACAACGATAATGAGAAAAAATATATTGGAGTTGTTTCTACAGGATCAGCAGCTGAACACTCACTGATCGGAATGCTTAACTTCAGTTTTTACGATTCAAAACGGAAAAAGGTACGATTAAAACAGGCTGGAAGGGGAGGTATAGGAACGGTATTTCGCAATAAGAAAATTAAAGCTCTTGTATGTAAAATTCCAGAGGTGAAAGGTAATCTCAATAATGTAGTTGACCTTGAGGCTATTATGGAAAGAGGTAAAAGATTTAACCGCGAGATCCGGGAATTAGATGCCAAACAATGCCAGATGAGGGAAATAGGAACAGCTCATCTTATGGAGGTGATGAATGATCATGACTTGTTGCCCGTAATGAATTACAAGTATGGCAGCCATCCCGATTCCTACAAGATCGATTCATCAGTATGGAAAAGAAATTTCACCCAGAATATTCCTGATGGCTGCTGGATCGGCTGCAATATGTCGTGCAGCAAAGGCATAGATGATTTTATTTTGAAGACAGGCCCTTATAAGGGGCAAAAAGTTATTGTCGATGGTCCTGAATATGAGAATGCTGCCGGTCTTGGGTCAAACTGTGGAATATTCGACCCGGAATATATTATTGAAACAAATTTTTATTGCGATACTTATGGAATATGTACTATAACATGGAGTACTCTTACCGCATTTATAATGGAGTGTTACCAGAATGGAATCCTTAACAAAGACAGAACAGGTGGACTTGACCTGAACTTTGGCAACGCCACATCAGCTCTTGAAATGTTACACCAACTTGCCCGAGGAGAAGGTTTCGGGAAGATTGCCGGCACAGGTGTCCGTAAGATGAAAGAGCTTTTCATTAAAAATGGATGGGGCGAAGCTGCATTTCTGAACGATATAGGAATGGAAAACAAAGGACTTGAGTATTCCCAGTATATGTCGAAAGAATCTCTTGCACAGCAGGGCGGTTTTGCGCTTACAAATAAAGGTCCGCAACACGATGAAGCATGGCTCATTTTCATGGATATGGTCAATAACCAGATACCAACATTTGAAAATAAAGCTGAAGCGCTACACTATTTTCCTATGTTTCGTACATGGTTCGGACTTGTTGGTCTGTGTAAGCTGCCATGGAATGATGTTGAACCGGAAAATAATGCCCAGACAGACGAACCTGCTAAAGTGCCTGAGCACGTTGATAATTATGTAACTATTTATAAGGCAGTTACAGGTCGGGAATTTGATAAGAAGAGGTTGGTAGAGGATTCGGAACGTGTCTATAATTTTCAAAGGGTATTTAACCTAAGGCGTGGTTTCGGAACACGTATTCACGACAGGCAGCCATATCGTGCTGCTGGCCCCGTTACAATAGAAGAGTATGAATCCCGGTCTGAACGGTATGACAAACAGCTTAAGGACAAGGTTGGATTCGACCCGGCAGGAAAAACCACTGTTGAGAAAATGAAGATACTGAGGAAATATCGTGAGGATCAGTATGAATCTCTCATAGATGCTGTTTATAAAAGAAGAGGATGGAATAAGAATGGCGTTCCGACAATAGATTTCCTGAAAAAGATAGGAATGGACTTTCCTGAAGTAATTGAGGTAGTCAGGAATTATCAGTGAAACCAATTAAGCAAGAGAATAAGCAAGTTGTTTCTTAGAAGTACCTGCATCTGATAAAGAATAAATCCACATGCAAACTTATATCTCTTTCCTTCGTGGCATAAATATGACCGGTCATAATTCGATTAAGATGACCGACCTCTCTGGATTATATATGAATCTGGGGCTGAATGATTCGGAGACCTTTATTCAGAGTGGCAATGTCATTTTCAATTTTACCACCAACAAACCTCTGTCTGCTCTATCAGCAAAAATAGAAAAAGCAATTTTTGAGAGATTCAATTATACTGTTCCTGTTATGATCAGAACAATTCAGGAATTGAAGTATTTATTTTCTGTCAACCCGTTCCTTATGGAAGAAAATTTTGATCCATCAAAAATGGCGGTTCTCTTTCTTCATGAGGAGCCATCAAAAACTCACATTCAAAAAGTTGCTGATATCGACTATCCTCCTGATAAATTTAAAATAATTGGCAGTGAAATATTCATTTTTTGCCCAAACGGTTTTGGAAGGACCAAGCTTTATACAAACTTTTTCGAAAGGAAAATGGGAGTTATTGGTACTGCAAGAAACTGGAAGACAATAACCACCATATTAAATATTGCTGAAAAAAAGATTTAAATTTACGATTGAGGTTGTTTAAAAAGGTAATAGAAGTCACTTTTTACCTTTATTACTTTGAGTAGGACTTTGTGTACCTTTGTGGTTCAATGAATTAAAATTTACCACGAAGTTACACGAAGGTATTACAAAGGTTCAGAAAGTACTTTTTAAACTTCCTCTGATAGCGAAAATAGGAACAGTCAGGTAATTTTTTAGAAAAATCAATTTAATAGCTGACAAAAAATGAAAGTCATGCTTACTCTATCTTTAGCGATATTATTTTTCCCTGGTATCTCTAAGAGTCAACCTCTGGTTGAACAAAAAGAGTTAATTATTTTTCATGCAGGTTCGCTTTCTGTTCCAATAAAGCGGATAGCTCTTGAATATGAGAAAAGAAATCCAAACACTAAAATATTTCTTGAATCTGCCGGAAGCCTTGTATGTGCCAGGAAAGTCACGGAGCTTAAGAAACCATGTGATATAATAGCTTCATCAGATTATTTTGTTATTAATGAACTTCTTATTCCGGATTATGCAAGCTGGGGCATCAGGTTTGCCACTAACGAAATAGTTATTGCATACCTGGAAAAATCAAAATGCTCAAAAGAAATTAATTCTGATAACTGGATGGATATCCTTCAGAAGGAGGATGTAATTTATTCAAGATCAGATCCGGATTCAGACCCTTGCGGTTACCGGACAGTCTTTACCTTCATGCTGGCAGAAAAATACTACAAAAGGCAGGGACTAACCGATAAATTGCTATCCAAAAACAAAGAATATATGAGACCGAAAGAGGTTGACCTTGTTGCCCTGCTTGAGTCGAATGCAATTGACTATATGTTTCAGTATAAATCAGTTGCAATACAACATAATATGAATTATATTGAGCTGCCAAAGGATATCAACCTTTCCGACCCTTCAAAAAATGATCTCTACTTATCTGTTAATTTGGATGTTGCAGGAAGTAAACCTGGTACTAAAATGAAGGTTGCAGGAGATTATATTAATTACAGCATCACTATTCTTGACAATGCACCTCAGAAAGAAGAAGCTGTTAATTTTATCGAGTTTCTGTTAAGCCCTGAAGGAATGAATATCTTCAGAACAAATGGACAGGAACCTATCATACCGCTTATTGCAGAACCGGTTAATAAGCTGCCATCAAAGTTATTGAAGTATTTCCCAGGCGCTAAAATGAACTGATTTTATTGTGAGAAAAAATAGCATATTCACATGGATTCTGATGATTCTGTCATCATTGGTGCTGTTATTTATTCTTGCACCCCTGGCCGGTATGTTTATTCAAACAGGAGGGGCGCAGTTCCTCGAAACAGTAAAAGATAAAGAGGTTCATCAGAGTGTCTGGCTAACCTTGTGGGTTTCGTTTGCTGCAACCTTTATATTCGCGATAGGAGCAATTCCATTTGCATGGCTGCTGGCCCGTAAAAAGTTTCCGATCAAGAATGTTGTTCAGGGAATTATTGATCTTCCAATTGTACTTCCTCATACAGCTGCCGGCATTGCGCTGCTCGGATTTATTTCCCGCGATGGTTTTCTTGGGAAAACAGCTTCTTTGGTAGGCCTCAACCTTGTAAATCATCCTTCAGGAATAGCGCTCGCAATGGCTTTTGTAAGTTTGCCATTTCTGATAAATGCTTCCCGTGACGGTTTTGCTGCAGTCCCGGAAAGACTTGAAAAGGCCGCTCTTAATCTTGGAGCCAGTCAGTCAAAAGTCTTTTTTACAATTTCAGTGCCCCTTGCCTGGCGCAGCATTACTACCGGATTCGTAATGATGTTTGCCAGAGGAATGAGTGAATTCGGTGCTGTGGTGATAATTGCTTACCATCCTATGATTGCTCCTGTCCTTATCTATGAAAGGTTTAGTTCATACGGGCTTAATTATGCAAGGCCGGCAGCAGTCTTTTTTATTCTGGTGGCACTGCTGTTTTTAATTGCTTTGAGACTTTTTTCTTTAAAAAGGAAACAGAAACCTTTAAACACCGATGCTCAAACTGATTAATATAAATCGCAGGCTTGGCGATTTTGCCCTGACTGATATAAACCTGGAAATATCCGAAGGACAGTACTATGTTATGCTGGGTAGATCAGGGGCAGGAAAAACACAGCTTCTGGAACTTGTTGCCGGATTGGAACATCCTGATACAGGCACGATATTCCTCGATAATGTGGATATTACCAGACAAAGAATTCAGGATAGAAAAGTTGGTATTGTATTTCAGGATTATGCTGTTTTCCCGCATATGACTGTCTTTGGAAATATTGCATACCCCCTTAGAGCAAGGAAAGAAGATAAGAAAAGTATTGCAGAAAAAGTGGAAAAAGCTGCAACCGCAATGAATATTAAACATATCCTTGAGCGAAGCACAGAGAAACTTTCAGGTGGTGAATTACAAAGAGTTGCCCTGGCACGTACGCTTATTACTTCACCCAGGCTTTTATTGCTGGACGAACCTCTCTCTTCTCTTGATGCATCCCTGAAAGACGACCTGAAACATTTGCTAAGGAATCTTAATAAAGCTGGTCAGACAATCATTCATGTAACCCACGATTATGGCGACGCAATAAGTCTGGCAAAAAGAGTAGGGGTTATTCATAATGGAAAGATCATCCAGGAGGGTTCTGTAGATGAGGTATTTAATAACCCATTTAACCGTTTTGTTGCTAGGTATGCCGGCATAAAGAATTTTTTCAGGGTTGAGATATCAGAGGAGGGTGGTTTATTAAAAGGGGTGACAAAGCATAATATCAGGTTTAGACTTAATGGTGAAAATCCGGGCAGTGATGGTCTCCTGCTGATTAAAAGTGACTCAATCGTCCTTACAAACGAAAAACCGGTAGACAGTGAACTCAATACAATAAAAGGTAAAATAACAGAAATCATTCCTTCAGAATTTGGGATAGAGGTAACAATAGATGCCGGTGATTTGTTCTATGTAAACATACTTACTTCAGATCTGAGAAAACTTAGACTTATTGAGGAAAAAGAAGTATGGATGAGTTTTTCTTCAAAAGCGATAGTCGTATTAAGTAATACGGTTTGAAGACAAAAGACAAAAGTAAAAAGGTAAAAGGCAAAAGTGAGAACGATAAGAAAAGTTTATGAGATTAAAAGGTAATATCAAAGAATTAAAATTGATATGATATCATTTGAAGAAGCTTTCAGAATTGTAATGAGTTCGGTCTTTGAAACTGAAACAGAGACAATTCCGTTTTCTGATGCTAGTGGGAGGATACTTGACGAAGATATTGCCAGTGATATGGATATGCCTCCGTTTAACAGGTCAGCAGTGGACGGTTATGCATGTCACAGGATCGATCTGAAGAATGATTTGGAAGTTGTTGAAGTGATTGCTGCAGGTAAGGAACCTGTAAAAAATGTGGGAAAAAATCAATGTTCAAAAATAATGACAGGAGCAATAGTTCCTGATGGTTGTGATATAGTTTTTATGGTTGAGGAAACAGAAAATCTCCAAAATGGTAAAATCAGATTTGCAGGAAATGACCCAAAATTGAATATATCTTTTAGGGGTGAAGATGTCAGAACCGGAGATGTTGTACTTAGACAAGGTAAATTCATTCAACCTCAGGATATTGCAGTAATGGCATCTGTCGGGCATACAAAAGTACAGGTGAAAAAAAGGCCAATTGTTAGTATACTTAGTACAGGCGATGAGCTTGTAGGACCTTCCGAGATTCCCGGTATTTCACAGATACGTAATAGTAATTCCTGTCAGTTAGTTGCCCAGGTGACCAGAGCAGGAGGAGAAAGTCTCGATCATGGTATTGCACCGGACAATGAAACCGTCACTTATGAAATGATAAAAAACGCTATTAATAAGAGTGATATTGTCATTATTACCGGTGGCGTTTCAATGGGAGATTTTGATTTTGTACCATCAGTTTTAAAACGTGCCGGGGTAAAAATCTTATTTGATCAGGTAAATGTTCAGCCCGGAAAACCAACAACCTTCGGAGTACATTCTAAAGCTGTAGTCTTTGGTCTTCCGGGGAATCCTGTCTCTTCATTTATTCAGTTTGAAGTGCTTGTAAGACCCTTGATAAACAGGATGATGTGTTATGACTGGATACAAATTGAGCATAAGCTTCCCATGGCTGTCAGTTATGAAAGAAAATCATCCGTCAGAATGGGATTTGTCCCTGTTATTATTAAAGAGAATATGGAGGTTGTGCCGGTCGATTTTCACGGATCAGCACATCTTACGGCACTTTCTTATTCTGATGGGATAATTGCACTGAAACCAGGAATAAAATCTTTGGAAAAAGGAGAAATTGTAAGTGTTCGACAAATTTAACAGGAACCTGAATTATTTGCGTATATCTGTCACTGACAGGTGTAATTTAAGATGCAGATATTGTATGCCGGAGAAGGGGATAAAGCTTTTCCGTCATGAGGAGATGCTTTCGTTCAATGAAATTGCAGGATTTACTAAAGTGGCAGTGACACACGGTGTTACTAAAGTCAGGGTAACAGGAGGAGAGCCGCTTGTCAGAAAAGGAGTTACAACGCTGGTCGGAATGATCTCAGAAATTACTGGGATCGAAGATCTATCAATGACAACAAATGGTATTCTGCTGAAGCAGTATGCAACGGATCTCAGGGCAGCAGGTCTGCACAGAGTAAATATAAGCCTTGACACAATCGATCCCGGAAAATTTACAGATATTACACGTGTTGGAAATATTAATGATGTATTTGAAGGCATAAATGCTGCAAAAAGCGCTGGACTTTTTCCCGTTAAAATAAACTGTGTTATAAAAACTTCAAAAGAAGAGAAAGAAGCAATGGCTGTAAAAAGGTTCTGTATAGCTAATGATTTAGAGATAAGATATATACGCCAAATGGACCTTATCAGGGGACATTTTTCAATGGTCGATGGGGGTACAGGCGGCAATTGTTCAATGTGTAACAGGTTAAGGCTTACTTCAAACGGGAAGCTCAAACCATGTCTTTTCAGTAATATTGAATTTGATATTAGAGAATTTGGGTTTGAAAATGCAATTAAACAGGCAATTGAATTAAAACCCGAATGCGGAACAAAAAACGAAACAGGTGCATTTTATAATATAGGAGGTTGACCATTTATGGATAAACTAACACATACTGATAACAAAGGAAAAGCGATTATGGTTAATGTCGGAGATAAAGAGATTCAACTTAGAATCGCAAAAGCAGCCGGGCATATTATTCTTGCAGCGGAAACTATCAGACTTATTGAAGACAATCTTCTTAAAAAAGGTGATGTGCTGACAGTCGCTCAGCTTGCCGGTATAAGCGCTGCCAAACAAACATCGGACCTTATCCCGTTGTGCCATAATATTGTTCTCGATGATGTTAAAGTTGATGCAGCTGTTGATAAAACAGGTGTAAAAGTCATGAGCGAGGTGCGATGCTCCGGAAAAACGGGAGTGGAAATGGAAGCATTAACAGCTGTCAGCGTTGCGCTTCTGACAGTCTATGATATGTGTAAGGCGGTCGATAAGAAAATGATTATTGATAATATCTGTCTCACTGAAAAAATCAAAAAATGAATCTTCCTGAAAAATTTGAAGTACTCATAATTACTCTCAGCGACAGGGCTCACAGAGGGGAGTACGAGGATCTCAGTGGACCCATTATCAGAGAAATTCTGTCCGGGTATCTATCTTCACAAAACTGGGAACATAGTATTAATTTAAAACTTATTCCTGATGATGCTGATATGCTCAGGGAACTTTTAATGAGTTCCGTAAGTACTTATAATATTGTAATAACAACCGGAGGCACAGGTATTGGCCCCAGAGATGTTACAGTTGAAACTGTCTCGCCTCTGCTCACAAAGGAGATCCCGGGAATAATGGAATTTATCAGGATCAAATACGGAGCGGAAAGACCCAATGCATTATTAAGCAGGGGTGTTGCAGGAATAATGGGTAAATCGCTGGTTTACACTCTTCCGGGCTCGGTGAGAGCTGTCGAAGAGTATATGACTGAGATACTGAAAACTCTTAAGCATACTGTTTATATGCAATATGGAATTGATATGCATGAAAAACATAAATAAGAGTCTGATGATTAGTTGATGTTATTTTGATTTATGAACAAGGAATATCGATTAACAATTTATGAAGTACGTATAATCAGTTGGTATCCAGGCTACTTCTAAAATCAAAAATCGTCAATCCTTGTTCGATATTCAAGTTGAATAAATTTAGCTGAATTTAAGGACAGACTCTAGTTGGTTAGCCGGTTCAGTGTATTGGCGGTAACAGAGCCAATTACCCTGTCGTACCGATCATGTGGATTCCTGTAATAAATCAGCACATTATAATCGTTTTCGGTTTCATAATGGCTACCCTCGAATTTGGTTGCGGTACCATTTGTGGAACCTTCTTTCATAAAAACATATTCATAATTATACCACCCTTGTTTCAGAAGCATCGCACATTCATATTCTTTTCTTACAGGATTGTATATCATGAGATTATTTTTATCAAAAGTCCAGTTACTTAAGCTACCCGATATATACATCTTCCCGTCTGGAATCATCTGTTCTGAAGGAAGGGTAAAATACACATAAACGTAGTCTGCCTCAATGTCAGGCTTCTTCCCCTCCTGGAAAGCTATATAATACTTTCCATTGAAGTCCTGCCAGTAGAAATATGGTTTAAATTCCCTGTTTTCTGACGGTAAGAGATATACATTATAGTCGGGAATTACATAATCTATTTTCTTTACATATTCAGTCTGATATCTGATACTTTTAATATCAAAGTACCGGTATTCATTTCCACCCTGGAAAATATTTTTGTCAGATAATGAATTATATTTAAGTTCATTATTTCCTGAAAAATCAGGCTTCAGGTTTCTTTTAGCATTATCCCACCTGCCGTTCTGAAGTACAAAAGCATATACATTCCTGTAAGGGTCATTGAGGTTGAGTCCGGTATAATTTACTGTGAAATCAACCTGCTGATGAGTATTGTTTTCTTTTGTCATCTGTGGCCTGTGAACCGTTATATTAATTACTGCAGCATCTTCGGTAACAATAAATCTTTGTGTTATAACAGGTTCTTCCGGTTTGTCGGCAGGATAAATCATAAGGATGTAATTACCTGAAAGGGTCATGCTTACCCTGTCATTGGGGAAACTGAGTTTATAATGGATGTAGCTGACAGTTGTATTGAAGGAGTTTTTATAATCTTCAACCGGGTTTTCAGTGTATCCATTCAGGTAATCGTTTGGGACAATATCAGATTTTTTCCAGTCTTTATCGCAATGAATAAAAGTGTAATAGTAAGATTCTGGCTGATTATCAAGCAAATCGAAATGAAGGACCAACTTGTCGTTGCTGTTTAGTTTAAATATAGGATAAGAAAGATTCCATCCATCTTTATAGAGTTGAACAGTTTTTATCTTTTCATTATAAATATGATTTGAGCAGAGAACTGAATCGGGATAACTCTGTTGCCCTTCTGAAGAAAGAATGTTGATACTGAAAAGAATAAGTAGTAGAATTCTTTTGAGCAAATAATTAAGTTTTTCTTTAACCCCTTTTCCTGTCCCGCCGTGCGGGATGATTCTGATCGACACCTTCCCCCTTGGGGGAAGGCTGGGAAGGGGGTTTACATGTAATTTTAGAATCATCCTCTTGGATTATTTATCATTCCAGCTGCTCATATAAAACTTTAAAAATAACCAATTGTTGTATTAAATGATAACAGAGAAATTATTATATTTTGAAGGGGAACAAATTTTGAGTAAGATTGCATAGGTTTTTAAACTGATACTTATTTAAGATAATACCATGATTAATAAATTATTAGCAGGTCTTTTGCTACTTGCGTTTGTCACACCTGCCTGTAAGGACAAAAAAAGCGTTTTTACAAATTTTACCGGCTTTGCACAGGGATCAACATATAGTATAATTTACGAGAATATTAATAATATTGATCCAGGGGAACTCAGTGCAAAGGTTGAGAAGATCCTTAGTGATTTTGATCTGTCACTATCTCTTTACAATGATTCATCAATAATTTCGAAAATAAACCGTAACGAAGATGCTGTTCCTGATTCATTTTTTATAGAAGTGTTCAAAAAGTCAGTCTTAATATCTGAAATGACAGAAGGAGCTTTTGATGTAACAGTAGGTCCTCTTGTAAACGCCTGGGGATTTGGTCCTGACGCCCATAAGAACTTTACTGAATCGAAACATGACAGCCTGATGAAACTAGTTGGGATGAGCAAAGTATCGCTTGTTAATGGAAGGGTGATAAAATCTGATCCCGGAATAAACCTCGATTTTAATGCAATAGCCCAGGGATTTTCCGTGGACGTGATTTGCCGTTTTTTCGATAATCTCGGAATTAAAAATTACCTTGTTGAAATAGGAGGAGAAGTAAGGGCAAAGGGAAAGAAAGCAGGCAATCTCTGGAGAATTGGTATCGATAAACCGATGGATAATAATATGTCACCCGGACAAAACCTGCAGGCAATATTAAAGATAAGTGACAAAGCTATTTCAACTTCAGGGAACTATCGGAAATTTTACATTGAAAACGGAATTAAATATTCCCATCATATTGATCCAAAAACAGGGTACACAACAAAAAATAACCTGCTAAGCGCCTCAATAATCGCAGACGAATGTGCCATGGCTGATGGCATTGCAACAGGCTGTCTGGTGATGGGTAAAGAAAAAGCAATTGAATTTCTGGGCCGTCATCCTGAGTTTGAGGCTTATTTCGTTTATTCCGACAACAACGGTAATTTCAAAACCTGGGCCTCCGAAAATTTGAAGAGATATCTTTCAGAATCTGTAAAAAATAAGTAAAAGAACCTCTGTTTTAAATTATGTGGCTCCTCCGGAGCCACATTGTTACACCCTCTTGTGTCATATAAATTCTTAATTTTACAGAGAATTATTTCCCTCCGGATAAAATGAGCTTCTAATTCTGAATCATCACTTATTCCGGGTAATTTAAACAACATTGGTCATAATTTGTTTCTATTTTCGGGACAACCATCAATCTTAATAGCGTATGAAGCAAAACAGCAATCAATCAGGACAATATATGAACAAAGAGAGTATCCTGGCTGACTTCCGACTGGCAAATCTTAGTCGAAACCTCAGTGTCATCGGGCGTCGTGAAGTGCTCACCGGAAAAGCCAAGTTTGGAATTTTCGGTGATGGAAAAGAGATAATCCAGCTGGCTATGGCAAAGCAGTTTAAAAATGGTGATTGGAGATCGGGATACTACAGAGATCAGACCTGGATGATGGCTATGGGGCTTTATGATTCACTTGAATTCTTCCATCAGCTGTATGGGAACACTGACAAACGATTAAATACAGGAAGCGGAGGTAGGGTTTTCAATAATCACTTTTCGGTCCCGAATATCAATGCTGATGGATCATGGCGCGATCTGACCAAACAAAAAAACTCTTCATCAGATATTTCTCCCACTGCCGGACAGATGCCACGTTTGCTTGGTTTGGCATATGCATCAAAGTTATTCAGACAGAATAAAGACCTGCATCAGTTCACAACTCTTTCTTTAAAAGGAAATGAGGTGGCTTTCGGATCAATTGGAGACGCAAGTACTTCTGAGGGTTACTTCTGGGAAGCAATTAATGCTGCCGGGGTCCTTCAGGTACCTATGGCAGTTTCTGTTTATGATGATGGTTACGGAATATCAGTTCCCAAGAAATATCAGACTACAAAAGGAAGCATATCAGAAATCCTTAAAGGGTTTGAAACAGAAAAAGATAAACCCGGAATAAGGATTTTCAAAGGAAAAGGTTGGGATTATGCCGGGCTGATAAAACTATATGAAGAGGGTATAGCAATATGCCGGGAACAACATACTCCAGTTTTGTTCCATATTGAAGATGTTACACAACCCCAGGGACACTCTACTTCAGGTTCACATGAGAGATATAAAAGTGAGGAGCGGTTAAAATGGGAAGACGATTTTGATCCGATAAAGAAGATGAGGGAATGGATACTCGGATCAGATATTGCCACATCTGAGGAGCTCGATAAGCTTACAGTTGAAGCTGAAGAGGAAGCTAAGGAATCCAGAAAGAAAGGGTGGGAGATGTTCCAGAATCCGATCAGGATTGAACGTGATGCTCTTGTTAAAATAATTAATGATCGTTCATGCAGATGTACAGACGAGGTAAAAGAGGATTCCGTCGAAAATTTTGCCGAAGATCTGAAAAAAGTCCCTTCTCCGATCAGGAAAGACAATTTTGTTACAGCCCGCAAAATATTGAGAAATATCTGCAGATCGTGTCTTAAAGCTGATAACCTGAAAGAGGAACTTCAGGGTTGGCTCAAACGTAATTATGAAGATGCAAGAATAAGTTATGATTCATTTCTTTATAATGAAACACCAACCTCAGTTTTTAATGTGAAGCCGGTTCTCCCTGTTTATTCTGCCAATTCACCGGAAGTCCCCGGACGCCAGATACTACGAGACAACTATGATAAACTGTTTACCAAATATCCTCTTCTTGTAACATTCGGAGAGGATACAGGAAAAATAGGAGGTGTAAATCAGTCACTTGAGGGATTGCAAAATAAATTCGGTGAATTGCGTATTACCGACACTGGAATAAGGGAAGCGACAATTCTTGGACAAGGCATAGGTCTTTCGTTGAGAGGGATGAGGCCCATTGCAGAGATTCAGTACCTCGATTATCTGATGTATGCTTTGGAGGTCTTAAGCGATGATCTTGCAACAACTCATTACAGGACTGCCGGCAGGATGGTGGCTCCATTGATTATCAGTACCCGCGGGCACAGACTGGAAGGGATATGGCACTCCGGATCACCAATGAGCATGTTGATAAATTCTGTAAGAGGTGTATATGTTTGTGCCCCGAGAGATATGACAAGAGCTGCAGGCTTTTATAATATCCTGCTCGAAGGGAATGATCCTGCAATAGTTATTGAACCTCTTAACGGGTACAGACTTAAGGAAAAAATGCCCGATAACATTGGTGAATTCCGTTTGCAACTGGGAATTCCTGAAATATTGAACCAGGGAAACGATCTGACTCTGGTCACCTACGGTTCTACCGTTAAAATAGCTATTGAAGCTGTAAAGCATCTGGCTTCTCATGACATTTCGATCGAATTAATTGATGTTCAGACTCTTGTACCATTTGACAGAAATAAAATTATACTTGAGTCTCTTAAAAAGACGAACAGGATTCTCTTCCTTGATGAGGATGTACCTGGAGGAACCACTGCTTATATGATGCAGGAAGTCCTTGAGAAACAGCATGGCTGGCAGCATCTTGATAGTCCGCCCAAAACTCTCACTGCAAAAGAGCATCGTCCTGCTTACACGACTGATGGCGACTATTTTTCCAAACCCAGTGCGGAAGATGTTTTCGATACAATTTACGAGATGATGAAGGAGGCCGTTCCAACGAAATTTTAATCTTCTTCTTTGTGGTTCTCTGTGTCTTCTCTGTGTAACTAAAAAAATGAAGAACTGTCACGGAGTTTCATAGAGAAGCACGGAGTTAAACTGAGTAAATGTCCGTGACTCCGATTATCCTCAGCAATTCTGTTGCAGCTTCTTTTGGCCCACTGGTTTCATATCCTGGTATACCAAGTCTTGTCCTCATCTGCCCAACAAAAACATTATTTTTGAAGAAGGATGAGAAGTATTTTACAGCAATTTTTTCATGGATGATTTTATACTCGGGTGGGCCAAAAATATTTGCAAAATACGAGTGGACAAGGCCACTCGAGGTCGTGGTCCCTTTGCTCATAACTGCACCTTCCCGGAATATATCCAATGCCCATTCTGCAGAGGTGAATTTCTCAATAACAGGATGTTCGTTATCAATCTCTTCATAATTATTGGCATATAGGATATAATCGATTCTATGACCCAGTATAACTGTCTCAAATTTAGTCACCGGGAAAACAATCCTTGCATTAACCTGACTGGGGTTCATAATAATTGAACGGTCGAGATGTCCAAAAGCATATCCCGGCTGCAGATCATCAAGACGGAGAAATGCCCCGATCTCTGTCCCGTATCCCACAGGACAACCTTTTGAGTCGAGTTCAATAGAACCCATATCATCTGCAATAATCGTCAGTTCGCGAATATTTTTTTCTCCAAGCACCCTGAATGCTTCAAGAGTCTCGGATTTGCCGGCACCAGTATCGCCCATCATAAGTATGGTAGCTTCTTTATTCCCCTGAAGCATGATCTTCACCAGAGCACCATGAAAAGGCATGTTCCCTGATTTCATCACTATGGAATTATGCAGGGTAAGTATCATCTTTTTCAGATAACCAAAATATCCGAATTCTGGTCGGTCAGGAATTGCGCCTACGAAAATCCCGTTTTCTTCGTCATCGTAAAATACTGTTGAATATTCTGCCAGTTTGTCAAGTACATTCCCTGGTGCTCCATAAATAAAAAGGGCATCAGGTTTTTTCTCCAGATCTGAATCATCAGCCAGTTGGAACAGGTTACACATAGAAAAGCCCAGCTCAAAGAAATCAAGATGGAAGTAAACCATAATAAGCAACTTACCGACTTTTGCAGGGTAACAAATCCACTCTCCTGATTTTAATTCAATCAGATCAACTGGATTCTTTTGGATCTTTTTAAAATGTCCGGTCCTCTTATTCATCGGCTGCTGGATAACAAGAGGAGGATAAATAAGCATTTGCCGGATTACAGGAACACTGTTCAGTCTTTTATACTTTTCACCTTTATATGCAATATCTTTTGGTAAGGAGATTACCGCCATTTCAGCTCCTGCCCGAACCTGCCTGTAAACATTTGGATGACTGCCGGTAATGTTTTCCTGAATATGTCTGTAAACAGTCCGGATAAGATGTGTAAGTTGTTCTATAGTTTCGTTAAAAGTACGATACGGCCTTTTATCCAAACGATCACCTTCGGAATCATTTATTATAAAACGGTCAAAATGACGCCAGTAGTCATAAAGATATTCTACGAAACTGGCCACTTTATCCAGGTCTTTAAGAAAGATTCTGGATTTGTCAAAAATATGAGGTACAACACTGCTTTCATATTTAACAAGTAATGAAAGTGTTTTAACAAGATAATTCACACACTCTTCATCAGCTTCGCAACTTCCGAAAAATTCAAGCAAGGGAGAGTTTTTAGACTTGAGATTATTAAGACAATGGTCGAGGATTAATCGGAATTTGTCGCTTGCCAGCAACTCTTCTGCTGTTTCGCACATCCTTTCGCGGATATTCAAAATAGCTTTATTCCCAATTATGCTTAATGTACTTCTTTGCATGAGATTATTTTAAGGATCGGGCAAAAATATGATAATATTTAATTGAAGATAAATTTTTACTTAATTATTTTTGTACGATTAATATTTTCTGATTAATAATTCATTTTATGCAACCGGAACTTGATTTGTTTGCAATATTGCCGGAAGATAAAATTCCGGAGAAAGGGAAGATCCTTATTTCTGAACCATTTCTATCCGATACTTTTTTTAACCGGAGCATAGTTTATCTCACAGATCATACACCTCAGGGATCTGTTGGTTTTATCCTGAATAAAAAACTTGATTTACAGTTAAGTGCCGCTGTTGAAGGTTTTGAAGGTTGGGATGAAAACCTCAGCATGGGTGGACCGGTTGCCCCTGATACTCTTCATTATCTGCATAATCTGGGCGATTTAATTCCTAATAGCGTACTTGTGGAGGGAAATATTTTCTGGGGCGGAGATATTGATAGCATCAGGGAAATGATAAAAACAGGAAAAATAAAACAATCACAAATAAGGTTTTTCCTGGGCTATTCAGGCTGGTCAGCCGGTCAGCTTGAGCGTGAACTAAAAGAAAACTCATGGGTAATTACAAAGGTTAATTCTAATATTGTTTTGAATAGCAGAGGTGATGATACCTGGAAAAGAGTTTTAAGGAGCTTTAAGAACAAGTACAGGATGTGGGCCGATTTTCCCGATTCGCCAGAAATGAATTAGCCTTTTTTTGCCTCTCCCCAAACCCCTCCCCAGAAGGGAAGGGCTAAAACACAATATATAATTTAGTTACGCCCTTCTCTCCTGGGAGAAGGGGGCAAGGGGAATGAGGCAAGCCATTAAGGATGGGTTAATGTAAATAATTTATAAGGCAAGTTGGTCTTAAAGATGTAGTATCCTGAAAACCAACTCCTTCAGAAGTTCGCCAGGTTCAGTACCAGGATCTCCATAACCTTTTGATTTCATGTCGTATGTACGCAAAAGACTTATGATTTGCACAGTCTTTGAAACACTGTATTTTGCTGCTGAATTCTCATAGTCCTTAACAAAAAACGGATTAATTTTAAGAACTGCTGCAACATTGTTTTTTGATTTATCTGTAAGATAATGGAATGTCAGAAGCTTACTGAAGAATCCGAAGAGTGAAGCAATTGAGAGGGTAATCGGATTGTCTTTGGTATTATTGGCGAAATAGTGAATTATCATATTGGCTTTAAGGATATTCTTTTCCCCGATTGCCTTCTGTAATTCAAAATTATTATAATCCTTACTTATTCCAATATTTTTTTCAATTAAAGTCGTCGTAATAACAGGCTTGCCGACCGGGAGAGTTATTGTAAGTTTATCAAGCTCATTTACAATCTTATGCAGGTCTGTCCCAAGATATTCAGTAAGCATTGCACTGGCACTTGGATCTGTTTTTATACCCTTTGTCATCAGGTATCTTTCAATCCATGCCGGAATCAGATAATCACGTATCCTGGCTGATTCAAAGTAGACACCACGACTCTCAAGTGTCTTGTAAAGTTTTGTTCTCTTATCAATAGTTTTATACTTATAACTGAATACCAGTATAGTTGATAAAAGTGGCTTCTCAAGATAAATGACAAGGTCCTCAATTAGTTTCAGCGTCTGAGCCTCTTTGATAATAACTACCTGATGACTTGCCATCATAGGAAACCTTCGTGCCGTGTCGATTATAGCAGCAATATTTGTATCGTCACCATAAAGGATGATCTGGTTAAAAGCTTTTTCAGGTTCGGGCAAAACCTTATTTTCTATGTAATTAGTAATGAGGTCAATATAATAAGGTTCTTCACCGGCAAGAAAGTAAACAGGCTTAAAGATACGGTTCTTCAAATCGGAAATTATCTCCTCGTAAGTGACAGCCATTGTCAGAATTTTAAGTGTTTAACTGATACTCCGTTTTCCTTTATTTCCCTTAAGGAGTCTATCCCTATTTTAAGATGAATCTCAACAAAGTCGTTAGTGACTTTAACATCGCTGGCCTCAGTTTTAATTCCGGTCGAAATCATAGGCTGGTCAGAGACAAGAAGTAGAGCCCCTGTAGGGATCTCATTTGCAAAACCAACGGTAAAAATAGTTGCAGTCTCCATATCAATTGCCATTGCACGGGTTTTAACCAGGTACTTTTTAAATCTGTCGTCATATTCCCAAACCCTTCTGTTGGTTGTATATACCGTACCCGTCCAGTATTCTCTGTTAAACCTTGTTATTGTAGCAGATATCGCGCTTTGCAATTTAAATGCAGGGAGTGCAGGAACCTCACTTGGGAGATAATCGTTCGATGTTCCATCGCTTCTTATTGCAGCGATAGGAAGTATAAGGTCTCCAAGAGTGTTTTTCTTTTTAAGACCTCCGCATTTCCCGAGGAAAAGGACTGCATTTGGATTCACTGCACTCAGAAGATCCATAATAGTTGCTGCATTGGGACTGCCCATCCCGAAATTTATAATGGTTATACCTTCCGCAGTTGCACTTGGCATATTTTTATCTCTCCCTTCAACCTGTACCTTATTCCATTTTGCAAAAAGTTCAACATAATACATATAATTGGTCAGGAGAAAGTACTTACCAAACGTGTTCAGTGCTTTACCTGTGTATCGGGGAAGCCAGTTATTAACAATTTCCTCTTTGGTTTTCATATCTTTATTTCAGTTAAAAATTATCTCAATATATTTGTATCGGATTGCGGAATTGAGAAGTCAAAAATACAAAACTAAGTTGAAACAGTTAAATCTGCCTCAATATTCATTCAGGATAACCAGGAAAGAGGGAAGTAAAATGATCCTCGATACTTTAAGGAGGAAATATGTAAAACTTACTCCCGAAGAGTGGGTCAGGCAGAATTTCATTCAATACCTGATAAATGAAGGGAAATATCCTCCCGGTCTTCTTGGCATTGAAGTCTTGTTCAGACTCAATAAAATGAACAGAAGGGTAGATATACTGGTACATAACAGATCAGGAGAACCTGTTATGATTGTTGAATGTAAGTCACCTGATATAACAATTGATGACAAAGTATTTGATCAGATTGTCTGTTATAACATGGAATTTAAAGTGCCTTATGTCGTCGTTACAAATGGTATTGATCACTACGCATGCAAAATTAATCACGAGGAGAAAAATTATGAATTCTTACTTGTTATTCCGCTCTATGAAGATCTTTTACTGTTATGATTACTGTTACCTGTGCTATTATCAGAAATGAAGGGAATGAAATTTTAGTTGTCCAAAGGGGAGAGGCAACTGATCATCCAATGAAATGGGAGTTTCCCGGAGGAAAGCTTATCCCCGGAGAGACAGAAGATGAGTGCATTATCCGTGAAGTTGAGGAAGAGTTATCAATGGGGATAGTTATATGCGGAAAGCTCGCAAAGGTCCATCACGATTATGGTCACAACCAGATCAGACTTATCCCTTTTATATGTGACACCCTTGATGAAATGCCTATTCTCTCTGAACATGTTGATTATAAATGGGTTGAGGAAAAGGATTTAATGACGCTCGATTTTTCCGAAGCTGATGTTTTTGTTGCTAAGAACTATATAGAAAGAACAAAAGCTGAAAAACTAAATGATTTGCAAATCATTGTTCAACCTGCCGATAAACTGACAGATGATGCAGAGCTTCAGACAATTGTAAACAACATGATGAGTATGAAAGAGGCTGATTGGGTTGCAGCATCTGCAATAGAAAATCCAGCTATCTTTATAAAACTGTTTGAATATTCCATCTCTTCAGATAAAAAGCTTTCCTTCAGGGCATCATGGACACTTACAAAAGTATGTGACAGGTTTCCTGAAATCATTTATCCATATCTCGCGCAGATCGTTGAGACTCTAGGTAAGATTGAATATGAAAGTACACTCCGATGTTTTCTCAGAATAATAGCGCTGAGTGATCTTGAAAAAATTAGCAGTCGTCAACAGGGTTTGCTCGCCGATTTCAGTTTTAAGATTTTAAACTCAGGATTTTCAGCTATTGCAGTCAAGGCTTATACTATGGAGATATTATATAAGCTCTCTTTGATTTATCCTGAACTTGCCAATGAACTTTTCACCTCAATTACTATACTTATGGAAGACGGCTCTGCGGGTATCACTGCCCGGGGAAGAATAATACTCAGGAAACTATCTGAATTACCTATAGAGCCAAAATCCAGTCAGAAATAATTTTAAGAGCTTCAGGAGAAAAAGTTTCTTCTATTTCGCTGTATTCTGTCGGGAGTCCTGTTTTGCAGTGCTGGAAAAGATGATTTAGTCCGGGTAGTTTAACAGTTTTTACAGAATTATTTCCGGCTGATTTTAGCGTTTTCTCGATTGCAGGAAGATTTTCATTTGCAGCTACCTGAAGGTCCTTTTCGCCGTTCATTGCAAGCACCGGACATTTTACTTTTTTCCAGAAGGTTGCAGGGTCGGTCATTATAAAATATCTGAACCATGTATATGTGGGAGCACTAAATGTTGCTTTAAGCTGATTAACAGCTTTTTCCGTATCTTCTTTGGAAGTTTTTTTCTTTTCCAGGATCTCTTTATAAAGAGCAAGAATCTTTATTTCTGCCTTTTTATTATCTTTTTCTTTTCTGAGTACAGCATATAGTTTTTTATTTGTTTCAGTAGCTTCCTTAATTTGAACCTCGTTTTCTCCTGAAAGTCTGCCTATTTCCTGTGACTGTCTGATAATAATCTGTTGTCCTGTAACCCCTGGACCTGCCAGTGAGACGATAAATGCTATGCCCTGGTTTGTAGCAGCAACTATTGGCGCGATTAATCCGCCTTCACTATGACCCATAAGTCCTATTTCTTTTAGACTAATTTTCGGATTGTTCTTTAAATAATATAAAGCAGCCTCGACGTCAGTTGCAAGATCAGCGGAAGTGGCTTCCGAATAGTTACCCTGTGAACTGGCAACCCCCCGGTCATCATAGCGAAGAACTGCAATACCATCACGGCTCAGATAATCAGCTATAACCAGGAATGGTTTATGACCCATAAGTTCTTCATTCCTGTTCTGAGGACCTGATCCTGTGATCAGAATGACGGCCTTGAAAGGACCGGTCCCAGCTGGTATTGTCAAAGTTCCGCCAAGTTTGATATTGAATTTATCATTAGTAAAAGCCACATCTTCAGATGTATAAGGAAAGGGAGGTTTTGGTTCCTGAGGTCTGTTAACAGCTAATGCTGTCTTAAGCTTTTTAAGATTTGCAGTAAAACTAACACCGCGTTGAGTCCACATTCCTTCTATTGTCGAGTCACCGGTGATTGTCCCGTTGTACTCTCCAAGAAGCGTTGGCGCCTGAATAGTCAGCTTTTCATCTTTCAGAATGACCCGGCCCAGAGGAATGTTTTTCGCACCCTGATCAGGACTGTCTGCTGTGGCAACAAGACTGTCCTTATCGTTTAATTTCAGATTGAAAACTAACCGGAGATCAATACCATTGGTTGATATTTTACCAAGCCACGAACCCGGCAATATATTTTTGTTTATTGTGTTCTGGGCAGATAATGAAGTTGTTAAGATTATCGCAACCAAAAGCAAAAGAAGGGAAACGATTCTTTTCATATAAAAAATAGTGAAATTGAACAGATCAATTTTAATAAGTAAAGGTATAAAAATTCATATATCCCTTCAACTATTCAACTTTTTACCAATGTAGTTTAAAAGAAGGCGGATTTTAATTTTCAAATTTTCAAATTTTCAAATTTTCAAATTTTTCTTTAGTAATTTTGCCCATCGATTTTATTTTGGAATCATGCGAATAGTAGATACAAAAGGACAATTATGCCCGGCACCATTGATTGCAGCAAAGAAGGCTCTGAAAGAAACATTGGAAGGAGAATCCTTCATAGTGCTGACTGATAATCAGACATCATTCGACAATTTAAGCCGTTTCCTTAAAGATAACAAAGCAGATTTTCAGGTTAGTGAGGAACGAGGGGTTTGGACCCTTACAGTAACCAAGACAACCGGGGAAGTTGTTCAAGCCAAACCAGGGGAGTATTGCAGCTCTTCGATTTCACATTTCCCAAAAGGGAATTTCGTAGTTGTTTTTTCCTCTGACAAAATGGGTGAAGGTGATAATCAACTTGGATATTTATTGATGATCAATTTCATAAAAGCGTTAAAGGATCTTGATGCACTACCTCAGAAGATGGTTTTCTACAACAATGGTGTCAGACTTGCTATAAAAGGTTCCCCTGTCATTGAACATCTGAAGGATCTGGAGAAAATGGGAGTTGAACTAATGCTCTGCGCCACTTGTGTTAACCATTACTCACTGGAGTCTGTTGTCGGGGCAGGTACTGTGAGTAACATATATGCTATTGCTGAAGTAATGGCTTCGGCCGGGAATATTGTGAAACCCTGATTAATACCGGAATATCAGAATGAAAATTGACCTTCTTCAGATGGTTGAATATGGTGGTTGTTCGGCAAAAATATCACCAAAGCAACTTGAAGAGATTCTAAAATATCTCCCTCTGCCAATAGATCCGAATATATTGGTTGGTATTGATACTCATGACGATGCAGGTGTTTATAAGGTTAATGATGACCTTGCTTTGGTACTGACAACCGATTTTTTCCCACCAGTTTGCAGCGACCCTTATGAATTTGGACAGATAGCTGCTGCCAACTCAATCAGTGATGTCTATGCTATGGGAGGAGATCCGGTACTTGCGCTCAACATCATGATGTTTCCTGCTGCAAAGTTACCTATGGAGGCTTATGCAGATATAATGAAAGGAGGATTTGACAAGGCAACTGAAGCCGGGGTGAGGATTATCGGCGGACACACAATTGATGATTTCCCTCCTAAATACGGACTTGCGGTAGTCGGATATATTCATCCTGATAAAATTATTACAAACTCAGGTGCCAAACCAGGCGATTATCTTATACTTACCAAACCGATAGGAACTGGGGTAATTCTTGCCGGTCATAGATTGGGAATGGCTTCTGAAAATGACGTTACTGAAGCCAAAAGATTAATGAAGCTACTTAATAAATCGGGAGCAGAGGTGATGATAAAGCACAACATCAGGGGAGCAACAGATATTACCGGTTTTGGTCTTGCAGGGCATGCGCTTAAAATGGCAAAAGCCAGCAAGGTATCTTTAAAAATAAATATGAAGAAAGTTCCACTTATCGGCGATGCCTACAGATTGATTGATGATGGATGTATTCCGGGTGCTTCGTTCCGTAACCTTGAATATGCCGAAAAAAATGTTGATTTTGAATCCGATCTCGACTATAATTTAAAAATGCTGGCATTTGATGCCCAGACATCCGGAGGGCTTTTTTTCAGTGCACCACATGATAAAGTGAATGAAATTCTTGGAGATTTGCAAAATACCGGGCTGGTGAATTCAAAAGTAATTGGATATGTAACAGAGCCCGAAGAGAAATTTATTTATTTGAATAACTGAAAACAGTGGTTATTTAAAAAGTGAAACTAACCACCCCGTCATGACCCTTCGGGCACGACAGGGGTGTTGAAAAAGTCCTTTTTAACCACAAAGCACGCTAAGAAGGCGCAAAGCGCGCAAAGCTAAAACTATATAATTCAGCTCTTTGCGATCTTTGCGTAAAACCTTTGCGACCTTTGCTGTTAATGGATTTCGCCTTTTTCAACACCCCCAAAGTGAAGATAATAAATACATTAAGTTTCTCCTCCTTTTGAAGGAGGAGTACCCTGACCGAAGCGTCAGGGGGAGGTGGTTGATTTCTGAGACAACCTCTGTACACATCTGTGAAAATTGTCAATAATTTGAAAATATGGTTTATTAATCAAAAATAGTCTCGAAAACTTTACAATTTTTTGCCTCGAAACACATTTTGATCTGATCAGGAGTATTCCTGTGAAAAGAGAGTTCCGGCAGTTTATCAGGCTCAAAAAATCCGGCTTCAAGAGTTTCAGTATTCTCCTTAAAACTGTTTTCAATAAGCTCACATTCAATGAATATCTTGTAAATTGTATAAGGGAAGAGAGGATTATTATGTTTGTTCCCAAGATGTATTGCAACGATTCTTTTTGGTTTTACTACGGCACCTGCCTCTTCAAGACATTCCCGTATTGCTGATTCACTCACAGAAGTATTAACATCTGCCCAGCCCCCCGGCAATGACCATGCACCATCTATTTTCTCCTTAACCATGAGGATTTTATTTTCCTTAAAAACGGATGCTCTGATATCGATCTTCGGAGTCTGGTAACCCGTTTCGGAAGCAAAAAGTTCCCTCACTTTTTTGGAATCAACATCCGTATATTCATGTAATATTTCAACTACAATATTCCTTAATTTTTCGTACCTGTCAAGGTCATATCTGTCAGCACTGAATGTTAATCCTGCCTGTGCAATTGACTGAAGCTGTGAAGCCCATTGAAGCCATTTATCATTCATAAGTCTTCTTTGATTTAATTATTCAGCAAGAAATATAGACAATTATTTTATCATTTAGGTTTTCATAACTGATTATACTGCAATACAATAACTTGTCTGTCTTTTTTGTAACAATTACTTAATCACATTGCAACAGGCCTGTAATAATGAAACATGACTTTTGTGACATGAACCGAGCATGTTTTACAAGCCCAAACTCCTGTACAAATTTTACTAAACATGCGAGCTGCATCATACCATTAAAAACAAATAAAAAATGATGAAAAATCAAGTCAAACCTAATACCACAAAAATGAAAAAACAATTAATTTTTATTCTGCTTTTTTTATTGAGTTTAAATGTTTTTAGCCAGAAAGACACTACCAAGGTTGAATTTAAACCATCGGGCAAACTTTGGGGCTATGCATTTGGGGATTTTTTATACAAAGGTCACACGAATTCATTTAACATGAGCAATACCCAATACGGTAGCACTCCTAAAGATTTTACATCGTTCGAGTTTAGAAGAATTTATCTTGGATATGACTATGACATTAGTGAACATTTTGCAACCCAGTTGTTGCTGGCTTATGAAGGCGCAACATTTACATCCGACGGGAACCGCTCAGTATATATTAAATCTGCAAACCTGAGATGGAAAAATATTTTTCACAACAGTGATCTGGTAATCGGACAAATGTCGACTCCAACATTTGCTACGACTTCTGAACCTATGTGGGGTTATCGTTCCCTGGAAAAAACAATTATGGACTTACGAAAGATTGGTGGTTCTAATGATGTTGGCATAAGTTTGCAAGGTAAGCTTAATGATAAAGGTGACTTTGGATATAACCTAATGATTGGTAATGGAAGTGGCGCTAAACCGGAAGCTGATAAATACAAAAAGTTTTACGGTGATGTTTATGTAAAATTCATAGATCAAAAAATCATATTAGATCTTGGAGCCGACAATGAATGGGCTCAGGCGAAGCCTTACCAAAAAAACAAAACAACGTATAAAGCCTTATTAGCTTATCAGACAAAGATGTTTACCATGGGATTGGAAGCATTCCAGCAAGTTCAGAAAAACAATACAATTTTCACAGAAGCAGCTCCGTCAACTGTAAAAGACACAGTCAATGCTTTAGCATCCGGAGTATCAATATTTGCAAGAGGCACTATTAGTAAAAAACTGGGTTATGTGTTACGTTACGACTATTATAACCCCGATACAAAGTTCAACAAGAACAACCTTTACGCTGCATCTTACACAGGTGTATTTACCGAATCCCTTGTACTCGCCGGCCTCGATTATACTCCAATCAAAAACGTGCATCTTATGCCCAATGTATGGTATGACATGTATAATAACAGGAATGCGGCTGTTAACAATCTTAGCATAAAGAGCGATGACCTGGCTTTCCGATTGACAGTGCACTATATTTTCAAATGAATTACCGTTTTTGAAACATACGGTTAATATTGTTCAGTTAATTTTATAAAATTAAAAATAGAAATTTATGAAAACAATCAAATTAGTTTACATTCTTACAGTCATGGCTTTTGTAGGAGTTTTATCCAGTGGTTTTTTGCCGATATTAAAATCAGCAACAAAATCTCCGGCTAGTGATGTGGAATTGTTGGGTGCAGGAGCAAGTTTTCCCTACCCCCTCTATTCTAAAATGTTTAGCGAATATAATATAAAGACAGGTGTAAAGATTAATTATCAATCTATCGGATCTGGTGGGGGAATCAAACAATTGATGAGTAAAACCGTTGACTTTGGTGCCTCCGATGCTTTCTTAAATGACGAGGACATTGCAAAAATGCCGGCAGCTGTAGTGCATATCCCAACTTGCCTAGGAGCTGATGTTATCACTTATAATATTCCCGGTGACCCTACTCTTAAATTTACACCTGATGTGGTTGTAGACATTTTCCTTGGGAAGATCATAAATTGGAACGATGCAAGAATCAAACAACTCAATCCATCAGCTAAGATACCAGACATGCCTATTTCAATAGTACATAGGTCAGACGGAAGCGGCACTACCTTTATTTTTACTGATTATTTATCAAAAATAAGTGAAGAATGGAAGAACAAGGTAGGTCACAAAACATCTGTTGACTGGCCAATTGGTATTGGAGCTAAAGGTAACGAAGGAGTTAGTGGCATGATTAAACAAACTCCGGGAGCTCTCGGATATGTTGAATTAATCTATGCTTTACAAAACAAAATGCCGGTTGGGCTTTTACAAAATAAAAGTGGAAAATATGTTGAGGCATCTATTAAATCGGTAACAACTGCTGCAAATATTGCCATCCCCGCTGATGCCCGTGTTTCTATTACCAATACGGATGCCCCTGATGGATACCCGATTAGCAGTTTCACATGGATTTTGCTGTACAAAGAACAAAATTATGACAGCAGGGCAGAAGCTAAAGCTAAAGAAGTAGTTAAACTTGTATGGTGGATGACTCATGACGCACAGCAATTTGCGGCTCCTTTAATTTATGCGCCGCTTCCAAAAGAAGCTCTGAAGGTGGTTGAAGCCAACTTAAAATCAATTGTTTTCAACGGTAAATCATTATTATAAAGGGTAGAAATAGTTAGGTCGATAAGGCAGTCCTCTTAAGGATTGCCTTATTGTTTTTTAATCCCCAAACTTTCAAAATTTACATTTACAAAAGTTAAATTTACAGTAATCCAATTAAGGATAGACTTGTATGAGGAATTTAAAAGAGGCGCTGACCATGCGATTTGAGTACAAGAACAAAGCAATTAACAGTAAGGAGAACAAAAAACTGTACAATGTTCTGCTTTTTGAGAAAATATTCCAGAAGAGTCTGGGATTAATTGGAATTATTATAGTAATTATACTGATATCCATTTTTATTACCCTCACAGTTACTTCAATACCTTCAATTAATCATCTCGGAGTTAAATTCCTGTATGGTAAAGCATGGAACCCTGTAACCGATGAGTACGGTGCATTACCCTTCCTGATTGGAACACTGCTTACTTCATTGTTAGCGCTTATTATATCAACACCATTTGCTTTATCGACAGCCATCTTCCTGGGAGAATATTATCCCAAAGGGTTGGTATCAAATATTTTTAAAAATATTATTGAACTATTGGCAAGTATTCCATCGGTAATTTATGGTTTTTGGGGGATGGTTATTTTAGTACCCATCGTAAGAAATCTGGAGTTAAAATTGCATGTTTTACCTTATGGAGTCGGAATACTCACATCTTCAGTCATTTTATCCATTATGATCATGCCGTATGCCGTATCTCTTTCCAGACAGGTGATCAGCATGGTACCGCCGGCTTTAAAAGAAGGCGCCTATTCGTTGGGCGCAACACGCTTTGAAGTAATAAGAAAGATCATCATTCCATATATACGTTCAGGACTATTTGCTGCAATACTACTTGCTCTCGGACGTGCATTGGGCGAAACAATGGCAGTGACTATGCTTATTGGAAATTCACATTATATCCCTAAAAGTATTTTCAGTCCGGGAAACACTATGGCCAGTGTAATTGCAAATGAATTTACCGAAGCAACAGGAAGTGTATATCTATCGGTTCTTATTGAGATGGGACTTTTACTTTTTGTTGTAACAACATTGATAAATATATTGGGCCGGCAAATCATTAAACGTTTTATACTCCACTAACATGGACAAGCTTCTAAAATTAAGGTTTTATAAAGACAAGCTTTTTAAAAGCGGGATTATCCTGCTTACTTTATTATCGACTGTACCTCTGTTGCTGATATTATTTTATATTGTCAAACAAGGCATCACCGCAATTAACTGGGATTTCTTTATTAACCTGCCTAAACCGGTAGGTGAAAAGGGAGGAGGAATCTTAAACGCATTGATTGGTAGTGGCATCATCATATTCATTGCATCACTGATTGCAATTCCTTTTGGGGCAATAGCCGGTCTTTATCTGAGCGAATACAGCAGAGATAAACTTGCTTATTGGGTAGGTTTGTGTGTAGATGTCCTGCAAGGCATACCATCGATTGTACTTGGGATTATTATATATCTATGGATTGTTAAACCTACCGGACGTTTTTCTGCATTATCAGGGAGTATTGCTTTGGCAATTATGATGTTGCCACCAATTATCAAATCAACAGAAGAAACGTTGAAACTTATTCCCGGCACTATAAAAGAAGCCTCCCTATCACTGGGGGTACCTTATTACAAAACCATTTTACGCATTATATTACCAATGGGATTAAGTGGCATTATAAGTGGGAGCATTTTAAGTATTTCCAGGGTAGCTGGAGAAACGGCCCCTTTGCTTTTCACAGCTTTTGGTAACCCGTTTATTACTACAAATATTCTAAAACCTATGAGCAGTTTGCCCCTGCTTATTTTTAATTATGCCAGCAGTCCTTACGATGAATGGCATAAGCTTGCGTGGGGAGCTTCATTTGTACTTATCATGCTAATTTTGTTTTTAAATATAGTTACTAAGATTTTAGAGAGAAGATGGAAAATTCAATTTTGAAAGTTGAACATTTAAATGCCTTTTTTGGAGAAGCCAAAATATTATTGGATATTATTTTAGAAATACCTAAGAACCAGATAGTAGCATTAATGGGTCCTTCAGGGTGTGGCAAAACCACTTTTCTTCGTTGTATAAACCGTTTGCATGAGCTTACACCCGGAGCCAGAACAGAAGGCAAAATTTATCTTTTTGAAGAAGATATTTATAAGATGAATCTCATAGTGTTGAGAAGGAAAATAGGGATGGTTTTTCAGCGGCCAAATCCATTTCCAACTATGAGTATTTTTGACAATGTAATTTCAGGTTATACACTCAACGGGATTAAACTATCTAAATCGCAAAAAGAAGAAATCGTAGAAGATTCGCTCAGAAAAGCATCTCTTTGGAAAGAAGTACAGGATAATTTGCATAAAAAGGGGACTTTTCTTTCCGGTGGACAACAGCAAAGACTTTGTATTGCCCGTTCTCTTTCTATGAAACCAGACATACTTTTGTTTGATGAACCGACTTCTTCACTTGACCCTATTTCTTCTAACAAAATTGAGGAATTATTGATTGAACTGAAAAAGGGCTATACAATCATTATTGTTACACACAACCTACAGCAGGCTGCACGCACAAGCGATTACACTGCTTTCTTTTATCTCGGAGAACTGATAGAATACAATAAAACACAGGTACTGTTTTCAAATCCTGCTAAACGACAAACTGAAGACTATATCTCAGGTCGTTTCGGCTAGCAGATTACTTAATTATTTTGGAAGTGAGAAGAGGAACTCAACACCACCGCCTGTCCTGTTTCTAACTGAAATCTCACCCTTATGGATAAGGATGGCATTTTTAACTATAGCCAGGCCAAGTCCTGTACCGCCGCTCTTCCTTGAACGTCCTGAATCGATCCTGTAAAATCTTTCAAAAACCCGTGGAAGGTGCTCTTCTGCAATTCCGATTCCGTTGTCAGAAAACAAAAAGTGGCAGAATGATTCATCTTCATTGTAAAGCATAATTCTGATTATGGTTTTATCACCTGCGTAATTGACTGCATTCTCAAGAAGATTCTGGAATATTGAGAGGATAAGCGACCTGTTGCCTGTAACAATTGCATCATCCAGATTTTCCGTTTCAACCTTCATCCCTCTGGCTTCAATTGCAGATTTGAAATTATAAATAACATCATTAATTATTTCTCTGATGGCCACTTTTTCAGAGGTAAAAGAGCTGCCTGATTCTTCTATTCTGTTTATAATTGAAATATCGTTAATAAGATTTGTCAGTCTTTCGCTCTGAGCTAGTGCCTTTTCAATAAAATATTTTTGCTTATCTGCCGGCATAGCGGGGTCATTAATAAGGGTTTCAAGATAGCCCTTAACTGAAGAGACAGGCGTTTTGAGCTCGTGAGCAATATTGGATGTCATCTGCTGTTTGATAAGTCTGTTCTGCTCCATCTCTGTGATATCACTAAGTATCACCTCAAAATTTTTATCATGAAAAATAACACACTGTGCCCTGTAAAACTTGCCATTCTTTCCTAAATGGTATTCAAATTTGGGTAATTGATTTGAATTTATTTCATTTTGCAACTGTTTGTCAATAAATTCATTAACTTTTCTGAAATCTTCAATTTTAAAGAAATTCGCACCCGATACAGAAAGCTCACCGGATATCATGTTCATAAAATGAATGAAATTATTATTTGAGAGTATCTTTACTTTATCTTTTGTAAAGAAAGCAATTCCTTCATTAAGAGCGTTAAGGTGACTGAAGAGCTTCTCTCTCTCATTCACCAGATCATTTTTTGATTTTAAAAGATCTTTGTAAATCTCAAGAATCTCTTCACTTATTGTTCCGAGTTCATTTTTGGGAAATTTCTTATTGAAATCGAATGGTTCATTATTTCTGATTGATAATGCGAAATCTTTCAGTTTGACGATAGATTCTGAAAATTTGTTGGTTATAAACAACATTATCAACCAGATCAGCAGAAAGGAGATAATAATGATTACAAGAAAATATTTTTTTGCTTTTAAGAAATTGACAACTTTTATATTATAAACAACCGCGGCTCTGACATAATAGCTACCGAAATATTTTGAGAAGTAGTAGTACTCCTTTCCAGTAGTTGCTGATTTTCTGATAGATGTACCAAAATCAGAATAAAGTGATCCTTCTATCTCAGGCCTGTTTTTATGATTCTCCATCTTCCCCCAATCAGAAACGAAACTATCAAATATTACAACACCGTCAGGATTTACTACTGTTACCCGGAGGCTATCCTGTGGAAGTAATTTAACGATTGAATCAATCAGTTTGTAGTTTCCTTTTTCAGTTACAAAATTAGTTTGGATATACTTATCGACTATCTTAGTTGTGTTTTCAAGCTCCTCATTCAGGGCTGAAATCCTGAACTCTTTTTCCCTCTGATAGAGGTAACTTAGTATAAGAAGAGTGAATAATACAAAAATCGATGAGTAGAAGATAAAAAGATTATTTCTGAACTTGTTCCTGCTGACCATTATTGAATAATTAGTTCATTAAAACTCGAAAAAATACCCATAACCCGTCTTGTTCTTTAAGGAAGAACCAAATTGCCCGAGTTTAGTTCTGAGTCTTGTAATATTTACATCAACTGTACGTTCAGTGACAATAACGTCCTGTCCCCATATTCTCATAAGCAGATCTTCCCTGGAAAAGACTTTGCCCTGATTTTCCAGCAGGGTTCTCAGAATTTCATATTCTTTTTTAGTAAGCTCAACACGTTCGTCATTTATTATCAGTCTTTTGCGGACTGTATCCAGATCGATCCCATTGAATTGCAGAATGGATTTACTGTCAACCTTATCAGTATATGATCTTTTTAGTACGGCCTTTACTCTTGCTGTTAATTCATTAACAGAGAAGGGTTTGGAAATGTAATCATCAGCGCCCAGACTGAATCCCGTAAGAATATCATTCTCCGTATCCTTGGCAGTAAGAAAAATCACAGGGACATCAATTTTTAATTCTTTTCTCAGTTTATCGGCAAACTTAAAGCCCGACATAGGACCCATCATTACATCAAGAAGAACAAGATCAAAGTTGCCAAGCGGCCTCTTCAAAGCCTCTTCAGCGGAATGTGCAATTTCAGTATAATAGCCTTCATTGCTTAGATTATACTGAAGAATTTCACATAAATCCTCTTCATCATCAATAATAAGAATCTTTTTATTTTTGTTCTCCATATAGCTGAATATCAGATGTTTTTTGTATTTGCATGATAAGTTCCAATTCCCTTATGCCTGATATCTGTTCCCTGCATAGAGTAAATGGAAGATTCTGCAATATTTGTCGCATGATCAGCTATCCTTTCCATATTAGTAATGATATTCTTAAGGTCCATATAACTCAGTAACATCTCCCTTGTCTTTTCACTGACCTTTGCTCTTGATACACTGTTAATAAGAAGCTTCCTGTTCATATCATCTACTACCTCATCATTTTTAATGGTCCACTCTGCATAAGAATCATCATTATTCAGGAAAGAAAGAAGCGATTTTTCTACCATGGTTACTCCTGATACCAGCATATTCATTAAAACATCTTGCATAGCTTCGTATTCAGCAGTTTCCTTAATTGATTCTATTGAATGAATAATATTCAATACTATATCTCCTATGCGCTCAAGATTAATCGATATACGGTATATTGAGTTAAGCTTTCTGATATCAGATGCTACCGGCTGATAAAGTATTATCGAATTAATGAACTTATCACTTATAATAACTTCATATTCATCAATTTTATTTTCATTTTCCTCAATCATAGTGATGATATTGTTCATTTCACTTCGATCGTTCAACGACATAAACTTTTCAAGAAGAGTCAATTGGATCAGGACCAGATCTGCCATCTCCTCAAAACTCTTTACACTGTCGATAATAGCTTCTTCCTTTTTTGTCGTCATAACCTGCTTCTTATTTGTAATTCTTATTCATCAGATTTTAAAAGTACAATGAATTGCCGCAAAGTTAACTTCATTTATTGTTATAGTTATCAGGTATTTGTTACTTAATTGTTACAATTTGGTTAACTTTCAGATTAAGTTTCTGAATATCATTGGTTTTATTCTTCCGTTAAGAAGTTAAATGTACAATTTGAATGAATAATTTATCATTCAGGAGTATTAAATTCATAAATTGCAGGTTCTAATTATTATTAAAATGAGAGTGAAAATTGCAGTTTTAGTTTTGTTATTTTATATGGCAGGTACTACAAAAATATTTTCGCAAACAATTAACCGACCTAATATTGCTCTCAAAAGTCATGAGACTCTGGAAATTTCAAAGGTTGATATTACGCCACAAAGTACTATGATTTTTCTCAGTATAGAAAACAAGATCACTGGTGGTTACTTCTGCGCAGATAAGAATATCTTCATCATTTATCCTGATGGAACACGGAGTAAGTTGACTGCTTCGAAAGGAATCCCGGTTTGCCCCGAAACATATAAATTTAAAACAATCGGCGAGAAGCTTGATTTTGTCCTGACATTTCCACCATTAAAGCAGGACACACAATGGATTGACCTGATAGAAGATTGCACCGAAAACTGTTTTTTGTTCTATGGCATTAGTCTTAATAACGAACTTAACAAGAAGATTGATGATGCATCCATCCTTGCTGAAAATGAAGAACCGGCTAAAGCATTGATCAGTTTCATTAAAATTGCTGATTCTATTGATAGTAAGAATTCAGGAGTTAATGGTTTGATCTATATAAATATTATTAAGCTTGCTAAAGAAACCGGTAATGTCTCGAAAGCCGCTGAATGGTACAAGAAGTTGGAATCATCAGGTATTCCCAGATGCGAGTTATATATTAAACATCTTAATTCCCAAGGAATTATATACTAAAGAGAGAGGCCGTCCGCCAGTTGGCGGACAGCCTCTCTGAATTCTTATTAATTTATAGGAGACTATTTTTTTCCGAAATAGAAATCAAGTCCAACTGCAATAAGCCATGTATTTTTATTGTATGTTTCAGTCACAGGAACCTCAAAAGTGCCAAGCATGTGATTATAATCTTTTGAACCTTGTGCATAAAATGAATACTGGTAAGCTAAATTAAGATCGATCATTGGAGTGATACGGTAACCAAAACCTGCTCCAAATGAGTTGGTGTTTGTACTGAAACTCTGATCACTTTGATAGTTAAGATTGACACCTGTTTCAGTATGGGACCAACCTGCACTTATGCGCAGTTTCTCAGAAAGACCATATTCCAGTCCAAGACCGTACTCAATAAAATTTTTATCAATCTCATTTATATTTACGGTCGGACTTCCGTCATAATCGACATTTTTATCAAAATATTCATTGAAGCTTGCAGAAAGCAAAAGTTTTTTAATCGGTTTATAATCTACTCCAAGAGAAAGCATTGCAGGCATATCGCCGACAACAGTTTGCCCATCAACAAATATGCCTCCACCATTATTATTGACAACTTTTGTTTTCAGATCAATCTCTGTTTTGAACTCATATTTAACTGCGATATCCAGGTTTTCTGTAGGTGAAAAGTTAGCGCTAAGAATGGGTGTAATACCCGTTCCTGATTCTGAAGCATCTACAGTAATGTCCTGAGTTCCGGCTGCATGTGCCGTCATAATTGCTGCATTGGCAGTAAAACTAGGAGCTGCTGCTGATAGTGTTCCCTGAGCTCCTGCAATTGTTATAGCTCCTATCTGAGCAGGAGTCAATCCGGCAGCTCCAAGAAGTTGTTGTATCTGGCCAATTTGAGTTAGACTTAAACCTACCCCTGTTCCATTTGACAGAAGTACAGATCCGGCTCCTCCTGAAACTAAAGGCTGCAATCCTGCAACATAAGCTGTAGCTCCAGCAGCCGCTGCAGTAAGTGTACTGGCCCCGGCAGTAAAAAAATCACTCGCAAGTACCATTCCTCCGGTAAAAGCTGCTCCAAAAGCAGGATAGGTAGGATTAATACTGATATTTTTTAAATATCCACTGTAGGTGTTTTTAGCCGAGACCAGACGTATACCGGCTGCAATAGAGATCATATCATTTATCTTATATCCAATGTTAGCCTGATAACCAAAATAAGTAGAAGAGCCTTTAAAATATATATCTGCCGAATACTGTGTTGTCGGTATGCCCTGACTGGCTAAACCCGGTACAATATCAGCAACACTCATTTCAAAGGAGGGTAACCCTGTTTTATATTTTGCTCCGCCACCTCCGCCAATGGGATTAAATCCTGCTGAAAAGGACAGCTTCCCGGTATTATATACTAAATAAACTCCCGGGAAAATAGGTGCACTTACACTACCAATATACTCTTTTGGAGTACCGGTGAGATAAGGATAATTACTGTTTACTTTTTGTGTCTGCGTGATTGTCTGGTTGTTTATTGAAGCAAAGAAACCATTTCCAAGCTTGGTTAAACCTGCAGGATTGAAATAAACAGCATCAATGCCGGTAGAGGCATTACGGTTCTGTAGGCGTGTAAACATGGCACTATGGTTATTGTTGGTAACCAGTCCGCCCGCAAGCAGACTGCCGGTAATGAACAAGGAAGCAATAAAAGTTAAAAGTTTTCTCATAGGTTAAGATTTAAGTTTAAGTTTCAGAGGGTATTTTGCAGACCGATACAAAACCCCTCTTTTTTCATTTAACGTTATTTTAAATTTTCCGATCAGATATATGAACATGAATATAAATTAAGTCAAATGTAGAAAAATAATTCTTTTCTGCAATAGGTCTAAAATAGTATATTGATATTTAGTTGATTGAGTAGTGTAAACTTGACTTATTCGAAAATCCGAAAATGTCTTAACAGGTTTTGCCCTGTCTTTAAGTGTTGACGGCCTGCAGGCCATCTGTCGCTATCAAAGAGGGTTTACCGGTCTTAAAACTTTCCTGAGAGTCGCAGACTAAAATTCCTTTGCGGCTGAATGTCTCCAGGACGGCCCATATATTCAGTATTGGTAATGTTTTTTACTGCCAGTGAAAGAGTTAGAAGCTTATTGATCATGTACCCCAGGTCACCGTCAATGAGAAAATATCCTCTGTTTTTTTCGAGCCAGTATCCATAGAAACCCGGAAGTATGCTCTCCCTGGTAGTTTCATCCAAAAAAACATTGTCAATGTTTAATATTTTTGATTTTGCATAAAGACTTAACCCCAAATCAAACCTTTTATATGAAGTGTTCAAACTGATTTTTGCTGAATGCTTTCTTCTGTATTTTAAGTATGTGCCTGTGTTCTTATGGGTTACCTGATTGAATTCAACCGGATAAGTATAGGTATATCCCCCTGACAATGTTGTATTAAAGGCACCTTGAGTCCTGTTCAGGTTAAACTCAAGTTCATATCCATATACTCTTGCCTGTTCGACATTATCAGCTCTGAACCCCACGCCCGAGATCCCTGTAATGGGATCAGGATAGGAGCCAAAAGGGTATTCTATAAGGTTCCTGTTCTGTAAAAAGAATAAAGATAAATCTGCCTGACCACTGGTTTTTCCAAATAAAACTCCCTGCTTGATTCCAACTTCAGAACTCCATCCGGATTCTGGTTGAACAAACGGATTTGGAAATATTTTAACAGATCCAAGAGTTGTTGAAGCATATTTTTCAGCGATAGAAGGATACCTGTAGCCTTCTCCGAATGAAGCTCTTATGAAAGTATATTCTGCTGCCTGCCAGTTTATTCCTGATCTGAAAATTGGAACAATTTTATCCTTTTCCCCGTCCAGAAAATTCTGTTCAACACGTATTCCTGCAACCATTTTCAACCTGGGAACCGGCTGAACCTCAAGCTGCGTGAAAACAGCCATATTCAGCCCGTTATGATTGCCATAGAAATTTGAAAAGATTCTACTTAAATTCTCCGATATTCCTGATGTAGTGTTCATAAAATGAGCGAGCTTGTAGTACAATTGATATTCTGTGTAGAGTGAAAAGGCATCAGAATTATTTTCTTTCCTGACCGGAAATCTATTATCAGATGATTGGAGCCTGATCCGTAGGTCGTGTTTAAATCTGCCGGCATTGTTATACGATATATATGGATCCAGAGCAAAGAAACTGCCGTGAAGCAGTGAAACTGTTGAGGTATCCTGCTTCAGTGCCCCCTTATCTGCATCTTCCCAAAGAATAAAATCTCTTTTAACGGTATAACCCGAGTTAATATTAAATCCATAAATAAGACCTTTCACCTTTTGGTCATGATGTTTAACCCTGAGGCTGATTCTGCCGAGTTTTTCATCATTAAATTTTCTATAGCCGTTGTCGATCAGGAGATTAAGACCTATGCCTAAGTCAGTTTGCCCTAACTTCTGAAGATGCGAGAAGGAAACATTCGAAAAAAGCCTTGGTGAATTCCACCAAACCCAGTTCTTATTTTTCGGTTTGCCATAAATCCCTGTTTCAGCAAAAAATTGAGTAGTTGGAATATTTGTCGGATCAGCTGTACGAAAGTTAATAATCCCATTTAATGCAGATGATCCATAAAGTACTGAAGATGCCCCTTTGATTATTTCCACCTGTGCAATATTTTCAAGCGGCAGGAATTGCCACTTAATGTTTCCGGCGTCAGGTGATAAAACAGGTAATCCATCGATCAGGGCAAGAACCCTGCTACCCACACCATAACTGAATCCGCTGCCTCCCCTTATTGAGGCTTGTCCATCAAGCACTTCTATCCCGGGAGTTTTATTAATAAGTTCCTGGGCATCAGTAATGTGAGTTTTCAAAAAATCGGCTGTTTTTAAAACATCCATTGAAACAGTCAACTCCGCAACTTTCTGTTCTGTTTTATTTGCACTTACGACAATCTGCCCTATCTCCTGAATATCCATCTCTAAGCCGATATTAAGTTCGATAGTATCATTTGATCTCAGAACTATTAATCTTGTAGTAGACTTATAACCAATCAACTGGAAGGTGATGTTTACTATGCTGGTATCTGTTTTTATGGAAAAAAAACCATTTTCATTAGTTGTGGTACCCTGTTTATTTTCATAAATCAAATATGCACCCCAAAGTGGTTCAAGAGTATTCTTGTCGTATACCTTACCGTAGACGATACCCTGCGCAACCACAACATTTAAAGCCGGGATTAAAAGTATTGCTATGAAAAGAAAAACATACCGCATTACTTAGCCTTGAATGTCATCCGGATATTTATGGGGGTAGCCGGATTTAGTACATTAGGGTAACTGGTTGTAATCTTGAGCGATATACTGGTTAGTTCGGCAATTTTTGTTGTAAGGGGAAAAGACAAGGAATCTGCTAAAATAACTATCTGAGTTTCGTTATATGCAAATCTCCAGGTACCGGTATAAATCCCAAAATATCCTGTACCGTCCTGATTAAATTTAGCATTTCCCTTAAAATTTACCAGCATTCCTCCCGATCCGCTGGCATCAACTCCATTTGCAAGCAGGCTGTCACTTACCCAGACAGGACCTGTTAAGAGCTTAAATGGTTCAGATTGTGTGTTTTTTTTGCAGGAAAAACTGATTAAACATCCTGCAAATGCCAATAATAATGCAAGGTTTTTCATAAGATTTGATTTGATGTTGGTTTCTTATATTTATCAGAACAACATTTTTCTCTGTTGGTTCACCTTAATAATTATCATATATAATCAAAGGTAGGAAAGTTTATTGAAATTCTGATTTACAACACAAATCACACGATGTACAGGGAAAAATAATCGATTTTCAGATTTGGAGAATCGCAGAGATGTTTAAGATCAGAAAGGCCTGCGAGGCAACTATTCCAGGTAATTCCCTGCTGATTGCGGCGAGTTTTCCGGGGTTCCAGTTTGGGTACCATTTAATGATCGGGTTACCCTTTTGCCATTCGATAGGTAACCATATATGCCGGCTGTCGGCCAGATTATCCGGATTCCATCTGTCACCCATATAAATAAAAGCATTCTTTTTGTCCTCAACGGGAAGGATGTATGTACTCTGCGAACCAAAGGAGATTTTGTTCTCATTCTCAGTGCCCCTGCAGGGATTTCCGATTGACTTCCATTCGCCAAAAAACTTTTTGGCAACAGCGAGACGGACAGGATTAGGTTTCCAACCGGTGGTTCCGGATGTGAACATAAAATATTTACCTTTGGTAAAAAAGATAGCTGGTGCTTCATTCGATTCTCCGGGAAGAACACGGATATATCTTCCGGTAAAATCGAGATAATCATCCGTGAGTTCCGAAAAATGAAGCGTCATATTTTCTTTGGCAGCATGAATGTGAAAAGCTTTGCCATCCTTGTCAACAAAAATTGTCATGTCGCGGGACATCTGCCCTCCGGCAAAATCCCGCCTGACAAACAGTCCTTCCCTGACAGCAATTTTCCACTCATCAGACCAGCTTTTAAGGTCACCATCTTTTATAATGGTCTTTTTGTATTCTTCAGGAAAATTCAGAGGCCACACACCTGTATTGGGACGCAGGCTCCTGATGTATTTGTACGGGCCGGTTATATTGTCACTGACGGCAACGCCGGTTAATGCTGCTTTGTATCCCTGTCCTTTTAATTCGTGATGAAACCACATCACAAACTTTCCAGTCATTTTGTTGTAGATTACTTTGGGGCGTTCAATTACGCATCCTTGATTAAGAAGACTTGTGGTATCATTAATAACCCTTAAAGCAAGTCCCTCATTCTTCCAGTTAAGAAGATCTTTTGATGAGTAACAGCTTACACCATAATGACTCTTGTCTTTTTCCAACCGTGGCAATCTGTATTCCCCGAACCAGTAATAGGTGTCATTGTAGAATATTATGCCGCCTCCATGAGCATTAATATGCTTACCTTCATTATCGGGCCATACCTGCCCTGGTCTAAACGAGTGGTTTATATCCTGACAATAAACTGAAAGACAAATTAATGCAGAAGCAACTGATATAAGAGTTTTTTCCAAAAGTGTTTTCATAAAAACAAAGATTATTTTTTTAATTAGAAATTTCTTGGTGTAACTTTGTGTCTTTGCGTCTTTGTGGCAAAAAAATATGCCACTAAGGCACAAAGGCGCCAAGATTCACAAAGTTTATCCAAAAATTTTAATCTTAATTTAATTCCATATATAAATTTAAGAACAAAGATAATTAATAGGACATACAGAAGATTATGTTTTGGAATATCATTGTATCATCATTAATGTTTCATATTTTTGAAATAGTAAACTCCGGAAAAACTATGGAAAAGCCGAAAGTTTTTAAAAGGTATTTCTTATTCATTTCACTTATTTTATCTGGATTCATTGTACAAAACTTGTTTTCACAACCGGTGGTTGGTCTGGATAACTGCTATAACCATGAAATAAATGCCACAACAGGAAAGCCATTTCATTACCTCTGGACTGATACTGAATTAAGCGGATATTCAAGATGGGGAGAAATATTTACAAGTAAGTGGGCAAAAATTGTGACTATCGGGAAACCTTATGCTACTGTTTTAAGTAAAATCAATATCTATATAATTGTCGACCCCGACACTACATCAGAAACACCAGTACCGAATTATATATTACCTGAAGATATAACTACAATTAAAAGATGGGTTGAAGATGGTGGCGTTCTGGCAGTACTGGCTAATGATGGCCCAAACTGTGAGTTCACACATCTTAATATGCTGATGTCACAGTTTGGAATGAAGTTTAACCATGTGACATTACATCCCGTAACCGGCACAAATTTTGAGATGGGTGCTTGTACTAATTTGCCTGACCATCGTCTTTTTAAAGAAGTTACAAAAATCTATCTCAAAGAGATTTCTGATATAAATCTTTCAGGAACCGCAAAGGCCATTCTTATCGAAAATAAGAAAGTTCTGATGGCAGAAAACAATTTTGGAAAAGGGTATATTTTTGCAATAGGAGATCCATGGATCTATAATGAATATATTGATCATGACCGTCTTCCGGAAAGTTTTGAAAACCGAAAGGCTGCAGAGAACCTGACGGATTTATTATTGAGTTATGCAAAAAAGAAATAGGGTGCTATAAAAGAAGAGAGACGGCAGAACACAGAGTTCATTCACAGGAAGCAGAGAATACTTTTAAACATAATGACTTCATAAATTTAATCTAACATGAAAAATTTTTTTATTCTTCAGATTGCTTGTCTGATTTTAATCATTGCCTTTTCATGTAAACAAACTACGGGTCTTAAAGAGGCTTCCCCAATTTCAGTCGGGGTTTCTGAGGACCGATTGATACGCATCGATAAAATGCTTAAGCAAAGCATAGATAGTGGATGGATAGCGGGTGCAGTTGGTTTTATTGCACGTGATGGCAAAATTGTTTATGATAGATCATTTGGCGTCAGCAATGTTGAAACAAAGACGTTGATGCACAATGATGATATTTTTCGTATTGCTTCCCAGACCAAGGCTATCACAAGTGTTGCAATAATGATGTTATTTGAGGAAGGAAAATTCCTTTTAGATGACCCAATCTCAAAATACATCCCTGAGTTTGCCAATCCCCGTGTTCTGGATAAGTTCATTGAAAAAGACACAAGCTATACAACTATTCAGGCAAATCGTGAAATAACAATAAGAGATCTCTTAACCCACACTTCAGGAATTGATTATGCCGGCATCGGCTCCCGAAATATGAGAGCTATCTATGCAAAATCAACAATACCAGGAGGTTTTGGAAGTGATAAAATTGTACTTGGAGACAAAATCAGAACACTCGGAAAATTACCTCTGGTCCACCAGCCAGGTGAGAGATTTACTTATGGATTAAATGTTGATGTTCTGGGCTATCTTGTTGAAGTTTTATCAGGTGAAAATCTTGACCACTATTTTCACAAGCATATTTTTGAACCATTAGGTATGAATGATACTTATTTCTATTTGCCTGCCTCAAAACATGACAGACTCGTGAAAGTCATAGCCGAAGATAAAAACCATCACCTTGTAAATGCATCCGGTACATTTGTTGATTATCCGCTGGTTGAAGGTACGTATTACTCAGGTGGTGCCGGACTGAGTTCCACTATAAAAGATTATGCAATTTTTCTACAAATGTTGTTAAACAAAGGTGAATATAACGGAAAAAGATTACTGGCAAGGCATACTGTAGATTTAATGACTACGAATCAGATCGGTGATCTTAATCTTGGCAGGGACAAGTTCGGATTAGGATTTGAGATTACAACGGCCAGTGGCCAGGAAAGACTTGGAATATCGGAAGGCTCGTTTGCCTGGGGTGGTTATTTTGCAACAACATATTGGGCCGATCCAAAGGAACGGCTTGTATGTCTGTTATTTTTGCAACAAAGCCCGTTTAGTCATTCTGAAATACAGGATAAATTCAAAGCCATGGTTTATCAGGCATTAGCTGACTAAAGAACAAAGTGTTTCGCGTTTTTCGTTAATCGTTTCGTGTATTTATGACCTGTAAAGTTCAACGTTAAACGCTTTACTTTATTATGAATAGTGTTGCTAAAGCATCTTCAAGTTCGATCCGACTCTAACTCAATTTGTGGTCTGGAGATCAAACCTTCAGAAATATCTTCTTCTTATAAAGTATATAAAGGAATACCCAGGCTACAGTTGTTATTCCAATTCCATCAATAAGTGGTGCCCACGCTGCAGGCATGATAGATGTAAGACCGCCGAATAAAAACTTTGTTGCAGATCCGAAATTAACTATTCTTTCAGTAAGATAGATTGTTATCGGGTTCATACCAATTACTACAAAGAAAAAAGCCCACTTTTTATATTCCCAGACATCAATTATAAGGTAGAAAATGGAGAATAGAAGAAGGCTCAGACCGCCTACAAAACATACAAATGAGCTTGTCCAGAGGTTCTTGTTGATAGGGAAAACAATATTCCAGATCTTTCCGATTATCATTAACGATATTGCTGCCAGAACCAGGTATAGCACTTTACGCAAAGGTTTGTCATTCAAATATTTTGATAACAGGAATTCTCCAGTGAACATTCCAAGTAAGGCTGTTCCGATAGCAGGGATAGTACTTAATAATCCTTCCGGATCGTGGTTGTCCAGATAAAGTCTGCCGGGCATCAAAAGACGATCGATATGGCTTGTAAGATTACCTTCCCGGGAAAAAATATCCGTAGAACCCAGGTCATGAGCAGGGAAAAGCAGCAGCAAAATCCAGTAACCAATCAGAAGCCCACAAAACCAGACAATTCGGAAATTAAGTTTTGTGTTCATGAAGATAAGGGAAGCAAACATCCACGCCAGACCTATTCTTCCCAGAACACTTCCATACCGTAAATGGACAAAATCGAAATTGACGCCATTATTATAAACAATTCCAAGAAGAACAAGTATTAATCCGCGGCTGATTACGTGTTTATAGATCGACCTGCGGCTATCATTCATGGCTGTACGTTTAGCCAGGGAAAAGGTGAAAGATATTCCGGCGATAAAAAGAAAAAGGGGGAAAATCATATCATAAAAATGGAAGCCATGCCACGGAACGTGCTCACATTGTTCAGCCCCCCATTTAAAGATTGGCCAGCCTGTTAGTGTGGCAAGTCCGATAATAATTCCTTCTCCACCCATTATCCAGAACATGTCGAATCCGCGCAAAGCATCAAGAGAGTACAATCGTTTGACTGAAGGTTTGTCTACAGCTTCCATTTTGTAGTTATTAGATAAGTTTATTTGACTTCTATCTTAACAGGGCAGAAGCGCACCATAAAATAGGCGCCTGCCCATGCAGGTCACCCACATTTCGTTTCCTGTCGTAATAATACTGTCTGTCATTCTTTTTACCAGTACCCTCACAAACCTCATGGATATCATCATTCTGGTCAATATAAGTAATCAATCCAAGCCATGCTTTGCGCGCTGCCGCTCCATAGATATTTTTATCGAGCCATCCGTTTTTAACACCGGTGATCATAGCAAAGGCGAACATCCCTGTTCCGGAAGTCTCAGACCAGAATTCAGGTTGGTCAATCAATTGTCTCCATGTACCGTTCTCTGTCTGATAATTAAGAAGTGAGGACATCATCTTCTTATAGCCTTCCATTATTCTTGGGCGATAAGGACTATTTTTTGGAAGGGAGCTTAATAATTCGCTCATACCGGCGGCCATCCATCCGTTACCTCGACTCCAGAAGAAAGGGACGTCCTGAGCATGAAAAAAAAGTCCATTTGGTCTTTGTAGCGAATCGAGATAAAGTACCATCTCCTTTGCTGCCCTTTCAATATATTTATTGTCGCCAGTGGACCGGAAAGCCAGTACTTGCACAGCGGTTATCATGTACATATCGTCAATCCACATTCGCGTCTGTGGCGTAAATCCCTTCTCGTAAAGCATTTTTGCTTCAGGAGCGACATCTGTACCTTCAGGAGGTGACCATTGCCTGTCAGCTATTCTCCTACCCAGAGTAAGGTATTTCAGATTTTTGGTAAGTATATATAATTCCAATGGAATGGAACCAAAAACCGTATTGTCGACATGATTGGGTACGGGTATTAAAATAGAATCAGCTCCAAATAAAGGTTTGAACCGTTCTTCAAGGCTGGCAGTTAGTTTGTTATCTCCGGTCAGACTGGCAAATGTCAGGGCTCCATACCAGGTGCAGACTTCAGGATAGGTTATTTTCCTGGGAGGGACAGGAAGCGGTCTGATAACAAAATTTTCCGCAACACGTTTCCCGATCTCCTGAGGAAAAGAGCCTGCTGGCCAGTGTCTAAAGTCAGAATTCTCTTTAGCTTTCTGTCCAAAATCCTGCAGCGGAAGAAGAAAAACAGCAACACATATAAATGTTAATCTGAATATTGAATTCATTTTCATGATTTTCATTTAATATAGTTTAGATCATCCGTTAGGGATTTTATAATCAAATATACATCATTTAAATAATTGGTAAGTTAAAAAAAGTTAAAGAACAAGAAACAGAAAAATAGCACTGAATTTGTACATGTTATGATAATGATTTAATTTATTTTTACTTGAAATAACATGATGAGTAATCGATAACTTTAAATAATATATTATGGCGACCCGCAGAGAATTTATTCAAAAATCAGCATTGGGAGCAGCAGGTCTGACGCTCGGCGCTAAGAGTTATTCACGTATCCTTGGTGCAAACGATAGGATTCGTATTGGGATTGTGGGTTTTTCTGATCGGTTCAGATCATCGCTGGCACCTGCATTTTTGAGTCAGGCAAAAGAATTAAACTTTGAAATAGTAGCAGTTTCTGATTTATGGAACAGACGTAGGGATGAGGCTGATGCATTTTTCAAAGGAAAAGGAGTAACAATCAGAAAGGCCCGTAATAACGATGAGTTGTATAGTGGTAAAGATACTGATGCTGTTATAATCAGTACTGCAGATTTTCAGCATTCGTTGGTGCTAACCGAGGCTGTAAGGGCAGGACAGGATGCATATTGTGAAAAGCCTTTTGCTGAGACTATGTCTGATGCCAGAGAAGCACTGAAAGCTGTTCAGGAAACTAAAAAGATTGTTCAGATTGGTTCACAACGCAGAAGTACTCCAAATTACATCGCAGCAAATGAGTATATAAGATCAGGTAAGTTTGGAAAAATTGTGATGGTTGAGATGTCGTGGAATGTCAATCAGCCGGGCAGATGGCGAAGGCCGCAACTTACAGGTATTATAAGAGAGGCTGATACCGACTGGAAACGCTTCCAGATGAATCGTGTACCTGCAACATGGGACCCCAGAAAATATCTTGAATTCAGGCTATTCTGGCCATATTCGTCAGGAATACCCGGGCAGTGGATGGCTCACCAGATTGATACTGTTCATTGGTTCACTGGTTTAAATCATCCAAGAAGCGTTGCAGCAAATGGTGGCATTTATTTATGGAAAGACGGCCGTACCAATTTTGACACGATGACCGCCGTAATGGATTATGGTGATGCCAATTCCGGTTTCCAGGTTGTTTATACATCACGCTTCACCAACTCAGCAGGCGGGACCAAAGAGATCTATTTCTCAAATGGCGGCTCACTCAATCTTGATGCCAATAAGATCAGTTCAGAAGGTGGTCTTACTGCAGGTGACGCAAAAGATATGAATATGCAGGCAAATCTTCTTGAACCAATGAACTTACCGGGTTTTAAGGTGGAAACATCTGCTAACACAAGTTCAGATCCTATGACTTATGCTCATATGAGAAACTGGATGGAATGTGTTCGTGACCGCAAGAAGCCTAATGCAGATATTATAGCAGGTTATAACCATTCTATAGCTACAATAATGTGTACAGCTGCACTAAGGACAGGTGAAAAAACTTCATTTGATGAGGCGAAACAGGAAGTTCTTGCAGGTGGTAAAGTATTTCAATATTAATATATGCGATCATAATGAGAGCTATAAAAAATTTAGTAATAAGTATAAGATGGATATCATCAGGATTCCTTTTCCTTACTTTTTTAACTTCAGTAATAATTCTAAACGCTCAATCAACCAAAGACATAAGCGTAAAACTAGTCAGGGTTGATGACAAGCATAAGGTTGATGTTTTTATTAACGGCAGCCTTTTTACATCATATCAATATCCTGAAAACATTGAAAAACCCTTTCTGTTTCCTGTTAATGCTCCTGACGGTTCAGTGATCACAAGAGGTTATCCGATTGAACCAAGAAAAGGTGAACGTATGGATCACCCGCACCATATCGGAATCTGGTTTAACCATGGCAATGTTAACGGACTTGATTTTTGGAACAACTCTTCAGCTATAGCAGCCGAGAAGAAGGATGATTACGGACATATCGTTCATCAGAAAATTGTTAAAGCAGAAAGCGGTAAGATAGGAATGCTTGAAGTAATAATGAACTGGGATGATAGCAAAGGGAACACATTGTTGACTGAGAACACCAGATATATTTTTTCGGGTGACAAGAATTCCCGAACAATCGATCACATTACAGTACAGTACTTACCGCGGTTAATGGTCCTGTCTCTTTCAACGATAGTAAAGAAGGCCTTTTCGCTATCAGGGTTGACAGGGCATTTGAAATGCCTTCAAATGAATCTCTGATCTTCACGGATGACAAGGGTAATCCCACAACCGTCAAGTCTACTGATAATACCGGAGTTACCGGAATGTACACTTCGAGTAATGGTCTTAAAGGTGATTCTGTCTGGGGAACCAGAAATCATTGGGTTATTTTGTCAGGAATAAAGAACAATGTCCATATTACCATGGGAATATTTGATAATCCTAAAAACCCCGGTTATCCGGCTTATGCACATACACGGGGATATGGGCTTTTCTCTTTAAATAATCTTGGTCAGAATGCATATGATCGTAAACAGGAGAAAAGAATTTTTAAGTTGGGGAAAGGCGAATCTATGACATTTTATCACAGATTCTATGTTCAATCGGGCTCAGATCTGACACCTAAAAACGCCAATAAAATATTTAATAACTTCTCAAAAACGTATTAATATGAAAAATCTGACAAATATTAAATGGACTACGGCTCTGATTCTTACTCTTTTATTAATCACTATTTCATTAAAAGGATACAGTGCAGCACCTGTAAAACAACAGTATTATGAGATAAAGATTTACCACATTGCTGATAAATCGCAAGAGGGCAAAGTGGATGCTTATCTCAAAGATGCATATCTGCCAGCTCTTCACCGTGCAGGGATTCCTATAGTTGGCGTATTTAAACCGATAGAGGCTGATACAGCTTTTGGCAAACTAATCTATGTGTTTATCCCGTTCAAGACTGTAGATGAGTTTATGCAATTACCCGGATTACTTGATAAGGATAATGTATATACAGATGCCGGAAAATCCTTCATCAATGCAGCTTATGATGAGCCACCCTATGCAAGGTATGAAAGTATTCTTCTGAAAGCTTTTATGAATATGCCTCAGTTTGTTGCACCGAAATTTACGACTTCTCCTTCAGAAAAAATTTATGAACTGCGCAGTTACGAAAGTGCAACTGAAGCTAAAGCTGTAAAAAAGATAGAAATGTTTAACCAGGGTGGTGAGATAGAATTGTTTAAAAGCCTTGCTTTTGATGCAGTTTTTTATGGAGAGGTTTTAATTGGAAGTCATATGCCTAATTTAATGTATATGATTACGTTTTCCGATATGAAATCACATGATGATAAATGGAAAACTTTCTTTGGAAGTGATGGATGGAAAAAACTTTCAGGTATGGATGAGTACAAAAATACAGTCTCAAAAGCCAATCCATATCTGCTTCATCCAACCTCTTATTCAGATTTTTAATAAATATTAGAGCACATAATATATTAAGCCAACCACCTCCCCCCGACGTCTCTGCCGGGGTACTCCTCCTTAAAAAAGGAGGAGAAAGTTAATGTATTGATTATCTTCACTTTCCCTTCCTTTTCAAAGGAAGGGTGGCCCCGCTTTAGCGGGGACGGGGTGGTTGACTATATTTCTTAAAAAAACATCAATTATTCAGAGATTAATAAATCAATCTCAGACCGGGATATTGATTTTGGATATTGCATCCTCAACCTCTGCCGTAGTAAGTTCATGGTCGGGAAGATTGTTTTCGAAATACTTCTCATAAGCAGAAATATCGAAATGACCATGGCCACTCAGGTTAAAGAGTATTGTCCTTGAGACTCCTTCCAGATCGGCTTTTCTTGCCTCATCAAGTGCCCCGGCAATAGCATATGTTGCTTCTGGAGCAGGAAGAATACCTTCCGACCTTGCGAAAAACACACCTGCTTCAAAACATTCTCTTTGCATCTTTGCCTTTGCCTCAACAAATCCATCTTTTAGGAGCTGGCTTACAAGAATTCCTGCGCCATGGTAGCGCAGCCCTCCTGCATGTATCTTGGCGGGTATAAAATTATGTCCAAGTGTGTACATGGGAAGGAGAGGGGTCATCCCTGCCGAATCGCCGAAGTCGTACATGAATTTACCTTTCGTAAGTTTAGGGCATGATGCAGGTTCAATAGTCAGAAGCCTGATATTCTTTCCGTTAAGCAACTTTTCGCGCAGGAATGGAAATGCAATTCCTGAAAAGTTCGAACCTCCTCCGAAACAGCCGATCACAACATCAGGGTAATCGCCTGCTTTTTCCATCTGAAGAAGTGCTTCTTGTCCTATGATGGTCTGGTGAAGGATAACATGGTTGAGAACGCTGCCAAGTGAGTACTTGGTGTACGGATCCTGTACGGCAACCTCCATAGCTTCGGAAATTGCTATACCCAGACTTCCCGGGGAATCGGGGTCCAGTTCAAGAACTCTCCTTCCGGCCACTGTCATGGTGCTTGGTGAGGCGACTACCTTGGCATTATATGTGTTCATTAAAAGCTTGCGGCCTGGTTTCTGGTCATAGCTGACCTTTACCATAAAGACCAGAAGTTCAAGTCCGAAGTGATGGCAGGCAAAACTCATGGCGCTTCCCCACTGTCCGGCTCCGGTCTCGGTGGTAATTCTTTTTATTCCTTCCATTTTGTTATAATATGCCTGCGCAATTGCAGTGTTGGCTTTATGAGAGCCTGAATAATTACCGCCTTCATACTTATAGTAGATTTTGCTTTTTGTGCCCAGCGCTTTTTCAAGGCTGAATGCCCTGAAGATGGGTGAGGGACGATAGGTCGTGTAAAGGTCAAGGACCTCATCAGGTATATCAATATACCTTTCGGCTGATACCTCCTGTTTTATAAGCTCCATGGGAAAAACAGCGGCAAGACTCTCGGGTCCAATAGGTTTCATCGTGGACGGATTGAGAGGGGGCATAGGTTTATTAGGCATATCCGCCACGATATTATACCATTGCCTAGGCATTTCACTTTCGCTTAAGATGATTTTTCTGATCTTTTCCATAATTGTTAAATATTAGTGTTAGTTAAAAATCTTATAATAAAAAAGGCACGCTGTGAACAGCGTGCCTCTATAAATAAATATCTTATAAATGTTATATAACGGCGTGTTCCACAGCATCATTTGTCGAGCTGCACCACCACCAGATATAAAACATCTTTGCTTCCATGACAACAAAAATAATAAAAAATTTAAAATATCAACAAAAAACCAATTTTTTTTCAATTTTTCTATGAAATAACCCATTTGATGATCGGAAAGATAAAGAATCGGGCTCTCTGGATATCATTCATGAACTACAGCACCGAGATGTCTGAGATCATCAAAAAATCCGGGATACGATTTTGCGACACATTGAGAATCTCTGATGATCACTTTTCCGGCAGCTCCAAGTGAAGAAACTGCTATGGCCATTGCAATTCGGTGGTCATCATGCGATTCAACCCTGGCTCCTTGTGGCCGGCCCCCGGTCACAAACATCAGATCATTATTAATTTCAATCTTAATTTTCATTTTGCCAAACTCTTCCTTAAGAGCTTTCGCCCTGTCACTCTCCTTATATATTAATCTTGAAACGCCTTTGATTGCTGAAACTCCATCACTATAAGAAGCAAGTGCAACAAGAGGCGGGAAGAGATCAGGTGATTCAGTAGCATCAAACTCAAAAGCCTTTAATTCTGATTTGGAAATCTCAATCTGATTTTCACTGATTATCATTTGTGCACCGGCTTTCTCCAATGCCTTAATTATTGACCTATCGCTTTGCATACTGTCTGTTCGTAGTCCGCTAACGCTTACCTGCCCGTTAATGGCACCGGCAACCAGAAGAAATGCTCCGCCACTCCAGTCACCCTCAACGGTATAAATATGAGGGATATACTTTTGATTCCCTGAAATACGGAACAAACTATAACCTGTATTCTCCACAGTTATACCAAATGACTTCAGAATCTGGATCGTCATGTCAATGTATGGTTTGCTCTTCAGATTATTGACCTTTACTTCAGAATCTTTGGTTGCCAGAGGTAAAGCCATAAGGAGACCTGTTAATAACTGGCTGCTTACCGAACCGTTAATTTCGCAATGTCCTCCGACCATTGGTCCCTTAATAGTAAGAGGAAGAAATCCACCTGAGCTTGTGCACTTCACTCCAAGTTGACTTAAAGCCTCTTCAATCATGAACATGGGCCTCTTTTTAAGAGAATTTGCTCCTACCATTGTAATTTCTACAGGATACAAAGCTGCGATTGGAGAGAACATACGGATAGCCAATCCTGATTCTCCGCAATTCAATTTTGGTTCTTTCAGAATTGCAGAACCATTTATTTTCAATTCATTAACCTGAGGTTCAACCCTGGCGCCCAGGCCAACTGCGATACTCATTGCTGCCAACGAATCGTCGCAATAGGAGGGATTATGGATAATACTTTGACCGTCAGCCAGTAGTGCGGCAGCAATAGCCCGTTGTGTCATGCTTTTTGAAGCTGGAGCTTTGATATTACCTCTGATTTCGGACGGTTCTACATATCTTTCCATATGGTCCAGTTAAAATTTTATTTTTCATTAGACGGGTTTTTCACTCCATTATTCATGACCTTCATCTGATGGTTAATAGACTCCTGGTGAATCGCTTTGAAGATAGTATCAATCAGTTCAGAACTTAGCCCTTTGGCCTGACCTTTGGCAATTACTTTATTAATAATTTCATCCCACCGGGTTGTTTGCAAGATAGTAATATTATTTTCCTTTTTATACCGGCCTATTGTTTCTGCAACTTTCATTCTTTTTTCCATAAGATCAAGAAGATGATCATCGTACACATCGATCTGCTGTCTGAGTTCACCGAGTACATCCAATAATTTGGGATCAGAAGTGCTTGGATTACGAAGAATAAGCCTGCTTAAAAGTTCCTTCAGATCATTTGGTGTAAGCTGTTGGGCGGCATCGCTTAATGCTTTTGCCGGATCGATATGTGATTCAAGCATTAACCCATCGAAGTTCAGATCCATTGCTTTCTGGGAAATCTCGTGAAGAAATTCTCTAGAGCCGGCAATGTGGCTTGGATCACAAATCATTGGCAGGTCAGGGATTCGCCTGCGCAGTTCAATTGGCAACTGCCAGTTAGGTTGATTACGATACAATGTCTTTTCATACGAGGAGAAACCACGATGTATTGCACCTATACGTGTAATTCCTGCTCTGGCAATTCGCTCAATTGCACCTATCCAAAGCTCAATGTCAGGGTTTATCGGGTTTTTAACCATTACCATTACGTCCACTCCGCTCAAGGCATCGGATATTTCCTGGACTGTGAAAGGATTGACCGATGTACGGGCACCTACCCACAACATGTCAATACCATATTTCAAAGCTTCATAGACATGTTTTTCATTCGCTACCTCTGTGCCGACAAGCAGACCGGTTTCCTGTTTCACTCTTCTAAGCCATTTTAACCCTTCACTGCCCACACCTTCAAAAGAATTAGGACGAGTCCTGGGTTTCCAAATGCCGGCTCGAAATAGACTAACCTCTTTTATCTGAGCTAATTGTATAGCAGTTTCCATCACCTGTTCCTCTGTTTCAGCACTACATGGGCCGGAGATCAGAAAGGGCCTGCCCTTATAACCTCTCCAGTCTTTAATCAGGGAATTCTTAAGTTTTAATTCCATTATCTTAAATATATTAATTATTGTCTATGATAAATAAGTGCCTAGAGTTTGGAGTGCCTAAAGTGCCTAGAGTACTTAAATTTATGGTCAATATTTTTGAATTAATTTTCATAAACTTTAAGTACTCCAAACTCCAGCTCACTTCAAACTCTTAGTTCAATATCTTCCTGATCTTATTAGCTTCCTCCATCAGGGCCTTCAACCCGTCAATGTTTTTATCTGAAATCATTTTTCTGAATGAATTCATTTTTTCTATATAGGTATCCATTACTTCTAGGATATACTGTGCATTTTCCAGAAAAATTGGAGCCCATGTCTCTCCGTTACTTTTGGCGAGACGGACAGTACTTTCAAAACCACCACCTGCCAGAATAAGGATGTTTTGTTCTTCCTGTTCCTTTTCAAGTACACTTAATGCCAGTGAAAAGGATGTAATATGTGAGATATGAGATATGTAAGCAACATGCACATCATGCTCACTCGAGTTCATATACACTTTTTGCATATTAAGCAGGTCAAGCATTTTTTCAACTGTATCCAGAGCATCAGGATCGCTGAGTTCCCTGTCGCAAATAATTGCAGTTTTATAGTCAAAAAGCTTGCCGATAGCAGCGAGAGGACCTGAATATTCTGTACCCGCCATAGGATGTACTGCAACATACCTGCCCCTGCCGGAATGATTTTTTGAAGCTTTCGCAATGCTGGCTTTTGTTGAGCCCATATCGGTTACAACTTTTAAAGTGCCTGTGATTCTGTCAAGAATATCAGGTAACATAATACAATTTGTATTAACAGGTGTGGAAAGTATTATTAAATCGCTTTTTTCAATAGCATTTTCAAGGGTATCATTTTCATCCACTAGTCCGCAAAGAAGGGCAATGTTCTGGTGATGCAGATTCGTGTCTACACCGATTATTTTGTCTGCAAATCCCCGTTTGCGGAGATCGACCATTAGCGATCCGCCAATAAGTCCTATTCCAATTACAGCAATTGTCATTTTGTTTGTTGGTTATTAAGTTGTCAGGTTAATAAGTTATTGAGTATAAAGTAGACTTTTGAATCTGTTTTTGGTTTCATAAAGTTTTTCTTCGGTGGCACAGAGCGAAATACGGATATAACGTTCTCCGTTCTTTCCGAAAATAAATCCGGGGGTTATAAATACAAGAGTTCTCATTAATATATCCTCAACATAAGATTCACAGTCAGGAATATCTTCAGGAATGCGTCCCCATACAAACAAACCAACCTGCGATTTATCATATCTGCATTTAAGCAACTTCATTATTTCTTCGACAATTTTCCTTCGTCTGATATAAACACTATTAATTATATCATACCATGATTCTGGATTATTAAGTGCCTCAACTGCAGCCATCTGCATTGCCAGAAACATTCCAGAGTCCATATTGCTTTTTACCTTCAATACATTCTTGATATAATCACTATGACCAGCAACCATGCCAATACGCCAACCTGCCATGTTGTGAGATTTGCTTAATGAGTTTAACTCCAGAGCTGTTTCTTTTGCTCCATCAACAGCCAGAAGACTGTGATATTCTTTGTTTAATATGAAGCTGTATGGATTGTCGTTGCAAAGAAGTATCCGGTGTTTTAGGGAAAAGGCTACCAGTTTTTCAAATAGTTCCTTAGATCCTTTGACGCCGGTTGGCATATGCGGATAATTGACCCACATTAGTTTTACCCTGCTAAGATCACTCTTTTCAATGGCTTCCAGGTCGGGAAGCCAGCCATCAGCTTCATCAAGATCATATTTTCTTACTTTGCCGCCAACAAGGTTTGTTACAGAGGAATATGTGGGATATCCGGGATCAGGGACAAGAACTTCGTCTCCCGGATTGACAAAGGCCATACTTATGTGCATTATTCCTTCCTTGCTTCCCATTAGAAGAAGGATCTCATTGTCAGGATTCAGATTAACATGAAAAAACTTTTTATACCAGTCTGCGAACGCCTTTCTTAAAGCAGGTATACCTGAATAGCTCTGGTAGCCATGTGATGTCGGCTTTTTGGCTTCTGCAGTCAGCGCCGAGATAGTGTTTTCAGATGGAGGCTGGTCGGGGCTACCGATACCCAGATTTATGACATCAGAACCTTCTCTGCGCATCCTTTCAATCTGGGCTAGTTTTTGTGAGAAGTAATATTCCTGTACATTATTTGTACGGTCAGCCGGTTTAACTTTCATATAACATGTCTCCTTTAAAATAAACTCCAAGTATCTCCAGGTTACTGGTGTATTTATCCAAAACCCTTTTTATTATGTCAGATTTTGTGTTTTTATTCAACTCCAGATCGAGATAAAACATATATTCCCATTCACCATTCAGTCTGGGGACAGATTGGATTTTTGACAGGTTAATTTCCAGTTCTGCAAGCTTAACGAGAACTTTTGCAAGTGATCCGGGTTTATGACCCGTAGAAAAACAGATTGACACCTTATTGCCTCTCGTATTACCTTTATCCTCACTGCCGACAACCAGAAACCGTGTATAGTTTTGTTTATAAGTCTCTATACCTGAAGCGAGTATTTCCAGCCCATATATCTCGGCAACATTTGTTGAAGCGATAGCTGCCACCCCTTTAACCCGTGTTTCGCTTATTTGTCTGGCGCTACCTGCTGTGTCGTCACTTTCAATAAGAGTTATACCGGGAAACTGATTAAGAAAAATCATGCATTGCGCCAGTGCAATCGGATGAGACCTTATTTCCCTGATGTCGGTCAAATTCTGATCAGGCAAAGCCATAAGGTTCTGTCTTATGCGAAGATTATGTTCCCCCAGGATCTTCATCCCCGATTCCCTTATGAGTGTGTAATTATAGAGAATACTGCCTGACCTTGCATTTTCAATCGCCATAACGGCAAAATCAGCATTACCGCCCTTAAGAGTATCGAGTTCGAGATCGAAAGTTGAGCACGGTACAATTTCAATATCATCATAATTAAAGTACTGCCTTGCAGCAACTTCATGAAAACTCCCTGTTTCTCCCTGTATTGCAATCTTCATTTTCAAAGTTTTATATAAAAAAAAAGGCCCCTTCGCGGGACCCTTGCTTTCATATAATTTAAATTATCTGTATACAAAAATCCCTTTATCTGTTTTTAAAATAAAAATAGAAGTAATAAAAGGATATAAAATAGTTGTATACAATATTCATTTTGACACGTTATTAGCTTACAAAAGTAATTGAATTTTTAAAAAAACAAGCAAAAAGTTATAAAATTTGCAAATTCAATTAAAAATTAGCAGATTTTTAAAATATTCGGACTTGAACGTTGAGATTGCTTCGTCGCTTTACTCCTCGCAATTGACCTTGGACTTAACTAACTTCAGCTCTGCTCCCGACCTGAAATAACCTTACTTTCAAGGTTATTGCGAGTCCCGACGAAGGAGGGCGCGGCAATCTTTCGATCCAATCCTGAATTAAACTTACATAGTTGGACCCCCTTTTTATTTCACCCGGAGAAGGGGAGATATACATACTGCTTTAGTGTAATTAACCTTAATATCAAAGTATTAGCCCCCCTTAAGGGGTTTGGGAGCAAAAAACTATTTTTGATGTCTCTCCTTCAAAACTTCTTCAATACTTTGCATATTAACACCTTTTGCTTTCAGTAAAATAAGCAGATGATAAAGAAGGTCAGCAGCTTCATTCTTAAATAAATCGATATTATCATCCCTGGATTCGATTATTAATTCAACGGCTTCTTCCCCGACTTTCTGCGCTACTTTATTAATCCCTTTTTTATAAAGCTTGTTAGTGTATGACTTTTTAATATTATTTTCAATACGCTGGTTTATAACATGTTCCAATTCGTAAATAAATCCTTTTGCAGTCTCCTCACCAAAGCAGGAGGTACTTCCTGTGTGGCAGACGGGTCCGGCAGGATTGACTTTGATAAGGATTGAATCATTATCGCAATCGGCTGAAATTTCTTCAACATACAAATAATTCCCGGAGGTTTCGCCTTTGGTCCAGAGCCGGTTTTTACTCCTGCTGAAAAAAGTTACCTTTTTATCTTTTCTGGTTTTATTTAAAGCTTCCTCATTCATATATCCTACCATTAATACCTGAAGCGTTTTATAATCCTGAATAACAACCGGCACCAGGCCGTTTCCTTTAGTAAAATCAATTTGTTCCATTTTATCGTTTTTTTTCTTTTCCATTTAGTTTTCTGGCCCCCTTCCCAGCCTTCCCCCACGGCGGAAGGAGCCTTCGCTGGCGCCGATTTGGCTTTGCCGAGCTCGCAGTAGATGGTGAGGACTTGCATCCCAAACCTACTGTTCTGCTCGGTTGTAATCGGTGCCAAAAGCATATTCAGCACAGAGAAATACCAGACTCTCATCTTATTGCAATATTTTCAGCTTTCAGATACTTTTTCAATTCTCTTATATCAATTTCCCCAAAGTGAAATATACTCGCAGCCAGTGCTGCACTGCAACCGGTATTAAAAAAGACTTCCCTGAAGTGTTCAGGTGACCCGGCTCCTCCTGATGCAATTACAGGTATATTTACGATCCTGCTTACATCATTTGTAATATCGATCGAAAACCCTGATTTAGTTCCGTCATTATTCATTGAAGTCAGCAGGATTTCGCCTGCTCTCAGCTCTTCAACCTTACGTGCCCAACTTACCGTCTTTAATTCTGTGGCGGTACGTCCTCCATCGACTACAACTATCCATTCATCATTTACCAGTTTTGTGTCAATTGCAACAACAACACACTGACTTCCAAACTGCCCGGCAATCTCAGAGATCAGTTCAGGTTTTCGTACTGCCGAAGAATTTACGGTTATTTTATCAGCTCCGGCTTTAATAAGAATTGATACATCGTTAACAGTATCGATACCACCTCCTACTGTAAAAGGGATATTTATTTCAGCTGCAATCCTTTCAACTAACCCTGCCAGAGCTTTCCTGTTTTCTATTGTTGCAGTTATATCCAGGAAAACGAGTTCATCAGCGCCTTGTTTTACATAGACTTTTGCCAGCTCAACAGGATCTCCGGCATCTATTAGATTTATGAAATTCACTCCTTTGACCGTGCGCCCGTCTTTAATGTCGAGACAAGGAATAATTCGTCTTTTCAACATTGTCTTCCTAATTCGTTTAATGTTATTTTTCCCTCATAAACAGCTTTACCGATAATTGCACCTTCGCAACCGGCTTCCCTGACTTCCTCAATATCCTTAAGTGATGAGATACCTCCACTAGCAATAAGATTGATTTTTACAGAACCAAGTATCTCTTTATAGAGAGCTGTTGATGGTCCCTGAAGCATACCATCTTTTTGAATATCAGTACATATTGCATATTTCACACCTCTGGACTTATAGTCAGCAATGAAACTGATTATTTCTTTGTCTGAGTTTTCTAGCCAGCCGCCGGTTAAGACTTTTCTGTCAATGCAATCCGCACCAAGTATTAACTTTTCCTGTCCAAGTTTAGTCAGCCATTCAATGAATAAATGAGGGTCAGTAACAGCTATGCTTCCGGCCGTGACCTGTCTTGCCCCGGCATTAAAGACTGTTATCAGGTCCTCATATGATCTTAACCCGCCGCCAAAGTCAATTTTTAATTTTGTCTTCCATGCAATCTTTTCAAGAACCTTTATATTTTCTATCTTTTTATTTTTAGCCCCTTCAAGATCGACAAGATGTATATAGTTTATTCCATTATCCTCGATCTGTAAAGCAACTTCCAGAGGATCCACGTTATAAACTTTCTTTGAATTGAAATTTCCCCTGGCAAGCCGGACACATTTCCCACCTATAATATCAATTGCTACAATGATTCTCATAGTTCCAGAAAATTTTTCAATATTTTTTCACCGGTTTCTGCTGATTTTTCCGGATGGAACTGTGTTGCATAAAAATTCCCTTTTTGCATTGCTGCGCTGAATTGCAGTATATAGTCGCATGTTGCTAAGGTACATGATGAAATTTCAGCATAATAACTGTGAACATAATAGAGATCGTCATCAACTGTTATGCCTTTGAAAATGGCTCCTTTCATTGTCAGACAATTATTCCAGCCCATATGCGGGATCTTATCAACCGGTGGGAATAATCTTACATCTGTATCAAATATTTCCAGGCATTTTGTATCGCCTTCCTCAGAATGGGAGCACATCAGCTGCAAGCCCAGACAAATTCCGAGTACCGGTTGTTTCAAAGAAAGAATTGTTTTATCCAATCCTCTTTCCTTCAGATAGTGCATAGCAGTACTGGCTTCTCCAACACCGGGAAAAATGACTTTATCAGCATTAATTAGCTCCGCCTGATCATCAGTAATTATGCTTTCATAACCAAGACGGGTCAATGCATTCTGCACAGATTTGATATTTCCGGCATTATATTTTATAATTGCGATCATAAGCTGCCCTTTGTGGTCGGTAAATTGAAGTTATCTGTTAGTTTTACAGCCAGTTTTATGGCTTTTGCAAATGCCTTGAAGATTGCTTCGATCTTGTGATGTTCATTCTGCCCTTCGGCTTTAATATTCAGGTTGCATTTTGCGTTATCGCTGAATGACTTAAAGAAATGGAAGAACAATTCCGAAGGAAGTTCTCCGACTTTCTCCCGTAAGAACTCCACTTCCCAAACCAGCCATGGTCTGCCCCCAAAATCAAGAGCCACTTGTGCAAGGCAATCATCCATAGGCAGAACAAAACTGTATCTTTCGATCCCTTTTTTACCGCCCAGAGCTTTCAATATAGCTTCACCCAGCGCAATAGCCACATCTTCAACAGTATGGTGTTCATCAATCTGAAGATCACCCTTCACCTTTACAAAAAGATCTAGGTTTCCATGACGGGCAATCTGTTCCAGCATGTGATTAAAAAATCCTATTCCTGTATCAATCGAGCTCTTGCCTGATCCATCAAGATTTAGCTCGATCCGTATATCAGTCTCGGAAGTTTTTCGTTCCACTTTTGCAGTTCGTGGGATCTGTTTCAGATACTTATAGATATCGTTCCAGTCTTTGGTAAATACTTTAGCTTCCGGGATGCTTTCACCGCCAATATATATGGCTTTACATCCGAGATTCTTTGCGAGCTCAACATCCGTCAGCCTGTCGCCGATAACGAAAGATGAGTTGAGGTCAATCCCTTTTGCAAGGTATTTGACAAGCATTGCAATTCCGGGTTTACGCGTCTGAGCATTTTGTGACGGAACTGTTTTGTCAATGAATATTTCAGTGAAGACAATACCCTCACCTTTTAGAATTTCCAGCATCTTGTTTTGAACCGGCCAGAATGTGGCTTCAGGGAATGAATCAGTGCCAAGACCATCCTGGTTTGTTACCATAACAAGTTCAAAATCAGTCTCTTTTGCTATCTTTGACAGACATGTTATTGCTCCGGGAAGAAAAGTCAGTTTCTCAAAACTATCTACTTGCTCATCTTCAGGTTCGGCTATGATGGTACCATCCCTGTCAATAAAAAGTACCTTCTTCATACTGCAATAGTTTTTAATGCATTAACTAATTTGTTGTTTTCTGATTTTTTACCTACTGTTATCCGTAGACAGTTATTAATGCTGCTGCTACGGTTCCTGGTAATTATATTCTTGTTAACCAATGTTTTATAAATGTGTTTAGCATTTTTCACTTTTACAAGAAGAAAATTTGCATCTGATGGATAGACCTTCTCTATTATTTCCATTTTTATCAGATTTAACGAAAGCCTTTCTCTTTCCTTTTTAATTTTTACGACCTGACTCTTATACTCTTCAATTTTATCAAGTTTATGTAATACAGCTTTCTGATTAATTGTACTGATGTTATAAGGTGGTTTCAACTTGTTGAAATATTGAACAATAACAGGATTTGAAAAGGCCATTCCAACCCTTACAGCCGCCAGTCCAAATGCCTTACTGAATGTCTGCATAATTATCAGGTTAGAATATCTGTTAACCAGATTGATAAATGAAGGTTTTTCGCTGAAATCAACATAAGCTTCATCTATGACCACAATCCCGTTGAACTTATTCAGAAGATATTCAACGTCTGAAAAATTCATTGAATTGGCTGTGGGATTATTCGGCGAACAGATAAAGATCAGTTTCAGGTTTTTGTCTGAAAGATAGGATTTGGTTTTTGGAAGATCAATCTGAAAACTCTCTTTCAATGGAATTTTTACAACTTCAATATCATTTACGGTAGCCGATACTTCATACATTCCATAGGTAGGAGTGAATGTAAGGGCTTTGTCAACACCCGGGTTGCAGAAGACCCTGAAACAAAGATCTATAATTTCATCGCTTCCATTTCCAAGGAACATTTTTCCATCTTCAATCCCTTTTACTTTAGAAATTGCTTTTTTAAGCTCTTTCTGATAGGGATCAGGATAGCGGTTCAGGTTACCATAAGGATTCTCGTTGGCATCCATGAAAATACCTGTTTTGCCCTTGAATTCATCCCTGGCGCATGAATAGGGAGTAAGTTTGATAACATTTTCCCTTACCAGTTTATTAATATCAACCATTCTGTAAACTTTTAAGTCTGACACTTACTGCATTTTTATGGCCAATTAATGACTCGGCTTCAGCCATAAGTTCTATAGCTGGTCCAATATTTTTGATGCCTTCCGCACTTAGTTCCTGGAAAGATATTTTTTTGAGGAAACTTTCAGTTGAGACACCACCAAAACTCTTTGCAAATCCATTTGTCGGAAGTGTGTGATTAGTCCCGGACGCATAATCACCGGCACTTTCGCAACTGAAATTTCCAAGGAAAACCGACCCTGCATTTATTACTTTGTCTGCAATAGAATTTGTATCAGTGGTATTAATAATAAGGTGTTCCGGTGCATACTTGTTGCTGAAATCAATACAATCGTCCAAAGAGAGAAGTAGGATTAATTTACTGTTTTCCAAAGATTTTAAGGCGATACTTTTTCTTGGTAACAAATTGATCTGTTTATTGACTTCAGATTTAACCCTTTCTATAAGTTCCTGATCATCAGTCAGCATAATTACCTGGCTATCAGCTCCATGTTCAGCCTGTGAAAGAAGGTCTGCTGCAATAAATTCAGGGCTGGCACTGCCGTCTGCAATTATTAAAACCTCACTGGGGCCCGCAGGCATATCTATTGAAATACCATCCTGTTGTACGAGCTCTTTGGCTTTTGTAACATACTGATTTCCCGGACCGAATATTTTGTAAACTTTTGGAACACTTTCAGTACCATATGCCATAGCAGCAATAGCCTGAGCTCCACCCACTTTGAATATATCAGTTAATCCAATAAGCTGTGCAGTATAGAGAATCAGCGGATTTACTCTTCCATCCTTCCCTGGGGGAGTACAGACGGTTATTTCTTTGCATCCAGCCAGTTTTGCCGGTATACCCAACATCAGCAATGTTGAAAAAAGTGGCGCAGTGCCTCCGGGTATATAGAGTCCCACCTTTTCAATCGCTACGCTTTTTCTCCAGCATTTAACCCCTTTGGAAGATTCAATAACCGGCTCAGCCAGAATCTGTGCAGAATGAAAATTCTCAATATTTGTTTTTGCTATATTTATAGAGCACTTAAGTTCATCCGGGATTTGTTCAGATGCTTCCCTGATCTCAGCTGAAGATACCTTTAAATTTTTGGGAGACACACCATCAAATTTTTCGGAAAAAAAATAAATAGCGTTGTCAGTTTCTGATTTTACACTTTTAAGAATACTTCTGATGACATCCCCGAGATCTTCTCTGGCGATTTCAGGACGTCTGCATAGTGTATCCCAACTCTTTTTTTCAGGAAGAAGGATTGTCTTCATCACAGTATCATTTTCTCGATTGGAATTACTAAAATACCTTCTGCACCAACTGCCTTCAGCTGATCAATTCTTTCCCAGAATTCATCCTCTTTTACAACAGAGTGGAGGCTGCACCATCCTTTTTCAACCAATGGCAGGATGGTAGGGCTTTTCATACCTGGGAGAATACTGCATATTTTTGGAATTGCTGATTCAGGGGCATTAAGTAATATATATTTGTTCTCGTTTGCATTTTTAACAGCTCGTATCCGGAATAACAGCCTGTTCAGTATCATCTGCTTTTCAAGGTTGAGGTTCTTGTTTCCGATAATGACTGCCTGACTCTTAAGTATGGTTTCGACTTCATGTAATCCGTTGGTAAGCAGGGTACTGCCTGAGCTTACGATATCACATACAGCGTCAGCCAGACCTATCCCGGGAGCAATCTCTACACTACCACTGATCTCTTCAATTTCAGCAGTAATTTTATTTTTTTTGAAGAATCCGGCAAGGATATGCGGATAGCTGGTGGCAACTTTCTTATTCATAAAATACCCGACACCCGGATAGTCCTCCTCTTTTGGAATGGCAAGGCTTAACCGGCATTGTGCAAAACCAAGTTGTTCTATAATATGGACATCTTTATTTTTTTCAAAAACCATGTTTTCACCAAGAATACCTATATCGGCAACTTGTTGCTCGACATATTGAGGTATATCATCATCCCTTAGGAAAAGAAGCTCTACGGGAAAATTTCTGGCAGTTGTTTTAAGAACACTTATGCCATTAGTGAATTTTATTCCACATTCTTCCAATAATTTTTTTGAATTTTCACTAAGCCGTCCGCTTTTTTGAATCGCAATTTTTAGTTCACTCATTTTTCTTATTTCAAATGTGCCTGAGCAAACCTGCCGGGAAATGAAAAACCCGCCTGATCTGCTCAGACGGGTTTATGATATTTTTATTTACGCATCACATATCACTATCACCTCGCCTGAAAGCAAATATGAGAATGATGATGTGACGATGATTTAAAGTACATTTCTTAAAATTATAAATGCAAAGATAGAAAAAAATTAATAAATATTACATATTGTGATTAAAAATGAATATTTCTTAGTGAATCTTTGTGTCCTGGTGTCTTTGTGGCAATTATTTTTCTTTTTGCCACCAATGCGCAAAGGCAAAAAGAAATCACCAAAAGTTTTTCTAATACAATAATAATTATTGCTAGATTCTTTCAGACACCAGGTCCCCGACTTCCGTAGTTGAATATCCCATCCGGCCGGCACCCATATCTTTTAATTTGTTGGCTGTTACATCCATAATTGCATTTTCGATTGCCCGAGCAGCTTTTTCTTCACCCAGGTGATCAAGCATCATCCCGCCGCATGCAATAGAAGCCAGTGGGTTAATAACATTCTTACCTGTATATTTTGGAGCAGAACCTCCAATAGGCTCAAACATCGAAACACCTTCAGGGTTTATATTACCACCTGCAGCAATACCCATTCCTCCCTGGGTAATGGCTCCTAGATCGGTTATAATATCCCCAAACATATTGGTTGTAACAATTACATCGAACCATTCGGGATTTTTAACCATCCACATGCAGGTTGCATCTACGTGATAGTATTCGCGAATAATATCGGGATAATCGACTTTTCCTATTTCATGAAATGCCCTCTCCCAAAGATCAAATACATAAGTTAGCACATTGGTTTTTCCGCAAAGGGCCAGAGTATTTTTCTTTTTTCTTTTTCTTGTGTATTCAAAAGCGTACCGAAGACAACGTTCAACCTGCATTCGGGTATAAACCATATTTTGAATTGCAACTTCATTTGGAGTACCTTTCATGGTAACACCGCCAATACCCGTATATACGTCCCCTGTATTTTCCCTGACTACCACATAATCAATATGCTCCGGCCCTTTATCTTTAAGCGGGGTGGCCACACCCGGGTATAATTTGATCGGACGTAGATTAATATATTGATCTAATTCAAAACGTAATCTCAGAAGAATTCCTTTTTCAAGAATACCCGGTTTAACATCAGGATGTCCGATAGCGCCCAAAAAAATTGAATCGAATTTTTTTAATTGATCTGACGCAGAATCCGGTAGTATTTCACCTGTTCTCAGATAACGATTCCCTCCAAAATCGAACTCTTCGAAATTAAGTTTAAATCCAAATTTTGCAGCAACAGCACTCAGAACTTTTTTACCTTCCCTGACAACTTCCGGGCCGGTACCATCACCAGGTATAACGGCAATATTGTATGATTTGCTCATAAGTTTATTTGTATCTACTGTTGTTTATTTAAGTTTGAATTATTCATAAAATTAATTAAGTGTTCTGTCTCTTTGTGTTACTTAGTGATGAACTTTGAGATCCTTTATGGTAAAAATGAGTTTAACCACAAAGTGGCACAAAGGATTTCACAAAAGTTCACGAAGTTTATGAATTAATCGGGTTAAGTTAAATATCGGAATATTTGATCTATATCTTTACTTCTGTTAATCTTTTGTTACTCATTGTTTTTAATTCAATATTCTCAACAATATTCAGCATTCTTTCGGTTGCCTTTATTGCAGATTCAGTCTGATCAGCATCTAATCCTCTTGTTTTAAATTCCTTGCCGTTGTAATTCCAGGTAATAGCTGTTTCCACAAAGGCATCTGTCTTTCCTCCCGGAGGAATAGATACCTGGTAATCAGTTAACACCGGATACTGTTTTCCAAGTTTGTCATAAATTACCCGTAATGCCTTCATGAAAGCATCATACTGTCCGTCACCTGATGATGTTTCCTGGTATAAACTGCCGTCAATTTCGATCTGGACACTGGCAAAAGGTTTTAAGCCATAAGAGAGGGAGAGGGAATAGTTTTTAATAAAGATCTTGTAGTTGATCTCTTCGCTGCCCAGCACATCAGCAATGATAAAGGGCAGGTCCTCGGTAGTTACATTTTCTTTTTTATCACCGAGTTCAATAACTCTCTGGGTCACTTTAGTTAATGATTCAGGATTAAGAAACAGCCCGAACTCTTCCAGATTTTTTCTGATTGTTGCTTTGCCTGATTGTTTACCCAGGGCATATTTTCTTTTTCTGCCGAATCGTTCAGGAAGAAGGTTATTATAATAGAGGTTGTCTTTACTATCTCCATCAGCATGCACTCCCGAAGTCTGTGTAAAAACGTTCTCCCCGATCACCGGTTTGTTCACTGGGATACGTATTCCGCTGAATGTCTCAACTATTTTACTTGCCTTGGTTATCTCGAATTCATTTATCCCCGTCTGTGTATCAAGCAGATCGCGAAGGACACCAATAACACTTGATAAAGGTGCATTGCCTGCCCTTTCTCCGAGCCCGTTAATTGTAGTATGAATTCCTTTTATGCCCGCTTTAACTGCTGAAAAGACATTGGCAACTGCCAGATCATAGTCATTATGTGCATGAAAATCAAAATGGAGAGAGGGATACAGGTCAATAATTTTCTTACAGAAGTTAAAGGTCTGTTCAGGGTTAAGAATGCCCAGTGTATCGGGAAGCATGAACCTTTGAATGTTTTCATTCTTCAAAGAATCAAGTAAATAAAAAACATATTCCTCCGAATGTATCATTCCGTTAGACCAATCTTCCAGATAGATATTTACCTGCATATCACGGGCTTCTGCTTTCCTGATAATGTCTTTAATATCTTTTACGTGTTTCTCAGGCGTTTTTCTCAATTGTTTTTCGAGATGGCGGAGTGACCCTTTGCAAAGAAGATTGATAACTTTTCCTCCTGCATCATTAATCCAGTTTAACGAAATATCACCGTCTACAAAACCAAGTACTTCTACTTTCCCGTTGAGATTGTTATGGCGGGCCCAATCCGTTATTTGCCGGATTGCTTCAAATTCACCTGAGGAAACCCGAGCTGAAGCAACTTCAATCCGGTCAACTTTCAGATCCTTCAGGAGAAGTTTGGCAATATGGAGCTTTTCGAGCGGTGAGTATGAAACTCCCTGCGTCTGTTCTCCATCCCTGAGGGTAGTATCCATTATTTCAACTCTCATCTTGCAAGGTTTTTATTATTTTCATAATTGATTATTGAACTCTTTATACTCAATAGAAAGTCAATATCATCCAACCTCTTAAGAAGACAATCTTTCTTATAAGGATTGATCCAGAACTTAACAGAATCTCCTGTAGACAATATCGTAAAAGTCTGCTTTTCAAGGTCAATTCTAACTTTGGTGTCCGGGCTTTTTTGGATCAGGTCCTGCAGCTTTTTCAAAAGATCATCAGAGATTACTACTGGCAGGAGGCCGTTATTAAGGGCATTGTTCATGAAAATATCAGCAAAAAAGCTCGAAACCACCGCCCTGAAACCATAGTCAAAAATAGCCCAGACAGCATGTTCACGACTTGATCCGCTTCCAAAATTTTTACCGGCAACAAGTACCTTTCCGCTGTATTTCGGATTATTCAGGACAAACGCGCTGTTTTTCTCACTGCTTTTTGTATATCTCCAGTCACGGAAAAGATTATCTCCGAAACCTTGTCTTGAAGTGGCACTTAAGAATCTTGCCGGAATAATCTGATCGGTATCAACATTTTCAAATGGCAGTGGTACACAGGTTGACTCAAGAATATCAAATTTAACTTTTGGCATATAAGATTATTTTTTAACTTTTTTTTCTTCAGTTATAAATTCTCTTGGATCGGTTATCCTGCCGGTTATTGCCGCGGCAGCTGCTGTTAGCGGACTGGCAAGCAAGGTTCTGGCTCCAGGACCCTGTCTCCCTTCAAAGTTCCTGTTCGAAGTTGAAACTGCATATTTTCCCTGCGGGATTTTATCTTCGTTCATAGCAAGGCAAGAGGAGCAACCAGGCTGTCTTACTTCAAAACCTGCATTTTGATATATTTCAATCAGACCTTCAGCAACTATTTGTTCTTCTACTTTTTTTGAACCGGGAACAATCAGTGCAGTCACATTTGATGCTTTTTTTCTTCCCCTGATAATTTGGGCAAATGCTCTGAAATCCTCAATCCGTCCGTTTGTACAGCTCCCTAAAAAGACATAATCTATGGGATGCCCAAGAAGCTTCATACCAGGTTTAAAACCCATATAATCAAGTGATTTTAAGAATGAGGAAGATCCTTCACTTTCATTCTGCCCTGACAACGGAATCGAACCATCAATTGCCATTCCCATCCCGGGGTTTGTTCCATATGTGATCATCGGTTTAATTAAACCGGCATCAAATTTAAGTTCTTTGTCAAAGATGGCATCAGGATCACTCTTGAGTTTTATCCACACATTAACGGATGATTTGATATTGTCTATTCCGGGTATTGAAGGAAGTTTTCTCAGATATTCGAATGTAGTTTCATCCGGGGCAATTAATCCACCTCGTGCACCCATCTCAATGCTCATATTACAAATTGTCATTCTAGCTTCCATGCTCAGGCTTTCTATTACAGAACCGCAGTACTCAATAAAATATCCTGTTGCACCGCCGGCTGAAATCTCTGAGATAATATACATGATTATATCTTTTGAAGTCACTCCTTTATGAAGCTTGCCATTCAGGGTAATTCTCATCTTTTTTGGTTTCGGCTGAATGATACACTGGGTTGCCAGAACCATCTCAACCTCACTAGTTCCGATACCAAATGCTATGGTGCCAAATGCTCCGTGGGTTGATGTATGACTATCTCCGCAGACTAGTGTCATCCCGGGCAGCGTGTAACCGAGCTCTGGACCAATAACATGTACTATACCATTTTTTGGATGGTTAAGACCGAATAACTCGATACTATACTTACGGCAATTTTCGCTCAGTTTTTCAACCTGGTTGCGTGATAATTCGTCGCGGATAGGAAGATGCTGGTTCATAGTGGGTATGTTATGATCGGCAGTCGCATTGGTTTTGCCAGGTCTCAATACCGGAATACCACGTTCTTTCAGCCCATTAAATGCCTGGGGGCTGGTAACTTCGTGGATGTAATGCATGTCGATATAAAGGACATCCGGTCCATCTTCAATGGATTTTACGACATGTTCATCCCAGATTTTGTCAAAGAGTGTTTTTGGCTTCATTTATACAATATTTGTTCGTTTCCTCCGTGCGACTCTGTGAATCCTCTGTGATCTCTGTGTAAGTTCTTAATTTTAAGTTACACAGAGAGACACAGAGGGTTTGCCACAACTGTTACTTTATTTTTGAAAGAGCGTCAATAAAGGCTTCAACTGAAGCAGTAATGATATCGGTGTTTGCAGAAAAACCATAATAGATTTTTCCCTGGTGTTCAACCTGTATGTGTACCTTACCGAGGTCATCGCTGCCTTTAGTAATTGCCTGAATCAGAAATTCTTCGAGATGCACTGTTTTGCTGATCAGCTGTTTGACTGCTGTGAATGCAGCATCGATAGGTCCGTTGCCGGTAGCCGTTGAGAAATGTACTTCACCATTAATCTTTAAACCTAAGGTGGCAACCGGAATTAAAGATTTTCCACATGACACCTGAAGCAGATCGAGCTTAAGCGATTTTTCCCCCTGGAAAACCACGCCTGCAAGTATTCTTATATCTTCATCATTTATTTCTTTTTTCTTGTCAGCGAGCACGAGGAAACGATGGTAAATATCATCAATTTCCTCTTTACCAAAATTGAATCCGAGCAATTCAAGATGGTGGTTAAGAGCGGCCCTGCCACTGCGCGCGGTCAGGATTATCGATGACTCCCTTATCCCAACCTCAACCGGATCTATGATTTCATAGTTTTCCCTGTTCTTCAGAACACCATCCTGATGAATACCCGAAGAGTGGGCAAATGCGTTTCTACCTACTATTGCTTTATTTGCCTGTACAGGCATGCTCATGAGATTTGAAACAAGCCGGCTGGTGCTATAGATCAGTTTTGAATTGATATCAGTTTTTAAATTAAGGTTATGGTGACTCTTAATAATCATTGCAATCTCTTCAAGAGAGGTATTACCGGCTCTCTCACCGATACCATTAATTGTTACCTCAACCTGTCTTGCTCCATTTATTATACCCATCATCGTATTGGCAGTTGCCATCCCCAGATCGTTATGGCAATGCGTAGAGATGATGGCTTTATCGATATTCGGAACATTTTCTTTAAGGTATTTTATCTTCTGACCGTATTCTTCGGGCAGACAGTAACCAGTTGTGTCGGGAATATTTACAACCGTAGCTCCTTCTTTTATCACTGCTTCAATAACCTTTGCAAGGTATTCGTTTTCACTTCTTCCTGCATCTTCAGCATAAAACTCCACATCATCAACAAATTTTCTTGCATACTTAACTGCATCTGCAGCTCTTTTCAGGATCTCCTCCGGAGTTGTTTTTATCTTGTATTTAATATGGAAAACAGAGGTACCTATACCGGTGTGTATCCTTTTCCTTTTTGCATATTGAAGAGCATCTGCGGCAACTTCGATGTCTTTTTTAATGGCCCGTGTAAGTGCGCAGATCACAGGACCTGAAACAACCTTAGATATTTCGACCACCGATTTGAAATCTCCGGGGCTTGAAATGGGGAAGCCGGCCTCAATCACATCGACTCCAAGGGCTTCAAGAGCTTGCGCAACTTCGATTTTTTCAATTGTATTTAACTGGCAGCCGGGCACCTGTTCACCATCCCTAAGGGTGGTATCGAAAATAATGACCTTATCGTCCATATTTTTAAGTTATTTAAAAAGGTTTTTATTTCACCGGTCTTAGTTTTCTTACAGCAGCACCTGCTCTCCACATCTCGGAATTACCCATTTCATGCAGTTCGGCGTCAAGTACCTGTTTATAGTTGGCAGCGCCGGTTGACTTGAGAACTCTCACACATTCTTCTCCCGACTTAACCTTATTATATAAGTCGGTGAAAACAGGAAGGGTCGCTGCTTTGAATTTTGGGCGCCAGTCAAGTGCCCCGCGTTGTGCAGTTGCACTGCAGTTGGCATACATCCAGTCCATGCCCTTTTCATCAACCAATCTTATAAGGCTCTGGGTCAGCTCCTCAACAGTCTCATTAAATGCTTCAGACGGACTATGGCCATTTTCCCTTAGTACCTGGTATTGTGCATCCATAATTCCTGCAAGAGCACCCATTAAAACCCCACGCTCCCCGGTCAGATCGCTGTAAACCTCCTGTTCAAAAGTTGTCGGGAAGAGATAACCTGAACCAATAGCAATTCCTAAAGCGATTGTACGTTCTTCAGCTTTCCCCGTAAAATCCTGAAAAACTGAATAGCTGGAGTTTATTCCTGCACCTGCCAGGAAATTACGCCTCACACTCGTTCCTGACCCTTTTGGTGCAACCAGGATAACATCTACAAAAGTCGGAGGGATCACTCCGGTATGTTCCTTATAAGTAATTGAAAACCCATGAGAGAAATAGAGTGCATCACCCTTTTTAAGGCATAGTTTTAGTTTTGGCCAGAGTATACGTTGAGCAGCATCCGATACCAGGTATTGGATTATTGTACCTTTTTTTGCGGCTTCCTCAACCGGGAATAAGGTTTTACCCGATACAAAACCATCAGCAACTGCTTTGTCCCAGTCGGCTTTGAACTCAGGAGCCTGTCCGATAATTACATTTATACCATTATCTTTCATATTCATTGCCTGTGCAGGTCCCTGAACGCCATAACCGATAACGGCGACAAGTTCATTTTTAAGTACTTCGCGGGCTTTTGAAAGTGAAAATTCTTCTCTTGTAACTACATTTTCGACAACACCGCCAAAATCAATTTTTGCCATGATCTTAAATTTTAAATATGTGATTAATACTGGTTTTCAATTAAGTGTCGGTTCTGTTTTAAACCGGTTGGCTTCATCCATCTCTTTCAGATATGCGTTTAACTCCTTTACTTGTTTGGTAATAGCTACTCTGCCTGATTTTGCAAACTGCAATAATCCAAATGGTTCAAGCTGAGTAAGCAATTCCGCTATCTCTGTTTTGTGGCCTGTTTTTTCAATTACTATGTATTCAGGTGAAACCTCCAGAATTCTTGCATTATGGGTCCTGACAATATGATCAATAATATTACCCGACATAATTCCATTTGTAGTGACCTTGAACAGAGCAATCTCCTGATAAATAATCTGATCGGATGTATGTACAAAAACTTTTAAGATATCAATAAGCTTTTCCATTTGTCTTGCCACTTTCTGTACCATTTCGCTTGTTGTCTTTACCACGATTGTGAGCAGATACACCCCTTTTACTGCAGATTCGGATGCTGTAAAACTGTCAATATTTATTTGCCTTCTTGTTAAAATAATAGTTATCTGACCAAGGATACCTATATGGTCCTCAGTGAATAGAGATATTGTAAATTCCTGTTTCATAGCATTATATTTTTTTTCTCTCAGGTTCTCTGTGTCTCTTCAGTGGTTCTCAGTGTAACAATTTTTAAGAACTAATACAGAGTTACACGGAGGAGTCACAGAGTTACACGGAGGTTTATTTTTAATACGTTAATCTTACTTCGGAAACTGATGATCCGGGTTCAACCATAGGGAAGACATTTCCTTCCTTCTCAATTGCAATTTCAAGAAGAAATGGCCCAGTTGCAGCAAGCATTTCTTCCAGCGAACTGTTGAGATCTTCTCTCTTTGAAACTTTTTTTCCTGGGATATTATAAGCTTTTGCAATCATTACAAAATCAGGATTAACCAGTTCCGTTGAAGCATATCTCTTATCGAAAAACATATCCTGCCATTGTCGTACCATACCCAGGTAATTATTGTTAAGTACAATTATTTTGACTGGCACATTATACTGCATGATAGTTCCCAGCTCCTGTATAGTCATCTGGAAACCTCCATCACCAACGAAAGTAATGACTTCTTTGTCGGGACTCCCTATTTTGGCCCCCATCCCTGACGGAAGTCCGAATCCCATGGTCCCCATTCCACCGGAAGTGACCAGACTGTTCGGATGACTGAATTTATAATAGCGGGCAGCATACATCTGATTCTGTCCAACATCGGTAACAATTATTGCTTCGCCATTGGTCAGTTCAGAAACCCGGCTTACGACTTCACCCATTCTTAGTTCGCCCTTGTCAGGTTTTGTTTCCGGTTTTATGACTTTCTCATATTCGGTCTTGTCACAAATCCGGAATTCTCTTATCCATTTTTCGAAAGAATTTTCTTTAACCAGAGGGATAAGATGTTTAAGGACATCTTTTGCATCATTGTTAATTTCGACATCGACTATGACATTTTTATTTATCTCGGCCTCATCGATCTCAATGTGAATTATAGTTGCTTTTTTCGCATATTTCTTAAGATTTCCTGTAACACGGTCATCAAAACGCATTCCTATCGCTATAATAAGGTCCGCCTCATTTGTAAGGAGATTCGGTCCGTAGTTGCCATGCATCCCAAGCATACCTGTAAACAGACGATGATCTGATGGAAACCCGGAAAGACCAAGCAACGTTAACGCAACAGGTATTCCTGTTTTTTCTGCAAATGCCTTCAGCTCATCTTCTGCTCCTGAAATCAGAACTCCATGGCCGGCAAGAATTAATGGTCTTTCAGCATGGTTTATCATTATTGCAGCTGATTCTATTGCCTTGGTATGCAATGGAATGTGAGGATTATAACTTCTGATGTAGTCACATTTTTTATACTTGAAATTAAGTTTTTCAAGCTGGGCATCTTTTGTTATATCAATAAGAACAGGCCCTGGCCGGCCAGATTTAGCGATATAAAAAGCTTTTGCAATTACATTGGGTATATCCTGTGGTTTTTTCACCTGGCAGTTCCACTTTGTAACCGGCATTGAAACTCCTATAATATCAGTTTCTTGAAATGCATCTGTGCCGATAAGACCCGATACTACCTGGGCCGTGATGAATACCACAGGAACTGAATCAAGAAAGGCATTTGCAATTCCGGTTACAAGATTAGTAGCGCCTGGTCCCGATGTGGCAAAACAAATACCAGGTCTGCCTGTAACCATGGCATATGCCTGAGCGGCATGTGCTGCTCCCTGCTCATGACGTGTCAGAATGTGCCTAAGCTTATCCTCATAGTCCATAAGTTTGTCATAGACGGGCATTATAGCTCCTCCGGGATAGCCAAAAATAGTATCCACTCCCTCCTCAATCAGACATTGCAGAAGAGCATCTGCACCCGTAATATGTTCCTGTCCATTGACTTCTAACGTCGCTTGTTCTTTTTCCTGTTCAGTCTTCATATAATCATTGTCTTGTTTCTCGTTTCTCGTTTCTCGTTAACTTTTATCTTTTTACTTTTGTCTTTTGTCTTTTATCTTTTACCAAGTACCCCGCAC